>JAZQZC010000001.1:0-14389 GCA_045633845.1 Clostridia bacterium
CTCGAAAATACGAGCCTTTCAGGTCGAAGAATTTAAATATAATAAAAATTGTTGTAAACAAGGCAAAAGCGCAGCGAATACTTGATGTATTTGCGAGCATTTTAACACAGTTTACAGGAATTTTTATATATTTAAATCGGAATTCGGATAATACTCCAATGGCTAGGCAGAGCACAAAAGTGCTCCGCCGATTGAAACTTATTGTATCATAACTATTTAATTTTGTAAACTGCCTTTGCATTGTTTTTTGTAATTTGTGCAAATTCTTCCACAGATATTCCTCGAAGCTGTGCAATTTTTTCGCACACGTGCTTTACATACACAGGGCAGTTACGCTTGCCGCGGTTTGGCTCGGGAGCAAGGTACGGAGAGTCTGTTTCGACAAGAATTCTGTCGTTTGGCACATACTTTGCAACCTCAAGGAGCTTGCCCGCATTTTTAAATGTAACAGGGCCTGCTATTGAAATATAAAATCCCATATCAAGCAGAATTTTTGCACTCTCTTTACTTCCCGAATAGCAGTGAATAATACCCTCGCCTGCGCCAGATGCCCTGAGCACGCTTATTGTGTCCTCCATTGCATCACGGGAGTGAACAACTATGGGCATATTGCAGCGCTTTGCAACATCTATCTGTGCCTCAAACCAATACTTCTGACATTCCCTGCTTGGGCAATCATCAAAGTGATAATCAAGACCGATTTCACCAAGAGCAACAACCTTTGGCTCAAGCAGCATTTTTTCTATCTGCTGCAAGCCGTTTTGGTCAAGCTTGTCAACATCGGCAGGGTGTACACCAACTGCTGCGTAAACACGGCCGTATTTGTTTGCAAGCTCAATTGCCGCCGCAGAGCTGTCTATATCGTAGCCTATTTCGGTGAATGCACAAATTCCGTTTTGCTCCAGCGACATAATAAACTCGTGCCTGTCCTCGTCAAAGCGACGGTCATTTACGTGCGCGTGTGTATCAAAAAACATATTTACGCACCTCAGCTGATTTTTGCGCCGTCGGGCATATCCTCACTGTCAGGTGTGAGCAGTGACAAGCCCTTGCCGTCTGATGATGCAAGTATCATACCCTCGCTGAGCACTCCGCGAAGCTTAACAGGCTTGAGGTTGGTAACAACCGTAACCTTTTTGCCAACCATCTGCTCGGGAGTATAATGCTCTGCAATGCCCGATACAATCTGCCTTACCTCGCTGCCAATTTTTATTTGTGAAACAAGTAGCTTTTTTGCACCCTCAACAGGCTTGCACTCAAGCACCTTGCCCACCTTTAGCTCGATTTTTGCAAAATCGTCTATTGTGATTTGGGGCATTTTTTCCTCCTCTTCAACCTCTTGCTGCTCAGGCTTAAAGATATCGTTTGCAACCTCTTCAAGTTTTTTTGCTTCATCAAGACGTGCAAAAAGCGGAGTTGCTTCACCAACACTGACTGTACCCTCATCGGTAAATTCAAGTGATTCATAATCGCGGGCAGATGCATTTATCTGAGCGAAAATTTTTTCGCTTGTTTCGGGCATAAACGGAGCAATTAAAACACCTATAAATCTAATGGCTTCACAAAGGTTGTACAAAACGGTTTTGAGTCTTTCGAGCTTTGCTTCGTCTTTTGCAAGTGCCCATGGTGTAGTTTCGTCAATATATTTGTTGCTGCGTCTTGCAAGGGCAATAACACTTTCTATTGCATCTGCAGTTTTAAATTTGTTCATAAGTTCGGTAACACTTTGCTTGCACTGTGCACACTCTGCCTTAAGCTCGCCGTCAACAGCTTCACAAACAAGCGGATTGGTAATTGTACCGCCAAAATATTTGTTAATCATTGCAACAGTTCTGTTTACAAGATTGCCGAGAGTGTTTGCAAGGTCTGCGTTGTATCTTGAAATAATTGTTTCAAGAGTGATTGTGCCGTCCTGAGCAAAAGGCATTTCACGGAGCAGATAATATCTTATTGCATCCACACCAAAATGGCGCACCAAATCGTCTGCATACATTACGTTGCCTTTTGATTTGCTCATTTTGTCGTTGCCCGAAAGCAGCCACGGATGACCAAATATCTGTTTTGGCAGCGGCTCGCCCAGAGCCATAAGCATAATGGGCCAGTATATTGTGTGAAAGCGCAAAATATCCTTACCTATAATGTGAACATTTGCAGGCCAGTACTTGTTGTAAAGGTCACCCTTTTGGTCTACATTGTAGCCAAGAGCGGTAATATAGTTTGAAAGAGCATCTATCCATACATATATAACGTGCTTTTCGTCAAAGGTAACAGGTACGCCCCACTTAAACGACGAACGTGACACGCACAAATCCTGAAGCCCTGGCTTTAAAAAGTTGTTGACCATTTCTTTTTTGCGGGATTCGGGCTGAATAAACTCGGGGTTGTCCTCGATGTACTGCATAAGTCTGTCCTGATATTTGCTCATTTTAAAGAAGTAAGCTTCTTCGTTTGTTTTGGAAACAGGGCGTCCGCAATCGGGGCAGCAGCCGTCTGTTATCTGTGTGTCAGTAAAAAATGATTCACAAGGCACGCAGTACCAGCCTGTATATTCACTTTTGTAAATATCACCCTGGTCGTACAGCTTTTTAAATATCTTTTTAACTGCCTCTTCGTGATAATCGTCGGTTGTTCTTATAAATTTGTCGTAGCTTGTGTTCATAAGGTTCCAGATATCTTTAATTTGACCTGCAACATTGTCTACATACTGCTTGGGGCTGATGCCGCATTCTTTTGCGATGTCCTCAATCTTTTGACCATGCTCATCGGTACCTGTCAAAAAGAACACATCGTTACCAATCATTCTTTTAAATCTTGCTATTGCGTCGGTAAGCACAATTTCATAAGTGTTGCCTATGTGAGGCTTACGGGAGGTGTATGCAATAGCAGTAGTTATATAAAATTTTTGTTTTTCCATTTATGTCAATCCTTCCCATCATAGTTATACATAATATATCATACCATTTTTATCAGAATTTTACAAGTATTTTGTTGACCTTTTTTTGATAATATGGTACAATCGTAAAAAATAGTGTGACAGGATTCGAACTCTCACACAAACAAAAGGGGTATAAATATGAACCACAGAGAAAAAGCAAGAGATTTATTTATAGAGGGGTACAACTGCTCACAAGCAGTTGTTGCTGCATATTGCGATGTTACAGGGTTGGATTTTGAAACAAGCCTTAAAATTTCGTCCTCTTTTGGTGCAGGTATGGGCAAAATGCGCTCGGTATGTGGAGCCGTAACAGGTATGTTTATTGTGGCAGGGCTCCTTTACGGCAACACAGAGTGTGACACCGCCTCCAAGGAAAAGCACTACACCCTCATTCAGCAAATGGCACAGCGCTTTAAGGATGAGCATGGCACAATTGTGTGTATGGAGCTGCTCAGAAATTTAAAAACCGACACAACACCAAAGCCTGACGAACGCACCGAGGATTACTACAAGGCTCGCCCTTGCGTAAGGTTTGTAGAGAGTGCATGTGATATACTTGATGACATAATAAAAGGGATGCAAAAATAGCACAGATCGCAAAAAGGCGGGAATTTAATACAAATAATTCGATAAATATAAACAAAATACAACTTATATGTAGAAAAATCTCAGTTTTTGAGATTTTTCTGCTTTTTAAGCCTTTTTGCTATAAACAAACTTCACCTCTCGCTGTACCATCGTACAGCTTCGGGTATCCCCTTACGGGTTCAGTTTGTTCATTCTGAACCATTTTTCCTATCCCTACACAAAAACAACAGTGACATCGGTTAAATTTGGATGAAAAACGGGTAAACTCAATGCATCTTGCCCGACGGCGTACAGAGGTACGCCGAGGGTTGAGTTTGCGCGTTTTGCGCCAGATTTATCGATGTCACTCCATAAAATACAGAAGTCCTCACTTATTTGTGAGGACTCTGTATTTTAAAAATTATGCAATTTTGTTAAGTTTGAGTGACAACTGAGATTTCTTTCTTGCTGCTGTGTTTTTGTGGAGAATACCTTTTGCAACAGCCTGATCAATTTTCTTGAATGCGAGTTTGCAAGCTTCGGTAGCTTTTGCTACGTCTTTTGCAGCAACGCAAGCTTCAAAATTCTTAATACAAGTTTTGAGGTTTGATTTGATCATCTGATTTCTGAGTGTCTTAGTTTTGATAACCAAAACTCTTTTCTTAGCAGATTTAATATTAGGCATAATTTCACCTCCGTTGTTTATTAGTCAACTTTTAGAATTATAACACAAATCATTTCCAAAAGTCAATAGTAATTTTAAATTTTTATTTGTTTTGGAGCTTTGTTACTATTGATTCATCGGGATTTGCATATATGGTGTTGTAGTTTACATATATAACCATACCTGGTTTTGCACCTGCAGGCTTTTTTACATTTTTTACCTCTGTGTAGTCAACAGGCACATTTGCGCCACTTCTGCCCTTGCTGTAATATGCCGCAAGAGCTGCCGCCTCAAGGTAGGTGTTGTCGGGCACGTTTTGGGCATCGGTTGTTTTAACAAGCACGTGAGAGCCGTGTATAAGCTTTGTATGGAACCACAAATCGGTGCTTCTGCTGAGCTTTAGGGTAACGTAGTCATTTTGCATATTGTTTTTGCCCACATAAATGTCATAGCCGTCACTGCTTATAAAATGCATAGGTGTGGGCGCGGGCGCCTTTTTGTTCTTTTTGAGCTTGTCTCTGCTTCGCAAATACCTTTGGTCAATAAGCTCATCGCGGATTTGATTTATTTCGGTTATTGTTTCTACATTTAATATAGCTGCCTGCACAGATTCAAGATACTCTATTTCCTGCTCGTTTATTTTTTTCTGCTTTTGTGTTTCAACCTCGGCAGTTTTGTCTTTGTTGTACCGCTTGTAATACCTCTGGGCATTTTGCGACGGAGTCAGGTCTTTTTGCAGCGGAATATGCATTTTTTCGAGGCTTTGGGAGTAAAAGTTTTCCACCTCTATGCTCTCCATCCCCTGAACAATTCTGTATATATTGGCTGTTATAAGGTCGCCGTACATTTTGTATTTTTCTCTCTTTGCAACCTTCATAAGAGTTTCGTTCTGAATTTGCAGCTTTTTGCGGCAACGATCGATATTGTTGTTTACAAATTTTAAAAGGTCGGCGCTTTTTTGCGTCATTGCCTCCTTTGCAGCCTTTTTGCCGTAAAAGCCGTCAAGAGCCTCGCTCATTGTGTCGTAGCGCTCTGTTGTTGCAAGCCCATCATAAAGAGTAATGTCCACACCGCAAAAATCCATCATTTTTCCGCTTTGGGCATTTGTAAGCACTGTGGGAGCAAACGCCCCTGCCCTGATTTTGTCAAACATATACACAAAGCATCTTGCAGTACGCTCAATTACAGCCTCCCCAACATCGCAGCCTCTTGTATCACAACTGCCGGTAGAGCGAAATACCACCTCCGATGCAACAACGGGGCTTATGCCCGAAAATGCGTTCATTATCATATTTTTAAGTTCAATTTCGCTGCTGTCCATAACAGAGGCAACCTGTGCTTCATCTGCAAGCAGCGGGTTTTGTTTTCCTTGGCTTGGCGGCAGCTCATACATAAGCCCGGGCAGTACCTGACGCACAGAGCTCACAGTCAGGTCAACGTGATATATGCTGTCAAGAATTTTGCCGTCGCTGTCTGTTAAAATTATGTTTGAGTGCTTGCCCATTATTTCGGTAACAAGGGTTTTAACCGCTTTAAAGCCAAGCTCGTCTGTTGACTCTATATTCATTTTTATTACACGCTCAAAGCCCACCTGCTCAAAGCCGAGTATTTTGCCGCCCGAAAGGTGCTTACGCAGCAGCATACAAAACATAGGCGGAGCCACAGGATTTTCTTTGGATGCATTTGTAATATGCACTCTCGGAAAAGAGGGGTTTGCGCACAAAAGCAGCTTGTAATTGCTGCCGATTGAGCGGATATGCATTACAATTTCGCTGCGCTCAGGCTGATGGATTTTGTCCACTCTGCCGCCCACAAGCTGTTTATTTAATTCTTTTACAAGACAATTTATTGTTATTCCGTCAAAAGGCATTTACGTAACCTCCGTAAATCAGATATTTATCTTAAGATAAACTTACAAATTAAGTTAATTATAACACAAAAAAATCCATTAATAAAGGTAATGTTTGAAAAAAAACAAAAAATATTGAAATGTGCAATTTTTTGTGATATAATTATGGCGTATGTAAAATCAAATACTATTTGAAAAAATACAGGAGGTACAAAATGGCTGGAAAATTTAAAACCATGGATGGTAACACCGCCGCAGCGCACTGCGCGTATGCGTTTACGGAAGTTGCTGCCATCTACCCTATCACACCATCTTCAACAATGGCCGAATATGTAGACCAGTGGGCTGCCAATGGTCAGAAAAACATTTTCGGACAGACAGTTGAAGTTGTTGAAATGCAGTCTGAAGCAGGTGCAGCAGGCGCTGTACATGGTTCACTTCAGGCAGGAGCGCTCACAACAACATTTACGGCATCGCAGGGCTTGCTCCTTATGATACCAAACATGTACAAAATTGCAGGTGAGCTTTTGCCTACAGTTTTCCATGTAAGTGCAAGAGCACTCGCAGCACACGCGCTCAACATCTTTGGTGACCATCAGGACGTTATGGCTTGCCGTCAGACAGGTTTTGCACTTCTCGCCTCAGGCTCCGTACAGGAAACTATGGATCTCGGCGGTGTTGCACACCTTGCTGCAATCAAAGGCAGAGTTCCGTTCCTTCACTTCTTTGATGGTTTCAGAACCTCACACGAAATTCAGAAAATCGAAGTTATGGATTATGCCGACCTCGAAAAGCTCGTTGACAAAGATGCAATCAAAGCATTTAAAGACAACGCACTCAACCCCGAACACCCTGTCCTCAGAGGTACTGCTCAAAACTCCGACATCTACTTCCAGGGCAGAGAAGTTGCAAACAAATATTATCAGGCTGTTCCTGATATTGTTGCAGACTATATGAACGAAATTACAAAAATCACAGGCAGAGAGTACAAGCCGTTTAACTACTACGGTGCTCCCGACGCAACAAAGGTTATTGTTGCTATGGGCTCTGTATGTGAAACAATAGAAGAAACTGTTGATTACCTTATGGCAAAAGGTGAAAAGGTTGGTGTTATCAAAGTACACCTTTACAGACCTTTCAGTGCAAAATACTTCTTTGATGTATTGCCGCAAACTGTACAAAAAATTGCAGTGCTCGACAGAACAAAAGAGCCTGGCTCGCTTGGTGAACCTCTGTATCTTGACATCTGCAACCTCTTCTACGGCAAAAAGAATGCCCCTGTTATTGTTGGCGGCAGATATGGTCTCGGTTCAAAAGACACCACACCTACACAGATTGTTGCAGTATACAACAACCTTGCTAAGGATGAACCTAAAAACGGCTTTACCATCGGTATTGTAGATGATGTTACAAACACATCTCTCGAGCTCCCCGAAAAAGTTACTTCAGCTCCCGAGGGTGCTACTTGCTGTAAATTCTGGGGCTTTGGTTCCGACGGTACCGTAGGTGCAAACAAAGACGCTATCAAAATCATAGGTGACAATACCGACCTTTACGCTCAGGCTTACTTTGATTATGATTCAAAAAAATCAGGCGGTATCACAATGTCACACCTGCGTTTTGGTAAAAAGCCTATCAAATCAACCTACCTTCTCGATACAGCCGACTATATTGCATGCCACAAGCCTGCATATATTCACCAGTATGATATCTTAGAAGGTCTCAAGGACGGAGGCACATTCCTCCTCAACTGCGTATGGTCACCTGATGAGCTTGATGAAAAAATCCCTGCAAAAATGAAGAGATACATTGCTAATCACAACATCAACTTCTATATTATCAACGCTGTTGATGTTGCAGTTAAGGTAGGCCTCGGTGCAACAAGAATAAATATGGTTACACAGAGCGCATTCTTTAAGCTTGCTAATGTTATCGACTTTGACCACGCAGTAGAGCTTATTAAAGCCGCTATCAAAAAGACCTACGGCAAAAAAGGTGACGAAATAGTTAAAATGAACTGCGATGCAGTTGACGGCGCTATTGATGCACTTATCAAAATTGATGTTCCGGCAAGCTGGGCAGATGCAAAGGACGAAGAAGCCAAAGCATCCGACAGACCTGAATTTATTACAAAAATTGTTGATCCTGTAAATGCACAGGCAGGTAACAAGCTCCCTGTAAGCACCTTCCTCGGTATGGAGGATGGTACCTTTGAGGTTGGTACTTCAAGATACGAAAAACGCGGTGTTGCGGTAAACGTTCCTGTATGGGATATTGACAAATGTATTCAGTGTAACCAGTGTTCACTCGTTTGTCCTCATGCGGCTATTCGCCCTGTTCTCCTTACCGAAGAAGAAGCGGCAAATAAGCCTCAAGAGTTTGCTACAAAAAATGCAACAGGCTTTGCAGGAATGCAGTTCAGAATTCAGGTGTCACCGCTTGACTGTCTTGGCTGCGGCGTTTGTGCTCAGGTTTGTCCTGCTAAGGAAAAGGCTCTTGTTATGACTCCGTTTGACGAGGTTGAAAAAGAAGCTCCAAACTGGGAATACGCAATGTCAGTTGGCACAAAGCAGGATACAATCGACATTACCAAAAACATCAAAAACTCACAGTTTGCTCAGCCTATGCTTGAATTCTCAGGCGCTTGCGCAGGCTGTGGTGAAACACCTTATATCAAGCTTATCACTCAGTTGTTTGGCGACAGAATGATGGTAGCAAATGCCACAGGCTGTACCTCCATCTGGGGAGGCTCTGCTCCTTCAATGCCATATTGCAAAAACGCAGAGGGCAAAGGTCCTGCATGGGCTAACTCACTGTTTGAGGACAACGCTGAATTTGGACTCGGTATGGTTAAGGGTGTAAGCAAAATCAGAGAAACCCTCGCTGCAAGAATGGCGGCAGTTATGGATAAGGTTGACTCTAAGCTTGCAGATGCATTTAAAGCATGGATTGACGGCAAAGACAATGCGCAGGCTTCAAAGGCTGCTGCAAAAGAAATTATGGCACTTATCGACGATGCTGATAAGTCAATCCCAGAAATCAAAGAAATTGCCGACAGAACAGACTTCCTCGTTAAGAGATCAAACTGGGCATTCGGCGGCGACGGTTGGGCTTATGATATAGGCTACGGCGGTCTTGACCACGTTATTGCATCGGGCGAGGATATCAATATATTTGTTGTTGATACTGAGGTTTACTCAAACACAGGCGGTCAGTCCTCAAAGGCTACACCTACAGGTGCTGTTGCTAAATTTGCAGCTGCAGGTAAACGCACAAAGAAAAAAGACCTCGGTATGATTGCTACAACCTACGGCTATGTATATGTAGCTCAGATTGCTCTCGGTGCTGATATGAACCAGGCTCTCAAAGCTATCAAAGAGGCCGAAGCATATCCGGGCCCATCGCTCATTATTGCATATGCTCCATGTATCAACCACGGTATAAAGGTTGGTATGGCTAATACAATCAGCGAAGAAAAGAAAGCTGTTGCTACAGGCTACTGGCACTTGTGGAGATACAATCCGCTTCTGGCAGAAGAAGGCAAGAATCCGTTTACTCTTGATTCTAAAGAGCCTACAGGTACAATTTCTGAATTCCTTGACGGCGAAAACAGATATATTATGCTCAAAAAGCAGTATCCTGATATTGCCGACAAGCTGTTTACACAGGCAGAAAAAGACCTGGCAAGCAGATATGCAACATATAAAAGAATGGCTCAGGATTGATTGCGTTAACACTTTTTAGTTTTTGGCTTTGGCAAAAATATTTTTGCCAAAGCCAAAATATTTTTTGATTTGACGAATATATTTATATACTGATATCACAAAGGGCATTTTGCCCATACACAGCAGTCGGGTACGGCAGGTCAGGAGGTGACAGGGGGGATGTTCGCATGACAACGGGGACATTCCTCGCAAGAGGTGTGTCCTCGTTGCCCACGCGAACAACGAACCGTTGGGGACGGAGCTGTTTTTGACTGTAAAGCTTGGTGACAGAGGGGACGCACCTTTTTCAAAGGAACGTCCCCCTGTCACCCCGTTGTCATGCGAACATCCCCCTGTCACCTCCATGCAAAAATGCAGACTTTATAATCTTGAAAACTACCTTGAACTCAGTGAAAGGATTGATATATAATTATGAAAGAAATTTCAGGCTTTCTTAAAAACAAGTACATAATTGCAGCTGCAATAAGCGTTGTTGTAATTGCACTTGCGGCAGCAATTATTGCATACGGCAGCCTTATTGTATCAGACATCACAGTTGCAAACGGAGTAACAGCAGGCAACATAGATTTGTCGGACTTAACTCAGGAGCAAGCCGCACAAGCACTTGACAAAAGCCATGCAATTGACGAAAACACTCAAATACCATTTGAGTGTGAGGATGTGAGCTTTTTGCTTACCGCAGCACAAATAAACTTGATTTGCGATGTTGATGCAATGGCTCAAAAGGCATATGACGTCGGCAAAGAGGGCAATTTGCTTGTGCGTATATTTGATGCATACAAGGCAAAGCTTTTTGGAGAGGATATTGCACCTGTATACGTCTGCGACAGCTCTATGCTCCTTGCTGCAATAGACGAACAGCTTGGCGACAAGGTTGCGCCCGTAACTCCCTACAGTGTTGAAACAGGCACCGACAAAATTATTGTAACAAACGGAATTGGAGGCAAGGGCATTGCCGAAACGGATGTTGCACTAATGATTTATGATGATATGCTTGATGGCAAAATAGACAACACCATCAAGCTCACCATTAAAGACATACCTGCACAGCCTATTGATATTGATGAATTTATTTCTACATATATAAGAGATGCAAAGGATGCCGAATACCGCGAAGAAAACGGCGAGCACATTTTTACTCCCGAAATTGAGGGAATAAGCTTTGATGAAGAAATTGCCGCACAAATTATAGAGGCAAACAGAGCAAACACACAGCCATACGAAATTCCTGCAACAATTACAATACCTGAGGTTACAGTCAAGCATTTGCAAAGCAAATTTGCAACAGACACCCTTTCGGTATATTCCACAAGCTATGCCTCAAGTGATGCAAACAGAGCCTCCAACGTAGCCCTTGCCGCATCAAAAATAAACGGCTATGTGCTCAACCCTGGTCAGAGATTTTCGTTTAACGGAGTTGTGGGCCCCCGAACTGCCGCTACAGGCTTTAAGGTTGCCCATGTGTACGAGGGCGACAGAGTTGTAGATGGTATGGGCGGTGGAATTTGCCAGGTAAGCTCTACCCTTTACAATGCGGTGGTGCTTGCCGACCTCAAAATTGTTTACCGACTCAATCACTCAATGCCTGTAAGCTATGTACCACGTGGCAGAGATGCAACAGTTTCGTATGGTACCATTGACTTTGTATTTGAAAACAACAAAAAATACCCTGTTACAATTGCTGCAGCAACTGCAAACAGAGTACTCACAATATCAGTAAAGGGTGTCGATGAATCTGAGGGTGTAACAGTGGAAATCACCACACAAAATGCCGGATACACGCCATTCTCTACAACAGAGGTTGTGGATGATACCCTTAAACCAGGCGAAGCAAAGGTTGTAAAAGAGGGCTCAAACGGCAGTATTGTCAACTCCTATAAGGTGTACAAAAAAGACGGTCAGACAATAAAAACAGAATTTCTTGCGCGAAGCACTTATATACCTGTTACAAAGGTTGTACATATAGGTGCCAAAAAGCAGGAGGAGCCAAAAGAGGAAACTCCTAAAGCACCCGAGGCTCAGCCAGAGGTTAAGCCCGAAACAAATGTTCCGCAGCAGCCCCAACCGCAGCCTGAGCAACCTGCAAATCCGTTGCCTGAGCAGCCCGCTGACTCTCCCGAAGTGCAGCAACCAGAGCACACCGAAGAAGCACAGCCTACATCAGGTGAAATTACAGACGAAGTGCAGCCCGCACCTCAGGATGCTGTTCCTGTTGACTCAGCTGAACAAACCGATGAAGCTAAAGAAGCCATATGATATAAAGTGACAGTGGGAGTGGGGATGTTCCTTTGTAAAAGGTGCGTCATGACAACGGGGGACATTCCTCGCAAGAGGTGTGTCCCCCGTTGCCCACGCGAACAAATGGCAAAAAGTTAACAGGTGACAGATGGGGGACGCACCTTTTACAAAGGAACATCCCCCACTGTCACTCTTGGTCAACGGTTTTTACTCCGTCTGTTACCATCTGCATAACCTTTGCATATACCTCATTTACATTGTTGTTAAAGTACTCAGCGGTTTTTTTTGCAGTTTCCTTGTCACCAACGTACACATCAAGCTTTAGCATGGTAACGTTGTTTTCCATTATACTGAGTACCGCTCCGTACTCTTTTTCATTTATGGGATAATAGTCTGTTGATATTTTGTTTGCGGCGTTTGCTTTTTTGTTTACAATTTTTACGTATTCGTCAAGGCGCTCCCTTATACTGTAAGGAATTTTGCCTTCAAAAAAGCCTATTGTTTCCTCCCCTGAGGGATTAAGGCTATACACGCGCTCATTTTCGATTTTGAGCTCTGCAAGGTCGCCGACCTCAATTAGATTGCGGATGTAAAGCTCCAAATCAAAATAATTCATATCAACAACAGACGAAATTACATAGTCAAGCAATGTATATGTTGCACTTGTTTTTAAATTGCGTATAACAAAAAGCACTATAAGCTTCATTTCATATTCGCTTGGCTTATACGTTGTTCTCATACAAATCTCCTCAAAGCAAAATATTACAAAATTAATAAATGGTGCGGCAAAAGCCGCACCATTTTTTATTAATCAACAATAAAAGGTGCAAGTTCCGCTAAAAATTCAGCAGTATCTTCGGTATGGGCACGAACAGAAATAGGCTTGGTAAGGTCAAGACTGTAAATACCCATAATAGATTTGGCATCAATCACATATCTGTCGGATATAAGATCAATATCAAAATCATACTTATTTACAAGGTTAACAAGGTTTTGTACATCTTTAATAGATTTGAGCATAATTTTTGCTGTCATAATTCTGTACCTCCATATTTTAGTATATACATATAATACATCTTTTTACTCAAATTGTCAATCAAATTCCGCTATATGAAATATAATTGAAAAATTTTGGAGTTTTTTAAAAAAGGTATTGACAAATGATTTTTTTGATGCTACAATAAATTTGTAATCAATACAATATTGTAATGATTACAATATGAAAAAAGGAGTTGATATAAATGACATCAGCCGAAATTTTATTGAGCAACAACATACGGCCGTCGATGCCAAGAGTAATGATATACGATTATTTACAAAAGCATCGCACACATCCAACTGCTGATGAAATTTATTCAGCACTTTCGCTTATGGCTCCTACCCTTTCAAAAACTACTGTGTACAACACAGTAAAGCTGCTCACAGGCGCAGGAGTCATAAAGATGATTACAATCGAAGAGCAGCAGGCAAGGTTTGATGCTTGTACCGATTTGCACGGGCACTTTTTGTGCAGCTGCTGCGGCAAGGTTTATGACTTTGATACCAAAGAGCCGGAGGACAGGTTGCCAAAGGGCTTTAAGGTACAAACCAAAGAGGTCTTTTATACAGGTACATGCGAAAGCTGTACCGTGTGACAAATTATATTTAAAGTTTATTTTATAAAGGAGAAAAAATTATGAAAAAATATGTATGTTCAGTATGTGGTTATGTTCACGAGGGCGACAGCGCACCAGAAAAGTGCCCTGTATGTAAGGTTCCTGCAGAAAAGTTTAAAGAGATGGTAGAGGGCGCAGCACTTGCTGCAGAGCACGAATACGGTGTGTATGCAAAAACTGTTAAAAACAACCCTGATATCAGCGAAGAAGATAAAAAATATATCTTTGAGCAGCTTATGGCAAACTTTAACGGCGAATGCTCCGAGGTTGGTATGTACCTCTGTATGGCAAGAATTGCGCACAGAGAAGGCTACCCCGAGGTTGGTCTTTACTGGGAAAAGGCTGCTTATGAAGAAGCAGAGCACGCTGCAAAATTTGCAGAGCTCCTTGGCGAAGATTTGGAGCCTAATATGAAAGCTACAACAAAAGACAATCTCAAATGGAGAGTTGATTGTGAATATGGCGCAACACAGGGCAAATTTGATTTGGCTGCCTGCGCAAAGAAAAACGGACTTGACGCTATACACGATACCGTGCATGAAATGGCGCGCGATGAAGCTCGGCACGGTAAGGGATTGGAAGGTCTCTTAAACCGCTATTTTAAATAAAAATAGATACAATTAGATACGAGTTGATACGGAGGTTGAGGGTTCTCAACCTCTGTTTTTATGTGGTTTTGTGATGCGAATGTTTCGTGTACTTCCTGGTCACGAAACTACGATGAATTTTCACATAGAAAAATGATAATTTAAGGGC
>JAZQZC010000002.1:0-14138 GCA_045633845.1 Clostridia bacterium
TAAAAACCATATCATATGCAGACTCTGTTTTGCACCGATTTTGCCTTGAAGTGAGCGCTTTTTAAGAAATGATGCAATCCGAATACTGCCTTGATAAAAGCTTTACAAACTGTTTTTTTCAGTTGGCGTTTTGGCAGGTGAAATGCCGTGACAAAGGGGGATGTTCCTTTGCAAAAGGTGCGTCCCCCTTTGTCACCTGTAAAGTAGCTAAAATGCATATGACAAATGAGGACACACGTTCTTCGTGACGAATGTCCCCATTTGTTACAGCATTTTAGCGCAACCACGGCGAAAAAATTTCGACGGCTTTGCGCGTGCCAACAAAACGACAAATGAAAAAATACAGTTTGTTAAGTTTTTTGAACGCAGTTTGCGGATTGCAGCATTTCGATTAAAATTTATCCTTTATAAAACTTATCTTATCACGATTTTAAAAAATTTTCAATATTTTTTGGTGTAAATTATTGTAATTTACAAAATTTTGGGTTATAATATAAAAGAATATTTATAATGGGGGAGGATTTTGGATATGGAAAATGAAATGCGGCTTCAAAAATATATGGCACAATGCAATATCGCCTCCCGCCGAAGCTGCGAAAAACTGATACTCGATGGCAGAGTAAAGGTTAACGGCAAGGTCGTTACAGAGCTCGGCACAAAGGTAACGGACACCGATGTTGTTGAGCTTGATGGACAAGTTGTAACCGAAGAAAAAAAGAAGTACTATATAATGCTCAACAAGCCCGAGGGCTTTGTTACCACCGCAAGCGATGAAGAGGGCAGAAGCACAGTGCTCGACCTTGTTGACGACATATCGGCAAGAGTTTACCCTGTGGGCAGGCTCGATATTAACACCGAGGGGCTGCTGCTCCTTACCAACGATGGCGATTTTACTCAAAAAATTACACACCCAAAGCACAAGCTGCAAAAGGTGTACAGGGCAGTTGTTTCGGGCATACCAAATCATTTTGAAATAGAAAAACTGGAGCGCGGTGTGTATATAGACGGCAAAAAAACAGCTCCCGCCAAGGCACAGCTCATATCGGCAGACAAATCAAATGCACTTGTAGAGCTTACTATTCACGAAGGGCGCAACAGGCAGGTGCGCAAAATGTTTGAGGCAATAGGATACAAGGTAATATATCTTAAAAGAGTTGCAATAGGAAATATTGTGCTTGGTAATCTGCCTCTTGGCAAATGGCGTCATTTAAACCCTAATGAGGTTAAGTATTTAATGGGTAAATAGTGTTGATAAAAATGTATGTAACATTTTTACATAGATAAAATATTAAAATAAACATCATATTTTTGAAGGGAGGCTTACAAATGGGAGTTTCAAACGGATTAGTTATTGCACTTGGATTGGGTATAGTGTTTATCGGTCTTATAGCCATAGTTGCAATATGCTACATTATGGGCTTTTTGTGCAAAACGTTTATTAAGCAAGAGCAAAAAAAACCTGCAGTTGCACCGGTTGCGGCAAATAGCGCAAGCGCACCGATAGCAAACAAGCAGGAGATTATTGCCGGAGTTTGTGCAGTCATTGCAGAAGAACTCGGCACAGATGTGTCAAACATCAGAGTAACATCCTTTAAAAGAGTATAATTAAAAAAGTGGGCAGCGCCCACACCCAATTCGCGAGCCAAGTTTGATTTTCATCTAATCCCGCGAACAAAAAAACGCAATTTCTTGTACAGTAAAAAATGAAAAGAGGTAAATAATTATGAAAAACTATAAAGTAAATGTAAATGGAACAGAATACGCAATTTCTATTGAGCTTATCAGCGAAGAAGAAGCAAAAGCAGCACAGACAGCAGCCCCAGCAGCAGCTCCTGCAGCTCCTGCAGCACAGGCAGCCGCACAGGCTGGCGAAGGCGAACAGGTTAACTCTCCAATGCCCGGAACAATCCTCTCTGTTAATGTAAAAGAAGGCGATGCTGTTAAAGCAGGTCAGGTTCTTATGATACTTGAAGCTATGAAAATGGAAAACGAAATTATGGCAGGTGTTGACGGCACAGTTACATCTGTATGCGTAGCACAGGGCGCAACTGTTGAAACAGGCGCAGTTCTTTGCACAATTAAATAAGGGGACACCCTTTCTACATCAACATTGGTAAGCTACCAATTTAGCGAAAGGAATGGAAATAATGAAAAAAAGAATATTTGCCGCTCTCCTTATGATGCTTGTTGTTATCAGCGTTACATATTCGGGCTTTGCTATGAGCGTAGTTTCTGAAGATGAAAGCGCCGTAATTGTAAAAAGCACAGCATATAATGACGAAGAGCAAACAATTACAGTTATACTGGCAAATGTATCATCCGATACAATCTACAATGCAGGTCTTGTACTTGATTCCACAGAGTCGGTCACTCAGTCAGGTATAGAATTTAAAGAATTTGTTCAGTTTGTACAAACAGGCGAAATTGCCCCCGGCGGTGAAAAAACCATCGTGTACAACGCAGCAATTCCAAACTATGACCCAAATCAAAAAATGCCGGTGCTTTTTGCACAGATTCAGTATATCAAAACCTCTGATAAAATAGATGCAGCATCATCAATGATGGGATATTCGGAGGACGATGTATATACACTTGATATTCCCGACCTTCTCAATGGTGAAGATGTATCCGCATTGGATGCAATAAAGAACTTTATCGGTCAGACAGGATTTTTGGGTCTTGGCAACTGGAAAACCGTTTTGATGCTTGCTATTGCATGTGTACTCTTGTATCTTGGTATTGTTAAGCAGTTTGAACCGCTCCTTCTTGTGCCAATCGCATTTGGTATGTTTTTAACAAATTTGCCCGGTGCAGATATGTTCCACGAAGCTCTCTTTGCAGACGGTCACGTTCACTGGGAAATGTTTGGTGCGGCAAACGGTGTTACACCTGGTCTTCTTGACTATTTGTACCTTGGTGTAAAGCTTGGTATTTACCCTTGCCTTATATTTTTGGGCGTAGGTGCAATGACCGACTTTGCTCCGCTTATTGCTAACCCAAAGAGCCTGCTCCTTGGTGCAGCGGCACAGCTTGGTATATTTGTAACATACATTAGCGCAAGAGTGTTTTTTGGATTTACAGGCGCAGAGGCAGCATCTACAGGTATAATCGGCGGTGCAGACGGCCCCACAGCTATTTTTGTAACAACAAAGCTTGCTCCGCATCTTCTAGGACCTATCGCAGTTGCTGCATATTCATATATGGCGCTGGTGCCTGTAATTCAGCCCCCTATTATGAAGCTGCTCACAACCAAAAAAGAACGTCAGATTGTTATGAAGCCTCTCCGTGAAGTTTCAAAGACAGAAAAAATCATATTCCCGATTGTTGTTACAGGCTTTGTGGCACTTCTTGTACCATCGGCAACTCCGCTTGTAGGCAGCCTTATGCTTGGTAACCTTGCAAAAGAAAGCGGTGTAATGGAAAGACTTTCAAAAACAATGCAAAACGAGCTTATGAATATTGTAACAATATTCCTTGGTATTACAGTTGGTGCTACAGCTACTGCAGAAGCATTCCTCAACTTTAAAACAATATCAATTATTGTAATTGGTGTTGTTGCATTTGGTATGGGTACAGCAGGCGGCATACTTCTTGCTAAGTTTATGAACCTGTTCCTTAAAACAAAAATCAACCCGCTTATCGGTTCGGCAGGTGTTTCGGCAGTACCAATGGCAGCACGTGTATCGCAGTCTGTGGGACAGAAAGAAAATCCCAAAAACTTCCTTCTTATGCACGCAATGGGGCCAAACGTTGCAGGTGTTATAGGCTCTGCTATTGCAGCAGGTGTGCTTCTTGCACTGTTTGGTTGATAATTAATTGATTGATAATTAAAACGAAAGGAATGATATTATGTCAAAGTTGTTAATAACAGATACCATACTTCGTGATGCGCATCAGTCACAGGCTGCAACACGAATGAAAATCGAAGATATGATTCCTGCCCTCGACAAGCTGGACAAAATAGGCTACTATTCACTGGAGTGCTGGGGCGGTGCAACCTTTGATTCATGTATGAGATTTTTAAACGAAGACCCATGGGAAAGACTTCGTACAATAAAAGCACATACTCCAAACACAAAGCTGCAAATGCTTTTCCGCGGACAGAATATCCTCGGCTACAAGCACTATGCAGATGATGTTGTTGAAGCTTTCTGCAAAAAATCTATCGAAAACGGTATAGATATTGTAAGAGTATTTGATGCTCTCAACGACCCTCGAAACCTCGAGGCTGCAATTAAGTATGTAAAAGAATACGGCGGCATTTGCGAAGCTGCAATCAGCTACACAACAAGCCCAGTTCACAACGAGGATTACTTTGTAAAGCTTGCCGAAACACTGGTTAAAATGGGTGCTGATAACATCTGTATTAAAGATATGGCAAACCTGCTTTTGCCATACGATGCATACAGCCTTGTTAAAAAGCTCAAAGCAAACCTTGATGTGCCGATTCACCTTCATACTCATAACACATCAGGTACAGGCGATATGACCAACCTTATGGCTGCTCAGGCAGGCGTAGACATTGTTGACTGTGCTCTTTCGCCAATGGCTAATGGTACAAGCCAGCCTGCAACAGAATCACTTGTTGCAACTCTCAAAGGCACCGAAAGAGATACAGGCCTTGACCTTGAAGCACTCAGCGATGTTGCAAGCCACTTTCGTGGTATTGCAAAAGAGCTGGAGCAGAGAGGCAATCTTGACCCACAGGTGCTTCATGTTGATACAAATACACTTTTGTATCAGGTGCCTGGCGGTATGCTTTCAAACCTTATTTCACAGCTCAAGCAGGCTAACGCAGAGGACAAATACTACGAAGTGCTTGCAGAGGTTCCGAGAGTTCGTAAAGACTTCGGTTATCCTCCGCTCGTTACACCAACAAGCCAGATTGTAGGTACACAGGCAGTGCTTAATGTACTCTCGGGCGAAAGATACAAAATGGTAACCAAAGAATCTAAGGGTATGCTCCGTGGTGAATATGGTCAGCTCCCTGCCGAGGTTAATGAGGAGGTACGCAAAAAGGCAATAGGCGATGACGAGGTTATCACCTGCCGTCCTGCCGACCTTTTGCAGCCTGAGCTTGAAAAATACAGAGAAGAAGCAAAAGATATGGCAAAATGTGAAGAGGACGTTTTGAGCTATGCTCTGTTCCCGCAGGTTGCACAAAAATTCTTTGAAGCAAGAGACAATAAGAAGGCAGCTCCTGCAAATGACAACAGCGTAAGAACAATTTACGTTCAGGATTTATCATAATTTAATAAAACTATAAAAATACACGCACGAGTTTATTCTGTGCGTGTATTTTTGTGTTGATAACTTTTGTGTTGGTGCAAAAATTGGGCTCGGGCGGTTCATAATTTGAACAGGGGTGTTCAATAATTGCGCTCGAAGGGTTCAAAATTTGGGCTTGCACAGGCTCACAATATGGGAACAATAAATAAAATATATAAAAATAAATATATTGATTATAAATAATAAATAATTAATAACGCAGTGCTGTTTGCGATTTGTAAAATACACCGATAATTTTCTGTCGCTCAAAAAATTCATTTTTTTATTTGGGGTTGGCGAAAATTTGTTTTTGTTTTGATATCATTAAATTATAGCCATTGGAGTATTATACAAACTCCGATTTAAAATACTGACTTTCAGGCGGGTTCGGCTAAACAAAAAGGAGATAATCAAATGAAAAATCACTCAACTCAAACACATAATTATCAAAATCAGGCAGCAGAATTTGGATATTTTTATTCTTTTATCGAGTCCACACCCGACAAATACTATGCCGTACCCAAGTTTTTGTTTGACGGCAAATTTGCAAAGCTTTCCTCAAACGCACGGCTTCTTTACGCCCATATGCGCGAAAGGGTTGCGTACTCAATACAAAACAAATGGGAAGACCAAAATGGCCATGTGTATATATTCTTTACAGTAAAGGAAACTCAAAATCGGCTGCATATATGCAAAAACACTGCCCTAAAGGCACACAAGCAGCTTATTGAAGCAGGCCTTATAGAAAAGGTGAATTTGTGCTTTGGCAAACCATCGCGTATATACGTTAAAGATTATGTTGGAGACTGAAGTAATTTGCGTATGACAAACGGGGATGTTCCTTTGCAAAAGGTGCGTCCCCGTTTGTCATTTGTCAAAACATCCCCGTCTGTCCGTCTGTCACAAAACAAAAGCGGGCAGTGCCCGCCTTTGTTATTGCATATTAAGCTTTGTAAATCTCCAGGAGTCCTCGCACATTTCGTCAATGCCCATTGTTGCAACCCAATTAAGCTCCTCTTTGGACTTTTTGGTGTCTGCATAGCACATTGCAATATCACCTGGGCGTCGTGGTGTAACAACATATTTGAGCTGCTTGCCGCAAGCCTTTTCGTATGCGTGGAGTACCTCGAGCACAGAGTATCCGTTGCCTGTGCCAAGGTTGTAAATGTTTACACCTGTTGTTGCGGATACCTTTTGTACCGCTTTTACGTGACCAATACTTAAGTCAACCACGTGAATGTAATCTCTTACGCCCGTGCCGTCGGGGGTGTTGTAGTCGTCGCCAAACACGTTAAGGTGCTCTCTTATGCCAACCGCAACCTGAGCTATGTATGGTACAAGGTTGTTTGGAATTCCGTTGGGGCTTTCGCCTATAAGGCCGCTCTTGTGTGCGCCAATAGGGTTAAAGTAGCGCAAAAGCACAATGCTCCACTCGTTGTCTGATACATATATATCCTGCAAAATATTTTCTATCATAAGCTTGGTGCTGCCGTAAGGGTTTGTGGTATGCAGCGGAAAATCCTCTGTAATAGGCACGCTTGCAGGGTCACCGTAAACAGTAGCAGAGGATGAAAATACAATTTTTTTGCATCCGTATTTTGCCATTGTCTGAGTAAGCACTAGTGTTGAGCCAATGTTGTTGTAATAGTATTGCATAGGCTTTGCAACAGACTCACCAACTGCCTTGAGCCCCGCAAAGTGAATAACTGCGTCTATTTTGTTTTCTTCAAAAATTTTTTCAACTGCTTTGCGGTCAAGCAAATCAGCCTCATAAAATTTAAAATCTTTTTTTGTAATTTGTTTTATCTTGTCAAGAGTTTCGGGCTTGGAATTGCAAAAATTGTCTATAACAGCAATTTCATAACCGCCGTTCAAAAGCTCTACACAAGTGTGACTTCCTATAAAACCTGCACCGCCTGTAACTAATATCATACCGTATCTCCTTTTTACAAATAATCTATTTACATTATATATCTGTTTCCAGATATTTGCAATACAAAATTGTTACATTCATTTGAATTTTTTGTAAAAACAGTGGATTTTTATGCGCTTTTGGTTCATAATGTATTATGAATACATATAAAATTTGGTGCATTTTGTATTGTGCTCTGTTAATATTACATTTTTTGGAGGAACTTTTATGAAATACGTTGTTATTCTTGGAGACGGAATGTCCGATTATCCTGTAGATGAGCTTGGGGGCAAAACACCTCTTGAGGTTGCAAAAAAGCCATACATAGACTACCTTTGCTCCAAAGGCGAGGTTGGACTTGTGTCAAACGTACCCGAAAATCTGTCGCCGGGCAGTGATGTGGCAAACCTTTCGGCAATGGGCTACGACCCGCAAAAATATTATTCGGGCAGAAGTCCGCTTGAGGCAGTGTCCATAGGTGTTGATATGAAGGATACCGACATTGTTTTTCGCTGCAATGTTGTAACTGTAACCGAGGATGAGCCAAATTACGAGGACAAAATCATAGTTGACCACAGTGCAGACGAAATCACAACTGCCGAGGCGGCACTTTTGATTGAGGATGTGCAAAAGCACTTTGGCGGAGGAGAGTTTGAGTTTTACCCTGGTGTAAGCTACCGCCACGCCCTTGTGTGGGATAAGGGCGGCGAAAAATACACCCTCACACCGCCCCACGATATTTTGGAAAAGTGTATAGGCGACTATCTGCCAAAAGGCGAGGACAGCGCACCTCTTTACGATATGATGAAAAAGAGCTATGATTTTTTGAACAACCATCCCGTAAACCTTGACAGAGCAAAGCGCGGGCTCAAAAAAGCCAACACCATATGGATATGGGGCGAGGGCAAAAAGCCTCAGCTCGACAGCTTTGAAAGCAAGTTTGGCATCAAGGGCAGTGTTATTTCGGCAGTAGACCTTATAAAAGGCATTGCACTGTGCGCAGGTATGGAGTCTATAGATGTAGAGGGCGCAACAGGCAATGTTCATACCAACTTTAAAGGCAAAGCCGAGGCGGCGGTTAATGCACTCAAAAACGGAGCAGACTATGTGTACATTCATATGGAAGCTCCTGACGAATGCGGTCACCGTCACGAAATCGAAAACAAAGTAAAATCTATAGAGCTTATAGACAGCATAGTTGTAAAGTATGTAAAGGAGCAGCTTGACCTGATGGGTGAGCATTACAGAATTCTTGTACTTCCCGACCATCCTACCCCCCTTAAGCTGCGCACACACACAAGAGATGCGGTGCCATACATAATTTATGACAGCAAAAACGAAGCCCCAAGCGGCATTGACTGCTATACCGAAGCAAATGCCGCAAAAACAGGAATTGTTATTGACAAGGGCCACACCATAATGGATAAATTTATTGTGGGCTGATAAAACTAACAAAACAAAGGATTGATTATTATGAAATTACTACCCAAAGACCCTGTAAAAACACTTGTGGTTATAGCATATATGGCAGTGGCGGCATTGTTTGTGTTTTTTGTGCTGCCCTATGCCGTAGAATATTTGCTGCCCTTTATTGTGGCGGGTGTAATTTCGGTTGTAATTACGCCGATTATAGACTTTATGACAGTAAAGCTGCATATCCCGCGCAAAATATCCACCATTGTATCGGTATTGATTGTGCTTGCGGTAATAGGCTTGTTTATGTTTAATCTTGTGTATCAGGCAGTGTATTTTTTGCAGGATTTTGCACTTAAGGTTCCCGATATGCTTAACAGCGAATTTACACTTCCCGAATGGGTAAACAAAATAAATGCATATATTATACGCTTTCCTGAGCCGATGCAGGATTTTGTAAACAGCATTAAAGACAATTTTATAAGCAACATATCCGAAATTATACAGCCTGCAACAACCGCAACAATAAAGCTTGCCCGCTCAATTGCGGCAAAGCTGCCTACAATACTAATATTTACAGTTGTTACAATTATGGCAACGTATTTTATCAACTACGACAAAAAAAGACTTGTCGATTTTGCAAACAAGCATATGAGTGCATCGGCAATAAAAAAAGTAAAAAAGATAAAAAGCGGCTTGTATCAGGCGCTGGGTGCATATGTAAGAGCACAGCTTATAATGATGTGCATAATGTTTACGGTGCTTTTAATAGGCTTTGGAATTCTGGGTGTAAAATCACCGCTGTTTGTGGCATTTATAACTGCGGTTGTAGATGCAATACCAATCCTCGGTACGGGAACTGTGCTTATTCCGTGGGCAATAGTGTCCTTTGTTATGGGTGATTTTGCAAGGGGCATAGGACTTGTAATTATGTATGTGTGCGCCATTGTTATAAGGCAGTTTACAGAGCCGCGAATTGTGAGCCTTCAAATCGGGCTGCACCCCCTCATTACTCTTATGTCGATGTATGCAGGTCTTTTGACCTTTGGCGTATTTGGTATGATTATAGGACCTATAATAACAATTGTGGTAATCAAAGCAATCGAAATAGAAAAACAAAGCAACGAGGAGGTAATATAAATGGCAGATAACAAAATTCTTGTTGTTGATGACGAAAAAAACATCAGCGAGCTCATAAGACTTTACTTAAAAAAAGACGGCTACGATGTAATATGTGCTTCTGATGGTGCTTCGGCACTCGGGCACTTTCGCGAAAACAAATTTGCGGCGGTAATTCTCGACATAATGATGCCGGGGATTGACGGCATAGATGTGCTTAAGGAAATACGCAAAACAAGCCGCACCCCTGTTATAATGCTCACTGCAAAGGGCGAGGTTATCGACAAAATACTCGGTCTTGAGCTTGGTGCAGACGATTATGTTGTAAAGCCCTTTGAGCCAAAGGAGCTTATGGCAAGGCTCAAAGCAGTTTTGCGACGAAGCGAGCCCCCTGCCGAAAAGGTAAATGAGGTTTCGTTCCCCAAGCTCAATATAAATATGGACACATTTGAGTTGAAAATTGACGGACAGGTTATGAAAATCCCGCCAAAAGAGCTGGAGCTGCTGTTTTACCTGTGCTCGCATCCAAACAAGGTGTTTACCCGCGACCAGCTTTTAGACGAGGTGTGGGGGTACGAATTTTTTGGCGACAGCCGCACAATAGACGTTCACATAAAAAGACTTCGCGAAAAAATCGACAAATATTCCGATTTGTGGGAGCTTAAAACAGTTTGCCGTGTAGGCTATAAGTTTGAGGTGAAGTAATTGAAAAAAAGCATTTTAAAAAATATGCTTGTAGGCAGCAGTATAATTGTGCTTACTACTTTTCTTATTGTTGTGCTCGTCTTTTCAAAATTTGTGCAGACAACCTCTGTTGAGCAGGAGAGTGAGCTTCTTTCCAACAACATCACCCGTATAAATGACATATCGCGGGTTGCATTTGCAAACAGCTCCACCAATATGGACATAATATACGGCAGAATGATAGACAACCTCGCGTATAACCTTGGTGCCTCGGTAATTGTGTTTGACACAAACGGGCGCATAATAACCGTATCGGGTTCAAACACCGGCAGGTATGTGGGGCACACTCTCAACAAAAATATATATCAAAATATTATCAAAGGCAACGAAATAAAAAAGATAGGGCTTTTAGACGAGCTGTTTGACGGCGAGTCCACCCTTACAGTGGGTGCACCGCTTACCGACAACGGAGTTGTTTATGCGGGCACACTTATCAGCAGGCCTGTACCCGATATTATGGAGGCATACAGCTCGGTAATTGTAAGGCTCGTAATAATGATACTTATTGCAATTTTGTTTTCGTCTGTTTTGTTCTATTATATATCAAAAAGAGTTACAACGCCTGTTTCGCAAATCAACAGTGTTGTAAACGAATTTTCAAAGGGCAATTTTGACCGCAGAGTTGAATACCAAAGCGATGACGAGCTTGGTGAGCTTTCGCAAAATATCAATCGTATGGCAAACTCACTGGAAAACTTGGAAAAAATGCGCTCAAGCTTTGTGTCTGACGTGTCACACGAGCTACGCACTCCTATGACAACCATTTCGGGCTTTGTGGAGGGCATACTCGACGGCACCATCGAAAAAGAGGAGCAGGGCAGGTATCTTGAAATTGTACTGTCTGAGTCAAAGCGCCTGTCACGACTTGTTACCGATTTGCTCAACCTTACAAAGATGCAAAACAGTGAGGTGGAGCTTGCTGTAAGTGAGTTTGATATTGTTGATCTTGCATTCCAGGCGCTGCTTAACTTTGAAAAGCAAATAAACGATAACGAGTTTGAAATAGAAACAAATGTTCCCGACGACAAAATACAGGTTGTTGCGGACAAGGATGCAATAACTCAGGTGCTTACCAATCTTTTGGGCAACGCGGTTAAATTTACGCCGCAGGGCGGCAAAATATCCATACGTATATGGAAGCATCAGCTTCGCGCGTATGTAGAAATCAAAAACACAGGCAAGGGTATTGCGCCCCAAAAGCTTCAGTTTATATGGGACAGATTTTACAAAACAGACAAATCACGCAGCTCCGACAAGGGCGGCTTTGGACTTGGACTTTGCATAGTAAAGTCCATTATAGACAAGCACAACCAAAAAATATGGGCCGAAAGTGTACCCGACGAATATACATTGTTTACATTTTCGCTTAAGCTGGCTCAAAAATAGTAATTGGATTAATGATGGTTTTTTGCCAGATAGTACGCTCTTTATATGTGTGTCGAATGATGTCAAAATGTGAAAGCCTTCCCCTTGAGGGGAAGGGGGACCGCTTGCGGTGGATGAGGTGGGAATGTAATGATTTTTATAATAACGATTGATTTGCAATCTACACCTCATCAGTCACTTCGTGACAGCTTCCCCTCAAGGGGAAGCCTTAAAAAATTTGTTTCTTATATAACATAAGCATTTCGCTAAAAATAATTTATTTGTTTTTCATAATTTATTAACAACTTGTTCAAAACAATGGTGTACAATAAAAACAGTTGACAAGGAGGTCACATTTATGGACGAATTCAAATGGTACAACGATGACTTTCAGAATAACACAAATAATTACACACAAAATAATAATTCAGATAATACACAATACACACCCCCAAAACCAAAGAAAAAGCTGTTTAAAAACAAAAAATCAATTGCAACAGCAGCTTTGTCGGTTGCACTTGTTGGTGTAATAGGCTTTTCGGGATATGCACTTTACAGCGGCAACGCAGGCGGTGCGAATATATCCGATTCGCTTATGAGCAATCTTGAGGGTATATCGGAGCAAAAGCAGGAGCAGGATGTAGAAAAGCTTGTTACAAGCAACAGCTCAAAGGTGTATACAATACCCGAGGTTGTTGATATTGTTGGCCCTGCAGTTGTGGGTGTTGTTAACAAAACAACCTACACAAACCCCTATGCTTACTACTACGGTCAGCAGCAACAAAGCACCGAAATTGAGCAGGGCAGCGGCTCGGGCGTTATAATCAGCGACGACGGATATATTGTTACCAACAACCACGTTATTGAGGGCGCAACAGAGATTGTTGTAATACTCAGTGCAGGTGAGGAGTACACTGCAAAGCTCGTTGGCAGCGATTCCAAAACTGACCTTGCAGTGCTCAAAATAGATGCAGAGGCACTTACCTATGCAAAGCTGGGCACAAGCAGCGAGCTCAGAGTCGGCGAAACTGCAATTGCAATCGGTAACCCCTTGGGTCAGGAATTTGCAGGCACAACCACTCAGGGTATAATAAGCGGCCTCAACCGTACAATTACCATAGGCAACAAAACTATGAACCTTATTCAGACAGACGCCGCAATCAACCCGGGTAATTCGGGGGGTGCTCTTTGCAACGAGCACGGCGAGGTTGTAGGCATCAATACTGCCAAAATCTCATCCTCACAGTATGAGGGCCTTGGCTTTGCAATTCCTATTGACGATGCAAAGCCCATTATAGAGGACCTTATTGCAAACGGATATGTAACAGGCAGACCTGTAATAGGTATCGGCGGCAGAGCAGTTACCGAGCAGGATGCAAGGGCATACAACCTTAAGGTCGGTGTTTATGTGTCTAGTATGACGGCAGATTCGCCTGCATATATGGCAGGTATTAAAATAGGCGATATCATCACAGAATGTGACGGCAAAAAGATAGAAACAGTAGACGACCTTAACGAAGTTAAAAACAAACACAAGGTTGGTGATACCCTTAAAATGAAGGTTTACAGACAGGGTAAAACCATAGATATAAAATTAGTATTGGGCGAAGAAGCCCCCGGCTCCAATGGCTGACAGACTCTCTCTTTTTATATAAATTCCCCCAAAGAAACAGACGGTATGCACCAGGTATACCGTCTGTTTTACATTTTTAAAGCCAAGCTGAGGTGCCAAAAGGTGACAAATGGGGATGTTCGCGCCTTCGGCACGTGCGTCCCCATTTGTCACCTTTTGGGAAATAATTGCAGTGGGGGAAGTTCCTTTGAAAAAGGTGCGTCCCCCATCTGTCACGTCCGTCTGCGTCCCCATTTGTCACCTTTTGGGAAATAATTGAAGTGGGGGAAGTTCCTTTGAAAAAGGTGCGTCCCCCATCTGTCACACTTAGCGTTTATCATATGTTCGCACAACAAGCGAGGACACACCTCTTGTGAGGAATGTCCCCGTTGTCATGCGAACGCCCCCACTGTCACATTTTGGCAGCTGCAGAATTTTATTGCCTCGCCGCACCTTTTCTGCAGCTGCCTTTGTAGTCGACTACTTTAGTATTTTATGCCAAATGACTTAATTTATTACGGTGTTGTATTTTTTAATTAAAGATGATATAATCAATGTAAACAATAGCCATTGGGGTATTATCCGAATTCCGATTTAAATATATAAAAATTCCTGTAAACTGTGTTAAAATGCTCGCAAATACATCAAGTATTCGCTGCGCTTTTGCCTTGTTTACAACAATTTTTATTATATTTAAATTCTTCG
>JAZQZC010000003.1:0-35346 GCA_045633845.1 Clostridia bacterium
AAATTCCATCTGTTTCAGGTCGAGGAATTTTAAAAGTGAGAATTTTTGGTTGCGTAAGGCAAAAACGCAGGTAATCCTTGATGGATTACCGAGTATTTTAACACAGCGAAAGCGAAAATTCACCTTTTAAAATCGAGGTTCAGATTACTCTCTTTCGGCTAATCAGAGGTGTATTTAATGAAAAAATTTATCACTTGTTTTACACTTACAATATTAATACTTTCAATGTGTCTTACATGCACGGCAACGGAGGGAATTGCTCAAAACCTTATCAGCAGCGACCTGCCGCAGATTATGCTTTTGGCAACAGTGAGTGATATTGACGACAAATATGTTTACATCGAGGTATATAACACAGTTGGTGAGGAGAACAGCGGCGATGATTATGTTGACGTGCTCAAGGTTGACAAATTCAAATACTCCTATTGTCAGGAGCATGCCGACAGCTACAATACACCTAAAATAGGCGATAATATATTTATTTCTCTAAACAATAACGGAGCAGCATATTCTGTAAACGGCGTTGCATACAAAACAGACACAGTAGATGCAAGAACTCTCAATATACTGGCACCTGTTGATATGAAAAACAAAGAATGTATGGCAGATGTTGTTGCCATTGCATATTTTGTCCGTTCAAACGGAATGGACCACGGCTTTGTTGTAAAAGACGGCACTGTAAGCGTTGTAAAGGATGGAGAGGAAACCAGGCTGTATCCGGGTGACCTTAAAAATGCAATTCCTGTTATATATATCGACAGTACAGGCAAAAATGTAGAGGAAGTAAAACAACAGGATGTTATAAATGTAACAGGCAACCCCTTTGAAAATGTGTGGGGTACATACAACAAGGAGGTTGTTTTTGCAAAACGCGTGCTTGCAACAGGTATAATTTTTGCAGGAATTATATTGGGGATGATTGTTGTATACATTTATGCCAACAGAAAGAGCAAACAGAGGTAAGCTATGAATTATAAAGAAATTGTAAAAGATACCAAAAAAATTTACGACGGCAAAATAATAAAGGTTGTAACGCACACTGTTGAGTGCCCGAACGGCATTGAGGCACAGCGTGAAATTGTATGCCACCCTGGCGGCGTTGCAGTGGTTCCTGTAGACCAAAATGGCTTTGTATATATGGTTCGTCAGTACAGAATTCCATATGACGCAGTGATGCTGGAGGTGCCTGCAGGCAAGCTTGACAAGGGCGAAAATCCCGACCTTGCGGCACAAAGAGAGCTTAAGGAAGAAACAGGTCTTACGGCAGAAACAATGGTGTTTATGGGGCATTTTTATCCCACTGTTGGATTTTGTGATGAAGATTTGAGAATGTACCTTGCTAACGGGCTGAGTCAGGGCGAAACAGACCCCGACGAAGATGAATTTGTTGAGGTAGAAAAAATACATATGGATAAGCTTGTTCAAATGATAATGAACGGCGAAATATCCGACGGCAAAACCATTGCAGCAATATTTAAGGCAAGAGAAATATTAAAAAAAGATTGAACAAATCAGTTCAATCTTTTTTACTATATAGTGAAATATTCAAACAAATCTTGTATGTGTTATGAGTTGTTGCTATGCGAGCAGCTTGCCACAATCATACTAAGCTCAAGCCAACCGTCGCTTTGTCCTGATTTTACCTTTTGGTCGGCACTCTGACATAAATAAACCACATTGTCAAGCTGTTTTATGTTCAGCTTTTTTACAATCTGCAAATCTCTTTTTATAAAAAAATCCCTTGATTTTGTCTTGATTGCTATCTGACTTACAGGCAGATTTTCGAGCAGTTTAATCTTTCGGTAGGAGGCAAATTTTGAAAATACTGCAGGCAGTATTTCGGGTGGCTTAAGACCAAGCTTTTTCATATCCTCAAGCTTTTTTTGAGCGGCAGCCACATTGCCTTTTGCAATGTCCTCCGCCATTTCAAAAACCTGACTTTCAACAGATTTGTTTACAAGTGTGTCAATATCCTGCTTTGTAATAACGGGATTTTCTTTTTTGTAGCATATGAGCTTTTCAAGCTCGCATTTTATGTTTATCATTCCAGGATTGCACGACTCAATCAAATATTCAATATCATTTGCACTCATCTGCTTTCCATTTGCCTTTAAAATTTTTGCAACCCAGGCTGTAAGCGAAGCGCCTTTTTGTAGCGGAAATTCTGCCACATATCCGTTTTTGCAAATGGCTTTGTAAATTACACTGCGTTTGTCAACCTCATTTTCGTAAAATACAATTACCGCATAATCGGGAATATCCTCAAAAACCTTTGGCCAAAATTTTTTTTCGTCCTCTGTTGCTTTTTTGAGAATACCTGTGTTTTTTATCACGAGTATTTTTTTGTCGCACATAAGAGGGTAGGAGTCAACAAAAGAGTTTACAGTCATTTCATCAGTTGCTTCTCTTGAAACCACCATTGTGTTAAAATCATCCGATGCGCCGTCTGTTACAGAGTTGACAAGGCTGTTTAAATAATACTCTTCAAGAAATATCTCTTCTCCCGTTATCAGATACAATTTTTTGTATGCTTTGTTGTTTATATCTGCAATAATATTTTTCAATTAACATTCTTCTTTCTTGCTTTGATTTGGTTTATTGTAGCTCCGTCTGTTGCAAAAGTAATTGTCTGATTGTAATCAGTACGATATGTAGTAATTTTTCTGTTTTCAAGTATTTGTATAAGCTCATCGCTTACCGATAAATAACGGTCTTTTATGGGAGCTGTTATAACTGCATATTCGGGGTCGGCGTTTGATATATAGCTTTGCGTTGCTTTAACAGCATTGCCGTAATTGGGCAGCTTTAGCACTGTGCACTTTGTGTTTTGCGTTACTTGCTTTAAGCCATCTGCACCAAGGCAGCTGCTAAGCAAAAATGATATGTCGCCGTATGAGATTTTGTAAATTGCACAGGCGTTTTTGTTTTTGAGGTCAAAGTTGCTGCCTGCAACAGATATATTAACCCCGTCTAAAGTGTGTACATACTCTGAATTAATGTATGTAACAGGAATTTCAAACCTTTTGGCAGTGTTAATAATCTTTTTTCTGTTGAACTGCACATTTTCGTTTTTTATATCAATGTCAGGCGGTATTGCAACAGATTTTATATAACCCATAACAATCAGCTTGTTTACTGCATTTGTGTGCTCATCATCAAAATAGCTCAGGTACAATGTATCTATTTGTTTAATGCCGTTGTGCATAAAATATGTTTCAAACAAATCTTCAGCAGGGTTTTCAAAACTTGCAGAGCCGCAGTCAAACATTATGTTTTTGCCAAGCGGCGTTGTAACAAGAGTAGCTTCACCCTTTAAACAGTTTATAAAAGTAACCTTTGTTTTGTTGCTCGGCATACAACATACCGACGTGGCAACAAAGGCAAATATCAGCACTATAATAACTGCATTTTCATGTTTGTGCCTTTTTATTGATATTATAACACATACTGCAACTGCAAAAACAACATAAATCAAAAGTACATCCGTTAAACTTAGCCTGACCATACATTTGTCTGCGCGGGTGACAAGCTCTGCAGCGGAGTTAATAAGCTTTGACAAAGTGAGGGGAACAAATTTGATTATATTTAAAACCTTGTGGGGCAAAAAGGCACACAGAATACAAAATGTAACAGAGCTGATAAGTAATCCGTTTGACAGTGGAATTACCACAATGTTTGCCAAAGATGAAACTGTAGATATAAAGCAAAAGCAATATGCACACACAGGAGCAGTTACAAAGGTGGAGCCGGTAGATATAACTGTGGATGTCATCAAATATCCGTCTGTTTTACCATTGGTATATTTTTGACGCAAATTAACCGCAAGGCACAACCCATAGGTTGACAAAAATGACAGCTGATATGCAGTGCTGAATATCTGATACGGCATAAACAGCAAAATCACATATGCTGCAATAACAATTGATGAGGTAATGTTGAAATCACGCTTTGTCAGCATACACAATGCCGTTACTGCACACATAAGTATAACTCTTGTAATTGATATCCCGTAGCCTGTAAACATATACAAAAGCACCGAAATTATCACTGCACTTAATTTGGCAATATGGGATGTGCGTCTTTTGCTAAATGGCAGCAATGCCATAATATATGCAAAAACAGATATAAAAATACCTGTATGCAATCCTGATACCGAAACTATGTGATATATTCCTGCTTTTTGGTACATTTCGGTTAAATTTTCGTCAATGTCGGTGCGGTCACCTGTAAGCATTGCATTTATAAGGGCTCTGTCATCACCGTCAAAATACTTTTTAATGCTCAAAATTGCTTTTTTCTGCAGCTTGTAAAGGCAGCCGTCAAGTCCTTTGCCCTCGGATACCAGTTCAACCTTCAAAATACTGTCAGAACTGCATATTGCAATGGTGTTTTTGGACATCAGGTAATTTCGATAATCAAAATTGCCGTAATTTGCACTGGTATTTGCCGCTTCAATAGCCGCGTCAACTTGTATTTTGTTGCCGTACTTTAATATGTCATAATAATTTTTGCTCATATCAAACTGAATTTTGTACCCGGTTATATCAGCGGGATGGTCTGTGCTTATAACATCAGCAAAAACCCTTATTTTGTTGTCTTTTGTATATGGAAATTCGCTTATTGTGCAAATGTATTTATAGCTTGTGTTGCTGTTTTGTTCAATATCTTTTACGGCATCGTTAAATTTGTTAACATAATTTATTATGCAAGCAAAAATAATTGCAATTGCTGCAAACATCAAAATTGCCCTGATGTGAATTTTTATCATATCCTCTGTCCTCTTGTAAGTTGAGTATATAATATCACATTTTGTCGGATTTTGCAACAAAAAGCGTCAATTCACTTTGGTATGCTAAATGGTAATTTACTAAAAATTTGTTATTAACCAAATTTCAGTTCGTGAACGTCTTTTTTTATTCTTTCGTCATTCTCAATATAATCTATAATGTCCTTAGCGTTATCACTGTAAAAATACAATGTTTTGCACGCCTCTCGTATAAATCTTTTTTGTGATGCTATTGCCATAAAATCCTCGAGCTCGGTGTAGTATCCGTCTATGTCAAAAATGGCAATGGGCTTTGTGTGGCGGCCAAGCTGCTTAAGGGTAAGCACCTGAAAAAACTCCTCCATTGTACCTATTCCTCCCGGTACAATAACAAATGCATCGGCCTTATCCTCCATACCTGCTTTGCGCTCCGCCATATCCTTTGTAAATGTAAGCTCTGTACACTCATCGTAAAGCTTTTCTATATTTTCGTCGCGGAAAAACTCGGGGATAAAACCATAAATGTTGCCACCGCCTTTTTTGACACCTCGTGCCGCAGCACCCATAAGTCCGCCTCCGCCTGCGCCAAATACAAGGCTGTGACCCCTTTGGGCGAGAAGCTCCCCAAAGCTTTCTACAGCAGTTATATATTTGTTGTCTATTTCATTGCTTGCTGCTCCGTATACACATATATTCATATAATTACATTCCTTTCATCTGTTAATATAATTTATTGTACCATTAATTTTGATTTAATTCAATAAATTTTGTTTATATTCATATTATATTAATATTGTTCGTATGTGACAACTCAAATTACACATAATATAAATTGTTTGAAAGGGTGATATTTTGTGAAAAATTCAAAAAAACTTTTGCTTGGGTCAGGAGTGGCGGTTGGCTTTATATCTGCCGTTGCGGCAACAGCATATTCTGTTACACACAAAATGGTGAGTATTGCCATAAACCGCGAAAAACCAAGCAGCTCCCCAAAATCTGCAATAAGGCTGTCGGGCACACCGGTAAGTGAATTTGACGAAAAAATTAAAATAGCAACACAAAAGCTTGAACAAGCTGTTACCGAAACTGTCGAAATTTCGGCAACAGACGGCGAAAAGCTTGTGGGTCATCTGTACAGATGCGACAATGCAAAACGTATAATTATTGCCATGCACGGCTGGCGCTCATCGTGGTCAAGAGATTTTGGTCCTATTTCGGACTTTTGGCAGCAAAACGGCTGCACCATTTTGTACGCCGACCAGAGAGGGCAAAACGGCAGCGGGGGAGATTATATAGGCTTTGGGCTTATAGAGCGGTTTGACTGCCGCGACTGGATAGACTGGGTAAACCAAAATATTAATGCTGACCAACTCCCCATATATCTTGCAGGCATCTCTATGGGTGCAACTACAGTACTTATGGCTTCGAGCCTTGAGCTGAGCCCAAATGTGCATGGCATAATGGCAGATTGCGGCTTTACTTCGCCTCATGCAATCTGGAAGCACGTTGCCGACAACAATCTTCGCATTTCGTACAGCCTGGTGTCTGCAATGGCAAACAGTATGTACAAAAAACGTATAGATATGAACACAGACGAGTATTCAACTACCCAAGCCCTTGCCGAAACAGATATTCCCGTGCTGCTTATTCATGGCAGTGATGACCGCTTTGTGCCTGTAGAAATGACTTACCAAAATTATAAAGCCTGCCGCTCTCCCAAAAAGCTTCTTATTGTACCCGGCGCAACTCATGCAATGAGCTACTATATAAACAGGTATGAGTATGAAGGTATTGTAAAAAAATTCTGGAAAGAGTTTGACAAAAGTATTATTCCATCAGATAATGTAATACCCTTGCAGTAATATTGAGTGTTTACAAACTGCATCATTTATGTTTTTATGTAAATAATGATGCAGTTATTCTTTTTTAAAACTTGTCACATAGCTTGAAAATTAATCAAATGTCTTGACAAGTTAACCTAAATAAACTATAATAGTTAATGTTGATTAACAATCGGAGGTATAAAATGGATAAGTATGCAAGGGCAAATGTCATTTTGTCAAAATTCTGCAAAGGATATATGGAATTGAAAAAAGATTTACCCATAAGACCGAGTCAAATGGCTGTGCTTAATATTATTGTGCAAAAAGAAGGCATTTTTACTCCGCTTATGATTGCAGAACTGCTTGAAGTGTCCAAGCCTATGATTACAGCGCACATAACTGCTTTGGAAAAGAAAGAATATATTACAAAGCAATATTCTAAAGAGGATAAAAGAAGCTTTTATGTTATACCAACACAGAAAGCAAAAAAGCTGGTAGAAAAGGCTACACAAAAAACAAAAGAACATCTTCAGTGTTTAGAAAGTGAATTGGGCAGTGATGCTTTTGAAGAGCTTTTAACCATTCTTAATGACACGAACAATGTGTTATCAGATATGAGAAAGGTAAATGCTATTTTGGAAAGAAAGGCTGCAATGAAAGAAGCTATGGAATCAAGAAGAAAACCTAAAGATGTTGAACAATTTCATTGCTGAAAGAGGTGAACAACAAGTATGAGTCAAAATATAAACACAGGTGCAGACAGCCAATACAGAAAAATGACTGAAACACCTGTAGCAAAACTGATAATATCACTTGGCATACCGACGACAATCAGTATGCTTATTACAAATATATATAATATGGCCGATTCGTATTTTGTCAGCCAGTTATCCCTTAGTGCAGGTGGTGCTACGAGTATTGTGTTTGGTGTTATGTCAATACTTCAGGCCTTTGGATTTATGTTCGGACACGGTGCAGGAAGTAATATTAGTCGTATGCTCGGCAGCAAGCACATTGAAAAAGCAAGTAAATATGCATCGACGGGATTTTTCTGGTCACTGTTTATCGGATTTTTAATAATGATTGGTGGTTTGATATTCATTGAACCGCTGATGAGACTGCTTGGAAGCACCGACACAATTTTACCCTATGCGATAGACTACTGTACCTACATACTGATTGCCGCACCTGCTATGACGGGAAGCTGTGTACTGAATAACATACTCCGTTATGAAGGGAAAGCAACACTTGCTATGATAGGTCTGACAACAGGCGGAATACTTAATATGCTGCTTGATCCGTTATTTATCTTTATATTCAGAATGGATATCAGTGGGGCTGGGCTCGCAACGGCGTTGTCACAGTACATATCCTTTGCAATTCTTATATCGGTTTTTCTTGCAAGAAGAACACAGACACAACTCTCAATAAAATATATTGCAAAAGAACCGAGTGTTATATGGGATATTGTGATTACAGGAATTCCAAGCCTTGCAAGACAAGGCTTAAACAGCGTTTCAACAATGGTACTTAATATGCAGGCAAAGTTGTTTGGAGATGCTGCAATTGCGGCTATGGGCTATGTAGGAAGAACATCAAGCCTTATATTCAGTGTAGGTCTTGGAATAGGACAAGGTTTTCAGCCTGTGTCCGGATTTAACTATGGAGCAAAGAAATATTCAAGAGTGAAAAAAGGCACTTTGTTTACCCTCGGTTTTGGAGAGGCATTTATCGGAATTATTTCAGCGGTTTGCTTTATCCTTGCACCGCAGATTATTTCGCTTTTCAGAAAAGAAGCTGAAGTAATACTGATTGGTAGTGAGGCACTTAGAATTCAATGTGTATTTCTCTTATTTTTACCGGTATCGGTAGTAGTTACAATGTTATTTCAAAGTATAGGAAAAAGCCTGCCGGCACTCATATTGTCCTGCCTGCAAAGCGGATTGGTCTTTATTCCTTTGTGCCTGGTTTTGCCACAATTTTTAGGAATAAGAGGCATTGAATTGTCGCAGCCTCTGGCTTATTTCGTGTCAGCTCTTGTTTCATTCCCTTGTATGCTTTTGTTTTTGAAGCAATTACCGAAAGATGAATAAGGGGCGAGTCTCACTTATCTTAGGGTTCAAATCCCCTCGATTATATGCAAAACAAAAAGCCACCCTCAAAGGTGACTTTTTGTTTTGGCGGAGTCGGTGGGATAAGTATTGCGTTGCAATCCTTGCTGCTTGTCCACCCAAACTCTGCGAGTTTCGGTACCGGACTGCGCAACATTTTGCTAAAAATCAGTCCACTGGACTGATTTTTTTTACGCAAAATGCCCTCTTAGGGTTCAAATCCCCTCGATTATATGCAAAACAAAAAGCCACCCTCAAAGGTGACTTTTTGTTTTGGCGGAGTCGGTGGGATTTGAACCCACGTGCCGCTACAAACGGCAACACGATTTCCAATCGTGCTCGTTATGACCACTTCGATACGACTCCATATATTTTAGCGACTCTATTATTATATCAACTCAAATTCAATAAGTCAATAACAAAATTTGAATTTTTAGAAAATTAAATTTTCTTATTGACAAATACCAATTTATGCGTTATACTAACTGTATTAGTACACGTAATACAGTTGCGAGGAGGTGGATATATGATAAATCTGGATTATAAGGATTCAAGGTCGCTCCATGAGCAAATTGAAGATGGTATGAAGCAGCTTATTATTAACGGAATACTTTTACCCGATGTGCAGCTTCCGTCAGTGCGTGAGCTATCTGTCAGCCTTACTGTCAATCCAAACACTGTGCAGCGGGCGTACAAGCAGCTGGAGGCAGATGGTTTTATTTACAGCGTAAAGGGTAAGGGCAACTTTGTTGCACATGTATCTGATGTAAAAAGCGCAAAACGTACAGACGACTTGTACACGCAGCTTACATCGGTGGTAAAAGAACTTATGTATCTGGGTGAGGACAAGTCCAATATTGAAAACGTAATAATTAATATTTATATGGAACAGGAGGGCAACTAATGATTAAAGTAAACAATGTAACAAAGTATTTTGATACCCTCAGAGTACTTGACAATATGACAATGAATGTAAAAAAAGGCACAATATATGGCCTGGTTGGGCCAAATGGTGCAGGCAAAACAACTATTATAAATCATATTACAGGTATGCTTAAAGGCACAAGCGGCGAAATTACCATAGACGGAGAGCCGGTGTTTGAAAATGAAGGCATAAAGCAGAGAGTGCTGAGTATATCAGATGATTGGTTTTACTACAGTACATACACAGTTAAGCAGATGGCTTTATTTTATAAAAGCATATACAAAAACTTTAGCGACGAGCGTTATGAGGCAATAAAGCAGATTTTTGACATTGACGAAAAACGTCAGATACGCAAATTTTCAAAGGGTATGAAAAAGCAGGTTGCATTCTGGCTTTCGCTTTCGGCTCAGCCCGATGTGCTCATACTTGATGAGCCACTCGACGGCCTGGACCCTGTTATGCGCAAGCAGGTGCTAAATCTTGTAATATCCGATGTTGCCGAAAGGGAAATGACAGTGCTTGTTTCGTCACACAATCTGCGCGAGCTTGAGGACGTGTGCGACTGGGTAGGCATTATTCACAAAGGAAAAATGATAATAGAAAAGCCTCTTGATGACCTCAAGGGCAGTGTGCAAAAATATCAGCTTGTTACAGATGACGAAAAATATGCGCAGCTGCAAGGTGACAGCGATGTTTTGCACATTTCAAGAACAGGCTCGGTGTGCAACGTAATAGTTCGCGGTACTGCCGAGGAGACACAAGCAAAAATGAAAAATTATTCGCAGCTCCTTTGCGAGCGCATAAGTCTTACCTTGGAAGAAGTGTTTATTTACGAGTTGGGAGGTTTGGGATATGACTTCAAAAACATCATTATTTAATATGGGAATATACAAATCAACAGTTAAACGGAATTTGTGGGGAAGCATAGTATTTTTTATTTTACTATTTCTGTTTACTTCAATGCCTCTTATTGTGGAAATTGGCGAAATAAGCACGTACTACGGCAGGGCAATTCCAAAAATATATCGCAGTTACTTTATTATGCCATCTATGCTCATGTCAATAGTGGTACCTACTATTGTTGCAATGCTTGTTTACCGCTTTGTGCATTCCAAAAGGGTAGCAGTGTTTGCCCACAGTATACCCGTTTCGCGAATTGCAAATTTTGTGTCAACAGTGCTTGCAGCATTTACCCTTATGTTTGCTCCTGTTATTGCAAACGGAATTGTACTTTCAATTTTGTCGCTTACTGCATACAGTAGCTATTTTACAATAGCAAACTGCCTTGTGTGGACTGCTTTTCATCTGTTTTGTATGTTTGTTATGTTTTCTATAGCAACATTTGCAGCAATGATTACAGGCAACACCTTTGCAACTCCTGTTATCAATTTTATACTTCACGTGTTTGCAATGGCAGTTGTTGCAGGCTTTGCCGTTGTGGCATACAACTTTTTGTACGGATATGTAAATGATGATACACTTTTGCAAAAGGTTGTGGAGTACAACCCCGCAGTGTGGATTATGCAGGTAACAGATGCATTCGGCTACAATATACCCAGAGCGGTAAGTATGCTTAAAGGGTCAGCAATTATATATGCTGCTGGAGCAATTGTTCTTTATGTGGCTTCACTTGCTGCATACAAAAAACGCGCAATGGAAACTGCCGAGGATATAGCGGCATTTAAAATTCTCAACCATATATACAAATATGCAATCACCTTTGTGGCAACCCTTGGTATATACGGAATTTTGTACTCAATTTTTGAAAAAACGGGAATTGTGTTTTTGGCAATAACAGCAGTGCTCAGCGCGGTTGTGTATTTCGGTTGTGAAATGCTGCTCAAAAAGACATTTAATGTATGGAAAAGCTACAAGGGCTTTGCAGCTCACAGTGTAATATTTGCCGCAATTATATGCGTGTTTGCGTTTACATCGTTTTTTGGCTTTGAAACACGTGTGCCTGATGCGGCTGATGTGCAAAGCGTTGCGGTATACAACTATTATTATTCTGACGGCGAGCCTTTTGTAGATGACATCGAGGTTATTAAATATGCAACAGATACACACAACGAATTTGTATCAATGCAAAAAATTATCGAAACAAACAATTCACTTGGTGATTATCATACAAGAGTTCATTTTAAATACAAGCTTAAAAACGGCAAAACATTAGACAGAGTTTACAAAGTAAAGCAGGGCACAAGCAATACTGTAATGAGCGGCTTGTACAAATTTGACTCATACGTAATGGCAAATGAGCGTATCTTCCGCAAAAACGAAATTAACGAAATTGGCTTAAATGCATTTAATATACGCATCAAAGACGAAAACAAAATAAAAGAGCTTGTTGAATGTATGCAAAAGGATACATTAAACCTTGACTACAGCGAGCTTCACATAGATGATATACACTACGATATTGCTATGGAAATTCAGTATGAGGTTCCGATAGAAGCAACCGACGACACATATACATACAGCAGCTATCCAAATTCGCAAAGCTATCTGTATCACGAGTATATCGGCGTAAATGCAAATTACACCAACACAATTGAGTGGCTTAAGCAAAACGGATACTGGGATAGCGTAAGGTTAAAGCTGGCAGATAAAACTCATATTGCCAAAATCGTTACATCTCAGGATGAACAGGGCATAACCTCAAGCACAATGGAACAAATTGCCACAATAAGTGATGCAGAATCTCTCAACATTATGTCTGATTACATTTGCAGCTTTAAGGTTAACAATCAATATAGCAACGAATATGCAATTTATCAGACTGACCAATACGGCGGAACCGATTACATTACAAAAATTGATTATGACAATTTAAAACCACTTTGCCAAAAGCTTGGTATTTATATTGAATAAACAAAGAGGCTGCTCACACAGAGCAGCCTCTTTAAAATATAAGCCCTTTGTCAAGGTCAGTTATTATTTTTGCAATTGCACTTTCTAAATTTGATACTGTAACTCTGTCTGCAGAATTTTTGGCAGACTCTGTGGCATTTTCTACTGCAAAACCGCAACCTGCGTATTCAAGCATTTTAAGGTCATTGTCATTGTCGCCAACAGCAATGGTTTTTGAAATATCAATACCATTTATTTTTGCAATTTCTTTTAAAAGGTTGCCTTTGTTAGAACCTTTTGGCAATATTTCGTAGTAATGTCTTGTGGAGCGTACAAAATCAAAATCTTTTGCATTTTTTTGCTTTTTGAGTTCAGGAATAAGAGCGTCTATTCTGTCGGTTTCACCTACAATAAGTACTTTTCCGTGTTTTCCCGGAACATTGTGATAATCACAGGTTATAAGCGGCAATTTTTCGTGATTTATGTGCCTTATAATAAGGTCATTCTGCTTGCATATCCAGCATTTGTCGTGGCACATAACTTCAAAACCTATATCAGGAAACTGAGTGTCTATAAATTCAAGCAGTTCTACAAAACCATCGCCAATTTCTATTTCCATAATATTTTTGTTTTGCTTGTGGTCGTATATTGCACCACCATTAAGTGTGCCAATTACGGTATTCGGTTCAATTTGGCTGAGTACCGCGCCAATACCGAGGTGCGTTCTGCCTGTAACAAAAGTAAATGTACCGCCGTTATTTTTAAAATACTCTATTGCTTTAAGATTTTCTTTAGATACAATCTTTTCTTTATCAAGAAGTGTATCATCAAGGTCGGTGCAAAAAAGAATCCCGTCAAATTTACCCATTGCATCAAGCCCCTTCTAAAAATATTTTAATTTTTTCAAAAGTTATATCACTTATGTCGTGCTCCATTTTGCAGGCATCAACATACGCGGTTTCATCATCAACACCAAGCTTTATCAGCATTTTTGCAATTGTATCGTGACGCTCCGCAACTTTTTTTGCAATGGCAAATCCTTTTTCGGTGAGTGATATTTCGCCATCGGGATTAACAGTGATAAGCTCTTCTTCCCTAAAGTGCTTCATAGCAACAGATACACTTGCTTTTGTAAAGTGCAGCTCGTTTGCAATGTCAATGCTCCGTACGTGTCCTTTTGTATTTTTTAACATAAGAATAGTTTCAAGATAGTTCTCGGCTGATTCTTGTATTTTCATAAGGATTACCTCTCTTAATATGATGAAATCATTATATCATATTATATATAATTATGTCAAACAAAACAACAGAATGAATATTATACTGCGTAAAATAAAATCTATGCATATTTTTACAGTGATTTATACATAAAATGATATTGATATGCAATATTTTGATGAAAAATAAACAATTTTGCAAATTGCTATTGATTTTTTGTGAATATTGTGTTAACATACAGTTATGAAAATTAAATATAACCCGTTGAAGCTTGTAGGATATTAAACTGCAGGGGGAGGGAACTCTGGAGAAGCTCATTTATTGAGTGCCGAAGGTGCAAGGCAAAATCTGCCGAATCTCTCAGGCAAAAGGATAGAGGTAAATACATAAATTTAATGTTTGTGTATGTTTTTCCGGAGTTGCTGATTAGTTTTCAGTAACTTTTTTATTTTTTAGGAGGTTTCACTATGCAGGAAACAATTTTAAACATTGTGGCAAAAGCAAATTCATATCTTGCCGACTACATTCTTATCATTCTTTTGGTTGGCGTAGGTCTTTTCTTTTCAATCAAAACACGATTTGTTCAGGTGCGTTGCTTTGGCGAAGGTATGAAAAGAGTATTTGGTAACATCAAGCTGTTTGGTGGCAGTAAAGGCGAAGGTCTTTCTTCTTTCCAGGCTCTTGCTACAGCAATTGCTGCTCAGGTTGGTACAGGCAACATCGTAGGTGCTTCGGGTGCTATTTTGATTGGTGGTCCCGGTGCGATTTTTTGGATGTGGGTTATTGCATTCCTCGGTATGGCTACAATTTATGCCGAAGCAGTGCTCGCTCAGGAAACACGTATCAAAGACGAAAACGGCGAAATTCACGGCGGCCCTGTTTACTACATCAAAAAAGCATTCCCTAACGGCTTTGGTACATTCCTTTCGGTATTTTTTGCAATTGCTACTATATTGGCGCTCGGTTTTATGGGCTCAATGGTTCAGTCAAATTCTATTTCAGAATCTATATGTAATGCAATAAGTGTTGATTACACACAGTGGGGATGGATTATTGGTATTATAATTGCAGCGGTTTCTGCATTTATATTTATCGGCGGTGTAAAAAGACTTGCATCTGTTACAGAAAAGCTCGTACCTGTTATGGCAGTTTTGTTCCTGCTTGGCGGTCTTGTTGTGCTTTGCATAAGAATTAAGTACATTCCTGAAACAATTGCTATGATATTTAAATATGCATTTACACCTGATGCACTCATCGGCGGAGGTGTTGGTTATGCGCTCAAAACTGCAATCAGCCAGGGTGCAAAAAGAGGTCTTTTCTCTAATGAAGCAGGTATGGGTTCAACACCACATGCACACGCAATGGCAAATGTAGAAAAGCCACACGATCAGGGTGTTGTTGCTATGGTTGGTGTGTTTATCGATACATTTGTAGTTCTTACAATGACAGCTCTTGTTGTTATTTCGTGCCTCTACGCAGGTGACGGAATGCTTGCAGGCCTTGCAGGTGATGCATACATCAATGCTACATCGGGCGCAGGCGCAATTGTTGCAAAAACAAATGCAATGCAGCAGGCATTTGCTACAGCAATTCCAGGTTCGTTAGGCGGTATATTTGTTGCTGTATGTCTTTTGTTCTTTGCTTATTCAACAATCATCAGCTGGAACTTCTTTGGTAAACTCAATGTTCAGTACCTTTTCAACAACAAAAAGACTGCAACAGTTATATATTCTGTAATTGCAATAGCATTTATATTCCTTGGTACAACACTTTCAAATGACCTTGTATGGGAGCTTACAGACTTCTTTAACTACCTTATGGTTCTGCCTAATGCCATAGCACTTTTTGCACTTTACAAAATAGTTGTTGCAGCATCAAAATCGGGCAAAAAATAATTAGCAATCAATTCTGAATATATATAACGCGGATATGATTTTATGTTATATCCGCGTTTTAACATTTACAAAAAATTTACAATCGTACTGCAAAAAATACTTGATTTTCTCCACAATATGGTATATAATATTTATTCGTATAGTTATAAATTTGCGAGGTGTTGCAATGTCAGTATATGCAATGTCGGATTTGCATCTTGCTCTTGGTGTTGATAAGCCTATGGATATTTTTGGCAAGGGCTGGAGCGACTATATGCAAAAAATACAGACAAATTGGAATAATATTGTAAGTGATGATGATACTGTCATTGTCGGCGGTGATATATCATGGGCAATGTATCTTGATGAGTGTCATCCCGATTTTGAATACATTGAGCGCCTTAAGGGCAAAAAGATTATTCTTAAGGGCAACCATGATTACTGGTGGGAGAGTTCTGCCAAGCTCAACAACTTTGTAAATGATAACGGGTACGGCAGTATAAGATTTTTGTACAACAACAGCTTTGTTGTTGAAAATTTTGCAATATGCGGCACAAGAGGATGGCTGCTCCCTGAGGATGAACGCTTTAAGCAGGATGACCAAAAGGCATACGACAGGGAGCTTATCAGATTTGAGCTTTCGGCATCACATATGCTCCAAAATATAAAAACAACCGACTGTCAGCTTGAGCGCGTTGCGGTGTTTCATTATCCGCCGTTTACCAAGAATGGTAATTTTGACAAAGGTCTGCTTGAGCTTTTAAAAAGATATGGCATACAAAAATGTATTTACGGTCACCTTCACGGCAAATCAAGCGAAAATGCCATAGAGGGAGAGTACGACGGCATAAAATACAAGCTTGTATCGTCGGATTATATGAAATTTGAACCTTGTAATCTCAATTTTTAGTAATAAAAACAATAGTTTTTTTACAAAAATTATGATATAATAAACTTATTGAATTTTTGAAATGGGGGAACCTACTAATGAAATTAATAAAAAACGAACAGCTTGACAAAAATCAGGTTAAGCTCACTATTGAAGTTGACAGTGAAGCTTTTGAAGCTGCTATGACAAAATCCTTTAAAAAGAATGTAAAATATATCAACATTCCTGGATTTCGTAAAGGTAAAGCACCAAGACACCTTGTAGAAAAATACTACGGTGAAGCAGTATTTTATGAAGATGCTGTTAACTTTGTTTGCCCTGATGCATATGAATTTGCAGTTAAGGAAGCAGACATCGACCCTGTTGAGCAGCCTACTATTGATATAGAAGAAATCGGCGAAGGCAAAAACCTTGTACTTACAGCTACAGTAACCGTTAAGCCTGAAGTAACACTTGGTGATTACAAAGGCGTTAAGGTAGAAAAAACTGTTTACGAAACAAAAGACGAAGATGTTGAGCGCGAAATCAAAAACGCTCAGGAGCAAAATGCACGTATGATTCCCGTAGAGGACAGAGCAGTTAAAATGGGTGATAGCACAGTTATCGATTTTGAAGGCTTTGTTGACGGTGTTGCATTTGAAGGCGGCAAGGGCACAGACTACACTCTCGTAATCGGCAGCGGCAGCTTTATCCCTGGCTTTGAGGATGCTCTTGTTGGTGCACAGATTGGTGTTGAAACAGATGTAAATGTTACATTCCCTGAGGAATATCATTCTGAGGATCTTAAAGGCAAGCCTGCTACCTTTAAAGTAACAGTTAAAGAAATTAAGGAAAAAGAGCTCCCTGAGCTTGATGATGATTTTGCTAAAGATGTTTCGGAATTTGAAACATTTGAAGAATACAAAAACAGCATTAAAGAAAAAATGGACAAAGCAAATGCGGACAGAACAAAGGCAGAATATGAAAATTCTGTTTTGGAACAGGTTTGCGCCAATGCAACTGTTGAAATCCCCGATTGTATGATTGAAAACAGACTTAACGATATGCTCAGAGATTTTGATTATCGTTTGCAGAGCCAGGGTATGAAGCTTGACCAGTATATGCAGATGACAGGCACAACTGTTGATTCTTTTAAAGAGCAGTTTAAAGACCAGGCATCCGAGCAGGTTAAAATGAACCTTACTCTTGAAGCAATAGCTAAAGCTGAAAATATCCAAGTAACCGAAGAGGATGTTGAAGCAGAGCTTGCTAAAATGGCAGAAATGTACGGAATGGAAATTGACAAGCTCAAAAAGCTCGTTGGTGAAAACGAAACCGAAAACATCAAAGCAGACCTTAAAATGAGAAAGGCTGTTGAGCTTGTTGTTGGCGAGGCTAAAGAAAAGAAAGCAACCGCTAAAAAATCAACTGCAAAAAAAGCTGATGATGAAGCCGCTCCAAAAAAGACAACTGCTAAAAAAACAACAGCAAAAAAGGCTGATGGCGAAGCTGCTGCCAAAAAAGCACCTGCCAAAAAACCTGCTGCTAAAAAAACTACTAAAAAAGCAGAAAAAACAGAAGAATAATAAATATAGCTGCCAAGCCCGTAATCGGGCTTGGTTCTATTTGTAAATTTAACAATTGACAATATAACATATTTTTAGACATTAAGGAGGTTTTTGTATGAGTTTAGTACCTATGGTCATTGAACAGACAAACAGAGGAGAAAGATCTTTTGATATTTATTCAAGGCTTTTAAAAGACCGTATCATTTTTCTTGACGGCGAAGTAAACGACGCATCTGCAAGCGTAATTGTTGCGCAGCTTTTGTTTTTAGAGGGTGAGGACCCTGACAAAGACATCAGCCTTTACATCAACAGCCCTGGTGGCTCTGTAAGCGCAGGTCTTGCAATATATGACACTATGCAGTATATTAAATGCGATGTATCTACCATATGCATTGGTATGGCAGCTTCTATGGGCGCATTTTTGCTTACAGCAGGCGCAAAAGGCAAGAGATATGCTCTGCCAAACAGTGAAATTATGATTCACCAGCCTCTCGGCGGTATGCAGGGTCAGGCAACAGATATGAAAATTCACGCTGACCACATTATTGCCACCAAAGAAAAGCTTAACAAAATTTTAAGCGAGCGTACAGGTCAGCCATACGAAAAAATTGTTGCCGATACCGACAGAGACAACTTCCTCTCGGCTGCAGCTGCCAAGGAGTACGGTCTTATTGACGATGTTATCGAAAAAAGAAAGTAAGCTGTTATAAGGAGCACTTTAATGAGTAATAAAGACAACGAAATTATTACCTGTTCTTTTTGCGGAAAAAGACAGGATATGGTTGAGCGTATGATTGCAGGCCCCGATGCAGGCATATATATTTGTAACGAATGTATAGAAATATGCAACGATATACTCAACGATGAATACAACGATTTTGAAATTGACGAGCCAAAGGAATTTTCGTCTCTTCCAAAGCCTGCGGAGATTAAACAAGCTCTCGACGAGTATGTTGTGGGTCAGGATATGGCAAAAAAGAAGCTCGCAATTGCAGTGTACAATCATTACAAGCGCATAAGCAACCTTAATACTCAGGACGATGTAGAAATACAAAAAAGCAATATAATGATGCTTGGCCCCACAGGCTCGGGCAAAACATTACTTGCGCAAACACTTGCACGCATTATAGATGTGCCCTTTGCTATTGCAGATGCCACATCTCTTACCGAGGCAGGCTATGTTGGCGAGGATGTAGAAAATATTTTGCTCAAACTGATACAGGCGGCAGATTATAATATCGAACGCGCGCAAAAAGGTATTATATACATCGACGAAATAGACAAAATTTCACGTAAAGGCGAAAATGTGTCTATTACGCGCGATGTAAGCGGCGAGGGTGTACAGCAGGCACTTCTCAAAATTCTTGAAGGTACTGTTGCATCCGTTCCACCTCAGGGCGGCCGTAAGCACCCTCAGCAGGAATGTATACAAATAGATACCACAAACATTTTGTTTATTTGCGGTGGTGCTTTTGACGGAATTGAAAAGATAATAGAGCAGCGCGTGGGCAAAAAATCTCTCGGCTTTGGTGCAGAGGTTGTTTCAAAATCCGACAAATCAATCGGCGAAACAATCAAACAGGTTGAACCTCAGGATTTGATGAAATATGGGCTGATACCTGAATTTATCGGACGCTTAAGCGTTATAGTTACACTTGACAATCTTGACAAAGATGCTCTTGTGCAAATTCTTACTGAGCCAAAAAATGCCCTTACAAAGCAGTATAAAAAGCTGCTTGGTATGGATGGGGTAGAGCTTGTGTTTGAAAAAACTGCCTTAGAGGCTGTTGCCTCAAAGGCCATAGAGCGCAAAACAGGTGCACGAGGCCTCAGAGCTATTATGGAAGATGCTATGAGTGATATTATGTTTAATGCTCCGTCAGACGACAGTGCCAAAAAGTTTGTTATAACAAAAGCACTTGTTGAGGGTAAAAAGCCTTATATCACAAAGGCAAAAACCAAACCGCAGGAAGAAAAACTTCTTAAAGATGCTAATTAAATTAACGTAAGGGCCTGTAGCAAAATGATTTTTTCGGGACGTCTGGGAGACCGTCCCCTACACATATTGTATTCGAATTATGCGCGTAATACAATTTGTAGGGTTCGGCGTCCTCGACGAACCGCTTATTTTCCATTTTGCTACAGACCCTTGTTTTGTTTAAAGGATAAAATTATGTCACACAAAAAGAGAATTTATCACATACCGATATTTGTGCCTCACAAGGGCTGCCCTCATGATTGCGTTTTTTGCAATCAAAAAAAGATAACCGGGCATACCGATGTTTGCGATGCAAAACAAGTTACTCACACGGTTGATATGTATCTTCAATCTATCTGCAAAAATGTAAAAAGAGAGGATTGTCATATAGAGGTTGCTTTTTTTGGCGGAAGTTTTACAGGTATTGATATTCAAACCCAAAAACAATATTTGCAAAGTGTGGAGCCATATTTGCAAAGCGGAGTAATTGACGGCATAAGATGCTCTACCAGACCTGATTATATAAATGATGAAATACTTAGTTTGCTTAAGAGTTATGGTATGAGCGTAATAGAACTGGGTGTTCAGTCTGCCGATGATGTTGTACTTAAAAAGGCAAACAGAGGACACACCTTTGTTGACGTAAAAAATGCATCAGAACTTATAAAAAAGCACGGTATTTCTCTTGGGCTTCAGATGATGACAGGACTCCCTGGCGATACATACACAACTTGCGTTGAAACAGCAAAAAAAATAGCATCATTAAAGCCATGCTGTGTACGAATATATCCAACACTTGTTATGGAGGATACAATGCTTTACAGTATGTACCAAAAAGGTGAGTACAAACCACAGACTGTCGATGAGGCGGTACAGCTTGTATCGCAAATTATACCAATTTTTCAAAGTGCAGGTTCACAAATTATACGCATAGGACTTCAAACAACAGACAACGTTAACAGAAATACAGTTATAGGCCCGTATCATCCTGCTTTTGCTGAACTTTGCTATTCAAGGATTGAGCGTAACAAAATCGAAAAACATATAACAGAAAACAATATAAAAAATATGAACGTGCAAATTAGTGCACCAAAACATATGTTTTCAAAAATTGTTGGTCATAAAAAATCAAATATTTTGTATTTTAAGGAAAAATATAATGTTGACATTTCTGTTTGTGAAAATGAAGAATTGTATATATCGATAATTTGAAAAATGTTGATTTTGGTTTATCTGTTGCTTCAGGTGAGATGAAATATGATGAAATTTTAAATTGGATGAATAAATTAAAAAATACAAATCCCAACCTATATTTTGTGGTTGCAATCATGCTGACAACAAACATACATTTGATTATACTCTTATATCAGTATATAAGACATATAACTCCGAAGGTGGGTATGCTACCAGTGTGGAAGTTGCGATTATATATCTGAGATAAGAGGAATTAATCATCCGTATAACTTGGGTACCCCTTCACGAAAAGGAATTGAATACTGATATGAGCGAATTTAAAACCTATCACCCGATTGTGAATTTTACATACTTTGTATTTGTAATCGGGTTCAGTTGCTTTTTTATGCATCCTGTAAGCTTATGTATATCTCTTGTTTGCGGATTTGTATATTCCGTGATGCTAAAAGGAAAAAAAGCAATAACAAACAACTTAATATATATGCTTCCTATGCTGATTATAATGGCACTTATAAACCCTGCGTTTAATCACAAAGGGATAACAATTATAGAGTATTTTCCAAGCGGAAATCCGCTGACACTCGAATCTATCGTTTATGGACTTGCAGCGGCAACTATGATTGTAAGTGTTATATGTCATTTCAGCTGTTACAACGAGGTTATGACAAGCGATAAATTTATTTATCTGTTTGGGAAAATTATCCCTGCAATGTCGCTTATAATATCTATGACACTTCGCTTTGTGCCCAAGTTTGCTTCTCAACTAAAAGTCGTAACAAATGCTCAAAGGTGTATGGGGCGTGATGTGTCAAACGGCAATATATTAAAACGGGCAAAAAGCGGTCTTTCCATACTATCTATTATGATAACCTGGGGCTTGGAAAATGCTATAGAAACTGCGGACAGTATGAAATCCCGTGGCTATGGACATCCCGGAAGAACCGCATTTTCAATCTTTGCTTTTGATAAGAGAGACAAAAAAGCACTTACTACAATTTTAGCTTTAGGCATTTATATTTTTGCAGGTAATTTATATGGCGGGATGTATTTTTCATACTTCCCGTACATAAAAATGGCAGATATTTCACTTTTTGAAATCAGCTTGTTTACCGCATATCTGCTTCTTTTTACTACTCCGATTATTATAGAGCTTTGGGAGGTGAGAAAATGGAAATCGTTAAGGTCGAAAATTTGAGCTTTGCATATCCAAACAGAGAAAGTAAGGCTCTTGACAATATTAACTTAAGTATCAACAAGGGCGAATTTATAACCTTGTGTGGCAAGTCGGGATGCGGTAAAACCACGCTTCTAAGACTTTTAAAATCTGCCATTGCGCCTTTTGGAAATATAGACGGAAAGGTGTATTTTGACGGTGCACCACTTACTGATATTGACTCAAAAACGCAGGCACAAAAAATAGGATTTGTTATGCAAAGTCCTGATAATCAGATCGTAACAGACAAAGTGTGGCACGAACTTGCTTTCGGTCTTGAAAGCCTTGGATATTCCACTCCTGAAATCAGAACAAGAGTATCGGAAATGGCATCATTTTTTGGCATTCAGAATTGGTTTTATAAAAAAGTAACCGAGCTTTCAGGAGGACAAAAACAGCTACTCAATCTTGCATCTGTTATGGTGATGCAACCTTCTATGCTCATTTTGGACGAGCCTACAAGTCAGCTTGATCCAATCGCTGCAGGCGAATTTTTGAACACACTTGAAAAGATAAACCGAGAACTTGGCATTACCGTTATTTTATCTGAGCATCGACTTGAACAAGCATTCCCAATATCTGACAGAGTGATTGTTATGGATAATGGCAAGGTTATCGCAGATGACAGCCCTCAAAGAGTTGGAGCAATATTAAAGGCTCAAAATCACGATATGTACATTGCGCTTCCTACACCTATAAAGGTTTTTGGTGCAATAGAAAATAATCTTACTTGCCCTATAACAGTTTGTGAGGGCAGAGCGCGGCTTGAGGAATATACAAAATCAAGTTCGATAAATTATTATGCGATACCTCAAACAAAGGATAACACCATAAAGTCTGAAACAGTTGTAGAGATGAAAGATGTATGGTTTCGGTATGAAAAAGATTTGCCTGATGTTATAAAAGGATTGAATGTTCAAATCCATAAGGGCGAGCTTTTTGCCGTAGTTGGCGGTAACGGTACAGGAAAAACAACGGCACTTTCTCTTATTTCAGGACTTAATACACCGTACCGTGGCGAGATACATATAAACGGAAAAAGCATTACCAAAACCGATAATCTCTATGACGGAATTTTAAGTGTTCTTCCTCAAAATCCGCAGAGTGTATTTGTGAAAAAGACGGTATATCTTGACCTTTTGGAAATACTATCGGGAACAAAACTATCGACAGAAGAAAAAGAACGTCGTATAACGGATATGGCAACTCTTTGCCGAATTAGCGATTTGCTCCAAAGCCATCCCTACGATTTGTCAGGTGGTGAACAACAGAGAGCAGCACTTGCAAAAATTCTCTTAAAATCACCCCAAATACTTTTGCTTGATGAACCGACAAAAGGACTCGACAGCCACTTTAAAAGAGATTTTGCCGAAATTCTTTATGACCTTAAAACAAATGGCGTGACAGTTGTTATGGTATCTCATGATATTGAATTTTGTGCTGAATTTGCAGATAGATGTGCTTTGTTTTTTGATGGTAATATTACCTCAATTGGTGAGCCGAGAGAGTTTTTCTGCGGCAAAAATTTCTATACTACTTCTGCAAACCGTATGGCAAGAACAACTATTCCAAAGGCAATTCTTACCGAGGATATTATTCTTGCCCTCGGTGGCAAACCCGAAAAAAGACAAAAGCATACTCCGTCAGTTACTATCAAAAAAAATATTCAACAGCCTGAAAAAGAAAAGAAATCTGTAAAAACACTCACTCCCGCAAGAATTACCATAGGTAGTATATTTGCGGTGCTTTTTGCATTAACATCATTATCTTTTATAACAGATATTGATATATTGAGCTTTGCAGAGTGGGACTTTTTAGGACTTGGTGCTTTGCAAATACTTGCGGTAATTGAAATTGCTGTTGCTTGTTTTTGTTTCTTCCCTCAAAGGGATATTGGTATAGAAGTAATACAAGCTCCAAAGTCGGATAGGAAGCTGACAAAAAGAACTCTTATGGCAACATTCCTTATATTGCTTTTAATCCCACTTACAATTTATATTGGAGTTTTTTTCTTGGGTGACAGAAAGTATTATTTTATAAGTTTGCTCATTATACTTGAAACCATGATACCGTTTTGTATGGTGTTTGAGTCAAGAAAGCCGAAAGCAAGAGAGCTTATAGTGATAAGTGTACTGTGTGCTATTGCCGTTGCAGGCAGGGCGGCATTTTTTATGCTACCACAATTTAAACCCGTTGTCGCACTTGTGATAATTGCAGGTGTGTGTTTTGGCGGAGAAACGGGATTTTTGGTAGGTGCAGTTACTGGATTTGTTTCAAGCTTTTTCTTTGGACAAGGTCCGTGGACACCATGGCAAATGTTTGCCTTTGGAATTATAGGTTTTATGGCAGGAATACTTTTCAAAAAAGGGTTTTTAAGAAAAATGAAATCATCGCTTTGCATATTCGGATTTCTGGCAACATTTATTATTTATGGTGGCATTATGAACCCTGCGTCTGTAATAATGTATCAGGCTAATCCTACAAAAGATATGATAATTTTTGCATACATTATGGGATGGCCTTTTGATATTATCCACGCACTTGGAACAGCATTCTTTCTTTGGTTTATATCCGAACCTATGATAGACAAGCTTGAAAGAATTAAAGTTAAATATGGATTGATTGAAAGATAGTTGAAAGGGCCTGTAGCAAAATGATTTTTTAGGGACGTCCGGGAGGCCGTCCCCTACATATATTGTATTCGAATTATGCCGTAATACGATTTGTAGGGTTCGGCGTCCTCGACGAACCGCTTATTTTTCATTTTGCTACAGCTCCTTTGTTTAATATTTGATTATAAAATTTTGCTCTGTCTATTTTTTATTTTTTTCCAACTTAGCTTGACACAATTCGCACTTACTTATATAATGTAGATGGGGAATTTTGTCGAAAAGTGAGGGCTTACAATGACAGAAAAACATATAATATACGATTTTTTTATTTCTCATTCGGGAGCGGAAGTTGACGAGGCAGAGCGCCTTTGTGACATTTTGCACAGTATCAATCCTGAATGGGAAATATTTTTTGATAAAAGCTGTCTCGGCAGGGAGGGCGAATGGGCGCAAAAAATGTTTGAAGCAGCAGAGTATTCAAGGCATCTTATATTCCTTGCCAAAGCCCCCCAAACTCTTGAATTTCGCAAGGGTTGGGTTTCAAAAGAGGTGGAGTTTTTTTATAATCTGCAATCAACAGGCAAAAGATACGGAAGCGGTCAGCTTAATGTAAGCTACTTTGGCATAATTTACGGATGGAATTTGGAAAAGGATTTGTTTTCTGATGATGAGTATGGTCCGCTTTACCGCGCTATGTACACTTCGCCAAATCATCTGATTATCGGACAAAATGACTCGGTAGCTGATTATTGTAACAGCATAAAGGACAAGGTTTTAACCATTGCTGCTCAAAGCAACAATCCAATGCCTTCGCTTGTTCTGGACCGCTCTTTTAAATATGCCTCTGTAAAAGAAAGTGAGGATATTAATTTTAAAAAAGAGCGTATTGTTGACAGTCTTATTCCTGAGCTTTTGGGCACAGGCAATATTGTAAGCTTTGAACAGATGCTTTCATATGTGCCGCAAAACCATATTGCCATTATTGGTGCCGAGGGCGGAATAGGCAAAACCACAATGATGACAAAAATGTTTTTTAATTTGCTTGACAATGCTGTTGCAGGCAATGCTGCCGATTCACTTATTCCCATTTATATTAAAGGCAGCGCCCTTGCGGGTCGGGATTATCTGATTATGCGCTATATTGCCAAAAATCTTTTTGGCGAAAGCACAGCAGCCTCCTTTGACAGCCTCGAAACAGGTAAAATTATTAAAGCTCTTGAAGATGAATTTAAAAAGGACAGAGAAAGCCCCAACTATGTTCTTTTGATTGACGGATATAATGAAATTCCTGAGGGGGATGTATTATCAAAATTCAATGATGAAATAGGCGAGTATTTAGATTGCTCAAAATACAAAAATGTCCGTGTTGTAATTTCGGGAAGATATATTGGCGAAAAATTTTTGCGCGATGATATAATTCAGTATTCTGTTAAAAGAATTGCATTTTCAAAGGTGAGAGAATATCTTGACCAAAACGGATTAACAAAAACCATAGCGCCTGCACTTATGGATATTTTGTCTATTCCTATGTACCTGACTATGTATGTAAATACTGCATTGGAGGACAAAATCAACAATCGTGCCGACCTTTTAAACAGTTTTGTAAACAGGCAGCTTGACAAAGATGCAGCTTCGGCAGACAGTGAGCGAACGAAGGCTCGTTATCGCTTTTTCCTTAAAACACTTTTGCCGTATATTGCATATCGACTTTCGGTAAAGGACTCATCAACAGGTAATTTTGAATTGACATATGTCGAGATGCTAGACATTATGGCAGACGCCATAGATTATTATAATTCCCGCGAATATAAAAGCCGATGCGGTGAACACGAAAGAAAAATTTTTCGCACAATCGATATAACAAATGAATATGACCTTATTGATGTTGCCACAGGGTATTATACCGAGGTTTGCAAGCTTTTGCGTGTTGAGCAAAGCGGAAAAGATGAAAAACACAAAAGATTTGACTTTATCCATCAGGTTTACCGAGATTTTTTTGCTGCAGTTTATATTTATGAGGATATACAATTTTGTGCTGAGAGTGTCACTTGCTGCCGCTCGCTTGAAAAAGCAATAAACGAACCTGATATTGTGCATCTTACCATTGAGTTGTTAAACGAAAAATCACCGTACTTTGACAAAGAGAGCTTAAAGTGGAATTATGACTGCAATCAAAGCTCTGCACTCATTAAGCTTATTGAAAATTCACGTCAAAATGGTCAAAGTGAAAATTCTCAGTTTGTAGGAGAGGTTGTAAAGCTTTTAAAAATTTTGAGAGCTTATGATTTGTCGGGCTGCGATTTTTCGGAGCTCAATCTTACAAAATCAAATTTTTGTTCGGCGGTTATGTCAAGATTTGATACTTTAGGCTCATACCCCTCGAGCTTTAAAAATTCAATAATCAACAGTGAAAACATGCTTATCAACAGTCATAGTGCTCACGTTATGGCAGCGTGCACCAACCGTGATACAGTTGCAATTTATGATGCCTCCGGAGTTATAAAAATATGGAAAAAGGGCGGTTTTGACAACAACCCTTTAAAAATAATAACAGGCATAACCTACAGGCTTCACAAAATTATTTTTTCACAGGATAACAAGGCAATATATGGTATGTCAGGGCATACTATTGTTGAAATACAGCTTCCTGAGGGCAATTTTGGCTATGGCGAAAAGGTGATGTACAGCTGCGGCAAAAGATTAAGAGATATATTTCTTGACAAATCAGGAGAGCTTTATTTTACAACGGTGTTTAATTCATATAATCCAAAGCCTGTTTCAAACCCAGATATTCCCGATGATGTTGACTTTTACGGAGTCAGCTCCGCATCTGCCGTAAGAGATGATAAATTGCAGGTTGCATTTGGCTATATTGCGGGATACAACGGTTTTAAGCTTTATAATTTAAATGAGCAGGATTCCGAATGGAAGGAAGTTAGATTGGGAGTTTCCTGTTTGCTTGAGGAGTATGTTTATAAAATTGAAGCATATTTTAAAGAGTCTGGCTTATACGAAAAATTTTATAACAAAAGAGAAACAGACGGAAAACATTATTTTAATAAGCTCAAAAATTATCGCTGTGTTTACTTTAAATCACTTGTTTTTAAATACTGCAGCGAAAAATCGGAATACAGCTTAATTCCCGGCAGAATATGCAATTCTGTTATTAACAAAGCCAAACGTGAAAATATACCCATTGACGCAGAGCTTTCAAAATTTTTGGATGAGCTTACTTTTGAATATAAACAAAAAATTTTCTCTCTTGAAAGGCAAAACAGAGCTCTGGCATATATGCACGGGCGAAATATTTCCTCAATGGAATATAAGTCGGGTACCGATATTTTACTTGTTACCTATTACAATGATTATGTATCCGAAAAAGATAACAAACACTATTATCACACAACTGTTGCGGAGCTTAATACCTCCGATTTGTCATCAAAAGTCATTCATACACATACAGGGCACAGCAAAATACGTGCAATATATTCGTGTGATGATATAGTTATAATAAGTGCAGATAAGCTGTGGGTTGTACAAGCCGATGGTTGTGTATACAGTATTCCTGTTATTTTCGGCGGTTACGCTCATTATTTTTGCTGCAGGGAGGCATCCTTGTATTATATGGTGGCAGGTTCGGCTGTTTATCAGCTGAGCTCAGAGTTTACCTGCGTAAAAAGCTTTAGGCATCCTTATAAAAATAGCATATTATATATGGTTGTGGGCGAAAATAATATTCCTTATCTTGTTGATAAAAGAACTCTTCAAAAATATTGGAATGATGAGGACAAATGTATTCCGATGTTTAACCTTCAAAGCGGAAAAAGGCAATTGGTTTTGGAAAGAGGCAGAGTTATTCAGGGCAGCAAGGTGACAGATGATTATTTTGGCAAAACAATAAAGGAAAGGTCGGGCAAAGTAAACCTTTATAATGACGAAATTATAGAGGACAGTGTTTTGTTGCAGCGCAGCTTTTATGTGTCGGGGTGTGACTTTACTGGTGTGCAGGGTACGCTGAGAGAGCCTGAATATACAAAAATATTGAGCTTTTATGGTGCAATAACAGATGCACAAGTAAAAAAATCTGTTGTTGCCAAAAAGGAGCTTGATTTTGCCTATGAACCGTCGAATGTGCCTTTTGAGGAGCCTCTGGAGGTAAGGAATGCCGCTTCACCATATATTCTTGATGACAGGCAGCACTACAGGCTTGCCCCGCAGCAATCAGATTTATATAATGAATGTGAAATCTGGGCAAAAATACAAAAAGGCAGCTATAAAAAGGATAGCCTTGAGCCGTCCGATTATGCAATACTCGAAAGGGTTTATCAGCTGCAGTGTGTAACTCCCGAGATAGTTTATTATCTTATGGCTGCAGGGCTCATTGAGATGCCGCAGATTTATGGTTATGACAAAGAAAAAATAGCAAAAAGAATGCACAAAACTTTGTTTTGTAATTTAAAGCTATTAAAAAAATATATTCATCCTGTCAGCAATCAGGCAGTGTACACATTTGACGATGTGTATGGCAAAACGCTTCTTTCGGGTACAAGCGGCGGTGTTTATGTAAGCGAACCGGTTTCCAACACAACACCCGTAAAAATCTGCAAAAACCTTGTTTTGAATTTGTGGTTTTCGTACACTCTTATGAAATACAAGGATTTTGCATCAAAATATGATACTGAGGTAACATTTGATTCGGAAATTGCGCTTATAAACAAAAGCGAGGTTATACGAAGGTACATAAAGCTCAACGAACAGGCGTTTTTTACAAGGATTATAAGAGGAGACTTAAGTGATGCCAAAATAAACAAAAACAAAAAACGGATAGCGTATTTTTGTAAACTGGCATCAAATTATCCTTATCTTTTAAACAAGGGAGTAAATGCAGGTCTCATCAAAGCTCCCGTAATTGTTATTATAGGTGAGAGCTTCGAGTATTGCAAAAAGCTCAATCGTGAATTTATGGGCATCTCGCCTCATATACGAAAAATATATACCTATGATGCATTGCTTACCTACGGAATATCAAATGATTGTGAGGATATATATTTTGAATTTAAAGACGGCGAGGCATACAAGCTGAGCCTGAGTGATTTAATTTAAATAGAAGTTGACAAACAAAAAGTTGACAAACGGGGAAGTTCGCATGACAACGGGGACATTCCTCGCTAGAGGTGTGTCCTCGCTTGTTGTGCGAACAGCCCCTCTGCCACAATTTAAACATATACATATAACAAGTTGACAAACGAGGACGCACGTGCAAGCACGAACTTCCCCGTTTGTCAACTCCGTTGTCATGCGAACATCCTCGTTTGTCAACTTTTGTTACGTTTCACCCTGACACAACATAAACTTTGCAAAAAACTTGCAAAATTTTATATGATGTGATATTATATAATGGTTAGCCATTGGAGTATTATTCGAACTCCGATTTAAATATATAAAAATTCCTGTAAACTGCGTTAAAATGCTCGCAAATACGCCCAGTATTCGCTGCGCTTTTGCCTTGTTTACAACAATTTTTATTATATTTAAATTCTTCGACCTGAAAGGCTTGTATTTTTGAGGGATTTTTGGTGCGGAGGACGAAGGAATGCTCGTGCCTTTCAAGGACGACAATCCAAAAAGCACCGAAAATACTGACTTTCAGGCGGGTTCGGATAATCCTCCAATGGCTATTGTATGAAGTTTTTTAAGCGTATAATACAAACGAAAAAGTTTTTGAGGTGTATTTAATTTGTATTTAAAAGGTATTGAAGTAAACGGATTTAAATCCTTTGCAGACAAAATAAATCTTGAATTCGGTCAGGGAATTACCGCTATCGTTGGTCCAAACGGCAGTGGTAAAAGTAATGTTTCCGATGCAATACGCTGGGTACTCGGCGAGCAGAGCGCAAAGAGTCTGCGCGGCGGCAAAATGGAGGATGTAATTTTTGCAGGTACTCAAAAGCGCAGCCCTATGGGCTTTGCACAGGTTTCTATTGTCTTTGACAACAAGTCAAAAATATTTAATTCCGAATTTGACGAAATAAAGGTTACCCGCAAGCTCCACCGCAGCGGCGAAAGTGAATTTTTAATCAACAATACCAACTGCCGTCTCCGTGATATCCACGAGCTTTTTATGGATACAGGTCTTGGCAGAGAGGGCTACTCTGTAATCGGTCAGGGTAAAATTGACCAGATACTTTCGTCAAAGGCAGAGGAACGCCGACATATATTTGAAGAGGCATCGGGTATCACAAAATACAAATATCGCAAAAACGATGCCGAAAAAAAGCTTGTTGCGGCAGATGACAATCTTGTTCGTATAAAAGATATTATCGAAACCTTGTCGGAGCAGGTAGGCCCATTAGAAAATCAATCAAAAAAAGCACGCAAATATCTTGACCTGCGCGAGCTTTTAAAAGGTCTTGATATTAATATTTCAATACGCAAAATTGACAAGCACCGCGAAAGCCTCAAAGAAGGACAGGAAAAATTTAATATTGCCTTTAATCACCTTAATGACGAAAAAAACAAGCTTCATACCCTTGAGGAAGCGATAGACCAAAAGACAACACAGCTTACCGAGCTCAACCGTCAGCTTACCGAGATAAGAGAGCAGGCATTTGCAGTAGAAAAAGGCAGCGGCAGCTTGCAGGGCAGAATAGAAATACTTTCAAACGACAGCAAAAACAACAGCGAAAATGCACTCCGATGGGAGGGCGAGGTTACTGCACTTCGTGAAAGAATAGATGCAATCGAAACAGAAAAAAAGCAAGTCTTAAACGATATCGCAGATATAAATTCTCAAAAAGCAGAGGCACAAAAAAGCCTTGCAAACAGCAGGCAGCAGCTTGATGAGCTTGACAAAAAAATAAATCAAATTTACGACCAGAGCGAAGAATACAAAAATCAGATTGTAGACCTCCTTGGCGAAATTTCGGCAATAAAGGCACGTTCGTCAAGTATGGATGTGTTGCTCAAGAATTTTGACGAACGTAAAGAAACCTTAGAGTCTGACCTTACTGCCAAAAAACAGGCATATGAGCAGGCGGTAAAAAATCTTGAAAAATTAAATTCCGACCTTGACGAAAACAACAAAAAATCCGCTAAAGCGTCCGATGATATGGAAAAGCTCAAGGGCGAGTATTTTGATGTTGTCAAAAAGCTTGACAAAGCAAAAGAGGAACAAAACGAGTTTGTATCAAAGCTTAACGAAAAGCAGTCACGAAAAAATATCCTCGAGGACCTCGAAAAAGGCTATGAGGGATATTCAAAAAGCGTAAAGCACCTGCTTTCAAAAAATATTGCAGGCATATGCGGCGTTGTATCAAAGCTTGTTGAGGTTGAGGACAAATATGTAACCGCAGCAGAAATTGCCCTCGGCAGTATGCTGCAAAACATTGTTGTTGCAGACGAAGCCACCGCAAAAAAATGCATCGAAGAATTAAAGCAATCCAAAACAGGCAGAGCAACATTTTTGCCCATTACGTCCATAAAGGGCGAAGCTATGCAAAAGCCTCCGATTAACGAAAAAGGTTATATAGGTTTGGCGTATGAACTTATTTCATATGACAAAAAGTATGACGGAATTTTTAAAAGTCTCCTTGGCAGATGCGTAATTGCCGACAATATAGACAATGCCGTAAATATTGCAAAGAAAAACGGCTACAAGTTTAAAATAGTAACTCTTGACGGTCAGGTTGTAAATGCGGGCGGCTCTATGACAGGCGGCAGCATAGGCAAAAACCAGAGCTTGCTCAGCCGTGCAAAGGATATCGAAAAGCTTGGCGAAGAAATTGCCCAAATGCAAAAAAAGGCAGACAAAGCCGATGATGAAATTGCACTCTACAAGCAGCAGATAAACAAAATGGCAGACAAAAAAGCGGAAATCGAGCAAACACTCAAAGCTTGTGAACACGAAGAAGTCCGCCTTAAATCACAGATTGCCTCCGAAAAGAGAATATCCGATGAGGCTCAGGGCTCAATTACAATGCTCACAAACGAGAGCGGCGACATAATAAACGAAATTGCAGATATCGATAAGCAAAAAGGCACCTTTAAAGAGCAAATCACCGAGCTCGAAGAAAAAATCCGTATGGTACGTGAACAGCTCAACAAAACGGAGCTTGCAGGCGCCGAGCTTGCCGAAACAAGAGAAAAACTTGTTGAGGGAGATACACAAAGCAAAATTGTTATCAGTTCGTTTGAAAAGGATATTGCAGTTGCAAACGAAAAGCTTATACAGAGTGATGCAGACGTTAAAGAAACAATTGGACAAATTGAGCAAAAGCTTGCCGATATCAATTTTGTTGCTGAGCAAAACAAAAAAATCGATGAACAAATCGAAGAGGTTAAGCAGCAGATTGACAATGCAAAGCAAAACAGCGGACATCTGTACCAAAAAATAGATGCAATGCAAAAGGAGTATGACACTCAGAGCGAAAAGCTCCGTAATGCACAAGGCGACCTTAAATCACAAAATGATATTATTTACGATTTGCAGCAGGAGGTTGTACGACTTGAGGCAAAAAACGAAAAGCTGGAAGCAGACACCGAAGCAATCATAAACAAGCTGTGGGAGGATTATGAGCTTACATACAACACTGCTCTTGAATTTAAAAAGACAGATTTTAATATGAACGAGGCGGTGTCTGAGGCGAATTCTCTCCGCAATCAAATAAAAGCTCTCGGTCACATCAACCTTGATGCAATAGAGCAGTACAAAGAGGTTAAACAAAGGTTTGATTACCTTACCGAACAAAAAAAAGACCTCGACGAAACAAAAGCAAAATTAGAGGGTATCATCCGCGAAATGCAGACAATAATGGTAAAGCAGTTCAACGAAACCTTTGAGGTTATTAAAAAGAAGTTTAGCGAAACATTTTCTGCATTGTTTGGCGGCGGTGTTGGTATACTTACATTGTCCGAACCCGATAATATCTTAGAGAGCGGTATCGAAATTGAGGTACAGCCTCCGGGCAAAAAGCTGCAGAATATGATGGCACTCTCAGGCGGCGAAAGAGCACTTTCGGCAATTGCACTTCTTTTTTCGGTGCTTGAGGTTCGTCCTACACCTTTTTGTATTCTCGACGAGGTTGAGGCAGCACTTGACGACAACAACGTTTACCGCTTTGCCGACTATATCAAAAAATACAGCAGCGATACTCAGTTTATAGTTGTTACTCACCGTCGAGGCACAATGGAAGCGGCAGACATTATGTATGGTGTAACAATGCAGGAAAAGGGTATTTCAAAGCTTTTGAAGCTCAAATTTGAAGATTTGGAGGAGTATAGCACAGATGGGGTTTAAAAATGCATTCAGCCGTTTTTTCGGCGGACTCGAAAAAACAAGAAAATCTCTCAATGACAAAATCGACAACGTACTCAAAATGTTTAAATCTGTTGACGAGGATTTGTTTGAAGAGCTTGAAGAAGCCCTTATTATGGCAGACGTTGGTGTAGATACATCTCTTTATATTATAGGCGAGCTGCGCGAGCGTGCAAAAGACAAAAAAATTAAGGAGCCTGAGCTTATTAAACAGGAAATTGAAGATGTTATTTCGGAGATTTTAGCAAAAAATGATACTTCAATCAACCTTACCACCACACCGTCAGTTATTATGGTAATCGGTGTAAACGGCGTTGGCAAAACAACATCAATCGGCAAGCTTGCCGCAAAGTACAAGCAAGAGGGCAAAAAAGTAATTGTGGGTGCGGCAGATACCTTCCGCGCGGCAGCCATCGACCAGCTTCAGGTATGGGCAGACCGTTCGGGTGTAGATATTGTAAAGCATCAGGAGGGCAGTGACCCCGCAGCAGTTGTGTTTGACACAATAACTGCTGCCAAGGCAAGAGGTGCCGACATTATTATCCTTGATACCGCAGGCAGATTACACAATAAGAAAAATCTTATGGATGAATTAAATAAAATATACAGAGTTATGGAGCGTGAGCTCCCCGCCTGCTCCAGGGAAACTCTGCTTGTGGTAGATGCTACAACAGGGCAGAATGCTGTTAATCAGGTAAAAATGTTTGGCGAAAGCACAGATATTTCGGGTATTATTCTTACAAAGCTTGACGGCAGTGCAAAAGGCGGAATTGTGCTTGCAATTGCACACGAAGAGCAGGTGCCTGTAAAGCTTGTGGGTGTAGGCGAGGGTATAGATGATTTGCAGATATTTGATGCGGAGGATTTTGCAGCCGCACTTTTTGCCTAGCCGAAAGATAGTAATCCGAACCCGCCTGAAACGGCGTAATTTCGGTAACTTTCGGTTTGTCATCTTTGCAAGGCGACAGCCTTGCTTCATCTTCCGCACCAAAATTTACTCAAAATTCCATCTGTTTCAGGTCGAGGAATTTTAA
>JAZQZC010000004.1:0-16717 GCA_045633845.1 Clostridia bacterium
TCTGCAGTTGTCAAACATATGTTACATCAACAATAAAAAATAATATATAGTTTTCCTTAAACCCCATAGCTATTTTGAAAAGCAAATTAAGAGGAAGGTCAATAGTGCATAGCATTTATCTTGCTATTTACATTCCGATGAATTTGCTTTATCCTTGTATATGGGGTGTTCACCTGTTGCTTTGTATTCTCTCCATACTTCTATCGGTGAAAGATACTTGTATTTTCTTTGATACATATTCTGATACTTTCTCAACCATACTTTACCTTGTTCTCTAAGGTCTTCCAAGCTGTAGAAGCTAAGACGTGAATAAAAGAATTTATCATCTGTTCTATGGCTGCGTTCTACTCTTCCATTATGCCACGGCGTTGCAGGTTTAGTTAATTTATGTTCTATTCCTTCTCTTAAAAGATACCTGTCTAACATCGAAATAGCTTTTGTATTTACATATCTATTGGTAAACTCTCTGCCATTATCTGTTTGTATCATCTTTATTTCAAACGGAAAATACCTTCTTGCCCTCTTTACAAAATCTACTGCATTACAACCATCTTTACTATTATACCAGTACAAATACCTTAAACTTGTTGCCTCATCTATCATTGTATACTGATAAAACTTTTCTCCTTGTTCTCTTAAAAATTCAGGCACACATTCTGTTGGAACGTATTTAATATCCATCTGTGTTTTTTCTCCCGGAACTGTTGCTCCGTGATACTCTTTATTTGCTTTTTTGCTTTTTTTCTTTTCAGGTTTAAAGATTAATTTTTCTCTGCGTAACACATTGAACACGGTTTCTCTGCATCTTTTATATCCGTGTTCTCTTTTTAATTTCCCATACAGATAATCTAATCCAAACTCCTTGTTTTTGTGCCATAAATCTACTATCAACTTCACTTCTTCCGCTGTACTCTGATTTGGATGGCTTTTAGGTCTGCGTGAATAATCATTTAAAGAGGCTTTTGTCCCATCATATCTTTTTAACCACCTGTCGATACTTGGTCTACTTGCCCCATAAAGTTCATATGCTTTCATCTTTCCATATTTCAATGCATATTCGCAAATTTTCTTGCGTCTTGCTGTTGTATATGTTATACTCATTATGCAACAACCTTCTTTCGTGATTTTTTGTTTTTGTGGTGAAAACTATTATATCACTTTTTTAGGTTGTTGTCTTTTTTTATTGTAACATATCTATTTTAACAGAACAAACAACAATTTTTTACTGGTCATAGATACAGTCACAATAGGCACACTAGACAAGCATTCCAAATGTGCATCTGGTAAACATAACTAAACATTGATCTACTGATTACAAATAGACTGTCCTAATATTTAGCTATGTTAGCACATATTATCGGGAGGGGATGATGAATTTATTTTGCTTAAAAACAAAAAGCACAGCCACTTGAGCTGTACTTTTTTCGGTGGTGCGGGCGAGGAGACTTGAACTCCTATGCTCTTGCGAGCACATGGACCTGAACCATGCGCGTCTGCCAATTCCGCCACGTCCGCATATATTAAATTTTAAAGTTGTTAGCATTTACACAAGCCGTTTTTGATTACTCCCTTAAAAAGGGTTCACGGACTTGAACTCCTATGCTCTTGCGAGCACATGGACCTGAACCATGCGCGTCTGCCAATTCCGCCACGTCCGCATATATTAAATTTTTTTACCGCCAAAGTTAGTCTGCCAGCCGTCAACTTCTTCCAATCGCCTGCACGCCGTATGTGGGCGTTTGCCTCTTGGGAAGTTTTGGCATAAGTTCCACCTTACCAATAGTGCGTTGCACTCTTGGGGTGTCACTTAACTTCCGCCATATCCGCATATTAAATTGAAAACTAAATTGTGGTTAAAAAAACGACTTGAATTAACAAGTCGTTTTTTGTGGTGCGAGCAGTGGGACTTGAACCCACACGTCATAAACACACGCCCCTCAAACGTGCCTGTCTGCCAATTCCAGCATGCTCGCAAGCATTATTAAACTTTTGCCATCAACTGACGACTTAATTAGTATATCACCAATAGTATCAAAAGTCAAGAGTTTTTTTAAAAAATTTAAAATATTTTTACGCGGTGTCACAAAGCTTGTTTTTGTCTATGACACCGCAATGCTTTTAACCGAAAAAGTGCTGCTCCACTGCTGCACAAAGGTAATGATATACAGGCAGGTGATATTCCTGAATTTTGTACGTTTCCATTTCGGGAACTTTGATTGTCACATCGGAAATCTCGTTTAGCTTACCTCCGCCTGCGCCTGTCATACAAAGGGCATTTGCACCTACTGCCTTTGCAACCCTTACTGCGTTTACCACATTTTTTGAATTTCCCGATGTGGAAAGACCGATTACAAGATCCTCGGGTTTGGCATAGCCGTACACAAGCTGAGCATACATCATATCCGGCTCAACGTCGTTTATGTATGCAGAAAGAATTGCGCACTGGCTAGGAAGCGAAATTGCTGGAAGTGAGCCCTGCAGGTTTACTGCAAGCTCCTCGAGGATGCGGTCATCTTTTACCACTCTTTTGCTGATAAAGCCTTTCATAAGCTCTCCTACAATGTGCTCACTGTCCGCAGCACTGCCGCCGTTGCCGCACACAAGGATTTTGCCGCCGTTTTTGTATGTGTTTATCATAAGCTCAAGAGCTTTTTTTATATCACCACTGCACACTTCAAGCGCAGGGTATCTTTTTAATAAATTTTCCATATCACACTCTCCTATATTAGTATATTAGTTTTTTAAATTCCTTTGCTCAATCCATTTGCAGCAACAGATATAGCCGCAATATCCCCTATGCTTTCGCCAAGGCCTGCAGGTACAACCTTGCAGCATTTTGAAGCGTGGCAAACGCACTCGCGGTCAATAACCTTTTGCATCTCTTCACGGAGCAGATTTTCGCATCTTGCAAAAATACTTCCTATAACTATGGTCTCAGGATTAAGCACATCAATAAGAATAGACAACCCCTTACCAAGCATTGTACCGCAGCGTTTGTAAATTTCTATTGCATCCTCGTTGCCTGCATTTGCTGCATCTGCAATAGATTTTGCTGTAATTTCCATAAGCTTGTCGGCACTGTCGCAGTATGACGGCTTTTTGCCGCTTTGAAAAAGCTCTCTTGCTCTTGCAATACCAAGCTGGGCAATACCGCTGCCCGAACAATAGCCCTCAAAAGAGCCCTCTTTGCCATAACCTACCGGGCCCGAATCGGACATACGCACGTGCCCTATTTCCCCTGCGCAGTCACAGGTGCCACTGTAAAGTCTGTTGCCTAAAATAAGCCCCGCACCAATGCCTGTGCCGAAGGTTAAAAATATCATATTTTCGCTACCTTTGCCTGCGCCGTACTTCCACTCTGCAAGAGCGCAAGCATCTGCATCATTTTGCAAAAACGCAGGTACGTTAAATTTTTCACCCAGCATTTTGGTAATAGGAACATTATCCCAGTCGGGCAAATTTGGAGGTGACATTATCATTCCTGTTTTGGAATTAAGCGGACCACCGCAGCTTATGCCTATTGCATCATATTTTGCATCAACAGACTCAATAGCATCGCATATTTTTGCAAATGTCTGCTCGTATGAAGTTGTATCAAATCTTGTTTTGCTCACAATTTCACCTTTATTGTTGCCGAGCACAACGGCACATTTTGTGCCGCCTATATCTACACCAATATAATTCATATACTGATTCCTCCTGATATTGCACTAACATAAATTAATACTACAATAACATACAAAAGCCATTATTACTTTGCTTTTTTATGATTTTTGTGTCAAAAATTTCGTCATTCCCCATTATGGGGGCAAATACATATTGACTAATTTTAAAATACTGATATAATTATATTTGGTGATACTAATGAAAAGATTTTTTATATCGCTGATTGCACTTTTGATGATACCGGTTGTGTGCAGCGCGACGGTTGATATATTTGAAGTGCCGGATGCAATTTCGGTAAACGACTACTCGGTAGTTATGAGCGAGGAAACAAAATCGTATATTAGAGGCTGCAACGATGCCCTTATGGCAAGCGCAGATTCAAAGGTTATATTTGTAACAGTGCCCACAACAGGTGAAGAAAGTGTGGATAAATATGCAACAAGGCTTTATAACACCTGGGGTGTAAAAAACATAGGCAACGGCACATCTACATTTGTACTCCTTGCAACAGACGATATGGAATATTGGGCAATAGTCGGAGATAACTTAAAAAGTGCCCTCACAACTGACACAGTAAACAAATTCCTTTTGGAAAATATGGAGACCGACTTTGCTACAGGAAATTTTGACTCAGCAATACGCAAAACCTTTAATGCCTTTAATTCGTGGTACACAACGACATTCCATTCGTCAGCAAAGGTAAACGAAAACAAGGAGCCTGACGATACCAAATCGGGCAGCGGTCTTAAAATCCTTGGTACTGCATTAAAAGTAATTTTGTTTATAATTGTATTGTTTATAGTGGGTCTGATACTTTTTGCATATGTAAAAAGAGAGATACGCCTCAGACAAATGGCGCGGCGCAGACGTAGCCGCAGAGTACAAAAATTCAGTTATTCCGAAGATACAAACAGTGGTGTAAAAAATCGTTAAGATTTTTTACACCACTGTTTTTTTGTTGGGGATAAGAAAAAAGTTTTTTACATCCCCAATTACTTTGATTTAATATATTCATCCATAGCCGTTGCTGCAGTTTTGCCTGCACCCATTGCAAGTATAACTGTTGCGGCGCCTGTTACAGCGTCACCGCCTGCAAACACGCCCTCGCGTGATGTAAGGCCTGTTTCGTCGGCAATGATACCGCCCCACTTTTGAGTTTCAAGCCCTTGTGTAGTAGACTTGATAAGTGGGTTGGGGCTTGTACCAATAGACATAATTACGCAGTCAACATCAATTGTGTGCTCACTGCCCTCTTTAACCTGGGGTCTGCGTCTGCCCGACTCATCAGGCTCACCAAGCTCCATTTCAACACATTTGATGCCGCCTACAAATTTGTTGTCGTCGGCAAGAATTTCCACGGGGTTGGTAAGAAGCTTAAAGATAATACCCTCTTCTTTTGCGTGCTCTACCTCTTCCTTACGTGCAGGGAGTTCCTCTTCACTTCTGCGGTAAACAATATAAACCTCCTCAGCACCAAGACGTTTTGCACATCTTGCAGCATCCATAGCAACGTTACCTCCGCCTACAACTGCAACCTTTTTGTTTGCCTTGATAGGTGTTGTGGCATCGTCTTTGTATGCTTTCATAAGGTTAACACGGGTTAAAAATTCATTTGCGCTATATACACCCTTTAAATTTTCGCCGGGGATATTCATAAATCTCGGAAGTCCTGCACCCGAGCCGATAAATACAGATTCAAAGCCGTATTCACTCATAAGCTCGTCTATAGAGAGAACCTTACCTATAACCATATTTGTTTCTATTTTTACTCCCAGAGCCTTGAGTCCGTCAATTTCTTTTTGAACTATGGCTTTTGGAAGACGGAATTCGGGAATTCCGTAAACAAGCACGCCACCTGCTAAATGGAGTGCTTCAAAAACTGTAACATCGTAGCCTTTTTTTGCAAGGTCACCTGCACAGGTCAAGCCTGCAGGGCCGCTGCCGATAATTGCAACCTTGTGACCGTTGCTCTGTGGCTTTGCGGGAGCTTTGAGAGCATTTTGATTATGATAATCTGCAACAAAGCGCTCCAGGCGTCCGATTGCAACAGGCTCGCCTTTGATACCGCGCACGCATTTGCCCTCGCACTGGCTTTCCTGAGGGCATACTCTGCCGCACACTGCAGGGAGTGAGCTTGATTTTGCAATTACTTCATACGCTTTTTCAAATTCGCCATCGGCAACAAGTGCCACAAATTCGGGAATGTCAATCTGAACCGGGCAGCCCGATACGCAGGGCTTGTGTTTACAGTTAAGGCATCTCTGTGCCTCGTCTATTGCCATATCAGAAGTATAACCAAGTGCAACCTCAAGGAAGTTGCCGTTTCTGATATCAGGCTCCTGAGATGGCATAGGATTTTTTGTAAGTCGCATATTAGGCATTATTACTCAACCTCCTTTTTAAAAAGATTGCACGCATCATCGTGTGATTGTCTTTCAAAATTTTTATACATAGAAGCTCTGTCCATTGCTTCATCAAAATCTACAAGATGTCCGTCAAAATCAGGACCGTCTACACAAGCAAACTTTGTTTCACCGCCAACTGTAAGTCTGCAGCCGCCGCACATACCTGTGCCGTCTATCATAATAGGGTTCATACTTACTGTTGTTTTAATGCCATACTCTTTGGTAAGCAGGCACACAAATTTCATCATAATGAGTGGACCAATAACAATAACCTCATCATACTGGTTGCCCTCTTCGATAAGCTTGCGAAGTGCATCGGTAACAAGGCCTTTTGTGCCATGGCTGCCGTCGTCTGTCATCATAACAAGGCGTGAGCTTGCGTTTTTGAATTCATCCTCCAGAATAACAAGGTCCTTGTTTCTAAAGCCTACAATTGCATCAACCTCGCAGCCGCTTTCATACAGCTTTTTGGTAACAGGGTATGCAATGGCGCATCCAACACCGCCGCCCACAACTGCAACCTTTTTAAGACCTTCGGTATGAGTTGCAACACCGAGAGGCCCTACAAAATCGGAGATGTATTCACCCTCATTTTTGTGGTTGAGCTTTTCGGTAGTGGCACCAACAATCTGAAATATGATTGTAACTGTGCCATTTTCTCTGTCAAAATCTGCAATGGTGAGAGGAATTCTCTCGCCGTCCTCGTCTACCCTAAGGATGATAAACTGACCCGGCTGTGCTTTTTTTGCAACAAAGGGAGCCTCAATATCCATCAGAGTAACTGTGGGATTAAGTTCTTTTTTTGTAACAATCTTAAACATTATACTCCTCTTTTCTATATACTAAGTTTATGCTTTAGTGTCTGATAAAAGCTGTCGTCGTTAAACTTGACAAGCTTTAATTTGTATTTTGATTTATATATTGTAACGGTATCGCCAAAGTTAAAGTCAAAAGAGCTTATACTGTCGGCTGAAAGGGTTGCGCATTTGCCCTCATCACAAGGAGCACCGGGCTCCAGCTTTATTGTAACAACATCGTCACCCGATGTAACAACTGAGCAATCGGACATAGAGTATGCGCACACAGGCGTAATAACAAAATTGCTCGCCGTAGGAATTACCACAGGACCCCCTGCCGACATATTGTAGGCTGTGGAGCCTGTAGGTGTAGCAACAATCACGCCATCGCTTGATAGCTTTTCGATAAGATTGCCGTTTACATACACGTTTATATGTAATGCGTGGGCAATCTGACCGCGGTGAAGCACAATTTCGTTAATGCCGGTAACACCGTACTTTTTGTCGCCACTGCCTAAATTCGCTTTAATCATTATGCGGTTTTGTATTTCAAAATCGCCGTTTATAATACGGTCAATACATTCCCTGTACTTGTCGGGGTCACACTGGGTAAGGTAGCCTATGTGACCGAAATTGATGCCGAACACAGGTATTTCGTGATGCTTGAGTATGCTTATTGCTCTGAGCACAGTGCCGTCACCGCCAAGAACCACGGCTATATCCATTTGAGGGAGCTGTTCCCTGCCGATTACGCACACATTATCGCAGTACACAGCTTCCTTGTCCTGTTCAAGTATAAATGCCTTTTTGCCTTTTGACACAATGTACCCGGCAACAACAGGCACAAAGTTAACTGCCTCTTTTTTGGTTGTGTTTGCCATTATCAAAAAATTTTCTGCCACAATTGCTCACCGCCTGTCAATTTTAAATAATAATACAAAATATATTATAATAAAATATGCTCTCAAAGTCAAGGAAGAAAAAATTTAAATAGTGTGGCAGCAGTTTTCAAAAACCATTTAGGGACACACCTTTAAAAAGGAATGTCCCCAAATGGTTTTTTACTTTAATTTATTTTTTACATTTCCAACCCAAATATCTTTTTTGCTTTTAATATGTCCTTTTCAAGCTGATTTTTAAGTGTTTCCACATTTTCGAACTTTGTCTCAAGGCGGAGATAATCTACAAACTCAACAGTTATATCCTTGCCGTATATGTCGCTGTCAAAATCAAAGATATGTGTTTCTACCACTACGTTGTTGTAATTGTCAAGTGTTGGGTTGACACCCACATTGGTGACCGATTTGTAAGTAAATGCACCAACAGTGGTTTTGGTAGCGTACACGCCGAATTTTAATAGCGCAGTACTTTTGTCACCGGGATAAATATTTGCAGTGGGAAAGCCTATTTTGCTCCCAAGTCTTTTGCCCCGCTCCACAGTGCCCGATATATAGTATGGTCTGCCAAGCATTTTGTTTGCAACAGCCACATTACCACCATTTAAATACTCTTTTATAACAGTGCTGCTTACCTCAACATCTTTGCCGTCAATACTCATATACACGCATTTTACCACAGATACGCATATGCCGAATTTTGCACATTCCTGTTTGAGAATGTTTACATCACCGATTCTAGCCTTGCCAAAGCGATAGTTGTAGCCTACCACAACGTGAGCGCAGTTAAGAGTTTTAAACAAAATCTCACTTACAAACTGCTGCGGAGTCATTGCCATATACTCAGGGGTCATAACGTCCTCACACATTTTTGACACGCCCATCTTTTTGAGCAGCCTGTGCATATATTCATTGTCACACAGTGTACGATTTGCCCCTGTAATAAGATACACGCAGGAGTCAAAATTCTTATTTTGCGCGATTTGTACGCATTTTTGCACAAGGGCACGATGGGCAATGTGCAAGCCGTCAAACTTGCCCAATGCCACCACTGTTTTGGTATTTTTAACTGTGTTTAAAACATTTGTCTGCATTTTAAAATTACCTTTATTCACCAAAATATTTTACTACAGAAATTTTGTTTCGTCCGTTTATGAGTGTTACCTCACCTATTGCAATAAAGTTGTTGTTTTTGTCGTAAACTCTGTATGTGCCAAGCTCTTTTGCTATAGTTGAAGGTGCTCCGTTTTTAAGCCTTGTTTTAATTTCATCGTTTACATTTATGGGCTTAAGCTCATAAAACACCTTGTCTGTAGGTACAAGCACCTGTGTCAAAGTATCATTTTTTACAGCCTGCTCCAGTTCTGCAAGAGTAATGGCATCATTTTCGCAAAACATCCCCGATTGGGTTCGCCTTAAGGAGAGCATACATGCGCCGCAGCCGAGATATGCGCCTATATCGTGGCACAGTGTACGAATGTATGTACCCTTTGAGCATTTTACCCTGATTTTAAAAACATCACTTGCAAAAGACAAAAGCTCAATTGAATACACTGTTATATTACGTGGCTTGCGCTCCACCTCTATACCCTGACGTGCAAGGTCGTACATCTTTTGACCATTAATTTTTATAGCAGAATACATAGGTGGTATCTGCTTGATTTCCCCTGTAAAATGCTGCAGGGCATCCTTAACATTTTGCAGTGTAACAGACGAGCTATCCGCGGTTGCTGCCACCTCACCGAAAATATCCTGAGTGTCGGTAACAACTCCAAGCTTAACCTCGGCAACGTACTCCTTGTCGGAGTTCATCAGCATATCGCTTACCTTTGTGCCTTTGCCTATACACACAGGGAGCACCCCCGTAGCCTCAGGGTCAAGAGTGCCTGTGTGCCCTACCTTGCGGTACGCAAGAATGCCCCGCACCTTGCTCACAACATCGTGGGATGTAAAGCTGGAGGGCTTGTCTATTATAATAAGACCGTTTAAATTTTCCATATCAAAACAATTCCTCTAATTTGCCAAGCAAAATTTGTTTTGCTGTTTCCAAATCGTTGTTTAGTGTAACACCTGCTGCCCTTATGTGTCCACCGCCGCCAAGGCTTGCTGCCACCTGCGCAACATCGGCATATTCGTTGGAGCGCAGGCTTGCCTTTGTTTCATGCTCGTTATAGCATTTTAAAAATATGCCCACTTCCACACCCTTTATTGTACGCGGGAGTGTTGAATATTCATCTACATCGTCAAATGTGAGATTATATTTTTGAAGCATTTGCTCATTGCAATATGTTATGCACACCTTGTTGTCAAAGTAAAACTCCATATTGTCTATAATATCCGACATAATTTTTGTCTGTGCAATTGACTTTGTTTCAAACAGAATACGCATAATTTTTGCACTGTCAATGCCTGTATCCACAAGCTCTGCCGCAATTTTGAGCGTATCGGACGTTGTGTTTGAATAGCGAAAGCTACCTGTATCTGACGCAATTGCACTATATAGTGCCGATGCCATATCTGTGCTTATGCTGCACTTCATTTCAAGCAGAAGCCTGTATATTACTTCACCCGCAGCGGCAGCCGATGCATCTATAAAATTCATATCTGCAATGCCGCTGTTGGTGCCATGATGGTCAAGGCACACTGTAAAAGGAGCTTTGTCAAAAATCTCCTCTTTGAGATGTGCCATCATATAGCCGGCTGCAACATCAACTGCAATAGCTACATCGCAGTTAAAGCCCTCGGGAGCATTGTAGCTATCATCCCACAAAAAAGACAGCCTTTCGCCCGGGTTATTGGGCAAAGAGATATAGGCGGCTTTGCCTATATCCCGTAATCCCAGAAGAAGCGCCACACTGCTGCCGAGGCAGTCGCCGTCGGGATTTTTGTGTGGTATTATTATGAAATTGTCTTTTTCGCGCAAAGCATGCGCAATTTCAGAAAGGTTATTCATTGTTACCACCATTTAATCTGTTTATTAAATCGTTAATATGCATGCCGTAATCAATAGAGTTATCCAGCACAAAGGTTGGCTGCGGAACAATGCGCAAATTCAGACGCAAAGCTATTTCTTTTTTTATATATCCTGTAGCACGCTTGAGTGCCGCAATTGTTTGCTGCTTTTCCTCGTCGGTGCCCATTACACTGACATATACCTTTGCATATTTAAGGTCTTTTGTAACATTTACGGATACAACGCTTACAAACTCGCTCATTCCCGGGTCTTTTATTGTGCGGAAAATTGAAGCAAGCTCGCGCTGCATTTCTCCGTTTATTCTCTGAGTTCTGTTAAATGCCAAAATAACATTCTCCCTTCGTCAGTCTTAAAATTTATCAGTTTTTAACTTCTTCCATTACAAAGGATTCAATTACGTCGCCATCTTTAATGTCATTAAAGTTTTCGATGCCAATACCACATTCGTATCCCGATGCAACCTCTTTTGCGTCATCCTTAAAGCGCTTTAGTGATGAAAGCACACCCTCGTGAATAACAATGCTGTCACGTACAATTCTAACCTGTGAGTTACGTGACACTTTACCGTCGGTAATGTAGCAGCCCGCAATTGTGCCCACGCCGCTAACCTTAAAGGTGTTACGAACCTCTGCATGACCTAAAACATTTTCTACAAATGTAGGTGCAAGCATACCCTTCATAGCAGCCTCAATTTCTTCGATAGCCTGATAAATAACGCGGTAAAGACGTATGTCAACGTTGTTGCGTTTTGCGGATTCTACTGCAGATGGCTGAGGTCGTACATTAAAGCCTACAATAATTGCATTTGATGCGGTAGCAAGCATGACATCAGATTCGGTAACACCGCCTACGCCGCCGTGGATGCAGTTAACGCGAACCTCCTCGTTAGAGAGCTTTGAAAGTGACTGCTTAACAGCCTCAACAGAGCCCATAACGTCTGCTTTTACAATGATGTTGAGGTCTTTTACCTCACCTGCGTTAATCTGATTGAACAAATCGTCAAGGCTTACTACATTGTTTGCCTTTATAGATTCTTCCTTAATTTTCTGTTTACGCTGTTCTGCAACAAGGCGGGCTCTTCTTTCGTCTTTTACTGCAAAGAATTCATCACCGCCGTCGGGCACTTCGCCAAGACCTAATATTTCTACAGGAACAGACGGACCTGCCTTTTTGATAGAGTTGCCTCGGTCGTCCATCATAGCTCTTACATGGCCAACTGCTGTGCCTGCAATAATTACATCGCCTACACGGAGTGTACCATTTTGAACAAGCACTGTTGCAACAGGGCCTCTGCCCTTATCAAGACGCGCTTCGATAACTGTACCCTTTGCTCTTTTGTCGGGGTTAGCCTTGAGCTCTTTCATATCTGCAACAAGGAGTACCATTTCCAGAAGCTCATCTATATTCTGTCTGAATTTTGCCGAAATAGGAACACAAATTGTGTCACCGCCCCACTCTTCGCATACAAGGCCGTATTCGGTAAGCTCCTGCTTGATTTTGTCGGGGTTTGCGCCCTCGCGGTCAATTTTGTTGATTGCAACAATAATTGTAACGCCTGCAGCCTTTGCGTGGTTGATAGCTTCTACTGTCTGAGGCATTACGCCGTCGTCGGCAGCAACCACAAGTATTGCAACGTCAGTAACCTGTGCACCGCGCATACGCATTGCTGTAAATGCCTCGTGACCAGGTGTATCGAGGAATGTGATTTTGCGGTCGTTGATGCGCACTCTGTAAGCACCTATATGCTGAGTAATTCCGCCTGCTTCCTTAGCAATAACGTTTGTTTCTCTTATTGCATCAAGAAGCGATGTTTTACCATGGTCAACGTGACCCATAACAACAACAACCGGTGAACGCGGCTTGAGGCTTTCGGGTGTGTCCTCTTCCTCTTCTAAAAGAATGTCCTCATCGGTAACAATAATCTGCTGCTTTATAACAAAGCCAAGGTCGTCACCTACAAGTGCAGCAGTATCAAAGTCGATTGCCTGGCTTACAGATGCCATGATACCAAGCTCAAACAGCTTTTTAACAACAACTGTTGCAGACACGCCCAGGCTTGCGGCAAAATCACCTACGCCGATTTCTTCGGGGATTTCTACCTCTTTTTTCTCTTTAGGTGCCTGCTGCTCTTTTTTAGGTTTGTTCTTTTCGTTATTTTTATCAATATTTTTTTCTTGTTTTTTGGTTGACTGATTGCCTTTTTTGATTTTCTGCTTTTTCTGACTCTTTTCTTCTATATCAAGGTCAACAAGCTGCTCTGCCTTGGTGTTGTCTTCTATTTTGTCGATATCAACGTTGTTCTGGCGGGTATCAACAATCTTTTTGTTGTCCTGCTTTTTGATTTCGTAATCCATTTCTTCTTCAGGTTCGACAACCTCGGGTGCAGCTTTTTCTGCTTTTTGTTCCTTTTCATTTTTGGCAGGGGCTTTCTTTTGTTCTATCGGTTCAGGCGGGGTGTCATTTTCGTGAAGCTTTTCAAAATAGTCGATAATTGAGCCGCCGTCATCATATTTGTTGAGGTATGATGTAAGCACAATGTCAAGTGCGTCATACTCAAGTACAGTATTATTATTTTTGATAATTATACCAAATTCCTTAAGCAATTCTATTACAGATTTGCTTGTGACATTAATTGATTTTGCTATTTCACTAACTTTTGGATTAGGCATAATCATTCACCTCCATTAATTTTTGCTAAAATATGCTTTTCGATTGCCTTTGCAAAGCCTTCATCTGTTACGGACAAAATTGCATTAAAACTGTTGCCGACTGCCCTGCCGTTATTCTGCATTGTTCCAAGCTCATAATATGGAACATTGTAGTATTTGCAGCTGTCGGTAATGTTCTTTTTGGTGTTGGCGCCTGTGTCCTCGGCTATTATTATAAGGTAGCTTGAGCCAAACCTTACCGAATCTTTACAGCCCGATTCGCCACTTATTACCTTGCCCGCACGTTTCGCTAAGCCGAGCATTCCGTATATCTTATTTATATTACTCACTCCAGTTTGGTTATATACTCTTGCAGCTGTTGTATAAAGCTTTCGCTTACTTCAGTTTTAAGATTAATTTTTATTCTTTTTCTGCGGATGGCATTTTCAATACAATCTGAACTTTTGCAGATATATGCACCTCTTCCGGGGTTTTTGCCATTTTCGTCAATTACAACTCCGTCAAAGGGCGAATTTACAATGCGCAAAAGCTCAGGTTTGGGCTTTCTCTCCATGCATCCGATACATTTTCTGAATGGTACCATTACTGATCACTCTTTATATCAATTTTATAGCCTGTGAGTCTTGCTGCAAGGCGGGCATTCTGACCCTCTTTGCCGATAGCAAGTGACAACTGATGGAAAGGAACAACAACGTGTGCTTCCTTGTTTTCAACATCTACGTCAAGGCTTACAACCTCTGCAGGGTTAAGACTTGCTTTAATAAATTCTGCAGGGTCGTCACTGTATTTTACAATATCAATCTTTTCGCCTCCCAGCTCGTCTACAATAACCTGTACTCTTGTACCCTTTGTACCTATGCAGGCACCAATCGGGTCGATGTTTTCGTCTTTTGACATAACTGCAATTTTGGTTCTTGAGCCTGCTTCACGCGAGATACTTTTGATTTCTACAATGCCATCTTTGATTTCGGGAATTTCTTCTTCAAAAAGGCAGCCAACAAGTGCAGGGCGTGTACGTGATACGTTTACTATTGTGCCCTTTGTGGTTTTGCGTACTTCGGTTACATAAACCTTCATACGCTTGTGGAAGTCGTAGCTTTCGCCAGGTACCTGCTCGTTTTGTGAAAGATATGCCTCTGTTCTGCCGACATCGAGGTAAACATTTTTCTTTTCAATTCGCTGAATTGTACCCGACACAATTTTGTGCTCTTTTGCAGAAAATTCATCATAAATGAGTGTTCGCTCTGCCTCTTTGATGCGCTGAGTAACAACCTGCTTTGCTGTCTGAGCCGCAATTCTGCCAAATGCCATAGGTGTATCTTCAATATTTACTGTGTCGCCAAGCTCATATGTGCCGCTGATTTTTTTTGCTTCGTCAAGGCTGATTTGTGCAAGAGCATCCTCAACAGTTTCTACAACCTCTTTTTGAATAAATACTCTTACCTCGCCTGTTTTGCGGTCGATGTTTACAAGCACATTGTTGTTGCTAGTGTTATAATTTCTTTTATATGCCGATACAAGTGCCGCATCGATTGCATCAAACAGAATATCTCTGTTGATATTTTTTTCTTTTTCGATTTCACAAATTGCTGTGATAAATTCATTAGCCATTTTTTTAATCATTCCTTTCGTATAGTGTGACTAAATTAAAATATTACCGTTAATTTTACAGATGATACTTCATCCTCTTTTGCAACGTATTCGCTGCCGTTTGCAAGCTTGATTGTAATAACGCCGTCGGTCTTGCCAACAAGCTCGCCTGTTACAACCTTACTTCCGTTTACTGCCTTGTAAAGACCTATGTCTACCTGCCTGCCTTTGAATCTGACAAAATCCTCTTGTCTTTTGAGCGGTCTGTCAAGTCCAGGGCTTGTAACCTCAAGCATATATGCCTCTTTAACAGGGTCCTCCGAGTCAAGCAAATCGCTTAAGGAGCGGCTCACTTCCTCGCAGTCGTTTATGGAAACATATTCACTTTCGCCATCGGGTTTTGTGTCAAGAATTACTCTCAGCACATAATCCGAACCCTCTTTTTTGTACTCAACCTCATAGATGTCAAGCCCGTGCTGCTGTGCAAGGGGCAAAGCCATCTCGTAAATTTTGTCAGTAAGCTTTTGTTTTGCCATAATTACCTCCCATAATGTGACAGGCATTGAGAGTTCGAATCCTGTCACACTAACGTCGAAAGAGTGGGTTTTGCAACCCACTCTTTCGTGAAAACTTATTCTAACATTGCATAGTATACCACATAAATTGAGTAATTGCAAGTGTTTTTTGAAAAAAATGTAAATTATTAATCTTTACTATATACAAAAACAATATTCGGACTTTGTTTGTGAACATCGTCAAATATTTTTATAATTTTATCCATATAATCCTGCCAATCATCAGGCAATTTTGATTTTCCCTTTATAATGATTTTTATTTGCTCATCAGTATAATATCTCATGCAATCCCAAAGCGCATCAAGATTTTCTCCGTAATAATCGGGAAAACCCAAAGATTCTTTTATAGCTTTGTGAATATCACCAAAATACCTACACTCATTAAAATCAAGTGTAATAATATTTCCTTCTATATGTTTGAATTCATTTTCACTCATAATTATGCCTCCTTTATCTTATTTCAGCAAATGTTTTATAATGATCATATGTAACAAATATTAATCCATCATTTGAATATACTATACGTTGCTTATTTCTATATCCCGATACATAATTTATATCTGCTTCATACCATATTCTACCTTCTTTTTCAGGCAGATGACCATCTGCATTTTTATAAATTCCTCCAGCAATTATTTTATTTGGCATTACATCATAAAAGTTACCTTTTTTTGGTTTCCAACCGAAAGAATATGCAACATCTATCATCACATAATCATCTGGCAATTTCCCTTTGTATTTCAAATGCCAATCTGCTCCGTCTTGCTTTTTGTTTGTTGCTTCACCTGCAAATATGGATTTTAAACGCTTTATCATACATCGGCAATTCCGATGAAGAGGTGGTGATGGTTTTTCAATTTCATTAATTTCGTAAATTTTACCGTGATTTTCTTTGCAGGGCTTACAAGTTTTTCCATCAAGTAACGCAACCCAGTTTTTCCATTTTGTACTATAACGCATATTATCATTCCTTTCAATTTAATTTGATAATATAATTGTATCAAAAATCAAATACGGCACTTTCGCCAACAAAGAATGATAAAAATGAGATTTTTGATATAAATATTGTACCATAATTTTGTTACATTGTCGATACTTATATCGTTACTTATTGTTTCAATATAATTACAGCTATTGCTCTTTGG
>JAZQZC010000005.1:0-32308 GCA_045633845.1 Clostridia bacterium
ATATGGTACAATACTTAGTGTGACAGGATTCGAACTCTCAATGCCTGACATCTGAAATTTTTGAAATCTTTCAGATTGTCGGTTTTGTCGGGCGTCAGCCCGCCTGCAACCTGTCGCACTGAAATCTTAACAAAAATTTCAAGATGGCAGGTGCAAAGCAGTTTCACATAGAAAAATTTTTCTGAAACAAGGTAAATTACGAAGGGAATACTTTCGTATTTTCAAGGAATTTACTGAAGTTTCAGGTGAATTTTTCATGTGAAACCAATGTTAGTTCGAGTCCTGTTACACTAGTATAACACATAAAGGCGGTGATTTCAATTAAAATATTAATATATTCACCAATAATTGTTCTCAATGAACAAAGCTTTTTTGAACAAATGGAATTTGCATCCGGCTTTGGTGCAGATTTGCTTGTATTCGGCGAGGGCGCTGCAACTCCTTACACTGAGCTTTTGTCGGGTATGGATGTGCTAAACGGCGAGGAATACAACTATGTGCTCGAATCTCTCTACGGCTTTTGCTTTGAGCTTGGCTGCGCTGCCGTGTTTAACGGAATTGACGATTTTGGTATGCACTTTTGTATTTTTGTAAATCCCTTTGCCGAGGACGGCGAAACGTTTAACAAGCTCTACATCAAGCACGCAACAAGCTTCGGCTCTGTTTTTGAGCTTGAGGATTACAAGGATTGCATAGACGAGATTTTTCAGCCAATTGTTTTTAAAGGCATAAAGCTTGCTCTGTGTATGGGTGACGATATATTTTTGCCAAAGATATTTGAAAGGTACCGCTTAAACGGCGTAACAGCTGCTGTCAATTGCTTTGAAAGTGACACTGCTACTCAAAGCTACAAAGATACACTGCGTGACATTTCACAGGCAAACAATATTGTGATTGTATCGGCAGGCATAGGCGGTGCAGCGGAGGTTGTCACTCCCGAATGTCAAAAACATATACAAAAATTATCTGACAATTTGTATATGTCGGAGTTTGACAAAGCCGATTTAGCAAAAAAAGGCGGACTTTTGCAAAATGATTTGTCCGCAAGGTATGTGCCCGAGGGAAAAACGGAGCTGTATAAGCTGCTTTAAAATTTTATCAATCAACAAAGGGCGTTGCCTCAATTTAGTGAAATGAACCGACCTCCCAATCGTTAGATTTTTGGTCTAACTTTTGGGGGGTCGGCTCACCTGACGGTAATCCCATTTTATTTTGGCAGGGGTAGTAAGACTTTACCCAGTTGCGGTAACCCGAAATTTTTTTCGATGCAAAAGCATCTTAAAAATTTCGACCGCCGCCAACTCCTTAACCCTCGCTTCTTCTGCCACTGGCAGCGCTCGAGTACGGAGCCCACGACGCGCGGTTTTGGAGACAATGTCATATAAAAAGGACTGTTCAAATTGTTCCCACCGTTGAGCCGTTTGTAGCACTCGGTCTTCTGAACCTTATGCCTTTTGATGCTTTATTGATGCTATTGAAAATTCTCATAATAACAGAATGCTGAAGTTTGATAATTTGAACATTTCACCTCTTCGTCCCGAACGCTCGCTAAAGCTTGATATATAGCGGTTTTTGCCTTTTTTAGCCCTTTCCGCTACATTTAATATACTCTTTAGCCATCTTATCTCCACTGTTTCCGTCTGTTACATTTCTAACTGTGGGATAACATGTGGTCAAAATAATTATCAACAGTACGACTAACTAAATAGAATTATAACACATAATGTGCGAAATTGCAATAGTACAAGGCAAACGAAATTGCCCGTTTTGAGAATGGCAGAATAAAATAAGCAGAATTACTCGACTAACAAAGATAAATGCAATACAAAGCGTTTTTTTGAGCCAATTACGGCAAATCGTAGCTTAACCATCATATTAAAATATGACACGCCTTAAACAAAGAAAAACGAAATCGAGTAAACCGATTTTTTTATTATAAAATAGAATTGATTTTATATCCTACCAGAATTTAAATAAAAGTTTTTAACCATCAAAATATTTGTTTTGTTATAAAAATTGTTTGTTTTGTGCATTGATTTTTTTGTAGATATGTGGTAAAATAATCAAGTAAAATTTAATATATTCACACAGAGTGTTGGTTATGTCGTAAAAGCCTATAAGCAAGGCATAATCAGTGGAAAGGGAATGGGGTGAGAATCCCCTGCGTAATTCTGTCGGTGTGTGTGTCGAAGTTTTTATGTTCGTCGGTGAAAGCCGGTCATTGGGAAACTGAGAAGGCAGAGCATAAAAATGCAAGGTTAATATAAACCTTATATGACACGAGTCACAAGACCTGCTTTGATGTTATCTCGTAAGTGCTCATTTGCATAGGGATAATGTTTTCGGTTGAGGCGCTGATATTTACTTTTTTAAAGCGAATCTATCAGGGCTTTGCCTAATGTTCTCTTCTGAATTGTGATTCATCACAGAAAAACTCAGCTGTGGTAATTTTTTGAAAGAAAAATTGCCGCAGTTTTTTTATTGCCTGCGGCGAAAAACCGGAGGTGAAAAACATAGAAACTGATGTACAAATGCTTCAACGACAAGAAGCAGAATTTGCAAGATTACACAAAAGTGATACAGACGAAGAACTTATCGCATATCTCGTAAAATGTTCAAAAGAGCTTGGTAGATGCCCTAAGAAAGACGAAGTTATTGGGCACACCTACTTAAAAGCAAGGCTTGGTCCCTGGCCCCGTATTTTGGAGCGTGCAGGACTTAAAGAAAAAAGTCAAAAGCGAATTGAAAAAGAACAGAAAATGAATTGGAAAGAAGGTTCAAAAGCTGTTATCAACCATGGTTCTCTCAACCGAATTAATCAGTTGGCTGAAAAGAAACTGAAAAAAGAGTTTAAAAAGCCTGAACGCATCAAATTAGAAGCAGAGTTTGCTCAAAAGCATTCAGCAGATACCGATGCAGAATTATATGAACTTCTTAAAAGCCTTAAGAAAAAGCATGGAAAAAGAATGTTCCCTATTAATACTGTTGGGTATGAATATTACATAAAGAGATTGGGACCGTGGAAAGTTGTAATGAAACAAATAAGTGATGAATTGAAAAAGCAGAATGAGGAGTGAAATTAAAATGAAACTAAAAAAAGCATTTAACAGTATAGCCTCTGTATTATTGGTGGTTACAATGCTTATGTCGCTTTTACCTGTTGGTGTTTTTGCGACAGAAGGTGAACAAAATTACGATTTACGAATTCTTACATTTGAAGATGCGGACTATAAAGGTGGCATCAACTTTGCGGGAGAAAATAATTGGTCAAGCTTAATTGATGATTCGCAATATGGCGGAGACTTGCTCTACGGCGGTGGTATGGGCTACTCGACTGAGGAAGAAGCATATAAATGGCATGACGAAGGCAATACAGAGCTTTCAAGTAGATTGTGTCAGTCCTATGGTGCGTTTGCTTATTGGAGCGGCGGTCATGCTATCTCAAATTACAATACCGCTGATATAGAAACATACGGAGATTACCAGTCACAGATTACCGTTTACAAAGCTGATGTGGAAGAACTTGCAACGACAGGTGGTGGACATAACGGCTCTGATAACTTTGTCGTACACTATGGGTATATGGACGGTTCAGCATATAATATGGCTGAAGAATTACCTGCCCTTTCTTTTGCTGATGGCAAAGCTCGTGTAATCGACCATATGTATATAAACACAACGACTTATGCACTTAACTGTTGTGTGAATGGAAACGACCTTACTGCCAGCATTGGAGAAAGTGACTATGTAAAAGTAGTGGCAACAGGCTATGATGGCGAAACTGTGGTTGGAACTGTAGAGAAATATATTGTGAACGGTCCTGATGAGATGATCCTTGATTGGACAAAATGGGATTTGTCAGGACTTGGTGAAGTAACAAAAGTTGAATTCAATATGCTTGGAACCAGTGACAACGGCTACGGATTTTCGCAAGCTGCATACTTTGCTTATGACGACGTAGCAGTCCGTTTTGAAAAAGAACAGAATGAACTTCCGACTCTTGCAGATGGAATATCTGCTACAGCCGTAGCTGATGTAACAGCCGGCACAACTTATACCGTAAAACTTGACGATATTTTTACAGATGCAGATGGTGATATTCTTACATATAAGGTTAAAATCAATGATGCAAGTGCCATAAATGCTGATGCAAATTACAGCTTTACACCAGATATCGGCGGCGAATATGTCCTGGTATTTACGGCAAACGATGGCAAAGCTGAATCCTTGGATACCTATACTATTACATTAAATGTTACAAATCCTGTAGTTACATATAATACTACTGTTCTGATTCCAGAAGGAATTACTCCGACATTTTATATAACAAACGGATACGATAATAACAAGGTTGATATTTTAGGTGATGAACTTGTAAACGAAAGCGGAACGGTTTCTGATGGTTTTGTTCCATACACCATAAAAGTACCGGAGAACATTGATACTATCAGTATTCGTGCAAAGAAAGATGATACAAGCATCGGAGGTATGTCAATTCCTGTTTCAGCAAGTTCAACTGTTACATTCCGTAAGGTTAATATATTTGTTCCTACCAAGGTAAATGATAGTTATGTAACAACAGAGCAAGTGAAGATTGAAGTAGCAGATAAAGACGGCAACTTTGCAACCGTTGGAGCAAGCGGAACAGATGCAGACGGAATATCCTACTATACCTTCTTCCTTGCTGCAACAGGAAATGAAAGACTTTACACATTTTATGCAAAGCCACTTGGAGATTTGACTTCAGTTTATGCAAGTACACAAGCGAATAATAAAGCAATTTTCACAGGAAATTCTGAGGTTTATGATACTCAGGTTGAACTCAGCTATAAGAATGCGTTTAAGTTAAATGTTCCTGCGGATGCTGAAGCGAAAGCGTTTTGCCAGAATAAAAATTATAATGTCTCGGAGCTTGCACCGCTTGAAATTCAGAACGAGTCTTATGGAACAAAGACATACTATTTTAATGTTTCTTCGGGTAGCGACTCTTACTCCTACAGAGTCTCAAAAGAAGGAAAAATAACAAAGGCAGGATTTATCAGCGGGACAGAAAAGAAAGTAACCTGGAGTGATGAAGACTTATCACCCAATGCTAATATTGATTATGATAAAACTACACTTTTCGGATCGCGCGGTGATGATAGTTTACTTCTTAATGTAAACGAACAGAACAGACTTGTCCTTGCGAAAGATGAAACCTTTAAACTTCGTGCATACAGAGTTTGGCAGATTATCAATAGTGATACTGCAAACATAATGATTGAGCCTGATTTTAACTATAACATTTTATCAGGTTCAGATATTATCAGTATTACACCTGTAACAAGCGGTAATGGCAACGCTAAAAACAATTGGCTTAATATTACGGCAATCGGCGAAGGTACTGCAATCCTTGAAATTGGCTACGATGCACTTGATATTATTTCGGGTAATTTAACTACAAATAATGGGCTTTCTGAATTTACATTTGGAGCTTGCGATGAAGCACGAAAAGGTCTTGTTATTGTTCAAACTGCAAATGCTGCAACTGATGTAAATTTTGGAATTAAAGCACGCGAAAAATGGGATGCGGAATTTGACACCTTATATTTCACAGGCGAATATGCAACACTCGATTTCCTTCCTACTGTTACGGAAGGTATTGTAAACAAGGTTGAGTTCAGTAATGACAACGGAAAAACATGGACAAAGCTTGACAAAAAAGATGATAATTACACTGCAAGAATTATAAGCGGAAATAACATCTTAAAGGTAACAAAAGATGACGGTACTACTTCATATCAGGTTGTTCGTGGCGATAAAATCACTTACACCGTTTCCAATGTTACAAATCCCGGCGAAAACTTAAGCGCAGGAGATGTTGCAAGAGTTACTTTTGACGGAATTCATTTCCCAATGGGTAAAATGTCAGGTATCTATAACCCTGGATATATCTACGGACACAAGCTTACCTATACTTTAGGGGAAGCACAGGTCCAGACGGCAGGTTCATTCCAGTACAATTTCCCTGCGAATGCGTATTTGGATGTAACGATTCCGGAAGATACAGAATCCGGAGATAGCTTTTCTCTTACAGACGGATATATTTATTTTAACAGTATGGGAAGTGCTCCAGGAGAACACAGAAATATAACAGATGAAGGTGTTCCGGCTGATTTTCACGCTACAAGCACTTACTATTCAAGGAGTATTCTTCCTGACATTACTATTACATTAGAATCAAACGATGTAAGTGGTGGCGATGACGGAAACGATGATGGCGATACAGACGGCGGAACGGTTGGCGGAAATACAGGAACTACAACAAAGCCCGATGATGACGATATCGATGTTTCAAATCTCAAGTTCGATATTTCAGGAAGTGAAATCAAAGGTTATGTAACAGTAAGCTTTGAAGATTTTGGTAAGCGTAAATCAGGTGAAAGCGGCGTTGTATATAAAAATGCGCTTGGTGAAATTATTGAAGAAGTCGAAGTTCCTTTCAAAAGCCGCGATACAATTGCGACAGTTACCTTAAGACTTCTGAAGGCTCTGGGCATAAAAGCATCATACAGCGGAAGTGCTACAAGCAACTTCTACCTCTCATCAATTGGAAACTTTACCTTAAACGGAAAACATTATTCTTCATTTGGTGAATTTGATGCAGGCGCGGCATCCGGTTGGATGATAAAGCACAATAACTGGTTCATTAACAGGGGAGCATCAGAGTTTACTGTACAAGATGGTGATAAGGTTGAATGGCTCTATACCTGTCAGCTTGGTGCTGATATTGGTTGTGATTGGTCAAATCCGAGTGCTGAAATCACGGGCATTAACTTTAAATCAAACTATGGTACATTATCTCCTTCATTCAGCAAGGATGTGACAGAGTACACTTATTCTGTTTCTTCTTCCACAAAATCTATTTGCCTTGAGGCAAAGCAGGCAAACTATTGGGCAAAGGTTACATATAAATCAGGCGATAAAATATACAGAGCGATGGAAACAATTCCGGTCTCAAACGGCACGATTATCACAATTGAAAGTGCTTTTGCTGAATATGCAGGAGATACCCCTTCTGACACAGACAAAATAACAATTACAATACAGAAAAGCTCAGGCGGTACAAGTGGCGGCTCCGCTTCTTCTACTAAAGATAAAGAGATGAAAGACGACAAAGAACTACTCAATGAAAATGAGTCTACTCAAAAGCCTGAATTTACAGAAAAAACATTCACCGATATTAAAAAATACGATTGGCATTATGAATCTGTAAAATATGTTTATGAAAACAACCTTATGCAAGGAACGGGTAATGGATTTGAACCCGAAAGCAAAATGACAAGAGCAATGCTTGTTACGGTTCTTTACAGAATGGCAAACCCTGAAGAAAAAGCGAATAATTATAACTTTGCTGATGTACCTGAAGGTCAGTGGTATTCTGATGCAGTAGCTTGGGCGGCAGAGAATGATATCGTAAGCGGTGTGAGTGAAAATAAATTTTCACCTAATGAAGATATTACCCGTGAACAAATGGCACTTATTATCTATCGCTATGCTAAAATACAGGGATTTGATGTGACCGAAACTTCAAATCTTGAAGGCTTTAACGATGCAAAAGATGTAAGCGATTGGGCGCTTGATGCAATTAAATGGGCAAATTCTGTAACTTTGGTAAATGGTACAAGTGAAACCACTTTATCACCCAAAGATACTGCAACACGTGCTCAGGTTGCGGCAATTCTTATGCGTTTTTGCGAAAATATAGCAAAATAAGTTTAGTAGTATTGTGCGAACAGTCTGACCTCAAAATCAGACTGCTCGCCTTTGCACTTTTGTTAAGGAGCTTATGAAATGAAGAAATTTGTATCAGTATTTTTATGTCTGATAATGGTTTTGAGTTTGGGATCTGTTGCTTCTGCTGAAAACAGTTGCGATATAGATTATGTTGTTTCTGACACAGCAAATTATATCTATAAAACCGTAAGTGAGCCACAGGTAGGTTCTATCGGCGGTGAATGGGCAGTATTGGGACTCGCACGAAGCGGTATTGAAATTCCCGAAGAGTATTATCAGGATTATTATAAACGTGTAGAGGAATATGTAAAAGAACGTGAAGGCAATCTTCATGACAAGAAATATACAGAATACTCAAGGCTTACTGTAGCACTTACGGCAATCGGCAAAAATCCCACTGATGTTGCAGGATATAACCTTTTAACACCTCTCGGTGATTATGAGAAAACGATATGGCAAGGTATGAACGGTCCTATATGGGCGCTTATTGCTCTTGATAGTGGAAACTATGAAATGCCAAAGAATCCTGCCGCTACCGTTCAGGCAACAAGAGAAATGTATATTCAAAGAATCTTAGATTGTCAGCTTCCCGATGGCGGTTGGTCGCTATTCGGAGGAACAAAGGCGGCCACATCAGGTGATGGCATTTCTGATCCCGATATAACCGGTATGGCACTTCAAGCTCTCGCTAAATATCAGGACAATCCAAATGTTAAGACGGCAATAGATACAGCACTCAATACAATGTCACAAAAGCAGGATGACAAAGGCGGTTTCTCAAGTTGGGGAACTTCAAATTCAGAAAGTTGTGTTCAGGTGCTTGTGGCTCTTTGTGAACTTGGTATTCCCGTAGATGACGATCGATTTGTAAAAAACGGATATACAATTCTTGATAACCTTTTGACATATTATGATAAAGGAAATGGATTCAGGCACACAGCAGATGGAAGCGGCGTTAATCTGATGTCGACTGAGCAGGCGTTTTATGGTATTGTTGCCGTTAAAAGAATGAACGAGGGTAAAAGTAGCCTTTACAGAATGAATGATGCTATTTCGGTATCTGACAGTAAAGATAACACCGTTGGGCTTAAAGATAAACACGAAGATGTAAAAAAAATGAGCATAGCCACTCCCAGCAAAACTTTTTCGGATATTTCCGGTCATAAAGATAAAACAGACATTGAAGCTTTGGCATCAAGAGGGATTATAAACGGCAAGACAGAAAATAGTTTTGAGCCAAACAGTACAATGACAAGAGCTGAGTTCGCCACCATTATTACAAGAGGACTTGGACTTCCCGTGAAAAACACACTTGTTTTTGCTGATGTAAAGGAAACTGATTGGTATTATACTTATGTAAATACTGCATACTCTTATGGTATCATAAAAGGCGTGTCTGAAACAGAGTTTAATCCAAACGGAACGATTACTCGTGAAGAAGTGGCAGTTATGGTGGCAAGAGCAGCAAAACTATGCGGAGTGAATACGGATATACAAAGTTTTGAAGCAAGAAATATCCTATCAGAATTTCTTGACTATGTAAAAGCATCTAATTGGGCACAACCTTCCCTTGCTTTTTGTTACAAGGAAGGTATCCTCTCAAATGATGTAATGGATATTAAGCCAAAAGAGTTTGTTACAAGAGCAGAAATTGCAGATATGCTCCACAATATGTTATTGATAGCAGAACTCATATAGGAAGTGATAAAACTTGATGAAACATAAAAGTAAAATAATAGTCGGAGCAGTAATTATAGCAGTTCTTGCCTTTATGTTTTGGTATGGAGGCGATGCTCCGGGGCTTCGTGGATGGACACCGCAGCCTAAAGGAAGTGTAGAGGTTCCCCAAAACGATGTGTCCATTCCAACCGATTTGCCTACTTCTACAGAAACTCCGGTTGTCCAAACAACCGAAGATGAGCAAATTGAGGCCGAACAAAAAGTCAGTGAAATCCCCATAAAAGAAGCTGATGAGTCTGCTACGGAAGAAAACAAACCTCAAAGTACAGATGGCACTGCTTTAACACCTGCCGAAAAGGTTGCATTAGCTGACCGCATTGCGGAAGAAAGTGCGACATCTTCGGTTGAAAACGGAGATAAAGTATATTCTGTTCAAAACGGGATGGTCATAAACGAAAGTACAGGCAAAGACAAATACTTTACTGATCCTGTTCCTGAAGGAAAGCCACTTCCTATCGAACCGCAGGACGCAGTTATTTCGGATAAAGAGCTGACTTGCACATTATCAGTACGATGTGATACCATTTTGAGGAACATTGCGTGGCTCGACAAAGAAAAGGCCAGCATTGTACCAAAAGACGGTGTTATATTTGCAGAAAAGACAGTTACATTTTATGAAGGAGAAAGTGTGTTTAATTTACTTCTCCGTGAAATGAAACGAAATAAAATACATATGGAATTTGAAGACACCCCGATATATAACAGTGCATATATTGAGGGGATAGCTAACCTATATGAATTTGATTGCGGTGAACTGTCAGGATGGATGTATAAGGTAAACGGTTGGTTCCCGAACTACGGATGCTCCCGTTATCAGCTAAAAGCAGGAGATAAAGTTGAATGGGTATATACCTGTGATTTGGGTGTTGATGTTCGCGGATATTACGCCGCAAGCGGTAATTGATAGATGGAGGTTCATTTATGATACAGAGCTATTTTGGAAACGGTAAAGGGAAAACTACCGCCGCTATCGGTGCGGCTATTCGCTGTATTGGTTGCGATCAAAAGGTGTTGGTCGTTGAGTTCTTGAAGAATAATGATTCTGCTGAATTTAAGGTTATGGATACTCTTGAAAACATAGATATATTGTTTTCAAACGAACATTATGAGCTTTTTGATAACGAAAAGTCGGAGCTTACTCCTAAATTTAAAGATGCCTATACAAAGCTTTTGTTCGAAGAAACCGCAAAGATAAGCAAGGATTATCAAATGATTGTGCTTGATGAAGTTCTTGATGCAGTTGAGTTTGGATACATAGAAGAAAAAGCATTTATAAAACTATTAAACGAATGCAAACAAAAAACAGAAATTATACTTACAGGGCACAAATTGCCCGAAAGTATAGCGAATGTGTCTGATTATATATCAGAGATAAGAGAAAAAAATCATCCGTACAATTTGGGTGCTCCTTCACGAAAAGGAATTGAATACTAATATGAACGAATTTAAAACATATCACCCGATTGTGAATTTCATATACTTTGTGTTTGTAATCGGGTTCAGTTGCTTTTTTATGCATCCGATAGCCTTGTGTATTTCACTTGCAAGTGGTTTTACATATTCTGTGATGCTGAAAGGTAAAAAAGCAATCAAAACAAACTTAATATATATGCTCCCAATGCTGCTTGTGATGGCACTTATAAACCCTGCGTTTAATCACGAAGGCGTTACTATCATAGAGTATCTGCCAAGCGGAAACCCGTTGACATTGGAATCAATCGTTGTGTGTTGTCGCAAAATGTAGGAAAGGTGCTTACGCATAAGTTTATCGCAGAGAAAATTTGGGGTAGTGCATGGGAAACAGATATAGGTTCTCTTCGGGTGTTTATGACAACACTCAGAAAAAAGATTGAAAAACTTCCTGACTCTCCGCAGTATATCCAGACACACATAGGTGTCGGATACAGGATGATGAAGGTTGAATAAGGTGGTTATATGATAAAACAAAATAAATATAAGATAGTTATTTCCTCTATAATTACATTATTGCCGATGTTTTTCGGATTTTTAGTATGGAACAGACTTCCGGAAAATATAGCGACAAGCTTCGGTTGGAATGGCGAGGTTACAGGTTACAACAGTAAAATTTTTGCAGTTGTTGGACTTCCGGCGATACTGACTTTTGTGAATTTAATATGTATTATCGCAACAAGCGCCGATCCGAGACGAAAGAATATAAGTAATAAAATGTTCTCGACCGTTATAAGCATTGTTCCCGTTTGTTCATTGATTTGCGGAATTTGTATCTATGCTAATGCATTGGGATATAAAATAAGTGTCGAAAGCATAATGCCTGTCTTCGTGGGAATTTTATTTTTTGTGCTTGGCTTTATTCTTCCAAAATGCAAACAAAATTACACAATCGGAATCAAGCTCCCCTGGACACTGCATGACGAAGAGAACTGGAATAAAACACATAAGCTTGCAGGAAAACTTTGGATTTACGGCGGTATAATAATGATTGTGTCAGGATTGTTTAATTTAACATTTATATTTGTGACAATAATTTTTGCACTTGTTATTATTCCAACTGTCTATTCATATTTGTTGTATCGGAAACAAAAATAAGAAATAAATATTTTAAAAGCATTAGATTCTATATTGATGAAACGGCACGGATTTTCTCCGTGCCGTAACTTTTAAATGTGTTATACAGTAACCAAAGGAAAGCCAAATTGTATTTGGGGAAATGATATCTGCAAGAATTAAAAAATATTCTTGTAGAATTGCTCTCCATAGACAAAATTGGCAGAATTGGCGAAATCAGGTGATGCTAAAATGATGATGTAGCAGACGGAACGCCTGCAAACGGATGCGACCGTATGCGAAATTGATGCTCATTTCAGGCATATTTATTTGAGTCTCAAGACCATACGCCGTCATCAAAAATATAATTAAAAATTAGTAAAATTCAAAATTGATGCTCTGAAATTTAATTTTGAAACATAAAATTTTTTAATGATTAAAAAATAAGAAGTGGCTCAAACGCAGTGTTTGAGCCACTTTGTATGGCAGGGGCAGAAGGACTTGAACCCTCGGCACGTGGTTTTGGAGACCACTGCTCTACCAACTGAGCTATACCCCTAAACAGCAAATATTAAGTTTTTTCAAGTTACCATACAAACATAGGGACACGGCTTTGGAGACCGCTGCTCTATCAACTGAGCTATACCCCTATATATTAACAACAGATATTATTATACATTAAAAATACTTTGGTGTCAATATTTTTTGTTAAATTTTTGCAACATACTTACTTAACTTGCCAACTGTGATTAAATTCGATACAAATGGTAAATATTTGTGCTTTAGTACATTTTGGCGATACAAACTGGTAAAAATTGTAATTTGTTTTGTTTTTGGGAGTATGATATAATAATTATAAGCTGCAATTTGAATACACAAAAAATCAATAAATGAAATATGGTGTGTGAAAAGAATTTTTGTTTATGTATAATAAAATTGATTGTAAACTTTTGATATGCAGCAAAACGACATTGCAACATAATTATGCGACATTTTTACATATTAAAGCGACTTGTGTCTATGTTATTCCAAACCTTATTATGTTATCATTTAATCATCGCAGACTAGGTAAAATGGAGTTTTACAAACTTTTTAATACGGAGGTTGAATTTATGAAAAACAACATTACAACAAAACTTTTGTCACTTATAACAATATTTGTGTTTGTATTTACAGGTGTATGCCCTGCATATGCAAATGAAACTATTGCAGATATTGATCTAGGTGCTTCGGTTATGTCTGAGCAACCGATACCTTTGTTTTACAACAAAGTAACATTTGGTGAAACATCGGCGCAAAAAAGCCTCATTGGCAATATGGATTACTATATGTATGTAACCGATGATGCTCCTCTTGAAAAGAAGGACGACAACCTCTGGTACGCAAAAGAAGGCTGCGGTTCGGATTCACTGGGCAATCATGCTTTGGCTCCCGACAATACTACCCCTGCGTATTTTATTACAAAGTACAAAAGGTCTGACAGAGATAATGATTATCCCGGCGGTTATCTTTACTTTGAAATGGGCGAAGATATCACAACCGAAGATAAAGAGTTTTATGTAGAAGCAGAGGTTTACGGAACCGACGTTACAAATGTCAGCCTTCAGTATAATGCTAACGCAAACAATGAACGCGGCTCGCTTGCAAATGGTGCTGCCGTTAAAACAGTAAATGGCGAATGGACAACTCTTATGTTCCATATCACCGATGCATATTTTAACGGAGAAGTAAAAACAGGATACACACCGGGAGGTTGGGCTGATTTTAGAATTGAAGCAAACCGTGTAGATACATACATAAAATCTGTGGCAGTTTCAAACTGTGAAGATCCAGCAGCACTTCTTGATGTGCAAAATACACTTGATTTGGGTATAGACGGAGCAGTAAGTGAAAGCTTTGTTCTACCTACAGAAGATGATGTTGATATAAGCTGGTCATCCTCAAACGAAGCTGCTGTATACATCGAAGACGGCTCCGCCGTTGTTGTTACCGGCAGAGCCGAGCAAGAGGCAGTTATCACCGCAAAAATAGAAAAAGACGGATATTATGTGGAAAAGGCTTTTGATATTACTGTTGCAGGACAGCAGACAGGTCCAGACCTTAGCGATGCCCAAAAACTTATATACAATAAAGTTACATATGGCGCAACAGCAAGCGAAAATGTTTATGTTGGTCTTATGACAAATTTTGCAGTCAACAGCGATGAAACACCTTTGGAGCAGGTTGACGGCGCATGGACGGATGTAAATGGATACAAATCCGATTCGCTTGGTAACTATACACAGGCTCCCGATGGCACATCTGCATATTTTATCACAAAATATAAACGCCCCCAACATCCCAGTCAAACTGATTCCGGCGGTTTTGTCTACTTCAAGATGGGCGAAGATGTAACAGTCGATGACAAAGAGTTTTATGTAGATGTTGAAGTGTACGGAGATAATTCAAAATTAACCCTTTTGTATATAAACAAGGACAATCCTGCAGATAGCGCAGAAATTCCCAACTCGGATGCAGTAAAAGTAAAAAACGGAGACTGGACAACACTTACTTTCCACGTTACTGATGCTATGTTCAACGGTGTGAGCGACACGGGTCTTGCAGATCAGAAAGCAGATTTCAGACTTCAGGCAAACGGTGAAGATACATACATAAAATCTGTAGCAGTATACAACAGCGCTGATTATGAAGAGCTTTTGGAAATTAAAGACACATTTGAGCTTGAAAGAACAGAGGATATAGCTCTGGACTTTGAACTTCCGACAATTGACGGATGTGAAATTGAATGGACATCAAGTGATGAAGAAGTCATTTATATTGATGACAACACTGCAGTAATTGTTCCTGATTTTGTTACAAAGAGTGCAACTCTTACAGCTAAAATAGCAAAAGACGGATATTATGTAGAAAAAGCTTTTGAAGTAACACTTGCCGCTATGGAAAAAACCGCAATCAGTATTTCGGAGCCGGTAGTTGATGTAGTGGATGGTGTTGCCACAGTAACGGTTGATGTTGAAGATGCAAACTACTACGGCAAAGATATTTATCTTTATGCAATAGCAAAAGATAAATCAACAGGAAAACTCAACGGTATCGGTTACGATTATATTGCACAGGGTACAGTTACAGACACGCCTCTGACTGCATCTGTAAATCTGGGTGCAAACGATGTGGTTGAATATCTCATTCTCAACGGGGATGGCGCAAGCATTAAAAATCACAGACCTTCAAAAGTAACAGATGTTGAGGTTGTTCCAAACTTTGACAAGGTTACTCTCAAGTGGGGTGCGGCATATGACGACTACGAATTTGTTGCAGGATATGGTGTGCTCAAGGACGGAAGTTCTGTGTTTGGCACAACAGAAGAATCGGAAAGATTTGAATATACAGCCAAAGTTGTACCCGACAACAAATATAACTTTGAAATTTTGGCATACGACCATATGAATGCTGCGTCAGACCCATATGCTGTTGAATACCAACCAAAAAAATATTCGGAAATAAACCTTGCCGATCCCGATAATGATTATAACGGAATGACACTTTATTTTAACGGCAATCCTGAAAGTGACTGTTACTATGAAAAAGCTACAAAAGACGGCGTCAAATGTGTAAAAACCCGTGATCGTGCTGAGATTGGTAAGGCGGGCAGAACTATGCTTTACTTTAAGGTAGACGAAGATGTTGTTAATAAGAACAACAATAAGGTTTCTATAGAAATTACTTACTATGATAATACTGTAGATAAAGGTGCTCTTGCAATTATGTATTATGGTACAGACGGTACATATAAAGGTGATTACAAAAAACCTTTTGAAGGTACAGAAAAATGGGTGACAAAAACCTTTACATTTGATGATGTAAAGTTTTCAGAGCACTCGGGTCTTTCGACATGTGACTTCCGAATTGGCGCAACACATGGGGATCTTTACGTATCAAGAGTAAGAGTTGTTGCTGCTGACTGACAGCATACTTTAAAATTACGGAAAGGATGGTGCTAAAGTGAATAACAGATATAAAAAATTGCTACAAATCATTGCTTGTTTTGTTGCGATGGCTATGACGATAAGCAGCTTTGCTTTTGCACAAAGCACAGATGACGAGCCATTGTATGATGACAGCATTTCCGACGAACAGTATGATGAAAGCTATGAAGAAAATTCTGCCGAACAGTATGACGAAAACCATGACGATTTGTTTATAGATGAATCAATAGGCTCAGATTCAAGCAGTGAGGAAATAGATGTAAGTGTGGGAGAACAGCCGGGGGCGGATATAAGCACAGGCGAACAAGACACTCCCGATATTGACAGCGGTGTATCTATTGTACCAAGTGAAAACAACGCTTATGTTGTAATGGGCGAAACGGTATCACGCAACTATATGCAGTATGTTGACGGATATGAGGCGGGAATCACCGACCAGAACGATCCTGGCTACAGCGAACCCTTTGAGATGGATGGCGTACTTGGTCGAAGAGTTTACAAAACAAACTATCTGGATTTTATTCTGGACAAGGATTACTATGAACCGGGCGATAGCAAGTTTATGGTTATTATTACCTTTTATGATTTCGGCCCCAGTGAAGGTTACTTCCATTTTGACTATTCAAACAACAGAGGTGTCAAATCCCGTGTATCAGTACTCAAGCCAGGTGTTGTTCCAAAGTGGAGAACCACAAGAATAGTTATAGATGATGCTGATTTTACAAATGTAATTGACGGGAAATACAATATCCGTCTTGTATCAAACCTTTACAATGCTTTTGCAAAAATTGAGATTGTAAATGTTTCTGTAGCTGAAAGAAGCGATGAATATATCGAATTTGGTGCTGCAAACAGTATTCAGGCAGAAGCGCTTGATGCCATCAATATGATGGAGGGCGAAAACGGCGGCCCTGCAACTGCAGGCCTCGAAAAGAAGATTACAAGAGGCAGCCTCATTAAAATGCTTATAAAAGCATTTACAAAAGAGGATGAAGCTCTTAGGGAAAATAACAAATGCTCATTTACCGATGTATCTGCAGATTTGGCGCCCTATGTTGCATACGGCGAAAAAATCGGTATAATACAAGGCTCGGGTGGCGGCAAATTTAACCCCGATGAATATGCAACACCTCGCCAAATGCTTGTGTTTATGATGAGATATCTGGGTATTACCGATGACAATCTTTACGAAAATGCATACAAGCTTGGTAATGAGCTTGGCTTTATCAAAAATTTGGACCTTGTACTTTATCCCGATGCACCGCTCAGTCGTGACAATTATGCGGCAATTTTTTACAATGGTTCTATGATAACAAGCAATAAAACAGGTAATACAATACTTCTTGACAATGTTTTGGAGGGCGTATTTACCGAGGAAATGGCTATGAACACGGGTGTTAAAGAAATTATGGCATACCGCTTTATGGCTCCGCGAAAAATACCAAAAATGACTCTTGTTGATGAAACAACCGGCAGAACATATTATCATATGAATTTTGACGGACTTCAGGCAATAAAAACCTACTTCCATCAGCAGTCATGGAACGAAGAAGAAACAAAGTTTATTATAGGTAACAAAGAAACAGGCGCAATGTATGAGTATGACATAAATACCGAAATGCTCCGCTTCCTTGATTATGTTATGGTAGAGTCTGTATTTTATGCAGAGGTTGTAGAAAACGACCAGATTTATTACGAAAAGGATGACGGCTCCTTCTGGCATTACGACTGGAACACTCACACCAAGCGCAAAATTGCCGACATGCATCCCGATTCACAGACAGCTACCTGTTTGTTCTCGGTAACATGGGATGGTAAATACATTGCCACAATGATGCAGATAAACGAAGGCGAAGCAGGTTATATAAATGGTGTTCATCGTTATAAAACCGCGGTACGTCTTAACACCGAAACAGGTATATGGGATGGTATTTTCTATCACGAATTCAACGATACTCCGGCATACCCCAGCATAGGTCATCCTATTATAAACCCTCAGTATCCCGAAATTTCAATGTTCTGTCACGAGGGTACAACAGAATATATTCCCGACCGTATCTGGCTCGGTAATTACGATACAGGCGAAACGTGGAATTTGTTTAAGCAGGGCGTATATCCCGACGGACAAATGACTAAAGAATGTACAGGTCACGAAATGTGGCAGTTTGACGGCGAGCATGCTATTTTTGTAAAATATCCAAAAACGCAAAACGACGGAAAAAGCGGCCTTTCGAGAATCAGCCTTGACGGAACTGAGGTTGAATACTTCAACGAAGATTACATATATTGGCATATTACAACAAACCGCGAAGGCGATTGGGTTGCAGGCGATATGAATACTCCGGTGCTCGGTGTCGCTATGGTTAGCACAAAGAGCTATGAGTCGTACCTGCTTGCAACAAACTTTACGTTTGGACCACATACGAATCATCCCTATCAGCCTCACCCGACTCTCAGTTGGAGAGGAAATATGATTTCCTGGCAGCAGTGTGTTGAAGGTAAGATAGTCGGCTGCTCATGGATGGATGTATCCGACCTTAACAATATGGAATTTGAAGGCGGCATTACAGAGCACAACGAAAGCCTATCGTATGTGAGCTACAAAAATACAAGATTTGAAGTGGAAAATGTAACTATGGCAGGGCAGCAATGCTTTAAGGTTGCCAAAGACCACGGTATGTACTTTGATATACACGACGATGTTATAAGAGTGCCCGAGGGTGATGTAGAAATTGAAATAACATACCTTGATAATAGCATGGTTCCGATTGAGCTGGTTTATACCAATACTACCAAAGAAGCAACCAACTATGGTAACTTTGAAGATAGGATCATCGAAATCAAGCGCAGCGGCACAGGCAAATGGAAAACTGCAAAGGTACAGCTTAACAATGCAAGCCTTGAGGATTCCTGCAGTCACCTTACCGATTTTGCTCTAAGAGGTCAGTATTCGGATTGCTACATTAAAGATGTCAAAGTAACGGTTAAATAGGGGGAAAAGAAATGAAAAGACAAATATATGTGAGAAAATTACTTTCTCCAATCCTCGCTATGGCTATCGTTGTTGTAACTGCCTTTGGAGGGGTTGCTTTTGCAGCTGATACTAATGTATCGGCAAAGGTTAACTATGCAGACAATGCGATTGAAGCCACATTTGAAAGCGATATTCCATACGTAACAGATGTTATGTTTTATTTGCTTGATAAAGACGATACCTTTACCGGTATAGAAAATTCAAAAAGGGTAGGAGTTGCGGAGGTAATCCCCGGTGAAGCTGCCGTATGTGCAATTAAAATCGGTGATGACCTTCCTGACGACGAGAATGACCGGTATAAAATATATGCAATAGCCGGTGGTTATGATTCATCATACAAAGGATATTCCGAAAGCTTTCGAATTATGAATTCAACAAATGCATCGAATTCACTTGAAAAAGTAAATGCCCAAACAACAACAGAAACAAATATTGAAAGTATTACATATGAAGAATTTGACGATGTATTCGGATTTGAAGGAGCGCCGGGTTGGAAAGGTAAATACCTTTATCAAATAAGGGTTGACGATTGTTCAGGAAAGTTTAACACAATCAGCGACGTGGATGCTGCATGGCAAATGGCTGATGTATTAAAACTGATAAATGATACATCTGCATCGAATCTTGAACTTGTGCTTGAAAATAACAAGCAGGCAGTTGGCTTTGATACAACAAACACATATTACACAACCTACAAGGATGCAGCACTTACACTTTTTGCAGGTATGGGTGCAAAATACAGCGTGGCAGAGTTTACCGATGCAATGAACAAATCAATTGCAGTTGCGGCAGTAAACGGATGCGAGATTGAAGACCTTGATGGCATATTTAAGGCATATGACGATGCGCTTGAAATCAGCGAATATATGACAAGATATTCAAAAGTCAGCACATCAGACTTTGCAAAACAGTTTGACGACTTTACAGCTGAGGATGCTGCGGATGTTAAAACAAAATTTGAAAATGTGCTCATACAGCTAGAGGGAATACCTAGAGAGGACGACACAGCATTACCAATTATCGGCGATAAGAACAACGGCGTTGGAAACCTCTCAGTATCAGGCGGTATCGGCGGGGCAACCGTTCCTGCTTCAAAAAGCTTTACAGATGTAGCTCCAAGCCACTGGGCATATAACCAAATTGTGGCACTTGCCGAAATGGGCATTTTAAACGGATATGCAGATAATACATTCAAGTGTGATGCAAATATCACAAGAGAAGAATTTGCAAAGGTTGTTGTAGCAGCCTTTGACCTTAAAGACAACGGCGGAGAATATACAGCTTACAGTGATGTAAATAGTAGCCACTGGGCAAGCAGCTTTATTAAAATTGCATCTGTAAATGGAGTAATTAACGGCGTTGGCGGCGGCAGGTTCGGCGCAGGTCAAAAAATTTCGCGTCAGGATGCGGCAGTTATGATTGAAAGAGCAGCAAAAGCAAAAGGTATTGAGCTTGGCAGCAGCACAAGCCTTGGCTTTGCCGACAAAGGCTCAGTTGCAGATTATGCAAAAGAGGCTGTAGGCAGGCTCTCGGGCTCAAAAATAATCAACGGCTTTGAAGATGGTTCGTTTAGGCCAAACAATTCTATAACAAGAGCCGAAACTGCAAAAATTGTTTACAGTGTGCTTACAAAATAATAACGGGAGGAAAGATAGATGAAAAACATTAAATTTTACAAACTAATATCATTGTTGCTTACATTTGTCCTTGTTTGCCCGTTGTTTACAGTGGGTGCTGCAGAGCAGGACGAACAGCCGATTGACACATATGCATATCAGCTGCTTAAGGGTCTTGGCGCAACAAACTCAGAGCTTGATGCTTTAAGCGAAAATGCAACAATGACCCGCGCTCAGTATGTGTACATACTGGCAAAGCTCATGGGCTACAATGACGAAGTAAACACCGCTGCTGACCCATTTATAGATGTTAAAGATGGCGTGTATTCGGGTGCTATTTACTATCTTCGTTCACTTGGAATTGTAAATGGTGTAAATGCCCATCAGTTTAAGCCTGATGAAGCTGTATCTTTGGAGTCGGCATACATTATGTCACTCCGTGCAATGGACTATGATGAGCTTATCAGCGTAAAATACGGCGACAACAAAAATGCAGTTATTCTTATGGCTGCAGATGCAGATATTGACGAAGGTGTTTCGGCAGTAGATGTCAATGCTATTACTCTTGGCGAGGGTGCCGAAATTCTTGCTAACACAGCAACAAAACCTGTTCTCTACCAGGTTTCGTTTGGTGATGAAACAGAGTACAACAGCAAAAGCTATTCAATACTTTCTGTTTACTCCGACATTGTTTATGCCGAAGGCATTATGACAAACAGTGGTATTACATCAATCGGTGAATCGCCGTCAAGCAACGGCAGAGTAACAATTGGAGGTAGGGAGCTTACAAACAAATCATTCAACGACGCATACAAGCTTATAGGAAAAAATGTTGAATTCTTTTACACAAAAGATAAAAATGAGCTTATTTATGCACAGGAATTTAATAATAACGTAATCGAAATAGACGCCGATGACATCATCCCCGGCTCTACAACAATCAATTCGGTTGCGTACTATAACGAGAGCGGCAAACAAAAAAGTGCTGACCTTATGGTCAACACAAAAATGATTTACAACGGCTTTGCACATCCTTATTTCACCGCTGACGACATCAAAATATCAGACGGAAAAATCACACTTGTAGATAATGACAATGATGGTGATTATGAGGTTGTTATTGTTGATGAATATACAGATTTTATAACCGCGAGCATTTCGGATACAACCTTTGTTACCACCGACAAGGCATTTGAACTTGACACATACAATTATGTGTATCTTTATGATGCAAACGGAAATGCAATTACCTACGACAGCGTGGCTGTAGGTGCTGTTGCAACTGTTTATCAATCAAAAGAAAATCAGGTGTTCTCTGCCTACTTTAGTATGCAGAGTGTAAGCGGTGTGTTAGAGAGCGTTGGCGAAGATCAAAATGGTGTTAAAACATATCGTATAGGTGAACAAAGCTTTGAGCTTTCTGCTTCACTTCAAAACAAAATACTTGCAGGCGACATTGCCGATTTTGATATCGGCACCGGTTACATATGCAAGCTCAATATTTTTGGTGAGATTGCAGATACCGAAAAAATAGAAGGTGACGAATGGAAGGTTGCATATTGCGTTGGCATTGCAAAACCAAATGGTTCATCAATTGACAGCAGGGTTCAGGCTAATTTGGTAATGACAGACAACTCAAACTTTATGCCATGCCTTAAAACAAAAATCAACTTAAACGGCTCAAGTGTAAAGGCGACAGACCTGCTTAACAGTACATATTTCTTTGATAATGACGGCACACCTCTTCGTCAGCCTGTTAAAATAAAAATTAACAATAATGGCGAAATTACAGCTATAGAGGTGCCGGAGGACAGAGTTTCAACCACATATGGCATAGATACAACGGTATTTTCATATGATTGCTACATAACAGATGCTACATATCGCGGCGGCAACAACCAGAAAACAATCAAAAATTGTGTATTGAAATCGGATACTATCATATTTGAAGATCCTTACTACAATGTTGAGGGAGCTGTTGGTAAAACAGAAGATATAAGGTCATATAGTATGGAAGTATTTACAAACGAAGCAAGGCTCTACGATGCCAGATTTTATGACCTTGATAAAGCCTACCGACCCGACATTATGGTTTTCAGAGAAAAAGAAAACACAGTGGACGGCTCTCCGTTCCTTGTTGAAAACGTGATCAGCGTACTTGACGAAGAAGGCAACAGAATAAAGCGTGTGTCCGGCTACAGAAAGAACGCATATTATATTTATGATGAATACGAAGCAGGTATAGTTCCTGATTCACTCAAGCGCGGTGATGTTTGCCGACTTGCCATTGACGGCACAAAGATTGTAAATATCAGTGCCCCTTCGGAGATTATGTCACTTAAGGAGCGTAATCCTTATGCAGATATAGATGTTATCAATGCAAGAAATGCAATCGTATATGGATATCTTTATTCTGCAACAGATACTTCTATGGTGGTTGTATCACCCGAAAGCTACACTGACACACCGCTCATAGGTTCGTCTATTGGTGGTGCAAACGTTATTGTATATGAGCTGGGTGCAGATAAAATGTATATTGGCTCGGTAAGCGATATATATACAGATTTTGTACCAGATAGCCAGGGTAACTATACTTTGTCAGATGACAGTACATTTGTTTATATGCGTCGCAACTATGACCGCGCCGAAGACATAATTGTGGTACGAAAATAACATTTGTATACTTTCTACTTTTATACCATCCAAAAACCGCCTGTGTGAAAAATCACACAGGCGGTTTTGCCGTTTAGCCATTAAATAATGGTTATATTTCATTTTCAATTGCAGTTCGGAGCATTTTTAATATGTCCTCGTTGTTTTTTGTATCATTGCTTGTCATAGTAACCGCGCCAAGCACAAGGGAGTTTATTTTAAACACTTTTGCAGCTCTTTGAGCCAAATCTTCATTTTCAAAATAGCTTGCTGCAAGGTCTGTAATGCTTTGTGCCATATTGAGCTTTGCTTTTTTGCCATTAATATTCATCATAAATATTGAGCGAAAGTGGGCATTTCCTGTGCAAAAACGTACAAACGCTACGCAAATCTCAAGCAGCTGCCGTCTTTTGTCGCCCTCAAATACAGACATCACCTGTTTTGACAGTGCAAGCCACTGGTTGTCAACGTAGCTTATAATTTCGCTTACAAATTCCTCTTTGCCTTTAAAGTGCTTGTATGGTGCTGCACACGAAACATTGCAGCCCGATGCAACACGTCTTAGCGAAAAATCCGCAAAGCCGTGTATTTCAAGCTCAGCAAGCCCTGCTATTATTAACCTTTGTTTTATGGTTTCACCTGACACAAATTCTTCCACTGCCCAACCTCCAAATGAAATATTTTGCAAATTTATCTTAAAATAAGTATATCATTTGCAGCAACAATTTGCAATACTATCTGCATAGGTTCTCGTTTTGCAAAAATCCCATTGTTTCAATACTTCCGTCATCGGGATTAATTTTTATCAATTCATCACGTCTGCTTTTATTCTTTTTAACAGCTATAATGCAGTTGTTTAAAAAAGATGTATTCAAAATGTCATTACTTATAATGGATAATTTAAAGCTTTCGGTGTCTGCCTTGTACAACCATTCGCCAAAGTGTATATATCTCAATTTGCCATATGTACCTGTGCGCCCAATGGGAATCATTCTGAATTGCTTGCCGCTCAAATATTTTTCAATATTCTCTTCGGGGCAAAGCTCTATTCCTGAATATACCTGCTTGCTCAGACCCTCGTCAACATAAAAATAATGAGAGCTGTCAAGTATTGCAACGTATTTTTTGCCGTAAGACATAAAAAACACTCCTTGTAAAAAATTGAATTAAAAAAGTGCACCAACCAAAGTCGGCGCACCGAAAAACGCAAATTTGGTTTATTGTCACATAAACTCAATAAAATAGGAATTTTACTTATACTGATGATAAAATTTGCGTTTTTTCTGAACTTGAAATCAGTATAAGTAAAAATAGGTATAATATACCCGAGGTTCAGTTCCTTTTGTATTAAATTGAATTTATGTGACATTATTATTTTAACACGGCTTTTCAAATATATCAATAGTTTTTAAAAATTTCAATGTTAGATTTTGTAAAACAGGATAAAAAATGTTCAAAATAACAAAAATATGGTATATAATATTTTTTGTCAGAGAAATCTGACAGGCAAGGCTTCTTCACGGTGTTTTCACCGGCGGTTATGCCCACTTTTGTGTTCACAGGCAATAGTCCGAGTCTATGAAAGGGGGAATGCTTATGAAAAATAAGCATATTGCTACATATGGCAAAAAAACTGTTAATCACGGTTTTTGTAGTAATCATAATTATGATACTATTTCCCATAAAAGCACAATAGCCGCCCTTCTTGCACAAGGACAGCTATTGTAAAATTTAGTTTGTTCTCGGCATAACCGTTTGAGGTCTTGCCTTTTTCTATATTTATTATATTAAATATAATAATTTTTGTCAACTATTTTTAATAATTTTATATCGCTATATTAGTATTATATGAAAAAGCTTTAAAATACTTGACTTTTGCTGCAAAAGATAGTATAATAAAACAATCTTAGGTTAACAGTGTTAACTTGAATGAGAGGTATGGTATGGACAAATTACAAACAGCAAGAAAAATGATAAACGAAATAGACGCAAAAATGTCTGAGCTTTTTTGCAAGCGTATGGAGGCTGCAAGGCTTGTTGCAGAGCACAAGCAGGAGCACGGGCTTCCTATATTTGATGCTGCAAGAGAGCAGGCGGTTATCGAACAAAATTCAAAAATGGTTGAGGATGATGAAATCCGCGCCTACTACATAAACTTTTTAAAATATAATATGAAGCTTTCACGTCAGTATCAGCATATGCTTATCAGTGGGATGAAGGTTGCATACAGCGGTGTCGAGGGCGCTTTTGCCCACATTGCCGCAGGCAAAATATTCCCCGATGCAAATTTAGTTCCGTACAGCGATTTTGATTCGGCATACAAGGCAGTAGTTGCAGGCGAATGTGATTGCGCCGTTATGCCTATCGAAAACAGCTATGCAGGCGAGGTGGGTCAGGTGCTTGACCTGATGTTTGGTGGTACGCTCTACATAAACGGCGTGTACGACCTTGAAGTGTCACAAAATCTGATAGGTCTGCCGGACAGCAAGCTTTCGGACATCCGCGAGGTTGTAAGTCATCAGCAGGCGCTTATGCAGTGCGCAGATTTTATAAAGGCAAACGGATTTGAGCAAATTCAGGCAACAAACACGGCAATTGCGGCTCAAAGAGTTGCGCAGGGCGGCGACAAGTCGGTTGCAGCCATCGCCAGCAGGGAAACTGCAGAATTGTATAATCTCAAAATTATAGAAAAAGACATTAACCAAAGCAACTTTAACACTACCCGCTTTGCAGTGTTCTCCAGAGCCGAAAACACCGACAAGGCTCCCGGCAACAACTTTTTGCTGTTGTTTACAGTAAGCCACGTTGCAGGTGCTCTTGCCAAGGCAATAAACGTAATAGGTGACCACGGCTTTAATATGAGAGTGCTCCGAAGCAGACCTGTTAAGGACTCAAACTGGCAGTACTACTTTTATGTTGAGGCAGAGGGCAATGTCAACAGTGACGAGGGCAAAAATATGCTATGTGATTTAAGAGAGTATTGTGAACAGCTCAAGGTAGTAGGCAATTACTCAAATCAGATTACCTTGTAATGTGTGACATAGGCATCGTAAACAGACAAAATTCGGAATGTCGGCAAGCGCCATTCCCTACATCTTTCGATTATACGAGGAGAGATAACAATGATTATAAATATGGATTTAGGCAAAAGCAGCTACGATATAGTAGTAGAGCGTGGCTGCCTTAATGAGGCGGACAAGCTGCTCAATCTCAACCGCAAGGTTCTTATTATTACCGACAGCGGTGTTCCAAAGGAGTACAGTGAGTGCATTGCATCAAAGTGCAAGGAGCCCACAATTGAATGTGTAGAGCAGGGCGAGGGCAGCAAAGGCTTTGACACGTACAAGCGGATTTTGTCTGTGCTTTTAAACAAAGGCTTTACACGCACCGACTGCGTGGTTGCAGTGGGCGGCGGTGTTGTGGGCGACCTTTCGGGCTTTGTTGCGGCGTCATTTATGCGTGGTATTGACTTTTACAACATACCCACCACGCTTTTGTCACAAATAGACTCATCAATCGGCGGCAAGGTGGCAATCAACCTTGACGGCATCAAAAATATTGTGGGTGCATTTTATCAGCCAAAAAAAGTTCTTATTGACCCGGATGTTTTAAAAACACTGCCCCAAAGGCAAATTTCAAACGGACTTGCAGAGGCAATTAAAATGTCACTTACATCAGACAATAAGCTTTTTGACCTTTTTGAAAAAGAAAATGTTGAACAAAATATAGACACAATAATTGTAAAATCTCTGTGCATAAAAAGAGATGTTGTGCAGCAGGACGAAAAAGAAACAGGGCTTCGCAAAATTCTCAACTTTGGTCACACAATAGGCCACGGTATTGAGAGCGAGGCAAGCTTAAACGGACTTTATCACGGCGAATGTGTTGCGCTTGGTATGATACCTATGTGCAGCGACTCCGTAAGAGAGCGTCTTATATCCGTACTTAAAAAAGTGAACCTGCCAACTGAGCTTAACTGCGATGTAAACAAAGTATGCGCGGCAATGAGCCACGACAAAAAATTTGACGGCAGCAAGGTGACTGTCATATTGGTAAATGAGCCAGGAAGCTTTGAGATGAAAAAAATATCATCACAAGAGCTTGAGTCGATTACCAAAAAAGCGTTTAATTAAAGGATTTGATTTTATGAAAAATACATTTGGTCACAGTGTAAGCATAACAATATTTGGTGAAAGCCACGGCGAGCAAATAGGCGCAATTCTTGATGGTATGGCGCCCGGAATACCCGTTGACAAAAGCTTTATTATGTCGCAGATGGACAAAAGGCGCGCCAAGGGCAAAATTTCAACTGCCCGCAAAGAGTCTGACGGAGTAGTTATATCAAGCGGTGTTTTTGAGGGCAAAACCACAGGCACACCAATATGCTTTACAATAAAAAACAATAATACCCAAAGCAAGGACTACAGCGAAACACGCAATTTTGCCCGCCCTGGTCATGCAGATTACACTGCAAACTGCAAATATCATGGCTTTGAGGATTACCGCGGCGGCGGTCACTTCAGTGGCAGAATAACCGCAGGTATTGTTGCGGCAGGTGCAGTTGCAATAAGTGCCCTGAGGGAAAAGGGTATATACATAGGCACTCATATAAAAAGATGTGCAGGCATATCGGACAGAGCCTTTGATGATATTGCAAAGGATATACAAAAGCTTAACAATATGGAATTTGCAGTGCTTGACGAAGCTGCGGCAACCAAAATGAATGATGCCATAATAGCAGCCGCAAATGACGGAGACAGCGTGGGCGGCATACTTGAATCTGCAGTTATCGGACTCCCCGCAGGTGTGGGTGAGCCATGGTTTGACACCTTTGAGAGCATTATTTCACATATGCTTTTTTCCATCCCCGCAGTAAAGGGCGTTCAGTTTGGCGCAGGCTTTGATATGGCAGATATGCGCGGAAGTGAGGCAAACGACGAGTTTTATATAAAAGACGGCAAGGTTGCCACCTCAACAAACAACAACGGCGGCATAAACGGCGGTATTACCAACGGAATGCCTGTAATAATGAGCTGTGCTATAAAGCCTACTCCATCAATATACAAGCAGCAAAACACAATAGATTTTATAAACGGCGAAAATGCGCAGCTTACAATTAAAGGCAGACATGACCCTGCTGTAATTCACAGAGCGAGAGTTGTAGTTGATAGTGCTATTTCACTTGCACTGTGCGATATGCTGGCAATGCGCTTTGGCACAGACTGGCTGAAAGGAAATGAATAATGAATTACGGTTGCATTGGTGAGCATCTTGCTCACAGCTTTTCAAAAGAAATACACAACAAAATCGAAAGCTATGACTATGAGCTTTGCGAGGTGGCAAAAGATAAGCTTAATCAATTTATGGCAAAAAGGGAATTCAAGGCAATAAATGTTACCATTCCCTACAAGCAGGATGTAATTGCGCACCTTTACTATATAGACGATATGGCAAAGCAAATCGGTGCGGTAAACACCATTGTCAATCATGACGGAAAGCTTTACGGCTACAACACAGACTTTATGGGTATGAGCGCCCTTGCCGACAGAATAGGTATAAGCTTTGAGGGCAAAAAGGTGCTTGTTCTGGGCACAGGCGGTACAAGCAAAACTGCTGTTGCAGTTGCAAAAAGCAAAGGTGCAAAAGAGGTTGTAAGAGTGAGCCGCAGCGGCGGTGACAATTGCGTTACATATGACCAGGCAAAAAAAATGCACAGTGACTCGCAAATTGTAATAAACACTACCCCTTGCGGAATGTACCCAAACAACGATGGTATGCCCATAGATTTGAGTGATTATCCCTTTGTTGAGAGTGTGCTCGACGCGGTGTACAACCCGCTTGTTACACGGCTTGTGCGCGAAGCACTCAAAAAGGGCATAAAGGCAGAAGGTGGGCTTTATATGCTTGTAGCTCAGGCTGTTTTTGCGGCAGCGAAGTTCACAGGCAAAACCTACGACGGCAAAATAATAGACAGTGTGTTTAACGAGATTTTTTCATCAAAGCAAAATATTGTGTTAACCGGTATGCCCGGCAGCGGCAAAACCACAGTGGGCAGGCTGCTGGCTCAAATTACGGGCAGACAATTTATCGACACCGACGAATTGATAGTACAAAAACACGGTGAAATATCATACATATTTGCAAAGCAGGGCGAAACAGCCTTTAGAGATATGGAAACAGAAGCCGTAAAAGAGGCAAGTGCAAGCTGCGGCTGCATAATTTCTACCGGCGGAGGTGCAATTCTTCGTGACAAAAATATAGATGCTCTCAAGTCAAACGGCAGGGTGTTTTTTATAGACAGACCGCTTAAATGCCTTGTTCCAACCAATGACAGACCTCTTGCAAAGGATGCTTCGGCAATCAAAAAGCGCTATGATGAACGATACCAAAAATACTGCAGCAGCGCAGATGTAATTATAGATGCCGACTGCACCCCCGATGCAGTGGCACAAAAAATATTAAACAATATGGAGTAAATTATGAAAATAATGGTAATAAACGGACCTAACCTCAATATGCTTGGCATAAGAGAGCCCGATATATACGGAAAAACCACATACAATGACTTGTGCACTATGATAAAGGAATACTGTGACAGCAACAACATTGAGGTTGAGCTTTATCAGTCTAATCATGAGGGTGACCTTGTAGACAAAATTCAAAGTACATATGGCACCTTTGACGGAATTGTTATAAACCCCGGTGCATACACCCACACAAGCGTTGCAATACTCGATGCAGTAAAGGCCGTGGGAGTGCCCACTGTTGAAGTGCACATATCCGATGTAGACATCCGCGAGAGCTTTCGCAGTGTGAGCTACATACGCTTAGGATGCAAAACAACCATCTCGGGCAGAGGGCTCAAGGGATACATCGATGCAATTGACTATCTTGTAAACGAAAAGGATAATTAATTATGAAAATAACATTTAAAAAATCCACACCAAGTGGCACAATATCTGCGCCTCCGTCTAAAAGTATGGCTCACCGTATGTTAATCAGCGGAGGGCTGAGCTGCGGCAAAAGCATTGTGCACGGAATTGCTCCGTCGCAGGATGTACTTGCAACTCTCGATTGCCTGCAAAGCCTTGGTGCAAAATATACATACGAGGGCGACACTGTTGTAATTGATGGTATAGGCGCGGCAGGCGGCGCAAAAGATGTTCTCAAATGCCGTGAAAGCGGCTCTACACTGCGCTTTTTTATTCCGCTATGCCTGCTTGACGGCAAAAAAGCAACTCTTACAGGCAGCCAAACGCTACTTGGCAGACCTCTTGATGTGTATAAAAATATATGTGATAAACAGAATATCAAATTCAGCAACGACGGCAAAAAAATCACCGTTGAGGGAAAGCTTAAAAGCGGTGACTTCAAAATACCCGGCAACATAAGCAGCCAGTTTATAAGCGGGCTTTTGTTTGCATTGCCACTCCTTTCGGGTGACAGCACAATCAATATTGTGCCGCCCATTGAGAGCTTGTCGTATATTAATTTAACAATTGAGGCTCTCGGTGAATTTGGCGTTGAGGTAAAATGGCTTGACGAGCGCACCTTGTATATAAAGGGCGGTCAAAAATATCAACCCCGCGAGGTATGGGTTGAAGGCGATTATTCAAATGCGGCATTTTTTGCGGCAATGGATTGCCTTGGCGGACAGGTTCAAATTACAGGTCTAAAAAAAGACAGTATTCAGGGCGACAGAGTATACACCCGCCTTTTTGAACAGTTGTGCAAAGGCACCCCCGCAATTAATATATCCGATTGCCCCGACCTTGGCCCTGTTATGATGGCACTTGCGGCGGCAAAATCGGGCGGCGTGTTTACCGGCACAAAAAGGCTAAGAATTAAAGAGAGCGACAGAGGCTCAGCTATGGCTGAGGAGCTTAAAAAGTTTGGCGTTTCGGTTAAAGTGGAGGAAGATACAATTGTGGTATACCCCATAGATTTTCACACACCCGAAGATGTGCTTTGCGGTCACAACGACCACCGCATTGTAATGTCGCTGAGCGTTTTGCTTATGCTCACAGGCGGCACCATAGACGGCGCAGAGGCAGTAAACAAAAGTATGCCCGACTTTTTTGAAAAATTAAAGCAGCTGGGAGTGAATTTTAAAAATGAAACAGTTTGATATAGACAGCAAGGTGCTCATTGTAGGTTTGGGCTTACTCGGCGGCAGCTATGCAAAGGCACTTACCAAAAAGGGAATATATGTATCTGCAATAGACACACGCAAGGAGAGTATAGATTACGCTCTTTCTAACGGAATAATCAACGAGGGCAGCACCGAGGTGCAAAAGCAGATGGTGCAAAATGCAGATGTTGTTGTGTTTGCCCTTTACCCAAAGGTTTTTGTAAGCTGGATAAAAGAGTATCAGCAGCTTTTTAAGCCCGACACACTTATTACAGACGTAACAGGCGTAAAAAAATGTATTGTAGACGAAATAAACGCAATACTGCGCGATGATGTGGAATTTGTTGCGGCTCACCCTATGGCAGGCCGCGAGGTTTATGGGGTGGAAAACAGCGATGACAGAATTTTTAACGGCGCAAACTACATTGTAGTACCAACCCCCAAAAATACCAAAGAGGGCATAGACAACTGCAAAAAGCTTGGTATATATCTTGGCTTTGCAAGAATAGCCCAGCTTAGTCCCGAAAAGCACGACGAAATGATTGGCTTTGTGTCGCAGCTTACACACTGCATAGCCATAAGCCTTATGACCTGCTGTGACAACGAAAGCCTTGTTGACTACACAGGCGACTCTTTTAGAGATTTAACACGAATTGCACGCATCAACGATGCTATGTGGAGCGAGTTGTTTATGTTAAACAAGGAATCTTTGCTGGAGCAAATGGAGGTCTTTATCAATGAATTCTGTGAACTGAAAAGCCTTATCGCCCAAGACAAGATCCCGGAGCTTCGCGAAAAGATGAAGCTTTCTACACAAAGAAGAGCACTTTTTGATAAAAAATAATAT
>JAZQZC010000006.1:0-16240 GCA_045633845.1 Clostridia bacterium
TTCATCCTCTGTTGCAACAAATACCACATCCGATGCTTTGCATAGGTCGTCAATACATGCAAACAAACAGGTGTTTGTTGCAATTGCAATGTCGGCACAGTCTTTTATCGGGTTGCAGTAAAACCCGCCAATCTCAAATTCGCTGCGGTTTGCAAACAATTTTAAACACTTTTCAACTCTTTTGCCACCGCCTATAAAAGAAATTATCATAAAACCACCCCTCATATAAACATAACTTTGTTTATGTAAACAAATCTCGAGTATTTAAATGACTAAAAACCGAGTTTCTTCATATTATATATAATAATACAAACATCAAAACTACATAAGTATTATATCACAAGCAATCAAATATTTCAATTAAATAACAAAGCATAAAAAAGGTATTGACATTTTATGCATTAGCATATAAAATAATAGAGTCGGTTAGTCGTGCCGTGTTTTTTGTTTATACATAACTGTGCAAAAAGTTACAATGTTACACAAAATGTAACATTAATTACTCTATCTTTACAGTTTTGTTACAACAACAAATACTGCATTGACGCATTGCATTTGCAGTGTTATAATCGGTACAAAGCTAAAGTAAATCTTTGGCAGTGAGTGTATATCGTGTAAGGAAGAGGCACGGTACTACATCTTATCCATCTCTTCCAAAAATTTATTAAGGAGGATTTGAGAATTATGAAAAATCTCAAAAAAGTTTTGGCACTCGTTGTAGCTCTTACAATGGTATTCACAACAGTAGCTTTCGCTAGCTATCCTGATGTTGATACTGATGCAGACTACGCTGGTGCAGTTGAACTCTTGTCAGCTCTTAAAGTTCTTCAGGGCGATGAGAATGGAAACTTCAATCCTGACAACACAATTACAAGAGCAGAATTTGCTGCTGTTGTATGCCGTGCTCTCGGATTAGAAGGCAGCGCTGCAAGCGCTAAAGGTGCAACAATGTTTAACGACGTTGCTGCAGATCACTGGGCTTCAGGTTACATTAACCTCGCTTCACAGCAGGGTATTGTAAACGGTAAAGGCAATGGTATCTTCGATCCAGAAGGTAACGTTACATATGCTGAAGCTGTTAAAATGCTCGTTGTAGCTATCGGTTACGAGCCAATGGCTGCTACAAAAGGTGGCTATCCTGCAGGTTATCTTTCAGTTGCTAACAGCACAAAGATGACAGCTGGTGTTGCTGGTGCATCAGATGCTGCTGCTCTCAGAAGCACAGTTGCTATGCTCACAGCTAACGCTCTCGAAATTCCTGTAATGGATCAGACAGCTTACGGTTCAGAAACAAAATATGAACCACTCGATGATTACGACAACTATAAATCACTTCTTACAAACCTTGATGTATACAAAGCTACAGGTATCATCAGCGATATCGATGCTGTTGAAGGCGAATTTGTTTTGACCCTTACACAGGAATCTGATGACTATGCTTTCGGTTGGGCTAACTCTTACACAATCGACCTCAGCGAAGTTCCTGCTGCTTTCGATATCGGCACATCAAACGTTGCTGACTACTTGCTCGAAAGTGTTGACGTATACGTTCAGAAATCTGGCAGAACAGACTATGTTGCTTTGATTGCTGTTCCTTCAGGTGTTGGTGAAACACTCACAATCAATGCTTCTGACCTTGAAGTTGGTACTTATGGTGCAGCTAAATGGGAATATTTTGAAACTGTTGATGCAGACAAAACAACAAAAATAGACGTTGTTGCAGCTCCTGTTGTTCTTGTTAACAACGTTGCAGTTACATACAGTGCTGATGATGATTTTGTTGCAACATTCGGTAACCTTGATGCAGAAATCAAGTTTGTTGAAAACACAGACGACAAATACTTCGACATTATCGATATCACAATTTTTGAGCATGCTATTGTAAAAGAAGTTGAAGCTGCTAAAGATAGAATCGTTTTGCTCGATGGTACAAAAGTATCTTTCGATGAAGATAACGACGAACAGATTGTAAAAATTTACAATGCTGAAGGTGCTGAAATAGCTCTCGAAGACATCCAGGCTGGCGATGTACTTGCTATGGTTGTTGGTGACGATCACGAAGGCACACCTGTTAGAGCTAGAAACTTTGAAGATAAAATTGCTATTTTTGACCTTGGTGCAAGCACTGTAACAGGTACTCTTAACCAGGCTAATGAAGATGAAGGTTATGTTTACATTGACGGCGTTCAGTACGAATATGTAACAACATTCGTTTCAGAAAAAGCTTATGAAGATCTCTTCAAAAATGGCAAAGCTAAACTTGACACAGAAGGCGTGTTCTACCTTGGTATGACAGGCAAAATCATCGGCTTTGAAGGTGTTGAAGGTTCAACAGGTAACTATGCATTCATTCTCCAGGGTGCTGACAACGAAGCTGCATGGGATCCTTGCTACCAGATCAAAGTTCTCAAAGCTGATGGCTCAATCGTAACATATGATATCGACGATGAAGTTGAAATTGAAGGTGAAGAAAACAAAGTAAAATATGCTGACCAGGGTGCTCACTTTAATTTCCCTGAATTTGTAAATTTTGTAGATCTTGATGATGAAGATGGTGATGGTTGGGTTGAAACATTAGACAATGACGCTGAAGTAAAAGAAGATGGTGCTACAGCAGCTGTTCTTAATGATCTTAACCCAGATGCTCCTAACAGAGTAATTGACTTCAAAGTTAACTCTAAGGGTATTGTAACTTATGTTGATTTCATTGGTGAATCTGATAATGATGATCTTGATGATGAAAAATCATTCAACATTGATACAAACAAAGTTGGTGGCGTAACACTTGCTTCTGACGTTGTTATCTTCAAAGTTGATAGCGATGATGCTGATGATGCTACAGTTGTAGGTCTTGATGCACTTGTTGATGAAGGCACATATAAAGGTTATGTAGTAGATGAAGATGATAATGATGCTGAATGGTCAGTTCTCGTAATGCTCGAAGGCGATGCTGCATTTGATGCTGAAGCTCCTCTTTATGTTGTAAAAGAAGTTGTTAAGTCAAAATACGGCGAAGATAAAGAAGATGCATACGAAGTAACATACTATGTAGATGGTTCAAATGAAACAGCTAAAGCTATCTTTACAGAAGATGCTGATACAAAAGCTGATTTCGAGTATGATGAAACATATTCATATGAAGTTGGTGAAGGTGACGATGCAAAAACAGTAGTTAAGCCTATGCTTGCAGCTGGTACTCTCTTTGTTGCTAACACATCTGCAGATGGTCTTGTAAATGATTACGTAATCTTTGCTTACATCAATGCTGAAGATGGCAAATATACATTAGATGCTGATGCAGCTGAAGACGCTTATGGTGATGAAGATGCTGAAGATGTAGAAATCATCTTTGACCAGATCAACACAATTAAAAACAACAAGACAATCGAATTCATTGGTACAACCAACGAAGAAGATTACACAATCAAAGCTGCTGCTGCTCAGTACTACTACAACACAGAAGGCAGCAAAGCTAAGATTGAAGTTGGCGACTGGTACAAAGGTGAAGTTGACGAAGCTGGTGAAGATGGTGCTAACTATGCATTTGTAAAAGTATATGATGGTACTGTTACAGATATCGTTACATTCTCTGCAAGAGTAGCAGTTGAGGAATAATTCATAATTGCTTGAATTGCAACTTAATAAATGGAGAGAGTCGGACATTTTGTCCGGCTCTTTTCTTGTATACAGAATACCACGGACAAGGGACAGCTGGGGACGGTCCTTTTTTCCAAATGGGGACGACAGCTGGGGACGGTCCTTTTTCGTCAACTTTTTCTTGCAAAAGGAATGAAAACATGATATAAAAGACAATTGTGACATTTGGGGACGGTCCTTTTTCGTCAACTTTTTCTTGCAAAAGGAATGAAAACATGATATAATAAAATAACGAGGTGAAGAATATGTCAAGAGCAGCAAGAGAATATAGCGAAAGCGGATTATATCACATAGTTTTCAGAGGGATAAACAAGCAAGGAATATTTGAAGAAGAAATAGATTATCAGCATCTCAAAAAAATAATAAAAGACCTTAAAGATGAATTAAAATTTGAAATATATGTATATTGTTTTATGACAAATCATGTACATTTGTTGTTAAAAGAGTCGCAGATGGGTGATATATCACTCATAATGAAAAGAATTCTCACAAGATATGTAATGTACTACAATCGAAAGTATCAGCGAACTGGCACACTAATAACAAACAGATATAAAAGTCAGCCTGTTGAGATTGATGATTATTTTTTGGCTGTTGTACGATACATACATCAAAATCCCCTTAAAGCTCATATGGTATCAGACATATGGGATTATCGTTGGAGCAGCTACAACGAATACGTTAAGAATTTAGATGGGCTTGCAGACAAAAATTTTGTTTTGCAAATGCTGAATGTAGATGAATTTGTTGAATTTCATCAAATTGAAGAAACAGAGATTTTTGATGTAAGTGATAGAATAAAAAGCAGCGACGAGCAAATCAAAAGAGAAATTAAGATAGCATATTCTATAGAACCTGGTGATATTTGCAAACTTCCAAAGCAAGAGAGAAATTCTATTTTGCGAGAATTGAAGAAAAAATACTCCATAAGGCAAGTTGAGAGAGTATCTGGTGTATCACGAGGTATAATATACAAAAGTTGACAAAAAAGGACCGTCCCCATTTGGAAATTAAAAAGGACCGTCCCCATTTGGAAATTTGGAAAGGAGCAAATTTATGGCAAGATGTGGCTTTGTTACAATTTATGATTCTGCAACAAATTTAAACAATGTAATAACAATCACATCGTATGCATATGCCGTTGTTAAGCAAATTAAGAATGAAGCGAACCACTCAGTGTACAAATTATCGCGTGATGATTTTAAGGTATTGGAGCGCTCTATTGCCGACGGCACAGACATTCCTTACACATTGCTCCTTGATATATGCCAAAAAGCTTTGAGGCTTGACAAAGCCAATGAGCATATTGCAATAATGTGTTTTTATTTTGATGCAAATAATGAGCTTGTTGTAAAGGTTCACAGCATAAACAAAGATGCTTTTCCGCTTTCGCTAAAAAATATAGGATATATGTGGCAAAGCGCCTATGCTAATGTAACCCGTCACTTTTTAAAAGCAGATGTCACCGATAATCTTACTGCATCTGTTGCTTGTGACTTGCTTAATAATTCTGCAGTTTACGGCGGCGTTGTTTATGATAGGCTATTTGAATTTTCATGCGGTCGTTTGTTTGTAAATGCGTCTTTTCTGCTAAAAAGCATTGAGGGCAGAAGGCTGCTCAAACAAATTGCAGTTGACTACGATGTTGTTAGCAATGCGTCAAAAACCTTGTGCACGTCACTCAGAGTCAAGCGCAGCAAAGTGCAAAAACATTACAATGATAATAATTACTACATTAATGATATAGTAGAAATACACACAAAAAACGTAAGAAATATATGTAAGTATGATGTGACGCAACAAATTGGCAATGCCAATTTGTTTTTTCAATCTGTTTGCTCCGAGGTACAAAGCATCAAGCATACCATTGTAAAATTCAGTGAGCAAATACCAGGCGTCAAGCCGTCGGATTTTGACTACCTTAGCCTTGCAGACATTATGCGCTCCCTTGTTGATGCCGACTTTCGATATGGGCTGTCTGAGCGAGTTGCAACTGTCCGCAAAATATATAATGCAAACAAGCACAAAAATATAATTTGTATAAAATCAGACGGCACTGTCTATTGCACTTGAAGATATTTTGTGTTACAATGAAAACGATATTACTTATTTGGAGGAACCATTATGAAAATAGCACAGGGCTTTGCACTCAAAAAAATTGCAGACAGCTTTGTAGTTGTGCCCACAGGCAAAAACATAGTTGACTTTACAGCTATGATTACAATTAATGAAACAGGCGCATTTATATGGAATATATTGCAGGAGGAATGTGATATAGAAACCATCGCACAAAAAATGTGTGACGAATACGATATTGATATGCAAACTGCAACAAATGACGCCATAGAATTTTTACAAATACTCGAAGATAACAAAGTTTTGGAGAAGTAATTATGTCTGACAGCAAACAGCTTTTCAGTATAAACGACCTTATGCCTGTCATAAAAGAAGCTATCGCAGCAGGCAGCAGCATTCGTTTTACAGTTACAGGCATAAGTATGACACCTCTGCTTATCAACAGGCGCGACAGCGTTGTGCTTTCTGCACCCCGTGACATAAAAAAATATGACATTGTTCTTCATCAAAGGGCAAATGGCGATTACATTCTTCACCGCGTAATAGGCAAAAAAGGTGATATCCTCACCATAGCCGGCGATAATGAAATTCAAAAAGAAAAGGGCGTACATATCAGCTGCGTTATAGGCAAGGTTGTAGCCTTTACCCGCAAGGGCAAAAGCTACACCGGCAGCGAGCTTTGGTACAAAATATATTCAAGAGTATGGCTTTTGATTTTTCCTTTCAGATATAGTGTTATGGCTTTTTTGAGAGCAATAGGGAGGTGGCTTGCTTGGATAAAATAAAAAACTCAAAAAGCAAAGGCATCAAATGGATTGCCCAAAATGCTGGCTTTGCCTTGGTACCTGTAATTGTGCTTTCCCTTTTGGGAGCAGTTATGTCTTTTGTGGCTATGTCTTTCGCCTTTGCCTCCAAAAATGTTCTCGACGTTGCAACGGGAGCGTCAAATGACACAATGGCAAGTGCAATTATTCCTCTTTGTGTGCTGATTGCTTCCTATATTATTATACATATTGTGTATTCGGTAGTTGATGTGAAGCTGAGCTGCACAATTACAAACAGGCTTGCAAACGACCTTTACAAAAAAATACTGTCGCGCAAGCTTGCTGACATTGCAAAATTTCACTCGGGCGACCTGGTCAATAGGCTCAACGGAGATGTATCTGTTGTAACCGCAGGAATAATGGGAATAGTGCCCACTTTGGTTCAGCTCACCGCAAGAGTTGTGTTCAGCTTTGGCGCACTGTATCTGCTCGACCGCAACTTTGCCCTTTTGTGCATAGTAATACTGCCATTTGTAACGGTAGCAGGCAGAATATACGGCAAACGGATGAAAGGACTGCACAAAAAAAGCAGAGCTGCAAGCGGAAAGGTTTTTTCGTATATGCAGGAGGGCATACAAAATCTTCTTATTATAAAGACATTTGTAAAAGAAGCTGCCTCGGCAAAAAAGCTTTCTGATTTGCAGGATATCTCTATGCGGCTCAATGTCAAGGCAGGTATAATCAGTATGGTTGCAAACCTGTTATTTTTTGCAGTGATGACCTTTGGCTACTACTGTGCCCTGGTGTGGTGCGCATACAAAATATCAATTGGTATAATGACAGTGGGTACTCTTACTGCGGTACTCCAACTGTTCGACCAGCTGCAGACTCCCTTTGGTGAGTTTTCGTCTGTTATTCCTCAGTACTACAGAACTATGGCAAGTGTTGAGCGCATACAGGAGGTTGAAAATATCACTCCCGACGAGTATGGCGAGCAGCAGCTGTGCAAAGATTTTTCTTCATTACATATAAGTAACATTTCGTTTGGCTATGGTGACAATTGTGTGCTGCGCAGTGCAAATGCTCAAATACCCGCTGGTCAGATGACTGTTATCGGCGGTGAATCGGGCACAGGCAAAAGCACACTTATAAAACTTATTATGGGTGTTCTTGATGCTGATTGCGGCGACATCTATTTTCAAAATCAAAATGGCAGCAAGTTGCAGTGCGGCGCAAACACGAGAGCAAACTTTGCGTATGTGCCCCAGGGCAATATGATACTCAGCGGCACTGTAAGGAGCAATATAGGCTTTTACAGTGATGATGTCAGCGAGGATGATATTATACAAAGTGCCAAGGATGCTTGTATATACGATTACATAATGTCTTTGCCCGACGGCTTTGACACAATGCTCGGCGAGGGCGGAGCGGGCCTCAGCGAGGGGCAGGTACAGCGCCTTGCCATTGCAAGAGCCCTTTGCACAGACGCAAGGGTATTAATGCTTGACGAAGCCACATCTGCTCTTGACTCTCAGACAGAGCAGGATGTACTTTTAAACATAAAAAAACGCAGTGGACTTACATCAATAGTAATCAGCCACCGCAAATGTGCATTTGATGTTGCGGACAATGTGATTAATATACAAGGGTGTCAAATTGTACAAAAAAGCTAAGATATTTTGTGCAAAAAAATAAACAGATTTTGTAAAAAAATTTTTTAATAAAGTGCTTGACATTAATTGGGTTTTTTGTTATAATTCAATAAAGGATTAGATAAGGAGATGGATGTCTTATGAAAAATTTATTTAAAACTCTTATTACAGTTATTACTGTAGTATGCATGTTGGTTACATGCACAACAGCGTTTGCTGCTGCAACTGCTAACACAGTTACACAGTACCTTGGAGACACCAATGTAAAAGTTACATCAACAATCAGTGGTGTTGCTCCAGGTACAATGGTTACATATTTGGCAGGTGTAGATGGCAATGATGAAGGAACTACACTTGATGCTTATGAAATTAAGTACATTAATCAGTACACATCAGATGGTAGTAATATCCCTGTTGAGTACAGCATTACAGGTGATGGCTGGACCGCTGGTACACAAATTACTGAAGTTAAATATGGTTCAAGTGATGTAGCTGTTGCTGGTGAACTTAACGCAGAAGACGCAACAAATGACGTATTCTATGATGATATTGACGTAGCAGTTACAGTTAATGGTGAAGCTGCTCCAAATGATTACACTAACTATGTAACAATTACACCTGCTAAAATTGGTAATGCTGACGAAGTAGATGTTGCATTTGCAGCCAATGCTGGTTACCAAATCACATCTATCAACATAAATAGTGTTGATGTAGGAACTTCAACATTAACTCACAAAGTTGCTTACGGTCAAAAAGTAGTTGTTGGTGTTGCGCCTGTAGGCACCGTAAAGGTTTATCTTTTAAATGCAGAAGCTACTGACGGTCTCAAAGTTTACGATTCAAAAACTGATATGGAGCTTTCAGTTGTAACAGGTGTTGGTTACTACACAGGTAGTGTTAAGGAAGTAGGAATCGACTTTGGTGATACAAATATTGATGGTGCGCATATTGATGGTAAGTATGAAGCAGTTCTTGAAGATTCAAACGCTCAGGCTGGTTATTTTGCAGTACAGCTTGCTGGCGCAGATATGAAAGGTGTTGAAGCTACAGCAGCTTATGCTGTAGATGCTGACGGCACTGAACATATTTCGGCCAACTAATAATTTAAGTTTGTGTGCAAAATAATTAATGGAGGTAATCGTTATGAACAAATATACAAAACCATCTGCACAGGTTGTAGAACTGTCTGTTAAAGAACCACTCAGTACTCTCTTTAAAAAAGAAAGAACATTTGGTTTCGGATCAAATTCTAAGACTTTAAACGTAAATCTTTACACTGCTAACAGTATTTCTAATGTTAAGTTAGAAAAGGCTAGCGAAGCTTAATTAAGGAATTGGTGGGTTGGAATTAATGAAAAATTATATTAAACCAACTGCAAATGTTATTGAAATGGCAGTGAGAGAGTGTTTAAGCGCAGGTCCCAGAAGGGTTAGAGTACGCACATATTCAATTAATGGTAACTCAAAGGATATACAGACTAACTTATATACTTCTTCAAGTATTTCAAAAGTTAGGTTTTCTGATGAAGGACAGTCTTAAACATAATATTAATAACATTTCAAAGTCCCGACAATATGTCGGGACTTTTTGGTATGTTCTTTGTAAATACGGCTCTTTGTAAATAGTTGGCGTCAAAATTGAATAATGGAATTTTTGTGGTGGTTGCAGATTTATGCAGCCGCTTTTTTACGTTTGATTTATGTAGCTAATTTTTGCTAATATGCAAAAAAATGCAATTAACAGTTGAATTATTAATAAAAATTTGATATTATATAAATAGATAACTATTTGATTAAACATATTTATTTGGTGGCAGGTGATGTGATTGTATAAATATAAAATAGCGGATATGATTGTTGAATTGACAGGTACAATTGACGATACCGTTATATCAAAATGCAACCCATACAAATGCTCCGATAATGAAGTGACACAAATCAAAATCAATGTACAACTGTGCAATGAGCGTTTTGATACTCCCGATGCTGATGCTACATATGGCAGTGGTGAGGAATTCTGGTATTATGACGGTGACCATCTGTATGAGCTTTTGTTCCCCGATGATAATACAAAATTTCTTGTCAAAATAGATTACTACAATAATGGAAAAACCATTGACGTATATTTGTTTGATGCTAAAAAGTACTATGGCTTTGATGATACATATTATCTTTCAAATACACTGTCTATACTTTTTCATTATGTTGCTGTGGCAAACAACAGGCTTGTGTTGCATTCCTCCTCTGTTGCGGCAGACGGGTACGGAGTTGCCTTTTCGGCAAATTCAGGAGTAGGCAAGTCCACCCACACCTCCCTTTGGATGAAGCACGTTAAGGATTGCATTTATATAAATGATGATACCCCTGTGCTTTACAAAAAAGATGGCACAGTGTATATCTTCGGTACTCCCTTTGCTGGTTCTACGGGTATAAATACCAACATTGCGGTGCCTTTAAAAGCAATTGTATTTTTAAGACGCGGCGAGGTCAATACCATTGAGAGGCTCGACACACCAACTGCACTCCGACTTATGATGGGGCAGCTTGTGCAGCCGTCGGCAGGTGATTACTTTGACACAATGCTTTCAACCTTGTCGGGCATACTTGAATCTGTTCCTGTATATGAGCTTGCTTGTAATATGGAATATGATGCAGTAAAAACATCCTATGAGGGTATTTTTAATAAACCATTAAATAAATCTAATTAAAGCGAGGTACAAAAAGTGAAAAAATTATTATCTTTATGCTTAATTGCAGCCATTATAGCTACAATGGCTCCTGCAGCATTTGCAGCAACAACTTTTTCCGATATTAACAGCGGCCACTGGGCATACAGTGCAGTTGCACGCCTTGTGGAAGAGGGCACAATCAATGGCTTTCCTGACGGAACCTTTCGACCCAATGCTACTGTTTCACGTGCGGAATTTGTAAAAATGATTGGCAAAACATCAACTGTCACAACAGATGTATATTCTGATGTTAAGCCGGGCAGCTGGTATTATGATTACGTTATGGCTTCGGGATTAAAACCGTTGTCAGCAGGCGTTTTTGCTCCCGACACCGCTATTATGCGCGGTAATGTAGCAGAGCTTCTCTGGTCACGCAACGGCTCGTCAACTTCAGAGCGTGCACCTTATATGATAGAAAAGCAGTATACAAATTCTGATGCAGCTGCATGGGTTTACAACAAAGGCATTATGGTTGGTGACGACTACATAGACCTCCGCCTTGATGAATCACTCACCAGAGCCGAGGCTGCTGTGCTTATTATCAGAGCGAGAGAAAATACAAGCAATCCAACAACAGATTTTATATCAAAAATTGATGACAAAGTGTACAAAACTGTATACGATGCAGTTGGTATGTATGATATCAAAGCATATAGCCCGAACGCAACATTTACAAATGGTGAAATTGCAAATATTGCACTCAGACTTGCAACAGGTAATCATCAGGTATTGTATAATAACTTTTCTATACCAAAAACAGATTTTGAGCACGAATACGCAGAACCTCTTGCTGTATACGGCAAATATTGCATAGGTGAAGATAAAATTACTCTTGATTATCTTAACAAAACTGCAACTGTGTCTGATGCAATGACCGCTGTGTCATTTGCTCTTGCACGCTGCTCTACAGTTGCCCTTGATTTTGGCGAAAAAGATAATTATTACAAGGACGCAACACCTGCAAATGAAACTTCAAACAAGCTTTTGACAATGGCAAACAAATACAATATTATTCTGTATGCTGATGGTAGCATAAAGGGCAGCGAGCCTGTTACCGCAAAGCAGCTTGCGTGTATGATTATGCAGGCTGATGCAATCAGCGGCTTTAACAGAAGCAATATTTATGGCATTGGCAAATCATTTGCATCACATTCTATAAGAAAGAGCCTTGCTGCATACCCTGCTTGTGCGGAGGATTATGCGGTAATTCTTGAGGATATTGATAACGAAATTTACGCAGCTCCATACATTATATATGATGATTCTAACGAAACATTTGGTATACCAAAATACTCAACACAATATACCAGAGATTTTGAAGAGATTTACACAACCATGGTTGACCAGATTGCAAATTCACTTGGACGCGAAGGATACAATGTAAGTATAGAATTTTTTCCAAGTATGGTTGCAAACAATGGCGACGGATACACATATCGTGTTAAAATTTTTGTAAAAGCTAAGCCCAATGGTGCTAAATTCAGCGATTTGCTCCCGATTGCCGAAGATATTCAGGACTTTGAACTTAAAAAGCATATGACAATCTGGGCAGACCTGGAGACAGGCGGCAAGCTCAATGGTGTGTACTTTACTCCCGAAAATGCTGCCTTCAATCAGGTTATCAAAACCATATTGCCGTAATAAACAACCAACATGGAACAAAAAGCCTTCCCCTTGAGGGGAAGGTGTCAGCTTTAGCTGACGGATGAGGTGGGAAGCAGAATGGTTTGCATTGTTGCAAAACACCCGCAAACACAGTAAATATCAGTATTTGTGCCATTTTCTTGCATAAACACCAAAAAAATTGTATCATCTTCTAAAAAATGCTTGTAAATTTGTACAAAATAACTATTGCAAGCCTTGAAAATATTTGATATAATATCCATATACCAAAAAATATTAGGAGGTAGTTTTATAATGAATAAAACAGAATTAATCGCAAAAATTGCTGATAAAGCAGAATTGAGCAAAAAAGATGCTGAAAAAGCACTCAACGCTTTTGTTGAAAGCGTAACCGAAGGTCTTAAAGCAGGCGACAAAATCGCTCTCGTAGGCTTTGGTACATTCGAAACAAAGAAAAGAGCTGCTCGCAAAGGCAAAAACCCACAGACAGGTGCAGTTATCGATATCCCTGCAGCTACAGTTCCTGCTTTCAAAGTTGGTAAAGGTCTTAAAGACGCTGTTAAATAATTCAACATATAAAAAGTCGTACCGCATAGGTACGACTTTTTGTTTTTTAAAAGGGTGACAATAGTGACAATCGGGGATGTTCGTAGGTGACAGTGCAAGAGGTGTGTCCTCGCTTGTTGTGCGAACGCAAAAGATTCATTTTTGAGACGGCGGGTGACAGTGGGGAAGTTCCTTTGCAAAAGGTGCGTCCCCATCTGTCAGCGGTTAGTTTTTATTTGTTCACACAACAAGCGAGGACACACCTCTTGCGAGGAATGTCCCCGTTGTCATGCGAACATCCACATCTTTCACACTACAGTATAATACAAATCAATCCACCGCTGCCCTCATTAATAATTTTTTGCAATGTCTCCTGCAGCTTGTATTGCGCATCTCCGCTCATTTTGTACAGCTTGTTGTGCAAGCCATCATTAACAAGCTCGTGCAGCGATTTGCCAAATATATTTGATTCCCATATTTTGGTGGGGTTTTCTTCAAACTCGTTAAGCAGGTCATGCATAAGAGCCTCCGATTGTTTTTCGGTGCCTACAATAGGCGATACCACAGTTTCAATATCTGCACGTATCATATGTATGCTCGGCGCACTTGCCTTTAGCTTAACGCCAAAGTGTCCGCCCTGTTTTACTATTTCGGGCTCTGCAAGCTCAAGCTCCTCAACCGATGGCCCTACAATTCCGTATCCTGTTTCTCTCACCTGCCTGAGTGCATATTCAACCTTTTCGTACTCGCTCTTTATATCTGCAAGCTCGCTCATAAGCTTCATCAGCGTGTCTTTGCCATTAATTTCAAATCCTGATTTTTCGCCCAGAATTTCGTAAAAAAGCTCATCCTCTGTGGTAACCTCAATGTGCACAGTTCCCTCGCCGAGATTTATTTCCTTAAGCTGTACACTCTGAATATTTTCGCAGCTGTTAAGGGTCTCCACAACGTTTTTGTAATCGCTTATTTTTTGTATGGATTTTATGGATGACAGTATGTTGTCATACACTGTTTTTTTTAGCCTGTGGTCATTTTCAAGTACCTCAACCCAATCGGGTACATTAATTGATATTTCTTTTAGCGGAAACTCAAAAAGCACGCTCTCGATTATAGCATTAATGTCACCCACATCAAGCCTTGCACAGTTTACACTCATAACAGATACCTTGTGGGTCTGCTCTATTTCTTTTTTAATTCTTTTTGCATTTTCGCTGCTTGGGTCGGCACAGTTGAGCACAACAATAAACGGCTTGTTAATTTTTTTAAGCTCATTTATTGCTCTTGACTCTGCCTCCACATAATCACTTCGCGGTATATCTGTAACCGAGCCATCTGTTGTTACAACTATGCCTATGTTTGAGTGCTCACAAATTACTTTTTTTGTGCCTATTTCTGCCGCCTCGGCAAAAGGGATTTCTTCTTCTGACCATGGTGTTTTAACCATTCGAGGCATATCCTCTTCAATGTGGCCGAGTGCCGAATTAACTATGTAGCCCACACAGTCTATCATACGCACATTAAAGCTTGCATTGTCCATAAGGCTTATTTTTACTGCTTCGTTGGGGATAAATTTTGGCTCTGTTGTCATAATTGTTTTGCCTGCGCTGCTCTGTGGCAGCTCATCACGTGCCCGCTCTCTTTTGTATGCGTTGGGTATATTGGGTATAACCAGGTTATCCATAAATTTTTTGATAAAAGTCGATTTGCCTGTCCTAACCGGCCCTACAACACCTATATACACATCTCCGCCGGAGCGCTTTTCAATATCATTGTAAATATTGTATTGTGTCATTTTTACTCCTCCATACATTTGTGTTTTGTACATTAATATGAGGGGTTGTTTTAATTTATGATAAAATATGCGGTTGATGAATAATATATTTTGTGATATAATTAAGGGTGACAGTGGGCGTTCGCATGACAACGGGGACATTCGGTGACAGTGGGGAAGTTCCTATGCAAAAGGTGCGGCCCCATCTGTCACCGCTTAACCTTTGCCGTTTGTTCGCTTGGGCAACGAGGACACACCTCTTGCGAGGAATGTCCCCGTTGTCATGCGCTTGACAAACGTAAAATTGAATGTTTCAACAAATGGGGACGCACGTGCGAGCACGAACATCCCCATTTGTCAAAACATCCCCACTGTCACCTATCAGAAAAAATGACAAATAACAGACAAAAAGTCTGACGAAAGGAAATCAAAATGTTTAAATCCGATGTTTTAAATATTCACCAAAATGGTGATGTTGTATATTTGTCTTTTAAAATTTTTGACAATATTGATTTTGTAAAAAACGCTGTTTCCACAAGATACGGTGGCGTGTCAACCGATGGCGCATATGCCTCTATGAACCTTGGCACCTCTACAAATGACGATTGGAGCAACGTTGTACAAAATTACAAAATCTTTTGTAATGCTGCAGGGTTTGATTTGCAAAAAATAGTGCTTGCAAAACAAACACACTCTGCAAATATATTAATAGCAGACAGCACCCACGCAGGCTGCGGTGTGCTCAGAGAGCGTTTTTACAATGATATAGACGCACTTATAACAAATGAGCCCGGGCTGCCTCTTGTAATACACACTGCCGATTGCGTGCCGGTGGTTTTTGCCGATGTCAAAAACAAAGCCATAGGCAATGCTCATTGCGGATGGCGCGGCACATATGCATCACTTGCTGCCAAAACTCTTGATGCAATGAATTTAAACTACGGCACAAACCCAAAAAATGTGCTTGTATCAATAGGGCCTTGCATATGTGTTGATTGCTACGAGGTGTCAAAGCAGCTGTACGATGATTTTATGGCTGAGTTTGGATATAATGAATATATATTGCAAAGGCAAGGCAAATACTATCTCAATTTGCCTATGATAAACAGGAAGAATCTTATAGATGCAGGTGTGCCCGAGCAAAACATAGCAGTTGCCGATATCTGCACCTGTTGCGAGTGTGAGCATTTGTATTCACACAGAGGTCTTGGACCAAAACGCGGCATTTTTTCAAATATAATAAGTATTGTATAAAAAGCCTTAAGTGACAGTGGACGTTCGCATGACAACGGGGACATTCGGTGACAGTGGGGATGTTCCTTTGCAAAAGGTGCGTCCCCATCTGTCACTTGTTAATTTTTCTCTTTTGTTCGCACAACAAGCGAGGACACACCTCTTGCGAGGAATGTCCCCGTTGTCATG
>JAZQZC010000007.1:0-27363 GCA_045633845.1 Clostridia bacterium
ATCGAGGCCCCGGTAGGCATGAAGAATCCCACCGGCGGCGACCTTGGAGTTATGATGAACTCAATTGTTGCAGCCCAGGCCAGCCACACCTTTATCTATCGCGGCTGGGAGGTTACCAGTGCAGGCAATCCCTATGCCCATGCCATACTTCGCGGCTACATTGATTTTACGGGAAAGAACTGTTCCAACTACCACTATGAGGATCTTTTGAGAGTAGCTCAGCTTTATGAAAAAAGCGATCTGGCAAATCCCTCTGTTATCGTTGATACAAACCACAATAACTCCGGAAAACAGTATCTGGAGCAGATTCGCATTGCAAAGGATGTTGTCCACAGCCGCAATCAGAACTCTGTCATCAAGGGCCTTGTTAAGGGTCTGATGATAGAAAGCTACATCGAGGACGGCGCACAAAAAATCGGTGAATGTATTTACGGAAAATCCATCACCGACCCGTGCCTTGGATGGGAAAAGACGGAAAGACTTATATACGACATTGCCGGCTTACTCTGATTCGGCTTCAAATATTTTCTGCATTTGGAATTATGCTTATAATCGGTTCGGTGTTTATGCTGAGCAAAAGTGAATAATAAAAATTGTCAGCCTGCAAATATAGCCAGGTTGACTTTTTTTTGCTTTCGTGGTATTATTACTGTGATATGTTATAATGTTGTTGAAAGGAAGTATATATATGATTACACCGCTTAAAACCACCCCGGTATTTAAGCAGTATATATGGGGCGGCAGTGCTTTAAAGGATAAATATAACAAAGATATAAAAGACAATTTCGCAGCCGAAAGCTGGGAAATCTCTTGTCACGATGATGGTCTCTCGCTTATTGCAGAGGGCGAATTTAAAGGCAAAACCCTAAAAGAGGTTGTTATGGCAGACAAAAAGAATATGCTTGGTGATGATGGCATAGACACATTTCCGTTGCTTGTAAAATTTTTGGATGCAAACGATAATTTGTCTGTTCAGGTGCACCCCGACAACAAGTATGCCTTTGAAAATGAAAATGGGGCGCTTGGCAAAACCGAAATGTGGTATGTAATAGACGCAAAGCCGGGTGCAAAGCTTGTTTACGGGCTAAAAAACGGTGTTACAAAAGAGCAGCTTGAAAAGGGTATAGAGGATGGCACATTAGAGGAGCTTCTCAATTACGTTCCTGCAAAAAAGGGCGATGCGTTTTTTATTCCTGCAACTACTCTTCATGCAATCGGCAGTGGGCTTCTTATTGCCGAAATTCAGCAGAGCTCCAACACAACCTATCGTGTGTATGACTACAACAGAACCGACAAAGACGGCAACAAACGTGAGCTTCACACCAAAAAGGCAGTTGATGTTACATCTCTTGCCGATGTTGAAGGTATGGAAAAGTACGTGCCCATAAAATATACAGAGGGCAGCTCTGATGCATATATCATAAGTAGCTGTGAGTATTTTACGGTTATTAAGTATATTCTCGGGCAGGACAGAGATGCAAGAGTAATTCCTTTTGAGCCGCGTTTTGAAATGCTTATGTGCACAGAGGGCGAGGCTGTTATAAATTATAATGGCGGTAATATGCAGATAAAAGCGGGTGACAGCATATTTATGCCCGCTGCGCTTGGTGAATATTCATTTGAGGGACAGGGCGAAATTATACGCAGCTTTGTTCCTGCAAAAGGCGAAATATAAGGAGAACATATATAATGGACAATAAAAAAATAATTTTCAGCGGAATTCAGCCAACAGGTTGCATAACCCTTGGCAACTATGTGGGCGCACTCAAAAACTGGGTTGACCTTCAGCACGATTATCACTGCCTTTTTTCGGTAGTGGATATGCATTCAATTACCGTAAGGCAAGACCCGGTTGCTCTTCGCAAACGCTGTATGGACTTTTTGACCCAGTACCTTGCAGCAGGAATTGACGGAGAGGAAAACATAGTATATTTTCAGTCACACGTGTCTGCTCACGCAGAGCTTGCGTGGATTCTCAACTGCTATACATATATGGGCGAGCTCAGCCGTATGACACAGTTTAAGGATAAATCAAGCAAGCATGCAGACAATATAAATGCAGGCCTTTTTACATACCCTGTGCTTATGGCTGCAGACATTTTGCTTTATCATACAGACCTTGTGCCTGTGGGTGTAGACCAGAAGCAGCATCTTGAGCTTGCGCGTGATATTGCAGGCCGCTTCAACGGTGTGTACGGCGACGTGTTCAAAATTCCCGAGCCTTTTATTCCAAAGGAGGGTGCCCGTATTATGAGCCTTGCCGACCCTGAAGCCAAAATGAGCAAATCAGACCCTAACGTAAATGCTTTTGTGTCAATTCTTGACGACAAAGACACAATAATGCGCAAATTCAAAAAGGCAGTTACCGATTCTGACGGCGAAATTGCATACAAAGACGAAAAACCGGGCATAAAAAATCTTATAAACATATATTCGGCAATTACACACAAAACTCCAAATGAGGTTGTGTCGGAGTTTGCAGGTCAGGGCTACGGCACATTTAAGGCAGCTGTGGGCGAGGTGGTTGCAGACGAGCTTGCACCTATACGCAGCCGCTATGAGGATTTGTCAAAAAACAAGGATTATATACAAAAAATATACACTGAGGGTGCTGCACGTGCAAATTCAATAGCGCGCAGAACACTCAATAAAGTAAAACGAAAAGTCGGATTTCCCGATATGGCAAAGTAAGCTATTACTTACAAGAAAGGATTGACCTTTTATGAATATACTCAGTCTGGTGCTGTGCTTTACTATGGCATTTGCCATATCTCTGGCACTTACACCTGCGGCAAAATCAATTGCCTACAAAATAGGCGCAATAGATATACCCAAAGACAAACGTAGAGTACACAAGGAGCCTACTCCTCGCCTTGGAGGACTTGCAATATATTACGGCTTTTTAATAAGTGTATTGTTTTTTTCAAATATGGATAAGCAGCTAGCAGGAATAATAGGCGGCTCACTTTTGATTGTGGGCATTGGCATTATAGATGATGTTATGCAGCTAAAAGCATCAATTAAATTTGTTGTACAATTAATTGCGGCACTTATTGTTGTTGCGTGCGATGTGCGCATTGAGGGCATAAGTATGCCGGTTGCACTTGTTCCGGGCGGAATACTCAGCCTTGGTGTAATGAGTGTACCTATAACAATACTGTGGATTGTGGGAGTTACCAACGCCGTAAACCTTATAGACGGACTTGACGGCCTTGCGGTAGGAGTTTCGTCTATTGCAACCTTTTCGCTGTTTTTTATTGCGATACTTGCGGGTGAGCCTGGTGTTGCAATTCTTGCGGCAGCACTTGCAGGCTCTTGCCTTGGCTTTTTGCCGTATAACTTCAACCCTGCAAAAATATTTATGGGTGACACAGGCTCCACATTCCTTGGATATATGCTGTCAATAATATGTATTCAGGGCTTGTTTAAGGGCTACGTTATAATTTCGTTTATTGTTCCGTTCCTTATTCTCGGGCTTCCTATATTTGATACTGCATATGCAATACTGCGCCGTATCAAAAATAAAAAGCCCATAATGTCTCCCGACAGAGGACATCTCCATCACAGACTCATAGATATGGGCTTTTCACAAAAACAAACAGTTGCAATTTTGTATATCATTACAATGATACTTGGACTCAGCGCAGTAATGGTTGTAGGTCAGGGCGCATATACAGGTATTATTATAATTGCAACATTTCTGCTTTTCTCATTTTTTGGCGGCAAAGCCGTTGTTGAGCATGCAATAGCCGAAAATAAAAACCACGAGCAAAACCAACAGGAGATTGCACAGAGCTTGCAGCAGCAAAAAGATGTCGGTGACAAGGAATAGGAGGGATTTATATGATTAAAGTAATGACAGTTTTTGGAACAAGACCCGAAGCAATAAAAATGGCTCCGCTTATAAAAGAGCTGGAAAAGTGCCCTCAGATAAAGTCAATAGTTGCAGTTACCGCTCAGCACAGACAAATGCTTGACCAGGTGCTTGAAATTTTTGATATAAAGCCCGACTATGACCTTAATATTATGCAGCCCGGGCAGACACTTTCGCAAATTACAAGCAGGTCGCTTTTGGGACTCGAAGAGGTTATAAACGACGCAAAGCCCGATATAGTACTTGTTCACGGTGATACCTCAACTACATTTGCAGGTGCTCTTGCGGCATTTTACTGCCATACCAAAATTGGTCACGTGGAGGCAGGCCTTCGCACATACGACAAATATTCGCCATGGCCTGAGGAAATGAACAGATGCTTAACAGGCGTTATGACTGATTTGCATTTTTCGCCCACAATCAAAAACAAAAACAATCTTTTAAAAGAAAATATAGATGAGAATAAAATATTTATAACAGGCAATACTGTTATAGATGCTCTCAAAACCACAGTAAAAAGTGACTACGTATTCAGTGACGATACGCTCAACAACATTGACTGGAGCAAAAAGGTTATTCTTATGACCGCCCACAGACGTGAAAATATTGGCGAGCCTCTCAAAAACATATGCGAGGCAGTTCGAGAGGTTGTTTTGTCTCACGAGGATGTAGAGGTGGTTTACCCTATGCATATGAACCCGCTGGTTCGCCAAACTGCAAAAGATATACTTGGGGACCTTAAGCGAGTTCATCTTATTGAGCCACTCGACGTTGCCGAAATGCACAACGCAATGTCAAAGTGCTATATGGTTATGACCGATTCGGGCGGACTTCAGGAGGAGGCACCAAGCCTCGGCAAGCCTGTAATTGTACTCCGCAACGAAACAGAGCGACCCGAAGCTGTTGAGGCAGGCACTGTTGCTATGGGCGGCGTTGTAAAGCAGGATATTATAAGCCTTGCAAATCAAATTCTCGAAGATAAAGCCGTATATCAAAAAATGGCACAGACCGCCAACCCATACGGTGATGGCTTTGCCACACGCAGAATTGTAGAGGCTATTCTTTATGCCTTTGATAAGGGCGAAAAGCCGTCAGATTTGGTGTATTAAGGAGAGTGATGTAACTTGAAATTCATAGGACTCGGAAGTTACATAAAAATATTTATACTTTCCGTCGCGATTATAGCTGTGTACAAAACCTTTGACAATATCAGTTATCTTATAGGTGCTATGGGCTCATTTCTGCATATTTTGTACCCTGTATTTGTGGGGTGTGCAATTGCATTTTTGCTGTACCCTGTGTGCAACCGCCTTGAGGTGTGGTACAAAAAGTGCAAGGTAAGATTTGTTCACAACAAGCGAAGACCTCTTTCTGTTGTGACGGTTATGCTTTTTGTGCTTTTAATTGTGGTGCTTGCAATATCCTTTGTTGTACCTGCAATTATACGGAGTGCCAAGGAGCTTTTTGCACAGATGCCCGCAATAATTAATTTCATTATTGATTTTGCGCGGAATATTGGCTTTGAGGACATTAATTTTACGGCTGTTTTAAACAACATCTCTATAGATAAAATTATCGATAAATTTGATTTTTCAAGCGTAAACAAGTATATACAGGGAGTTGCCGATGCAGGAAATGTATTTTTTAACTTTCTTTTGTCAATAATTATATCAATATACATTCTTATCGACAGAGATTCGCTCAAAAAGGGTGCAAAGCGCATATGCAAGCTCACCTTTAAAGAAGAAACCCGAAATATAGTTGTTCCGTACCTGCGCTTAACATGCGGCTATATGTACAAATACTTTGGCTGCCTGCTTGTAGATGCGTCTGTTGTATTTGTGCTTTCGCTTGTAGTATTTTCGATTATTGGTGTTAAGTATGCCCCGCTTCTTGCATTGCTTTTGGGTCTGTTTAACATTATTCCTTACTTCGGTGCCACAATTGCTGCGGTTATTGCCATAATAATAACTCTTGTAACAGGCACTCTTTCGCAGGCAATAATTATGGCAATAAGTATCATTGTGCTTCAACAGGTGGATGCAAACGTTATCCAGCCAAATATAGTAAAAGAATCACTGCAGATAAAGCCCCTGTGGGTTGTTGTTGCAATCATTATAGGCGGCGGGCTTTTTGGCTTTATAGGCATTTTGGTGGCAGTACCTATTATGGCAATTGTAATCAGAATAATAAATGATTTAATGACCGCAAGAGAAAACAAGCTGGCGAAAACAAGTGAGTATAATCAGTAATGTTATAATCTGCCGGTGCGAAGCAAAAGCAAACTATTTTGCACCAGCAGATTGTAAATAAATTCCAAACAATTTGATATTGCGGGAGATTTTGTCAATTATTTTGCAAAAAATTTCAAAAAAGTGTTGACAAATCCAAATATTGCTGATATAATAATCAAGTCGTCAGTTGTTGAACGAGCATGCGGGTGTAGTTCAATGGCTAGAATCTCAGCCTTCCAAGCTGATTGTGTGGGTTCGATTCCCATCACCCGCTCCATCATTATGCGCCTGTAGCTCAGCTGGATAGAGCAACTGCCTTCTAAGCAGTGGGTCAGGAGTTCGAGTCTCTTCAGGCGCGCCAAGTAAGTCTGGTGGGTATAGTTCAGTTGGTTAGAGCGCTAGATTGTGGTTCTAGAGGTCGTCGGTTCGAATCCGACTACCCACCCCACTAATTTTTCTGTATTGGGCTGTAGCCAAGCCGGTTAAGGCACCAGATTTTGATTCTGGCATTTCGTAGGTTCGAATCCTGCCAGCCCAGCCAAAATTTTATAGGTAATATTCTTTATGGGCCATTAGCTCAGTCGGCAGAGCACTTGACTTTTAATCAAGGTGTCCCGCGTTCGAGTCGCGGATGGCTCACCATTTTTTTCTTATCAACACTTTGGGTAGATATTGGGCTATCGCCAAGTTGGTAAGGCACCGGATTCTGATTCCGGCATTTCGGAGGTTCGAGTCCTTCTAGCCCAGCCAAAAAAATAATGCATACTGCAAAAGCAGTATGCATTATTTTTTTGGCTGGGCAAAAGGACGAGAACCGTGGGTTCGATAAGTGATGTCCCAAGAAAGCGAGCATTGCGATGCTTGATTGGCTGACAGAACTTATGCAGGGAGCAAAGCCTGCAGGCTTTGCGAGTCGTAGTCCTTCGTCCGATTATTCGACATATATGCAAAAGCAGTATGCATTATTTTTTTGACTGGGCAAAAGGACGAGAACCGTGGGTTCACAAAAGCACTCCAAAAAAAGTCGACAATTGCATATTTTTTTGTGCACAAACTATTGCTATTTATCACAATTTGTGGTATAAAATATAGTGTGTTAGTTTTTGACAAGGTGGTTGCGTTTAAACAGCCTATGGTGTGGGGACATTCTCGCACAAAGGATTTTTATACCTGGAGGAGCTGCCTGTTGCAATTGTCAATGATAAAGATTATGTATTACCAATATGTGCTTAAAATTTTTGTAAACGGCGGCGAATATGTTTACGCTGCAGTTTTGAATTAAATATAGAAAAGAGGAAAAACAATGATTATAGGTACAACCAAAGAACTTAAAAATCACGAATACAGAGTAGGTCTTACTCCCGATAATGCAGCTGCATTAGTTGCCGACGGACATACTGTGTATGTAGAAACAAAGGCAGGCGATGGCGCAGGCTTTACAGACGAAATGTACAAAGAGGCAGGAGCGGTTGTTGTTGATACTCCAACTGAGGTTTTTGACAAATGTGATATGATTATCAAGGTAAAAGAGCCGGAAGCCTGCGAGTACGGCTACCTTAAGGAAGGTCAGATACTTTATACATATCTGCATCTTGCTCCAAACCCCGACCTTGCAAAAGCTCTTATGGAACGCAAGGTAAAAGCAGTTGCTTACGAAACGATCACCGACGAAGCAGGTAATCTCCCTTGCCTTAGACCGATGAGCCAGATTGCAGGCAGACTCAGTATTCAGGAGGGTGCAAAGTACCTTGAGCGCTGCTTTGGCGGCAGAGGAATTCTGCTTGGCGGCGTTCCGGGAGTAGAACGTGGCAAAATAGTAATTATCGGCGGCGGTGTTGCAGGTACATATGCAGCAAAAGCGGCTGTTGGTATTGACGCACAGGTTACACTTCTTGATGTAAACCTTAACAGGCTTTCGTACCTTGAGGATGTGTTTGGTGCGTCTGTTACAACAATGTATAGCACTGAGGCAAATGTTACAAAGGCTCTTAAAGAGGCAGACCTTGTTATCGGCTCGGTACTTATCCCCGGTGGCAAAGCACCAAAGCTTATACGCAAGGAGCACCTCAAGGTTATGAAAAAGGGCTCTGTTATTGTTGATATTGCCATCGACCAGGGCGGCTGCTGCGAAACCTCTCATGTTACCACTCACGACAATCCTGTGTTTATCGAAGATGGCGTTGTTCACTACTGTGTAGGCAATATGCCTGGCGCAGTACCCTACACATCAACAGTTGCACTTTCAAATACCACCTTTAAGTTTGCACGTCTTATGGCAAACAAAGGCTTTGAAGAGGCTGTTAAAATGGACGAAGGCCTCAAAAACGGTGTTAACATTTACGGCGGCAAATGCACAAACAAAAATGTTGCACAAAGCCTTAATCTCGAGTATACCGATATAACAGAATTAATTTAACAAAAAAGGAACTGTGAAAAATGCACAGACCGCTCAATCTGCACTATTTTTTACACTCCTCTTTTTTGACAGCTTAAAATGGTGTTACCCATTGGGTAACACCATTTTTTCATATTATTCAGTTATACCTGTGCATCCCGAAATGCATTTTATAATGCACGCAACAGATGTTACGATAAGTGTAAAAAATGCAAGGAGCAAGCCTGTAATTATTGCACCGATAATACTTGTTGCCGCAAAGCCAATGCCAAGTAAAATAACGGCGGTCAGTATGGTGCCTAATATTCCCCATATGAGCGCGGTGACCGCAGGACACACGCAGCTGCGTCCGCCTGCACTACGTGCAAAATAAACAGTTACAGGGGTAACCAAAAGGTACACTACCGCAGTGCCGAGCAACGCCCACAAAAATGCGGGAGTTACGGTAATTACTGCAGTAAATTGAAGTATAAAAGTAATTATGCCGATAATTATGCTTGCTGCAACTGCAAACAATGTGCAGCTTTTTTTGCAATCACAATATGAGTTTGACATATAATTCACCTCCGATATATTTTATGATTCAAAATATAATTTGGTGAATAAATAGAGTCTGTAGCAAAATAAAAGATAAGCGGTTCGTCGAGGACGCCGAATCATACAAATTGTATTACGTGTATAATTCGAATACAATTTATGTAGGGGACGGCCTCCTGGACGTCCCGAAAAAATCATTTTGCTACAGACCCTTGTCAGTCTTTAAATTCAAACAATTTTGTATTATTTTGCTATTATGTTCATCTTTTGTGGAAGTGTCGGGTCAACCTTTAACATAGCAAGTATTCTTCTTGCCGGACCGTCAGGCATATTTCTTCCTGCTTCCCATGCTTCAACTGTTTTTGTTGAGACACCCATAAACCCGGCAAATAATACCTGTGTCATACCAAGTTCATTTCTTATACTTTTAATTTCTGTTGCCTTAAAGTCGGGAACCGGCTCAATAGACATAGTTTTTGTTCTCGCTTTGATTTTTCCTTCGTTGTACGCAATGGCTTGTTCCAAACCTTGCATTATACCATCATAAACTTTCAACGAAAACACCTCCTATAAACTTTGTTCGAGTTTGTTTATCAGTTTTTTAATGTTGTTACGTTCTTCATCGGTTAAATTATCTTTTTCATTTTTAGGATATGCAAAAATCAAATAAATAGTTTCTGCTAAAACAAAATCCACATAAAGTACTCGACTTGAACCGCTCTTGCCTTTATTTGGCAAGGCAAAACGCATTTTTCTGAGCTTGCCTGTGCCTCTGATGACACTTCCGATCTGAGGATTTTGCAACAATTGTTCCTGTAAAGTTTGCAACTCGTTGTCGTCAAGCCCCATTTCGTGCCATTGTTTGTCAAATACAGGCATTATTACAAATTTTCTTTTCAAATAGTATCACCTTAATTCAAGTTAATTATACCCTATCAAATAGGGTATTGTCAATATATATGTTTAAAATTATATTATTTTGAAAATGGGAGCGCACGACGATAAATCGTGCATTCCCATTAATCTTTAAATTCAAACAATTTTTTGAGCGGAATATTAAGCGCGTTTGCAATATCCATAAGAGTGTCAAGTGTGCAGGAGCTTGCGGCGGTTTCTATGCGTTGCATATGATTTCTGCTTATATCACATTTTTCGGCAAGTTGCATTTGTGTCATCCCCAGCTCTTTTCTGTAATGTAGTATATTTAAGCCTATTGCAAGCCAAGTGTCAAAGTGTTCGTGTTTCATCAATAATCACCTCTATACAACAGTATAATTCGCTTGCAGAATTCAATCGACCAATAAAAATGTGGTAAATACCACTTATTTAATTGCATTTTAAACTTTTATATGGTATAATGTTAACAAATTAGTTGCTTTTTATGTAAAATTGTTGGTATAAAGGTGATTTTATGAATAAAATATGTTGTTTTGCAGGGCACAGAGATATATATGATTCAGATGATATTTACAGCAAATTGATAACAGAAATTGAAAAGCTTATTACGCAGCACAATGTAACGGAATTTTGGGTTGGTAACTACAGCAGGTTTGACAGTCTTGCGGCAAGGGCAGTAATGGAATTAAAATCAAAATATCCCCATATACAGCTTAGCCTTGTAATACCCTATATAACAGAAAAAATTAATGAGTACAAAGAGCAATACTACAAAATGTACGACAACATCATAATGGCAAATATTCCCGAGGGCACACCCATAAGGCTTCGCATTATCAAGTGCAACGAATATATAATAGCCATTGGGGTACTATCCGAACCCGCCTGAAAGTCAGTATTTTCGGTGCTTTTTGGATTGTCGTCCTTGAAAGGCACGAGCATTCCTTCGTCCTCCGCGCCAAAAAACCCTCAAAAATACAAGTCTTTCAGGCCGAAGAATTTAAATATAATAAAAATTGTTGTAAACAAGGCAAAAGCGCAGCGAATACTGGGCGTATTTGCGAGCATTTTAACGCAGTTTACAGAAATTTTTATATATTTAAATCGGAGTTCGGATAATACTCCAATGGCTAAACAAAAGTGCTTATTTAATATGCTGTATACAGCGTACATACGGCGGTGCTCATACTACCTATGAGTATGCACGACACAAAAAACACATAACAACAATCAATGTCGCATTGCACTAAAAAAGTGTATTTCCATATATTGCATTTGAATTATGTAAACCAGTTGTGTTATCATATATAGGTGTTGTTTTTAACACATAAGCAATATAAGGGGAGGGAATACAAATGAAAAAATTAATAGCCGCAGCAATGTCTGCAGTTTGCATTTTTGCAATTGGATCAGTAAATGCCGCATCTTCTACAACTCATACAGTTGTATCAGGCGACAGTATGTGGAAAATCGCAGTAAAATATGAGGTTGGACTCAGCGAAATAAAGGCTGCTAACCCACACATAAAAAATCCGGAGCTTATATATCCGGGTCAGGTTATAAACATTCCAAAAACGGATGCCTCTGTTACCAATTACGAGAGCGAGGTAATCCGCCTTGTAAACGAAATCAGGGTAAAAAATGGCTTGAATGCTCTCAAGGCAGACTGGGAGCTCAGCCGTGTTGCAAGAATAAAATCACAGGATATGAAGGACAACAAATATTTTTCACACACAAGCCCTGTTTACGGCTCACCCTTTAATATGATTAAAAACTTTGGTATTTCATACAAAAGCGCAGCCGAAAACATAGCAAAAGGTCAGTCCACACCTCAGGCAGTTGTAAATGCCTGGATGAATTCGTCAGGTCATAGAGCAAACATTTTAAACAGCTCTTACACCAAAATCGGTGTAGGATATGTTGCGGGCGGACACTACTGGACACAGATGTTTATACGTCAGTAATGAGATGTAAAGAATGTCCAAAACGGACAAAATAAAATCAAGCAAGGCTTTGCCTTGCTTGATTTTATTTTGTCATCTTTTCTTGCTTAATCTTGTGGTCAATCACATGACGTGATGCAAGCTCTGCTTTGATTTCATCTACCGAAATGCCCATTTCGCACATCATAACGAGCACGTGATATGCAAGGTCGGCAACCTCGTAAACAGTTTCTTTTTTGTCATCTGCTTTTGCGGCGATGATTACTTCGGTACACTCTTCGCCCACTTTTTTGAGGATTTTGTCTATGCCTTTTTCAAAAAGATAGGTTGTGTAAGAGCCTTCTTTCTTATCAAGCTTTCTGCCCTCTATAAGCTTTTCAAGCCCTTCCATTGAAAATGCGCTGTACTCGTCACTTTGGTAAACCTCATTTGTAAAGCATGAGTCGGAGCCAAGGTGGCAGGCGGGGCCGTCTTTAATTACACTTACTGTAAGGGCGTCCATATCGCAGTCGGCAGTAATAGACACTATGTGCTGATAGTTGCCGCTTGTTTCACCTTTGAGCCAAAGCTCATTGCGTGAGCGACTGTAAAAGCAGGTAAGCCCCTTTTCCATAGAAATTTTAAGGCTCTCTTTGTTCATATATGCAACTGTAAGCACCTTTTTTGTTGTTGCATCCACAACAACTGCAGGTATGAGCCCCTTTTCGTCAAATTTTAATTTGTTTATATCAAACATATCAATTGTCCTCCATTTTTGCCTGCGGGCGCTGCCCGCTATATTCTTACGGTTATGCCGTCATTTTTTAAATACTTTTTGAGGTCGGGTATTGCAACCGAACCAAAATGGAATATAGATGCCGCAAGTCCTGCGTCAACTGTAGGCACAGCTTTAAACAGCTTTGAAAAATCCTCCATACATCCTGCACCGCCCGAGGCTATAACAGGCACGTTTACCGCATTGCATACCTGCTCGAGCAGCTCAATGTCAAAGCCGCCCTTTACGCCGTCGGTGTCTATGGAGTTTACCACAACCTCGCCTGCACCCATAGCAACACATTTTTTAATCCATGCTATTGCTTCCATCCCCGTAGATTCTCTGCCGCCCTTTGCATAAACGGTAAACTGCCCGTTTTCTCTTTTAATATCAGCCGAAAGCACTACGCACTGGTCGCCGTATTTGAGTGCCGCCTCTTTAATAAGCGATGGATTTTTTATCGCTCCCGAGTTTACGCTTACCTTGTCGGCACCGCATTTGAGCACTCTGTCAAAGTCATCGGTTGTGTTGATGCCTCCCCCCACAGTTAAGGGAATAAAAATTTTGCTTGCTACCTCGCGGAGTATGTCGGTAAACAATTTGCGCCCTTCAAAGGATGCGGTTATGTCATAAAACACAAGCTCGTCTGCACCGCAATCACTGTAATATTTTGCAAGCTCCACAGGGGAAGATACATCCGACAAGCCTTTAAAGTTTACACCCTTAACAACTCTTCCGTCTTTTACGTCAAGGCAGGGGATAATTCTTTTTGTAATCATTGCACGCCGCCTTTCTCAATTGCATCGGCAATATCTATTGCGCCTGTGTAATATGCCTTGCCTATAATTGCGCCATAAAGGTTGCATTTTGCAAGGTTTTTAATGTCATCAATTGATGTTACTCCACCCGATGCCGTTATTGAAATATTGTATTTTTTGTTGAGAGCATCATACATATTGTGGTCAATGCCTTTCATTGCGCCGTCTTTTGACACATCTGTGCATATAACATATTTAACGCCTAAGTTTTCAATTTTTGCAAAAAATTCGTCACCTGTGTATGCAGATTTTTCTATCCAACCCTTAATTGCCACATAGCCGTCCTTGATGTCTATACCAACTGCAATTTTGTCGCCGTATTTTTGTATGCACTCTGTTAAAAAAGCCTCGTCTGTAACTGCCGCAGTGCCAAGTATCACTCTGTCAACTCCTATAGACAGATATTTTTCCACAGTTTGTATGCTGCGTATACCGCCGCCAAGCTCCACAAAGCAGTCGCAGTTGTCTATTATCCGTTTTACTGTTTGCATATTAGGTGTACCGCCTGTTTTTGCACCCTCAAGGTCTACAAGGTGCAGGTATTTTGCACCGCTTTGCATAAATTTTTTGACTATATTTACAGGGTCGTTGTCGTACACTGTCATATTGTTGTAGTCGCCTTTGAGCAGACGTACTGCCTTGCCCTCGTATATGTCTATCGCAGGAAAAATTTTCATATGTAAATCCTTTCTTTTACAGCTCGCAAAACGCTTTTAAAATTGCAAGCCCCACATTGCCGCTTTTTTCGGGGTGGAACTGGCATCCGTACACATTGCCTTTTTCTACCGTTGCGGTAATATCTGCGCCGTATTCGGCAGTTGAGGTAATTGCGTTATCGCAGTCGCAGGCATAGTAGGAGTGCACAAAGTACACAAAGTCACCATTATTTATATATTTAAATAGCTTGCTTTGCTTTTTGAATTCAAGCTTGTTCCAACCGATGTGTGGGATTTTAAGCTCTTTTAAAATTTTGCCCGCCATAGGCACAATGCTTCCTGGTATAAGCCCCAGTCCGTCGTGCTCGCCGTATTCGTAGCTTTTGTCAAAAAGCAGCTGCATCCCGAGGCATATCCCCATAAGAGGCTTGCCGCTTTTTGCAAGGTGGGTAACAACCTCGCCCAGCCCTGTTTCCCTCAGCTTTGCTGCCGCATCGCAAAATGCTCCTACACCAGGGAGTATTATTTTGTCGGCTTTTTGGAGCACCTCTTTGTCATTTGTGACTATTGTTTCGGCACCTATTGCTTTAAATGAGCTCTCAAGTGAAAACAGGTTGCCCACGCCGTAATCTATAATTGCAATCATTTATGTGACTCCTTTACAGTACTCCCTTTGTAGAAGGAATATCGTCTTTGTATTTTGGGTCAATTTGGGCAGCGGCTTTAAGCACTCTTGCAGCTGCCTTAAAGCAAGCTTCGCCAATGTGGTGAGAGTTGCCGCCGTATATTTTTTTGATGTGGAGAGTAATAGCTGCATTTGAGGCAAATGCTTCAAAAAACTCCTTAAAAAGCTCTGTGTCAAAATCACCTATTTTGTATGTGGGGAATTCCACATCAAACACAAGATAGCTTCTGCCCGAAACATCAACCGCCGCAAGTATAAGCGCTTCGTCCATGGGCAGATGAATGTCGGCATATCTGTTTATGCCCTTCATATCGCCAATCGCTTGTTTAAATGCTTTGCCGAGGCATATTCCTATGTCCTCTGCACTGTGGTGAAAATCAACCCACGTGTCACCCTTGCAGGTAACGTCAAGGTCAAATCTCCCGTGCTTTGCAAAAAGCGTAAGCATATGGTCTAAAAAGCCTATTCCTGTATTAATTTGCGATATTCCGCTGCCGTCAAGGTTCAGCTTTAAGGAAATATCTGTTTCGTTTGTTTTTCTGTTAATTTCAGCACATCTCATATCCAATATACCTCTAAAATTTTTTTGACTGTATCTATAAATTTTTCCATTTGCTCTCTTGAGCCTATGGTAATACGGTTAAACTCGCAAATTCTCGGATTGTCAAAGTGACGTACAAGCACGCCGTTTTTCTTTAATTCCATATACAAATCACTTCCTGATATTGTGTCTGTTGTCGCAAAAACAAAATTTGCCTGTGACGGAACAACGTCAAATCCAAGGTTTGTAAGCTCCTCTGTTACATATTCTCTTGTCTGTATTATTTTTTTGCAGTTTTCCATATAGTAGCTGTTGTTTTGCAAAACTGCAATTCCCGCAGCCATTGTCATTCTGTTTACACTGTATGGATTTGTAGAAAATTTTATTGTGGCAAGGTCGTCAATAAGGGGCTTTGATGCAATTGCAAACCCAAGCCTTGCACCTGCTAAGCTGCGTGATTTTGAAAATGTCTGAACCACCACAACATTATCATACTTTTGTGTAAGGGGTATACAGCTTGTACCGCCAAAATCAATATATGCTTCGTCTATAACAACCACATTGTCGGGATTGTTTTTTATGATATCTTCTATTTCGCAGTGGCGCATTTCAATACCTGTGGGAGCATTGGGGTTTGCAATAAACACAGGGCCAGGAGCATTGTAATAATGCTCGGGGTTTATTGTAAAGTCGCTTAGCAGCGGTATTTGCCTGTAGTTTACACCGTTAAGATTTGCAAACACAGAGTAAAAGCCGTAGGTTATGTCGGGAAATAATGCAGTTTTGCCTTTGTCGCCAAATGCCGCAAATGCAAAATTGAGTATATCGTCGGAGCCGTTTGATACCAACACATTTTCTGCTTTTACGTTGTAAATTTTTGCAATTTTCTCTCTCAGAATACTGCATTCGGGGTCGGGGTACAGTGAGAGCTTTTCTACCTCGCCCGATACGGCATCAAGCACATTTTGTGCAGGCGGGTAGGGCGATTCATTTGTGTTAAGCTTTATGTACTGCATATCCTTTGGCTGCTCGCCGGGGGTGTATGCAGTGAGCTTGTTGAGTTTTGAACTAAAAAATCTGCTCATATTATTTCTTCCTTTAGTTAATGGTCATCGCTCTTTGGTGAACAATCAAGAGGTTTAAAAAGAGATGAGGAGCGTTCATCGCTCTTTTTAATCCTCGCAAAAACGAATTGTGGCGCTTTTTGCATGCGCATCAAGCCCCTCGCTGTGTGCAAAATATGCAATTTTGTCTGCCACCTCTCCAAGTGCATCACGCGAATAGTATGTGTACTGCATTTTTTTAACAAAGTCGTCTACCGAGAGGGGGCTTGCAAACCGCGCAGTGCCGCTTGTAGGCAGTGTGTGATTTGCACCCGAAAAATAATCTCCTAAAGCTTCGGGGCAGTTTTTGCCCATAAACACCGAGCCTGCGTGTTTTACCATTCCAACAAGGTCAAAGGGATTGTCAACACAAAGCTCAAGGTGCTCAGGTGCAATTTGGTTTGAAATGTCTATTGCCTGTTTAATGTTATCAACTATAATGATTTTGCCAAAGCTGTCCACAGATGCTCTTGCAATTTCGCATCTCGGAAGCTGCGGGATTTGTATTTCAAGCTGCTCGCTTACCTTTTGTGCCAAATCCTCGCTGTCGGTAACAAGCACTGCACTTGCCATTTTGTCGTGCTCTGCCTGTGACAGCATATCTGCCGCCACAAATGCAGGGTTGCAGGAGCCGTCTGCCACAACTAAAATTTCGCTTGGGCCTGCAATCATATCTATCGCAACTGTTCCAAAAACCTGTCTTTTTGCCTCTGCAACATATGCGTTGCCGGGGCCTACTATTTTGTCTACCTTTGGTATTGACTCCGTTCCGTATGCAAGGGCTGCAACAGCCTGTGCACCGCCTGTTTTAAATATTTTGTCAACGCCTGCAATTTTTGCTGCAACAAGTATTACAGGGTTGATTTGACCGCCTGTTGCAGGGGTTGTCATATATATGTTTTTAACGCCTGCAATTTTTGCGGGGATGCAGTTCATAAGCACGCTCGACGGATACGCCGCAGTGCCCCCGGGCACATAAAGACCAACCTTTTCGAGAGGTATAATTTTTTGCCCTGTTACTATGCCGTCGCAGTCATTCTGAATAAAGCCTGAGCGCAGCTGATTGCGGTGGAATTTTTCTATATTTTGTGCCGCTTGTTTTATTACTTCAACTAGCTTTTTGTCGGCACATTCAAAGGCTCTGTCAATTTCCTCCTTTGATACCTCAAGGCTTGTTATGTCTGCTCTGTCAAATTTTTTGCCGTATTCTATAAGTGCCCCGTCGCCTCGTTTGCGTACATCTGCAATAATCTCTGAAACGGTATCTTCAACATTAACCTTGTCGGCAACACGAGCAAAAATCTGGTCTGCAGTTGTGTCTGCGTATTTAAGTATTTTAATCATTGTTAATTCCTTTCATCCAGCTGCCTGCTTATTGCATCACGGATTTTTTCTATTTGTTCATTTTTAAATTTAAAGCTTGCTTTGTTTGCAATAAGACGTGCGCTTATCCCCACAATCGTATCAAAAACCACAAGGTCGTTTTCCTTTAAGGTTGTGCCTGTTTCCACAATATCAACTATAACGTCCGAAAGCCCGAGTATAGGAGCAATTTCTATAGAGCCGTTAAGCTTGATTATATCGATGTCACGCCCCTTTGATGAATAGTGGGCTTTTGCAATGTTAGGAAATTTTGTGGCAACCTTGAGTGGTCGCTGTGTGTCATCGCGGAAGTCCTTTTTTGCTGCAACTGCCATACGGCATTTGCCTATGCCAAAATCTGCCAGCTCGTAAATGTCGGGGGAGTATTCAAGCAAAATATCCTTGCCTGCAACGCCTATGTCTGCCGCGCCGCGCTCAACATAAATTGCAACGTCTGACGGCTTTACCCAAAAATATCTTATGCCAAGCTCCTCATTTTCAAATATGAGCTTTCTGTTGTTTTCGTGTATTGACGGGCAGGTGTAGCCTGCATTTTCAAACATTTGGAGCACCTTGTTGCCCAGTCTGCCTTTTGGAAGAGCAATATTTATCATTGTACACCCTCCTTGTCAAACGGAATGTGCAATTTGTATTTAAAGTCAGTGGGAATTTCTTTGCACACAAGCGCTGTCATACCGCTGCCTGTCAGCTCTCTTGCTTTTGCTGCAAGAGCTTTTGGGTCGGCAGCTTCGCCGTATGTAATAACCACATCTGCATCGTATTTTTCGCCGCTTGTGTTAAGCTGCTTTAATACATCGTGATATACCGCAAAGCCGATTGCGCGGGATTTTTTGCCCATTTTGTGCATAAGCTTGTCGTACTGACCGCCCGAGAGCACAATGCTTGGCACACCTGCAATGTAACCCTGCAATACAATGCCGTTGTAGTAGTTTAGGTCACTTGTAACAGAAAAATCAAGGTGAATTTTGTCAAAATCCTCCACGCACGCAAGTATGCTTTTTATTTGCTTTAGCTGCTCAATAACACTGTTTGTGTTTTGGTTTACATTAATTTTTTCAAGTGCGTTAATAACTGTGTCAAAATCTCCGTAGGCGTTAATCATATCTGCTATGCAGCTTGCTTTGTCGCCAAGGATAGCATATATTTCGTGAGTGTTTTTTTCGCCTATGCATTTTATAACCTTGTCTTTGTCGCTGCTCTCAACACCAACATAATCAAGCAGAGCTGTCACAAAGCCCATATGCGAAATATCAAGCAAAAAGTCCTCGCCTGTAAGCCTGAGGCTACCCATTGCAAGCATTATTACCTCGCATATGTTGTAGGTATCCACATCGCCTATGCACTCAAGCCCTGTTTGCATAATTTCTTTAAAATCGTTGCCCTCTGCCGCTCTGTATACATTTTCGTTGTAATAAAGCTTTGTAATACCCTTTGGGTTGTCGGCAGTGTTTTTAATAATAGAAAATGTAACGTCAGGCTTTAATGCCATAAGCTTGCCGCCCATTCCAGTAAATGTAATTATATTGTCCGAAACAAGAAAGTCTTTGTTTTTTACATAAAGGTCGTATTCTTCAAATTTGCTCATGCGAAACTGCCTGTAGCCGTATTGCTCGTAGAGAGCGCGCATATTATAAACGCATTTTTCGTCGTTGCGCAAAATGTTGTTAAAATCCATAGCTCCTCCTTACTCTCTTTCGTCTATTTCTTTTCGCGGTCTATTGCAATTTTGTAGCCGCCGCTGCCGTAGTTGAGGCATCTGTTAACTCTGCTTATTGTGGCAGTGGATGCACCTGTTTTTGCGGCAATTTCGGTATACACCTTACCCTCAGAGAGCATCACTGCTACCTCGTACCTTTGCGAAATATCCATAAGCTCTTTTATGGTGCATATGTCGTCAAAAAACTTTTCGCATTCTTTGGTTGTTTTAAGTGATAGCAGAGCCTCAAAAAATTTGTTTACTCTTTGTGTGTTATCTGTTTTCATAAATTTCACCATTCCGTTATATATTTATATGTTGTTTATATTTGCAAAAAATCAAAGCAGCACTGCTGCTACTTTAATATGTTAACACTTTATTGTGCTAAAGTCAATAGTAAATATATATTTTGTGAAATTACTACATATTATTAATGTATAATTGGAGTTATTTATAAAATTTTTTTGATTTTGTTAAAAATCTAACAAAAAATAATGGGTTAGGTGTTGACTAATGGGGGTTTTTGGAATATAATAAAGTTAAATTTTTATATATAAATGGAGGAATAGATATGAAAAGAGTTTATAATTTTTCAGCAGGACCATCAGTGCTCCCGCTCCCTGTACTCGAAAAGGCACAGGCTGAGCTTGTATCATACGGCGATGCAGGTATGTCAGTTATGGAGATGAGCCACAGATCCTCCTCATACCAGGCAATTATTGATGAATGTGAAGCACTTCTTCGTGAGCTCCTTGGCATTGGCGACAACTACAAAGTTCTGTTTTTGCAGGGCGGCGCATCAAGCCAGTTTGCTATGGTTCCCCTCAACCTTTTGAATAATAGCAAAAAAGCGGATTATATCCTTACAGGCTTGTGGGCAAAAAAAGCATCTAAAGAAGCTGCAAGATACGGCGATGTTAAAATCGTTGCTTCATCTGAAGATAAAGTATTCAACTACATACCAAAGTTTGAAAAATCAGATTTTACTCCTGATGCAGATTATGTACATATCACTCACAACAACACAATTTACGGCACAAGATTTGCAAACATCCCCGATACAGGCGATGTTCCTCTTGTTGCAGATATGTCATCATCAATCCTCAGCCAGCAAATTGATGTAAACAAATTTGGCATCATTTATGCAGGTGCACAAAAAAATATGGGCCCTGCAGGTCTTACGGTTGTTATTATAAGAGAGGACCTCATTGGCAAAGCAGTGGATTTTTGCCCTACAATGTTTGACTACAAAACACATTCCGAAAACGGCTCAATGTTTAACACACCTCCTACATATGCAATTTATATCTGCAAGCTGGTGTGCGAATGGGTAAAACAAAACGGCGGTGTTGCTGCTATGCAAAAGGTTAATGAAAAAAAGGCAGCTCTAATATACGACTTCCTTGACAATTCAAAAATGTTCTCTGCAACAGTTACAAACAAAGAGGACCGTTCGCTTATGAACATTCCGTTTGTTACAGATAGCGACGAGCTTAATGCAAAGTTTATTAAAGAAGCAACTGCTGCAGGCTTTGTTAACCTCAAGGGTCACCGCTCTGTGGGTGGTATGAGAGCAAGCATCTATAACGCTATGCCTGTTGAAGGTGTAGAGGCACTTGTGGAATTTATGAAAAAATTTGAAGCAGAAAATTAAAGGAGCGTTGTTTTATGTTTGAAATTTTAACTTTAAATAAAATAGCAAAATGCGGCGTAGACCGTCTTGACAGCGATGTTTTTCACGTAACCGACGATTGTGCAAATCCCGACGGTATAATACTTCGCAGCTTTAATATGCACGATATGGAACTTCCCGATTCTCTTATGGCAGTTTCAAGAGCAGGCGCAGGTGTAAACAATATTCCGATAGATGCCTGCAGTGAAAAGGGTATAGTTGTATTCAATACTCCTGGTGCAAATGCAAACGCAGTTGCAGAGCTTGTTATGGCAGGACTTCTTCTTTCTTCACGTAAGGTTGTTGCAGGTATCGAATGGGCAAAAACCTTAAAGGGCGAGGGTGACCAGGTTGGCAAGCTTGTTGAAAAAGGCAAGGGCGCTTTTGTAGGCCCCGAAATCAAAGGCAAAAAGCTTGGTGTTATAGGCCTCGGCGCAATAGGTGCACTTGTGGCAAATCAGGCTGTTGCTCTTGGTATGGATGTTGAGGGCTACGACCCATACATTTCGGTTGATGCAGCGTGGAAGCTTTCACGTCACATCAAAAAAAGCGCGGACCTTAAAATGATGGTATCAAGATGTGACTACATCACAATACATATGCCCCTTACCGATTCTACAAAGCATATTATCAATGACGAAATTTTTGATTGTATGAGCGAAGGCACACGCCTACTTAACTTTGCCAGAGGCGAGCTTGTAGATACAGATGCACTCAAGCGTGCTATTGAAAGCGGCAAAATTGCGTGCTACGTTACCGACTTCCCGAGTGAAGCAACCCTCGGTATGGATAATTGCATCAACATTCCTCACCTTGGTGCTTCCACACCTGAGTCGGAGGACAACTGTGCAATAATGGCAGCAGACGAAATAAAAGATTTTATTTTGCACGGCAACATCAAAAACTCTGTTAACTTCCCTAACTGTGAGCTCCCTGTTGAAAGCAAATACAGAGTAACAATTGCACACAAAAACGTGCCTAATATGCTCAGCAACTTCTCAAGTCTTTTTGCAGACGAAAACATCAACATTGTAAATATGATTAACAAGAGCAAAAAAGATTATGCTTACACACTTGTTGACGTAGATTCTGTTCCTGCCGATTTGGTACAAAGACTTTATTCAATTGACGGCGTATGCAAGGTAAGAGTTATTGAAGAATATTAATAACATATAATTTGGCACAAACCAAATAATTTCAAAGCACTCGCTATTTGGCGGGTGCTTTTGTTGACTTTTGGTGTATTATTAATTATAATTAATTTATATGGAGGTGTATACAAATGACAAACAAAGAATTAATATACATAATAGCAATGGGGGCAATAGCTGTTTATGCAATATTGCTTACTGTTGTGCTTATTGTAATGGGCAAAAAGGTAAAAAAAGCTCAAGCTCTCCTTGAACAAAAAATACAAAAAAACACCCAAGATATACACAGTGCAGATAAAAAAATCGACAAAAGCATCGCCGATGTGGATGACAGGCTCAGACAGGAGAGAGAAAATAATCAAAAGCAAATCGGTGAGATTTTTGACAATGCACTTACCGCAACGAGTATGCTTGTTGACGAAAAAACAAAAAATCTTACAGATAAAATGGATGATATATCTCTGAGGCTTAATATAATGGATTCCACAGTAAAAAATTTAGAGAGAGAAAAGGCTTTTGTGCATACTCTTTTAACTGATGGTGAAGAGCCTGTTGAGGTAGAGTATCACGATGTACCAAAGGACAGCTTTTTAAACAATGCGCGCAAGGCAGTAAAAAATGCTGCAAAATCGGGCAGTGATTTTGTAAAAAGCTGCTATCCTGTTATAAAAGAAAGCTTGCCCGATATTGCAAAAACAGCAATCAAAATAATTAAAAAGTAGAAATTGTTATGAACGAAAAGGTATATAGTATTTATCAGACAGAGCAAAACAAAAAGCTGATTCAAACGCAAAATGCCCTACGACTCGCTTCGCTCCCATGCATAAGTTCGTCTTGGCAAGCACACTTCATTACACTTGTGTTCTTGGAGTCTCACTTATCTCAGGGTTGGAGCCCCCCTTTTATTGTATGCAAATAAAAAGAGCACCTACCCTTGGGCGAGTGTTCTGAAGGACAAAATTTAAAAAAAGCGGTGTAACCATAGCGGTTGCACTGCTTCTGCCCATTTTTACGCAAATTTTTCATTTCGTATTTCTTCCATTAAAGATAGTAATTCTTTTTTGTCAGGTATGCTTATTAACCCAACTGCCGTAAATTAAATATCTATTTTAACTCTACGGTGTTTAAATTTCTCATCAGGATTATGCACATCAATTCTTTTTATATTTCTTTTGGTATCATATAGAAGAATGTGTTTTTAGCACAAAAGTTAGTGCTTTATCGAAAATACTGAGTGTATTGTAAAAAAACGGTATAGGTATTGAAAAAATTGGATTTACATGGTATAATTATGATAAACACAAAAATTATCAATTTGAATTGTAGATAAGAAGGAATAGATATGGCAATAAAATACGGAAAAAAACAACACAGACAAAGTAATATTATTTATACGCTGGTAGCGGCAATTCTTTTGTGCGTTGTGTTCATAACCATGGTTAGTTATTTTTACAATGCCGCAGAAGATGAGGCTTATGAAACGCTGCATATACAGACCAAACAGATTAAAGACGATTTAGAGCTTCAATTATTATCTGACCGTGAAAACCTTGCTACCATGGCAAACTTTGCCTCAAAGCTTTATAGTGACGGCGAAAGTTTTAACTTGATGTTTGACTCCTTTGAGCCTATTGGTCTTATTGAAAACATTGGAATACTTATGCCGGACAATACTTTTATAACTAAAGCAGGAACTCTGGACCTTAACGGTAAAATATCCTTTGAAGAGGAGAAGTTAAAAGGCGAATACATAAGCGGAAGAGTTAAGGGCCTCACAAGGGACAACTATGAAATCATAAGAAGTGCTGTTCCCATCAAGGCAAACGGAGATACTGTCGGCATTTTATACGGCGTTATAAAGCTTGACGTTCTCGAAAATAAATACAACAATATGGCAAAAGAGCTTGATGCTCAGCTCTTCGTTCATGATACAGAAACAGGAAACCTTGTTATAGATACTATCCAGGAGGATTTTGGAAACATCTCCATCTTTGAGGACCGCGAATATACCGATGGCTATTCCTACGAACAGATGATGCAGAGCGATAAGGGCTATACATCTTTCAAATCGATACTTACAGGCGAGCAGCTTTATGTGCATTATTCCACACTTGAAGGAATCAACTGGAAAATAACACTTGCGAGATACGAGTCTCAGGTGTTTGAAAAAACACATATAATATCAAGACTCCTCCTTGTTTCGTTCATCACGATATTGCTCATCATGACTTTGTATATTATGATTTTGATGCGCAGCGAAAAGCTAAGAAGCTTTGCGACAGCATGTGCATCAAAAATTAGAAAATTGCTTCTGGAAATCAATCAGCAGCAAAATAACATTTCCGAGGCTTTAAAAGAGATTGTAACCTTTGCAAAATCACGTTCCGCAGTGTTTTTTGACACAGACGGAGAAGACTACAATTTTGCCATGCCCGCCCGTTTAGAAGAAATTCTTTCGGGGGATGACAGAAAATACTTTATATCAGAGATTCTCCGTTATGCTGCACAGCTACACAAGGCGAATAATGCGACTGTAAGTCTTATGTGCATAACACCAAACAATCATCTTGTAAAAACAAACCCCGAGTTTTATGATTTTCTTAAAAAGCATAAAATAACAGAGGTTTCCTTTGCAACAGTTATTGACAAAAACAATCATATCGGCATTCTCGGCGTTGTAAATCCTAAAAACGGTAGTGTGGCAAGACTCCTTTTAGAAGATATTGCTGTTTGTTTTTCCATTGCGATTTACAACAAAAAGCATTTAAACAAAACGGAGATTGCGGCAACCACCGATTCGCTCACAGGGGTCTCTAATCGTGTTACATATAAAAAAGACCTTTTGATATTTGACGAGGAAAAACCGCAGGAATTTTCTTGTGTTTATATCGATGTTAATGAATTGCACCTTCGCAACAACAAATATGGTCATGCTGCAGGCGATGAAATGCTTTTGTATATTGCCAACACCTTGAAGGAAGTATTCTACGGTCATAAGATATACAGAATGGGCGGAGATGAATTTCTGGTCTTTGCTCGAAACTCCTCTCAGGATGATATAAAAAGAGGAATTGATATGCTGACTAAACAGCTTGAGCCAAAGGATTACCATGTTGCGGTTGGTATGTCATACAGAACACAGAATATGAATACCGAGGAAATGGTGCGAGAAGCCGAGGTCAGAATGTACGAGGCAAAAGCACAGTATTATCAGGATAAGGAAAATAAGAATGCTGTGAGCACAAATGATAAAGGATACGTTCACACAAAGACAGGTATCCTTGAAATTGATACGATGATTTCTATTCTGAATGAAAAATATAACGGAATATATCGTGTAGACTTAGATACAGATAAAGCACATCGTATTTTAATGCCTGCCTACCTTGGTTATAATGAAAATGAGGAACATTTTTCTAAACTTTTAACTAAGTATATAGATGATTCTGTTGCTCCCGAATTTCACAGAGCAGCTATGAGCTTTTTGAATTATGAGGCGCTGAAAAGACAACTTTGGGAGGGCAAGATACCCAGAATTACATATAAAAAGACTAACGGAGAAACTGTAGTCCTTAGTGTTTATAAGTTAAGTGATGAAGAAATTTCTGTGAATAATACACTTTGGGTTTTTGCCAGAGATTAAAAAGTTGCTTGACAAAGTCAGTTCATTGTGGTACACTTATAGAAGTTCAATATTTAGCAAAATCGGTGAAAGCCGGTGACGCAAAGCAAAGAGGCTAAGGTTTTAAACTATGCCAGTCCAGCTGCAATGATACAAGGTCGGGATGTAGACTTTTGATTGTTGCAGCTCTTTTTGTTTTTTACACAAAGAACATTACCTTACATATATCATATGGCAATAACATAAAATTGATGAGGATAGAAAAGATGAGTAAGAAATTTTCTAAAAATTTAATAGGCTTTTTATCTGACATAAAGAGTCGCACGAAAGAGAAGCATCTTCTTAACAAAATCAGGGACGGATTAAAGAATGAGGAGTTTAAGATGCATCTCCAATTTATAGTTGATAACAAAACAAAGAAGATTGTATCAAGCGAGGCTTTATCAAGATGGGAAGATTCTTCGGGTGAAGTTATCATGCCAGGAAAATATATAGGTGTAATGGAAAAATCCGGATTGATAATCATGTTCGATTATTATATGTTTGAAAAGGTTTGTGATAAGCTAAGCAAATGGGCTGACACAGATTTTGGTGAAATTGCAATATCTTGTAATTTTACGCGAATTACTATATCCGAAAAGGATTTTGTAACTAAAATAAAAGATATAGCAGATAAGTATGCATTTGACAGAAGCAAGCTGTTAATGGAAATTACCGAAGATTCCATCGAGAAGAATTTAGATATTGCAAGGAATAATATCATAAAAGCGAAAGAACTTGGATTTCGTATTGCATTAGATGATATTGGGAGTGGTTATACAGCATTAATAAGTTTGTGCGAGTATCCCATTGATGTAGTAAAGATTGACAGAGAAGTTCTTCTGCTTTCTGATAAAGAAAGTGGAAAAAAACTATTTTTGGGAATTGTATCGTTAATACACAAACTTAATCTTAAAGTTGTATGCGAAGGTGTTGAAACAGAAGAGCAAAACACTTTAGTTTCGGAAAGTGAATGTGATTATATCCAGGGGTGGTACTATTCAAAGGCACTTCCGGAAACATTGGCGGAAGATTTCTACAAAGAGTATATGAAGAAGTTTTAAGGTGAAGATAAGTGAAAAAACTCATAATACAACTTATTAAATTCGGTATTGTTGGTGTAATTGCAACCTTGATTGATTTGGCAGTGCTGATGCTTTTGAAAGAATTTATGCACATTGATGTTCTTGTAGCATCGGCGGTGGCTTTTTGTGTATCGGTTATAGCAAATTACATCTTAAGTATGCTGTTTGTTTTTAAGGGTAGTGAAAACGGCAAGGCAAAAGAATTTATAATATTTGTTGCTCTCAGCATTGGAGGACTCGTATTAAATCAATTTATAATGTGGATTGGAACAGAAATA
>JAZQZC010000008.1:0-2636 GCA_045633845.1 Clostridia bacterium
GAGGAATTTTAAAAGAGAGAATTTTTGGTTGCGTAAGGCAAAAACGCAGGTAATCCTTGATGGATTACCGAGTATTTTAACATAACGAAAGCGAAAATTCACCTTTTAAAATCGAGGTTCGGATTACTCTCTTTCGGCTAAAAGGAGAGTATTTATATGTCAACCACATCAAAAGCAACTCACACATCATCAAATAAAAAAATAACAATAAAAGTTTCGGCAAAGGATTTTTTAACCTCACTGATGTGCTTTGTGTTTTCAAGGGCAACACTGCTATCGTATATGAATCCTTTTGGTATGGCAATGTACGCTGCCAATTTTACCGGGACAGGCTGGTACTGGGCACTTGTTGCAGCCATAACAGGCATAATCACAACAAAAGGGGATATGACATCGGTAAGATATATTCTGGCTCTCGGGCTGGCAACGCCTGTCATAGGCATTTTTGACAAATGCGGCGTGGTGGCAAAAAGTCTTATAATGAGCCTGTCATACCTTGCCGTCAGCATATTTCTTATGGCGTCAGACGGATTTTTGATGTACGACGTTATTTGCGTTGCGTTTGAGAGCTTTATATGCTTTGTTTCTGTCCTTGTGCTGGGCAATGTTACACAAACAATTATGGAATACAAAAATTCACGCACCATCAGCACACAGCAGGTGGCTTCGATTGTGGCTGCAATAGCTGTTTTTGTATTGTCCTGTGCTCAGGTTCCCGATATTTTTGGGCTAAATGTATGCTCGCTTATTTCCATATTTTTAATGCTGTGCATTGCTCTTGGCAGCGGTTCGGTAGCGGCAGCTGCTGCAGGTGTTATTGCAGGCACCGTTATGAGCTTTGCTTATCTTGAATCGGTATCGGTAATCGGTGCATTTGCCCTGTGCTCTTTTGCTGCAGGGCTTTTTCGCAGATATTCGCGTCTTGGGGTGCTTTTGGGATTTACCCTCGCAAATGGCGTAATAACGGCGTTTTTAAATGACACTGTTAATGTGATAATCAATCCCATCGAGGTTGCAACGGCAGGAATTGTGTTTGTTACTATGCCGCCCAAAACCCTTGCGTTGTTTTGCACATTTCCCCGCAAGCTTGCCCAAAAGCCAAAGGACAAACAAATTGCAACACAAAGTGATTACATTAATCAGATGTCAAAATCCCTCGGGGAGCTTTCGGTAATATATCGTGAATCGTGCACGCCCCGCAAGCTTGGCAAAAAATACACCAACAATCTGTTTAATACCTGTGTTGAGCGTGCCTGCACAAGCTGCAATCTCAAATATAACTGCTGGCAAAGCGCTACATACCGCAATTATGAATATATGTCACGTATGCTGCAATATGCCAATTCAAAAGGCTGCCTTGATGTAGCGGGTCTGCCTGAGGAATTTGCTAAGCAGTGCGTAAAATGCGAAGAGTTTGTGAGGGTATTCAACTTTATGTATGATGTGTACAAGACCGACAAAATGTGGCTGGAAAAAATGTACCGCGTACGCCTTGTTATGGCACGTCAGCTTGAGTGCATTTCAAAGGCAATGAACAGGCAGATCAAAGCAGGCGAAATTTTGTACAGTGTGCAATCACACAGCCTGCAAAATGCAAAAAAGGGCGAAGCTGTGTGCGGTGACAGCCTGTGCGAGCTCCAGCTGCCGCAGGGTGACTATGCAGTGATACTCTCTGATGGTATGGGCAGCGGCGAAAATGCCTCAATAGAAAGCAGCGACACAGTAAATATGCTCAAATCAATGATGCTTGCGGGCTTTGATGTTGCCGACGCAATAGAGATAATTAATTCATCACTTATTGTAAGGAGCGACAAAGAGAGCTTTTCCACAATAGACCTTATGTATGTAAACTGCAAAAGCGGCAAGGTCACCCTTGTAAAGGTGGGCGGCGCGCCGACGTATGCAGTAATTGACAAAAATGCTTGCAAATATGAATGTAATAATCTTCCTGTGGGTATACTTAAGGATATACAGCTTCAGACATATTCCTTTGATGTAAAGGAGCGGGGGATTGTTGTGATGGTAAGTGACGGAATAAGCAACACTGCTTTAAACAATGACGATGGCGACCCTGTATATGATTGTGTACAAGGTCTTGAGGGCGACTCTCCCGAGGTAATATCAGACAAAATTATGAAGGAGGCAATAGCGTTAAATGGCGGCAAGATATCAGATGATATGACGGTGCAAACAGTAATTATATCGGCAAAAACAATGTAAAGGTGGGCAATGAATGAAAAAAATGACCGTTATCGAAAAATTGCTTTTAGTATTCAGACCAAAGAAAAATGACATATTAACTGAGGCAGAAAACATCGTAAACAGTTACATTGGCGGCGAAGACGGCTTTGACAAGCCGGCACATACACTCAATAAGATAACTTTGGCAATGAATATAGCAATAATAGGACTTACGGTTGTTCTTGCATATATGCTGTACAAATTATTGATGTAACCGACAGCTGTTTGATTAAATATGCACATTTATTTTACAAATGTTCTGTTAAAATAGATATGTTACAATAAAAAAAGACAACAACCTAAAAAAGTGATATAATAGTTTTCACCACAAAAACAAAAAATCACGAAAGAAGGTTGTTGCATAATGAGTATAACATATACAACAGCAAGACGCA
>JAZQZC010000009.1:0-23841 GCA_045633845.1 Clostridia bacterium
ATACGAAAGTATTCCCTTCGTAATTTACCTTGTTTCAGAAAAATTTTTCTATGTGAAACTGCTTTGCACCTGCCATCTTGAAATTTTTGTTAAGATTTCAGAGCGACAGGTTGCAGGCGGGCTGACGCCCGTCAAAACCGACAATCTGAAAGATTTCAAAAATTTCAGATGTCAGGCATTGAGAGTTCGAGTCCTGTCACACTAAACAAATCTGCACAAAAATTGCAAAAACTTACCTTTGCTTGTTGAAAATAAATATGAGAAAATGTGACTATAAAGAAAAGGTGATGTTATTCAGTGAAAAAGAAGAAAAAGCAAGAATACAAATGTTTTGTTTATTGTAGGGTTGGAACAGGGGAACAACTAACACAATCAGTAGACGAAGAAAAAAGAATAAAATTGTTGAAGATAACAAAAAAGTATTGATAAGTTATCTAATTTACAATAATAGTTTGCAATTTTTACATATTTATGATATAATATAATGGCGAGAAAATATAGTATTCTCGCAGGTTCTAAAGAAATTTGTTCAGAGAAAATCAGTGGAATTTTTATCGGAAATTTAGTAGGTCCTATTATTCACTGTTCGCCTGATTTGACGCGAGTCTGACGTTAAAATTGTTTGCATCTAAACCTTATATCCCTTATATAAGGATTGTCGAAAAAAGTCAAAAAGAAAAGAGGTAAAATAATGAGCAATTTGATTGCAAAAGAATATAAGTGCTTTGAAGATATAAAACATATTAAAGAAGATGGAACCGAATATTGGTTTGCAAGAGAGCTTGCTTTGGTTTTAGATTATAACAAATGGGAAAATTTTCATAAAGTTATAAAGCGAGCAATGATTGCTTGTGAAAACAGTGGACACGACACTGTCTGTGATTTTCCTGAGGTCAGGAAAATCGTGAAAGCGGGTGCAACAGAAAAGCCCGTATTAGATTATGAACTTACAAGATACGCTTGTTATTTAATTGTTCAGAATGGCGATCCAAGAAAAGAAGTAATCGCTCTTGGACAAACATACTTTGCCATTCAGACATATAGACAAGAAGTGGCTGACAGGTTTAATCAGCTTGATGAAGATAGCAGAAGATTAGTTGTTCGAGGAGACATAAAACAATGGAATCAGCTTCTTGCGGAAACTGCAAGAAATGCAGGGGTTATAACAAATGAAGAATTCGCAATTTTTCAAAATGCAGGTTACATTGGCCTTTATGGCGGACTTGATGTTGAAGATATCCACAAAAGAAAAGGTCTTGCAGTGGGACAAAAAATTCTTGACTATATGGGAAGTACAGAACTTATTGCTAATCTTTTCCGAATTTCTCAAACAGAAGAAAAATTAAGAAAAGATAAAGTCGATAATGCAGAAACCGCCACCAAAGTTCATAACACAGTTGGCAGAGAAGTCAGAAAGGCTATTGAAGAAATTGGCGGCACAATGCCTGAAGATTTACCGACTCCCGAAAAGAGTATTGCTCAAATTGAAAAGGAACAGATGCAAAGGCTTAAGAAGAAAGCGAAAGAGGGAACATTGATGCTTGATGAATAAATTGATTTTTTGTTCCTGATTTGTCATAAGTGCGATACTATAAAATTTGGCATCTAGATTATACAGTCTTTATAAACTTTGATATACAAGGGACAAAAATATATTGTGATAAAACTCTTTTATGGAGGTCATACATATGGATAATAAAATACAAATATTTGAAGATAAAAAAATAAGAACTGCATGGAACGAAGAAACAGAAGAATGGTATTTTTCTGTCAGCGATGTAGTCGAAATATTAACTGACAGCAAAGATGTTAAGCAATACATAAAAAAGATGCGAAGCCGAGATGCTGAACTTAATTCCAAGTGGGGTACAATTTGTACCCCTGTTGAAATGATTGCTTTGGATGGCAAGAAAAGAAAAATACAAGCAGCAGATGTTGCCGGAATTCTTCGTATAATTCAATCTATTCCGTCACCTAAAGCAGAACCTTTCAAGATGTGGCTTGCTGAAGTTGGAAAAGAGAGAATTGATGAAACTATTGACCCTGAACTTGCAATTGATAGAGCAATAGAAACTTATCAAAAGAAAGGCTACAGTGACGAATGGATACATCAAAGGATTTTATCTATCAGGGTGCGCAATGCTTTGACTGATGAATGGGATAAACACGGAGTTCAAAAGGGTGTAGAATATGCTATTCTTACAGATGAGATTACAAAAGCTTGGTCGGGAATGACAACACGAAAATATAAAAATCTCAAAGGACTTACGAAAGAAAATTTGAGAGATAATATGAGTGACCTTGAACTTGTACTCAATATGCTTGCAGAAGCAACAACTACGGAACTTTCAAAAACCACCAACCCGAAAACATTTAAAGAAAATGTTGAAATAGCAAAACAAGGTGGTAATGTAGCGGGGAATGCAAGAAAAGAAATTGAAGAAAAATCTGGAAGATCTGTTATTACATCAAAAAATGCAAGTGAATTAAACCAAGTTGTAGTTGATTTGATTGAAAACATATCAAAAGAAGAATAGAGGCATTTTTATATGAGCAAAGAGGGAAAATTTTTAATTTTTTGCATTGAGATATATAGGTCTGCGAAAAAGCTAAAAGGAAAAGAAGTTATGCAGTTGTTTCAAAAATATAATGTATGCGAATATATAATGGAATGTTATGGAGCATTGCATACCACCGGAACAAACTATATTATCAACGATATAGATTTGTATATTGAAGCGAGACAAGTGGCTGTATAAAGAATAAATTTTTTTGTCCCTGTCTTGACACGAGTAAAAATTATGTTGAAAAAAGGAAGTGCTGTATGAAAGATATAAAAGTAACTAAAGAGATGTGTGTTATGTGCGGAGAACCTTCTCCGGAGTTGACAATTGAAAAGGCAAATACACTATTCTGTGAAATTAAAACAGAAAAAGACATTGCTAACTTATTCGCTGTTGTTGAGAATAAAGCATGGTGGATAGAAGATGAAGAATACGACTTTGATGAAGGGACTGAAGAACACAGAAAAGCAGTAGAAAGAACTGATATGTGGTTTTCTCTAGCGGATAAATTAAAAGATATGATTTTTGATATACTTAAAGCAGAGAATGTAGAGATCCCAGAAAAAGGACAAATTGTTGTGTTGGAACCCTTTATGAAAAGAAATGGATTCAAAAATGGAAGTGGTTGGTGGATAAACGAATAAAAGTTTTGTGATTCAAAAGAAACACTTTTATTCGTATTAGATCTTAAATTTAATATCTTAGTTTGCCGATAATAAATATTTACATATACTATCGGATGCGAGAAAATCCAGTATTCTCGCGGGTTCTAGGGAAAAGTGTTTACGGAAAAACGGTTGAAAAAAATAGTGAAAAGTTAGTAGGTCCTATTATTCACTGTTCTCCTGACTTGACACGAGTCGAATTATGTCAAATGGTGTTGAAAAATAGAGTAAAGGAGGAATACATTGTTTAGAGACGATTCTTTGAGTGATTTATATATTAAGGAGTTAGAAACTCTTATAGAAAATATTCAAGGCAAAAGAGAAGAATTATATTTATATAAACCATACAATGAGTTAATATGTATTAGAGAAGATATTTTATTGTCTTTGAAGGAATATGAGCAAAGTTTTTCAAATGAGATTTCAGAAGATGATTTTGAAATGCCCTATCCTGATCCAGAAGCAGTGTATCAAATCAATCTTGATAAATTATCCTTTTTTTCAAAGTTAATATACCATAAACATTTTAGTTTTGTTATGTATAAACAAATGCTACGTTTTGGCAAAAGATTACCAAATGAGTTTTTGTCTAAAAATGATAAGATTATTGAAGTAATAAAAAATAATCCAAAGATTTCATATATTGATATTTTAAAAATGGATGCACAACTGAAAGTGGCGTTGGATATGCTAATTGAAAATGGAACTATTTATCGTGCAGGCAAGGATAAGGATACATATTGGAAATTAACTAAATAATAATTTTTGCATATAATAGTTTGCCGATTTTGATATTTACATATACTATCGGATGTGAGAAAATCCAGTATTCTCGCGGGTTCTAGAGAAAAGTGCTTAAGGAAAAACAGTTGAAAAAACAGGAAAAAAATAGTAGGTCCTATTATTCACTGTTATCCTAACTTGACAAAATCATAACGGATATTTCGTTGAGTATTGTCAAAAAGGAGAATGAATATGATTATTAAGGAAGAATACTTTACAATGACAGATGGTGTTCGTCTTTATACACGAATTGTATTACCTGAGGAGGGTAAGAAATTTCCTGTTGTGTTTATCCGCACTCCATACGAAGAAAAACGTGGAGGTATTCCTTATCCGTCAGAAAAATATGACAACGATTTGTTTTTGAAAAACGGATATGCGGTTGTTTTGCAGCATACAAGAGGACGCGGTGATAGCGAAGGCGAATGCAAACCCTATCAGGAGCGTACAGACGGACTTGATATACTTGAGATAATCCGCACACTTTCATTCTATAATGGTGAAATATATATATACGGCGGAAGTTACCTTTCTACTGTTCACTTATGTTATTTGGATACAAATCCTTATGATATAAAAGCGGCGGCATTAAGTATACAGACAGATAGAATGTATTTCAGAAATTACAAAAACGGATGTTGCTATGATTTTTGCAACATTGGTTGGTGGCTTGGTATGCTCAAAAACCGTTATCCGGAGCAAAAATCCTTTAAAGAAGCTATATACAGACCGTATTATAAAATCATGGAGAGGATAGTCGGAGAGGATGTTCCTGAATATACGCAAATGCTTTTGAATGATGATTACAATGATTTCTGGATAAAAGATTCAAGAACATATGTAAGTGATAATTTAAAAATTCCTGTTTTGTTTTCAGAAGGATGGTACGATTTCTACATTGATGGAATGTTTTCCATGTGGGAACGACTTTCGGAAAAAACAAGGTTAAAATCTGCCTTTGTGGTCGGACCGTGGGGACATGCCACAGCGGTTAATGACACTGCAGAATACCCCTTAAAAAACGGTAATATACCAGATGATTATATTGTCAAATTTTTTAATAGTGTGAGATATAATACACCTTATAAACAATTTGAGTTGGGAAAAGTTAATTATTATTCTGTGGGTGGAGATTTTTGGACAACGGATACTGCAAATTGTGAGAGCTTAAAATTATATTTTAATAGTGATAACACATTGTCAGATAAATCACATAAAAAGGGTGAACAATCATTTGAATATGACCCCGAAAAACTTCTCGGTTACTATAAATTCAACAATATATTTAAGGCTCCCAAGGAGGGAACGGTCGACGGTGTTTTATCCTTTGTTTCGGCACCGTCAGAAAAAGATATTGATTTTTACGGCAGGATTAAGTGGAATATGAAGGTAAAAACAAATTGCGATGATACGGCATTTTTTATGAGGGTGTATTTTGAAGAAAATGGAGTTTCTTATAATCTGACCGAAACAATAACATCGCTTTTACATATAGATAAGAATTATACAGCAGGCGATGAGTGTATGATTAGTATAGATACATCGCCTATTGGTTTTACTCTGAAAAAAGGCAACAGAATAAGAGTCGATATTTCATCGCACAGTGATAAATATGTTCCTCATTCAAACATTAAAGGGCATTGGGCACAGGTAACAGATGTCAAAATTGCAAAAAATACAGTGATATGTGATGAGAATGCTTATATAATTCTACCGATAAATCATTTTATATGATAAGCGTATATTGGAGGCGAAATTTCTATGGCAAGTGGAAAATTTGAAATAGATATGTGCAAGGGTTCCATATTTAAAAATGTGGTTATGTTTGCAATTCCGCTTATTTTTTCAAGTCTGCTGCAGCTTTTATACAATGCTGCCGACCTGGTTGTTGTAAGCCGTTTTGCAGGGTCAGCCGCAATGGGTGCGGTTGGTTCGACGGGAGCTATTACAAATCTTATAGTTAATATAGGTATAGGATTTGCTCTTGGCGCAAGTGTTGTTGTTGCGCGAAAGTTCGGGGCAAAAGACAGTCACGGAGTTTTCAGAGCGGTGCATACTTCTATGCTTATGAGTGTTGTGCTCGGCATTGTTGTGTGCATAATCGGTATTGTTGCATCAAAGCCGCTTCTTGTGCTTATGGGCACCCCCGAGGGTGAAGTGCTTGACGGTGCAATCCTTTATATGAGAATTATTTTTCTCGGTACTCCTGCTGCTATGGTATATAACTTTGCGGCATCAATACTTCGTGCAGTAGGTGATACAAGACGACCTCTTTACATACTTGCGTGCACAGGTATTGTCAATGTGGTGCTTAATCTTATTCTTGTAATTTTGGTTCATCTTGATGTTGCAGGTGTTGCCATCGCCACAATTGCTGCAAACTATCTTTCGGCAATATTTGCTGTGATTATACTTCTTCGTGCCGAAACATCATATAAGCTGGATGTTCATTCGCTTAAAATATATAAGGAAGAGCTTAAAGAAATTGTAAAAGTCGGTCTTCCTGCAGGTATTCAGAGTTCGTTTTTCAGCATTGCAAACTCTGTAATTCAATCAACTGTAAATTCATTCGGCGCGGCGGCAATTGCAGGCAATGCGGCGGCAGGTAACATTGAAGGCTTTATATATACCACAATGAACGCATTTTATCAGGCTACTATTACGGGAGTAAGCCAGAACTACGGTGCAAAAAATGAAAAACGTATAAACAAATGTATATATGTTCCTGCAATATGCGTTGTTGTGCTTGGCTTTACTATGGGACTAATGGGCGTTATATTTTCAAGGCAGCTTCTTGGTATATACATAACCGATTCTGCGGCTGCTATGGAATTTGGCGTAAAGCGTATGATAACTACATTTCTTCCGTATTTCTTGTGTGGCATAATGGAGGTTATGACGGGAGCACTGCGAGGTCTCGGATGCTCAACGGTTACGGCAGTAACATCCTTTATAGGTGCCTGCGGCTTCCGAATTTTGTGGGTGAGTTTTGTACTTCCCTTTAACAGAGTTATAAATATGCTTTACCTTTGCTGGCCGATTTCCTGGTGCGTGGTAATTTGTATGCACCTTATAACCTTTGCAATAATCAGACCAAGAGCGATAAAACGAATGAGGGAGCAGGGGGTATAAAATGTACAAGACAGTTATATTTGACCTTGACGGCACAATACTTAATACCCTTGACGATTTGTGGGGCAGTGTAAATTATGCGCTTGGCAGCTTTGGCTACCCGCTTCGCAGCATAAACGAGGTACGTGAGTTTGTGGGAGGCGGAATTAAAAAGCTTATTGAGCGCGCAGTTCCCGAGGGTACAGATGATGAAGCTACAGACAAAGTGCTTGCTGCTTTTAAGCAGCATTACGGCGCAAATTCCGATGTTAAAACAAAGCCCTACGACGGAATACTGAGTATGCTGCAAAAATTAAAAAGTTCGGGCATAAAAACCGCCGTTGTTACCAACAAGGCTCATTTTGCCGCAGTTCCGCTATGTGAAAAATATTTTGAGGGGCTTATTGATATAACAATCGGCGAAAGAGAGGGCGTACGCAAAAAGCCCCATCCCGCTTCACTGCTTGAAGCAATGGAGCATTTGGGTGCGTCAAGGAAAAATACTCTTTATGTAGGCGACTCCGATGTGGATATATACACCGCAAAAAATGCAGATGTTGACTGCGTGTGTGTAACCTGGGGTTTTCGCAGCAGGGAATTTTTAATCAAGTCGGGTGCAACTCATATTGCAGACAACGCAAAGGAGCTGCTTGAATATATAATTACATAATAATTGTGCATAATGAATAAAAATTATTAAAACAATATGTAATTATTGGTTAATTACCAAAAAATATTATAAGTTATTGACTTTTGCAATTTAAAGTGGTACAATAAAACATATTTTAAAGGAGTTGATTTTGATGATGACTTTTAAATCAGTTAGCAATAAGTTTTCATCAGTTGCAGCAGATGTTGCAACCGCTTCTTCGTGTGCAAATAATATTGTTGCTTTGGGTGCTGCTTTGGCAGTGCCTTTTTTTGTTGCTATTACTATTATATGCATAATTATGAACATTTTGGACTTTGCCATTACACTAATTGCGCTAATAATTATCAAAAATTTAATATGCATCTGTAAAAGTAGTAAGCGTATTAAGGCAGTATAGATTGTCTGTTATGTAATAAATTTGTGGCTTTGCTTTTACTTAGGCAATAGCCACTTTTTTACGTTTTGAATGATAAATAAAAATACGGAAAGGAGAGTGAAAAAGTGAAAATAATTGACTTTCATACTCATATTTATCCTGACAAAATTTCGCAAAAGGCAGTAAAAAGTGTTGGCGATTTTTACAATCTTGATATGTCAGGCGGCGACGGAACTGCACAATGTTTGCTAAAAAGTGGCAAAAAAGAAGGAATTAGCAATTTTGTTGTACATTCTGTTGCAGTAGACGGCGCTCATGTGCAGATAATCAACAACTACATAGCCGACGAGTGCAAAAAGCATAACGAGTTTTACGGCTTTGGTACAATGCATGCGGAATATAGCGATAAGCTATTGGAGCTTGAGCGACTACGTAGCCTAGGACTATATGGCGTTAAAATTCATCCCGATACCCAGATGTTTAATATGGATGACGAGAGAATGTATGAAGTGTACGATTATATGAGTGAGTTTAATATGCCGCTTCTTATTCACTGCGGTGATTACCGCTACACTTTTTCGCATCCCCAAAGGCTTGTTAATGTGCTTGGCAAATTTCCAAAGCTGACTGTTATAGGAGCGCACTTTGGCGGCTGGTCGGTGTGGGACTTGGCACTTGAGTATTTAAAAGACAAAAATTGCTACCTCGACACATCAAGCTCATTTGCAATGCTTGGGCTAAAAAGAGCCAAAGAGCTTATTAGGCTATACGGCGCCGAAAGAATGGTGTTCGGAACAGATTATCCTATGTGGAATGTAGGCGATGAACTACAGAATTTTATGAATATAGGACTAAATACAAACGAAAACGAATTGATATTATATAAGAATGCTTGTAAACTGCTTAAAATAGGAGAGAATTAAATGAAAAATATATATATTTCGGATATTACATTAAGAGAAGATGCAAAAAATTCATCCTTCAGCTTTAAGGAAAAACTTGAAATTGCAAAACAGCTTGACAAGCTCAACATAGATGTTATCGAAACAGCGCCCATTACAAAAGGCAAAACGGATGTGCTCTATTTGCACACAATTGCACCTGTTGTAAAAAACAGTGTTATTTCGTGCCCTGCCGAGCTCACTGTTGAGTCAATCCAAAGCACATACGATGCAATCAAAGCTGCTGCAAAGCCAAGGCTTCACCTTATGGTTCCTGTATCGACAGTGGGTATGGAATACATTTGCCACAAAAAGCCAAAGGCAGTGCTCGAAATGATTGAAACACTTACATCAAAGGCAAAATCACTGTGCGGCGATGTTGAGGTTTCGTTTATGGATGCAACAAGAGCCGAAACCGACTTTTTGTATCAGGCAGTGTCTGCTGCAATTACGAGCGGTGCAACAGTTGTTACAATGTGCGATCAAGCAGGTACAATGCTGCCAATGGAGTTTGAAGCATTTATTACAGGTATCACCCAAAATGTAGAGGGTATTGAAAATGTAACCTTGTCGGTAGAATGCAGTGACGAAATGGCTATGGCAGTTGCCTGCGCAATATGCTGCATCAATGCAGGTGTTACACAAATCAAAACAACTATGATTTCAAACACCTGTCCTTCACTTGCATCTGTTGCAAAAACCTTCAGAGCAAAAGGTGACAGCCTCGGCGTTGCCACAAGCATCAATATGACAATTTTGGAAAATTCCATCAAACGAATGAGCTTTGCAGGCACAAATATGCTTGCAGCGGGCGCTTGTACCGATGTGTATGACGATGAATTCAAGCTTTCGTCAACAGATGACATAAAAACTCTTTCTGCAGTAGTTACAAAAATGGGCTACGACCTTTCGGAAGAGGACACAAAGCGTGTTTATGATGAATTTGTAAAAATAAGCAAAAACAAGCCTGTGGGCGCAAAAGAAATAGATGCCATTATAGCAAGTGTTGCAATGCAGGTTGCACCTACATACAAGCTTAACTGCTATGTTGTTAACAGCGGCAACAAAATCACATCTACCGCTCAGGTTGAGCTTGAGCACAAGGGTGAAGCTAAGCAGGGCTTTTGTATAGGCGACGGTCCTGTTGACGCGGCTTTCCGTGCAATTGAGCAAATTACAGGCACTCACTACGAGCTTGACGACTATCAGGTTCAGGCGGTAACAGAGGGCAGAGATTCTATGGGCAGCGCCATTATCAAGCTCCGCTGGGGCGGAAAGCTCTACTCGGGAAAAGGTATTTCGACAGATGTAATAGAAGCTAGCATTAATGCATACATCAATGCTCTCAACAAAATTTGCTTTGAGGAGGGTGAAGAATAATGAATTTGTCTTTTTCAACCAACAAATGGAACAACTTAAAGCTTTCTGACTTTTTTGAAATTGCAAAGCAGTACAAATTCAAAGGAATTGAAATTCACGGCCTTGAGGATATGGTTGACGAAAACGTTACCGACATTTATCACAAGCTTATAGAATACAACATTTCTGTTGCTTGTATCGACGTGGTAAACGATATTTCAACCGACACCGACAAAGCCTTTGACGAATTTACAAAATGCCTCGATGTATGCGAGAAGCTGCGTATTCCGTATCTCCGTATAAAAGCATCAAGCGAGCAAAATGTAAGAGCATTTATAGATAAGGCTCTTCCTGTTGCAAAGGCGGCAAAAAAGGTGCTCCTTATCGAAACAATGGGCGTATATGCCGACACAGCAAAGCTTCGTGAGCTCCTTGAGGAATATGCAACAGACTATGTTGCAGCACTGTGGGATTTGCACTATCCTTACCGCGTGTGCGGCGAAAGCCCCGAAACCACAATAAAAAATCTTGGTGCATATGTAAAGCACATTCACGTTAAAGACTCCGAAACCGAGGAGCAGCACAGCCTTATCGGCGAGGGTACAATGCCTATAGATGAGTTTATCAACGCACTCCGCTCGGTAAACTTTGACGGCTTTATGTCAATAGAGTGGGACCCAAAATGGTACGAAGAAATTGACGACCCCGATGTAATATTCCCGCACTTTGTAAGCTATATGTCAAGATATTCGCAAATGTCACGAAACACATCAGCCCTTTTTGAGAACAAAGCGGGCACAGGTAAATTTGTGTGGAAAAAGGATGCACTTGTTGAAAAAACATTTTCACAGGTGCTTGACACAATGGTCGAAAACTTCCCCGACCAGTATGCATTCAAGTACACAACACTTGATTACACACGAACATACTCCGAGTTCCGCGACGACGTTGACACCTTTGCCCGCAGCCTTATTGCAATGGGCGTAAGAGCAGGCTCACACGTTGCGGTATGGGCAACAAATATCCCTCAGTGGTATATTGCTTTCTGGGCTGCAACCAAAATCGGTGCGGTGCTTGTTACAATGAATACCGCATACAAAATTCACGAGGCAGAATATCTGTTAAAGCAGTCGGATACACACACACTTGTTACAATAGACGGCTACCGCGATTCAAATTACAAAGAGATTATTGCCGAGCTTTGCCCTGAGCTTGAAAATACCAAAGAGGGCGAAAAGCTCCACTGCAAGAGATTGCCGTTTTTGCGCAATATCATTACCGTTGGCTACAGCCAAAAGGGATGTATGACCTGGGAGCAGGCAATAGCCAAGGCAGACGAGGTTCCTCTTTCGGAGGTGTACCGCTTAGCTGCAAAGGTAAATGTTCACGATGTATGTAATATGCAGTACACATCGGGTACAACAGGCTTCCCTAAAGGGGTAATGCTCACACATTACAACGTTGTAAACGACGGTAAGTGCATAGGCGACAGAATGGATTTGTCAACTGCAGACAGAATGATGGTTCAGGTGCCAATGTTCCATTGCTTTGGTATGGTGCTTGCAATGACAGCAACAATGACACATGGCGGAACTCTCCTGCCACTGCCGTACTTCAGCCCCAAATCGTCACTTGCCTGCATCAATCAGGAGCGAATTACTGCATTCCATGGCGTGCCTACAATGTTTATTGCAATGCTTGAACATCCCGACTTCCCTAAAACCGATTTTTCGTATATGCGTACAGGTATTATGGCAGGCTCGCCTTGTCCGATTTCGGTAATGCAGGAAGTTGTAGACAAAATGAATATGAAAGAAATTACCATAGTTTATGGTCAGACAGAGGCATCTCCAGGATGTACAATGAGCAGCACCGACGATTCTATAGAGGTCAGAGTAGCAACCGTAGGCAGAGCGCTTCCGGGTATCGAGTGCAAAATTGTAGACCCCGAAACAGGCGAGGATTTGCCCGACAATGTTACAGGCGAGTTTGTGGCGCGTGGCTACAACATAATGAAGGGCTACTACAAAATGCCTCAGGCAACAGCCGAAGCTATCGACAAAGACGGCTGGCTGCACACAGGTGACCTTGCACTGCGCACTCCCGATGGCAACTACAAAATTACGGGCAGACTCAAGGATATGATTATTCGCGGCGGTGAAAATATTTATCCTAAAGAAATCGAAGAATTTATTTACACCCACCAAAAGGTAAAAGACGTTCAGGTTATAGGCGTTCCCGATGAACAATACGGTGAAGAGATTATGGCTTGCATAATTCTCAAGGACGGCGAACAGATGACCGCAGACGAAATGAAAAAATATATAATGGATCATATGGCAAAGCATAAGGTTCCAAGGTATATAGATTTTGTTGATGGCTTCCCGATGAATGTTGCGGGCAAAATTCTCAAATACAAAATGAGAGAAGACGCAATGATTAAGCTTGGCATCAAAAAGATAGACGGAATTGTCACAAAAGACTAATTCATAAAAAGTACTGTAAAAAGGAGTAGAAATTATGGATATTAAAATTACAAAAACAACTTCACCAAAGGCAAAACCTCAGGGTCCCCTTGGTTTTGGTAAAATTTTTACCGACCATATGTTTATGATGAACTACACAGAGGGCAAGGGCTGGCACGATGCACGAATTGTTCCTTATCAAAGCATCACACTTGACCCGTCTGCGATGGTGTTCCACTACGGACAGGAAATGTTTGAAGGCCTTAAGGCATACAAGGGTGCTGACGGCAAGGCAAGACTTTTCCGCCCCGATATGAATGCAAAAAGAACAAACGCAACAAACAAAAGACTTTGCATCCCTGAGCTCCCCCAAGAGGATTTTGTAGAGGCAGTAAAAGCAGTGGTAAAAGTAGACGAGGACTGGATTCCTACCGAAGAAGGCACATCGCTCTACATCAGACCTTTTATTATTGCCACAGACGAATTTTTGGGAGTTGCACCATCTAAAACATATCTTTTCATTATCATTCTTTCGCCAAGCGGTGCTTACTACGCAAGCGGACTTGCACCTGTTGGCATATGGATTGAGGATGATTACGTAAGAGCAGTAAAAGGCGGTATTGGCTTTGCAAAAACAGGCGGTAACTACGCAGCAAGCCTTGCAGCACAGGTAAAAGCACACGACGACGGATATTCGCAGGTGTTGTGGCTGGACGGTGTAGAACGTAAATATATCGAAGAAGTTGGTGCAATGAACATTTTCTTCAAAATTGACGGCAAAATTGTTACACCAATGCTCAACGGCAGTATTTTGCCTGGTATTACACGTAATTCGGTAATTCAGCTGTGCAAGGACTGGGGCTACGAGGTGGAAGAACGCAAAATCAGCGTAGACGAGCTTATCGAAGCACAAAGACAAGGCAAGCTTGAAGAATGCTTTGGTACAGGTACCGCAGCGGTTATTTCACCTGTGGGCAAGCTTCGCTACAAAGACGACGTAATGCTTATCAACAATAACCAAATCGGCGAGGTAAGCCAAAAGCTTTACAATACCATCACAGGTATTCAGTGGGGCAAAATCGCTGACCAGAACAACTGGACTGTTGAAGTATGAAGCGAGTAACAATATTTGCAGGCCACTATGGCAGCGGTAAAACAAATATTTCGGTAAATTATGCGCTCAAGCTGGCAGATGAAGGCAAAGCGGTTTCTATAGCCGACCTTGATATTGTAAATCCATACTTTCGCAGCAAGGATACCAAACAAATGTTTGAGAGCAGGGGAGTAAAGTTTATTTCGTCGGAATATGCCAATTCCAACGTAGACACTCCCGCACTTCCTGCAGATGCATACTCAATAACTGCCGACAAAACACGCTATGCGGTGGTAGATGTTGGTGGCGACGACAGAGGTGCTCTTGCACTTGGCAGATATGTGCCTGGTATAGTTGAAGAAAACGATTGCGAAATGCTTTTTGTAATTAACAAATTTCGCCCGTTGACTGCTGATGCCGTATCAACCATTGAGGTTATGAACGAAATTGAGATGGCTTGCAAAATCAAATTTACAGGTATAATTAACAATTCAAACATAGGAGCTTCAACCACGGCAGACGATGTTTTAAGCTCGGTGGAATATGCCAATGAAGTTTCAAGGCTTGCGGAAATTCCTGTCACAATGACAACAGTTGATGAGAGAATTTACCCTGAGCTTAAAGGTTGTATAGATAATGTAATGCCGCTTAAGCTTTATGTGCAGCAAAGCTGGCAAAAATAGGAGGATTATTATGGCAAAGGTTACTTTTAACGAGGCTATGTGCAAGGGCTGCGGTCTTTGCGTGGAAGCATGCCCAAAAAAAATTGTTAAATTAAAATCAGAACTTAACGCAAAGGGTTATTACCCTGCAGGGGTTGAGGAGCAGGACAAATGCATTGGCTGCGCATTTTGTGCAACAATGTGCCCCGATTGCGTTATAACTGTTGAAAAGTAAGGAGGCACAAAAAATGGCAGAAAAAGTTTTAATGAAAGGTAACGAAGCAATTGCAGAAGCCGCTATTATGGCAGGCTGTCGTCATTACTTTGGTTACCCGATTACACCTCAGACAGAGGTTGCAGCATATATGGCAAAAAGAATGCCAAAAATCGAAGGCGGTACATTCCTTCAGGCAGAGTCCGAAATTGCCGCTATAAATATGGTAATAGGTGTTGCATCAACAGGTAAAAGAGTTATGACATCATCATCAAGCCCGGGAATTTCACTCAAGAGCGAAGGTCTTTCGTATCTTGCAGGCTGTGACCTTCCCGCACTTGTTGTAAATGTACAGCGCGGCGGCCCCGGCCTTGGCGGAATTCAGCCGTCACAGTCCGACTACTTCCAGGCTACAAAAGCTGGCGGTCACGGCGACTTTCGTATGATTGTACTCGCACCTGCATCAGTACAGGAAATGGTAAGCCTTACATTTAAGGGCTTCGACCTTGGCGACAAATACAGAATGACAACAATGCTTCTTGCCGATGGTACAATGGGTCAGATGATGGAGCCTGTATCACTTGATATGGGTGAGGTGGTTAATCACGACAAATCATGGGCTGTTACAGGTACAAAAGAAGAGAGAGAGCCAAACATTATCAACTCACTTTTCTTAAAGCCCGAAGAGCTTGAAGAATTTAACATCAACCGCTACAAAAAATATGCATACATCGAAGAAAACGAGGTTATGTATGAAGAATATATGATGGACGATGCCGAAATCTGTATTGTAGCTTTCGGTGTTGCAGCGCGTGTTTCACAAAATGCTATTGACCAGGCACGCAAGCAGGGCATCAAGGTTGGTATGATAAGACCAATCACTCTGTGGCCATTCCCTAAAAAAGTACTTAATGAGGCAGCAGACAAGGTAAAAGCATTTATCTCTGTTGAGCTCAATATGGGTCAGATGATAGAGGACGTTGAGCTTGCCACAAGATGCAAAAAGCCTGTCCTTCTTTGCAGCCGTTCAGGCGGCATGATTCCTACAACACAAAATGTTGTTGACAAAATTATAGAAGCTGACAAAATAGGAGGTGCAAACTAATGGTAGTATTCCAAAAACCAAAAGCATTAACTGATACCCCGCTTCACTATTGCCCGGGTTGTACACATGGTATTATTCACCGCCTTGTTGCCGAGGTTATAGATGAGCTTGGCATCAGAGGCAGAACCATCGGTGTTGCGCCCGTTGGCTGCAGTGTATTTGCATACAACTACTTTAATGTAGATATGGTTCAGGCTGCGCACGGCAGAGCGCCTGCTGTTGCAACAGGCGTTAAACGAAGCGACCCCGAAAACAACATTGTATTTACCTATCAGGGCGACGGCGACCTTGCTGCTATCGGTACTGCCGAAACAGTTCATTCTGCAGCAAGAGGCGAAAATATCACAGTTATTTTTGTAAATAATGCAATCTATGGTATGACAGGCGGTCAGATGGCACCAACAACTCTTCCCGGTCAGGTAACACAGACATCACCTTACGGCAGAGACACAAATATGGTAGGCTTCCCTGTAAGAGTGTGCGAAATGCTTTCACAGGTAGACGGCGCAGCATACCTTGAGCGAGTTGCAGTTAACAACGTAAAAAATATCAAAGCAGCAAAGGCAGCTATTAAAAAAGCATTCCAGAATCAGATTGACGGCAAGGGCTTCTCTCTTATAGAGGTGCTTTCTACCTGTCCTACAAACTGGGGTATGACACCAACAGGCGCAATAAAATGGCTCGAAGAAAATATGATGCCTTATTATCCGTTGGGTGTTTACAAAGACAAATACAAGGAGGAAAAATAAATGACCAGAAATATTTTGATTGCAGGCTTTGGCGGCCAGGGTATATTGTTTTCGGGTAAATTCCTCGCTTACGAAGGTCTTTTGGAACAAAAAGAGGTAAGCTGGCTTCCTTCTTACGGCCCCGAAATGCGCGGTGGTACAGCAAACTGCTCTATTATTATCAGCGACACAAAGGTTGGCTCACCAATTGTTAACGAGCCCGACATTTTAATTGCAATGAATGCTCCGTCTCTCGAAAAATACGACCCTGCAACAGTTGCGGGCGGCGAAATTTTTGTAGACAGCTCACTCATCGACAAAAAGGTTACAAGAGACGATGTAAAAGCATATTACATTCCTGCCACAAAAATGGCTCTCGACAACAATCTCAAGGGCCTTGCAAATATGATTATGATTGGACTTATGATTAAAAAGACAGGAATTATGCCTTTTGAAAATGTGGAAAGAACTCTCAAAAAGGTTATTCCTGCAAAAAAAGCCGATATGCTTGAGCTTAATATCAAAGCAATTGAGCTTGGCTACAATTACCAAGCATAATATACAAAAAATATAATTTAAAGAGTATAAGGAGGATACAATTATGAATACTCAAATCAAAGACATCGGTATGCGACTTGCATCACTACGTGACGATATGGGTATTTCTGTTGAGAGTATGGCAGAAAAACTCGGCGTAGATGCTAATGTTTACCAGAAATACGAAATTGGCGAAATGGACTTCTCATTCAGCTTTATTTACAATGCTGCCGAAATTCTCGGAGTTGATGTCCTCGACCTCATAAGCGGCGACCAACCTACACTTTCTATGTGCAGCATGGTTAAAAAAGGCAAAGGCTACTCTGTTCAGCGCGAAGAAGAGTATGACTACAAGCACCTTGCATTTACATTCCGCAACAAAAAGGCAGAGCCATTTTTGGTTACAATCGAGCCTGATGACGAAACACCCGTTATGCATTCACATGACGGTCAGGAATTCAACTATGTAATTTCGGGCAAAATGAAATTTTTTATAGGCGATATATCCTACGAGCTCGAAGAGGGCGACAGCGTTTACTTTGATGCAGGCGTTCCTCATGCAGAGCAGGCGATTGACGGACAGGCTCAGTTTATAGCAGTAGTCGTAAAATAACTTAACATAGAACTGGAGGAGATGCCGTTATGGCAATATATGAAAAATTTGTCGGTGCCTCTCGCGACGACTTTTTGTCACTCAAGGACGCACAGACAAACTATAAATTAACTTATTCGGAAGATTTTAACTTTGCATACGATGTAGTAGACGAGCTTGGCAAACACAAGCCCGATAAGCTTGCTATGGTTTGGCTTTCAAATGACGGAGAGGAAAAACGCTTTACCTTCCGTGACCTTATGATTTATTCAAATAAGGCAGCCAACTATTTTAACTATATGGGCATCAAAAAAGGCGACGTTGTAATGCTCACCTTAAAGCGCAGCTACCTTTTTTGGTTTTGCATCCTTGCACTTCACAAAATCGGTGCAATTGTTGTTCAGGCAACCGATATGCTTAAAGGTAAAGACTATGTTTACAGATGTAACGTAGGTAACATAAAGGCAGTTGTAATCACAGGCGACGGCAACGCAACTGAGTATTTTGACGAAATGCAGGAAAGTTACGACCACACTATCCTCAAATTTGTTACAAAGCACAAAGCTGCAGGCGAGGGCTGGATAGACTTTGAGCAGGGCTTAGAGCTGGCGAGCGACAAATGGCAGCGCCCCACAGGCGATGCTGCAACCACAGTGCACGACACAATGCTTATGGCATTTTCGTCAGGTACAACAGGCTACCCCAAAATCATCACTCACAACTTTACATACCCTCTCGGTCACATAATGACAGGTGTATTTTGGCACAGAGTTGTAGACGGCGGCTTGCATTTTACAATTTCCGACACAGGCTGGCTCAAATCGCTCTGGGGCAAAATTTACGGTCAGTGGTTTGGTGAATCTGCAGTTATGGTTTACGACTTTGACAAATTTGATGCAAAGAGCATTTTGAATGTGCTCCAAAAATACAAGGTTACAACCTTCTGCGTACCGCCTACAATGTATCGAATGATGCTTTTGGAGGATGTAAAATCATATGATTTGTCGTCACTTGTACATTGCTGCACAGCGGGCGAAGCTCTCAACCCCGAAATATTTAACAAATGGTTTGAGGCAACAGGCTTAAAAATATACGAAGGCTTTGGTCAGACCGAAACAACACTTTGTATAGGTACAATTTACCCCTGGACAGAGCCTGTTCCGGGTGCAATAGGCCTCCCTGTTCCTGGCTTTGATGTACACATTCTCGATAGCGACAATCAGTCCTGCCCGCGCGGTACAACAGGCGAAATTTCCATCCGTGTGCTGAGCTTGGACCGCAAGTCCTGCGGTCTGCTTGATACCTACAACTTCAGCAAAGAGGATACCGACAAAGCAATGCACGACGGCTTTTATCACACAGGTGATACCGCATATCGTGACGAGCGTGGTATGTTCCGCTATGTAGGACGAAACGACGATGTAATCAAATCATCGGGCTATCGTATAGGACCCTTTGAAATTGAAAGCGTGCTTATGGAGCACCCTGCAGTAAACGAGGTTGCAGTTACAGGCGTGCCCGACAAGCTCCGTGGCTTTGCAGTAAAAGCTACAATTGTATTGTCAGCAGGCTTTTCACCATCCGATGCCCTTGTAAAAGAGCTTCAGGAATATGTTAAAAAGAACACTGCTCCTTACAAGTACCCTCGTATAGTAGAATTTGTATCTGAGCTTCCAAAAACCTTTAACGGCAAAATCCGCCGTACCGAAATTCGTGAAAACGATTTAAAAAAGGCTCAGGAGCAGCAATAAAACAATAAAAGTCGTGGCTTTTGAGCCACGACTTTTTGATTAAATTTTTAAACAACCTTGACAATACAACAAAAAAGTTGTATAATGTAAATACAACAAAAAAGTTGTATAGACTTTATGTATTGGAGCATAATATGAAAGTACACACATATGAAAACTCAAGCGGAAAAGACTTGATAAAAAAATATATTGATAAACTATCTAAAGAAGAACAAGTTGACGGATATTCTGTGTTACAAGCCTTTGAAGAAGATAGAATTAATGAATTAAATATTAAGCCTTGGCAAGGTAAAGTTTGGGAAGTATATTTTTATAAACACAATCGAATTTTTTATGTAACTATTGAAAGTGAGGATGTTTATTTACTACACGCTTGCAAAAAGCAAAAGAACAAAACCGAAACAACTGATAAAAATATTGTTATATCAAGAGCCAAAGAGCTCGGGAAACTTTTGAATAAGTCTTTTATATAAGGAGGAGTGACATTATGCCATTTAAACAAATTAACGTGAACGAACAAATTGCAGAAAAAAGAAAAAATGATGCTGAATTTGATGCCTTGTGGCAACAAAGCAGAAATGAATACAAATTACTTGCTGAGCTTGTAAAAATCAGAAAAGAATCAAAATTATCTCAAAAGGAATTAGCTGAAAAAAGCGGAAACAAGCAACAAGTTATATCCAGAATAGAAAATAAGGAAAATAGTCCAACTTTAAAAACCTTGTGCAGCATTTTAGATGTTTTGGGATATGAGATTAAATTCGAACCAAAACAAAGAGTATAAAATAAAATCAGGATGCATAGTGCATCCTGATTTTATTTTATCATAGAAACAAGAATATCGCTCAATTCCTGCTCTGTTATTTCCACCCCTGTAATTGAATAGCTTACATTTTCACTGTTTATATATGCAGTGTAGCTGCCGTCATAAAAAACAACCGCTTCATTTCCGTTGATATCTGTTTTGACAAATGCCTCATTTTCAAAATACGAATTGCTTGCATTAGCATCAAGGCTCGAATTTATGTTGATGCTGCGTGCACCGTCGCCTATATATGTTATGTTCCAGTTTTCAATTTCACCTTCATTAAAATAAGCTTGGTTTTGTGTTATGTTTTGCATATCACTCGGCACTGTAATTATCTCTGTTATATCAATTCCTGCTTTTTGGCAAAACTCCTCATATGTTATTTCATATCCCGAATTTTCGTGAAAATCCTGTGCCGATATTTGTGCAGGTGCGTCAATCATACGGCTGTTTGGCACCTGCGACGCAGTGTTTATGTTGAGTGCCGCATACGTTGTGGCTTGGTTTGGAACAACCTCTATGTCCTCTACAGGCTGAGCATTTTCTATTACCTGCTGTATGCTTCCGCCATTGCTTTGCGGTTCGTCATTTGCCTTGCTGCCTGCTGCTTGGTCAGCTTTTGGCATTTGTGTTACATCCAATTCGGGCTTTGATTGCACCTGTGTGGAAGAATGTTCAAAAGCCGTATTATCCGTCTTGCTCTTTTCATCTCCTTCGGTGGCTGCAATGTCTGTGGTTGTGTTTTGAACAATTTGTGTCTGCAGCTGCGCAGGTGCATTTTGGTCAAGTACGCCGCTTCCTATTGCAAATATAAATGCCGCCGCGGCAACTGTTGCCATAGGTATGTATATTTTTTTAAAATCAATTGTCTTTTTGCCGTATGCTTTTTGCTTTATATTGTCAAACATTTTCTGCTTTTGCTCTTTTGTTGGATTATATGCGTCAAATACGTTATTAAGTTGTTGTTTATCCATTATTATCCTCCTCAAGAAATTTTTTCAGCCTTTTTCGCGCCTCTGAAAGGTGCGACCTTATTGTTGAATGGTTAATTTTAAGCATTTTGGAAATTTCCTCTGTGGTATATCCCTCGTAGTAAAACAGATACACAGGGATTTTGTATTTGTCGGGCAGGCTGTTTATTGCGTTTTTTACATCGCTGTCAGGGGTGTTGTCATTGTATGAAGGCTCTGCTATGTCCTCAAAGCTGTCACGCTTGGAGCTCCACCAGTGCTTTAACTGATTTTTGCACTCGTTTTGGGCAATAACAATAAGTGATGCCTTGAGGTGACTTTCGCTTTGGTACTCCCTGGATGCTTTTATAAATTTAACAAAAACATTTTGAGTGGCATCCTCGGCGTCTGTCGTGTCTTTAAGCATCATAATGCATATTTTATAAACCATATTTGCATATTTGTCATATATTTGCGAAAATTTTTCTTGTGTGTATATGCTCTGACTCACAGCTTTTCCTCCGTTCATTCTGATAGTAATACAATTGAAGCAGACAAAATGTTGAAAAAAGTTTCAAATTTATCTTACCACAAAAAAATATTATATTCAATAGCTTGCATATTACAACAAAATTTTTACTATACATTAGTATATAATAACTAATATAAGCGAATACACGTTTTGACATCTGCGAGGTGATAAGCTTGAAAATCACAGTGTATGCCGATGTGCTTTTTTTGGTAAATTTTGCAATAAATTACCTGCTTTTGTACATAACAGCAATGCTGTGCAAAACTTTTGCAAGGCACATTCGAATAGGCGTTTCGGCTGCAATCGGCGCAATTTATGCAGTGTGTATGTTTGTGCCTGAGTCTACGCTTTGTGCAACACTGCTTGCCAAAATTGCTTTGTCATTGGTAATGGTATATGCAGCCTTCGGCACAAAAAAATATATAAAGCATCTTTGCTTTTTTTATGCGGTATCACTACTATGTGCAGGTGTTGTAACTGCATTTGTATACAGCGGCAGCCAGTACGTTTATTCAAGAGGCGGAGCTGTATATGTTAATACCAACACACTCACAATAATAATTGCCGCAATTGTGAGCTATTGTATTATACGCATAGCCTTTGGCGCTTACAAAAAATACGCTCTGCGCGACTATCTGCATATGGTTGTGTGCAAGGACGGCAAGGCGGCAAATTTAACGGTTCTTGTAGACACAGGCAATCTTTTATGCGACCCTATCGAAGGAAGTCCCGTAATTGTTGCCGAACAATATGCTCTGCGGGGCATAATAGGAGGCGGAGATGTTTTTGAAAAAGCGCAGCATATAGATGGCGTAAGGCTTATACCATTTAGCACAATAGACTCCGATAACGGACTTTTAGTGGGCTTTAAGCCCGACAAAATCTGCTGCAAAACACCCATAAGGGATGACGTAATAATAGCAGTCACTCCCAAAAAATTCAATGCAGAATACAACGCACTGGCAGGACCTCACAGCTTTACAGATTAACATAATTTGAAAGGATAATTGCAATGAGTACACTGATTAAACTTCCCGACATATTTGAAAGTATAATGATGAAGCTTTGCGACAATTCATCGGTTAACTACATAAACGGCTCTTCAACCCTCCCACCGCCGCTCCCAAAAGACGAGGAGCAGCAGCTTTTAGAGCAGCTTAAATGTGGCTCCAAGGAGGCAAAAAACCGCCTTATAGAGCGCAATCTGCGCCTTGTGGTATATATAGCAAAAAAGTTTGAAAACACAGGCATAAATGTGGAGGACCTCATTTCTATAGGTACCATAGGGCTTATTAAGGCAATAAACACATTTAATCCCGACAAAAACATAAAGCTTGCAACATATTCCTCCCGCTGTATCGAAAACGAGATACTTATGTATCTGCGCAAAAACAACAGCCGTAAAAGCGAAATATCCATCGACGAGCCACTCAATGTAGACTGGGATGGCAACGAGCTTTTGCTGTCCGATATACTGGGTACCGACAACGACATAATTTGCCGACACCTTGAAAATGAGGTTGACAAGCAGCTCTTGCAGATTGCTCTCGGCAAGCTTAACAAGCGTGAGCAGCGCATAATGGAGCTGCGCTTTGGCGTAAAGAGCGGATATTCCAAAACCCAAAAAGAGGTTGCGGATTTGCTTGGGATTTCGCAATCATACATTTCGCGGCTCGAAAAGCGCATAATTGCCCGCCTGAAAAGAGAAATTTCAAAAATGGTGTAGTTGGTTATTGACATATTTGGCTTTTTGTGTTAAGATAAATTTTAAAAAGGATGAATTTTAATCGAAATGCTACAATCTCGTACATAGGAGACCAACTATGATTTGTCAATAGAAAAATGAAAACTTTTCAAATAATTTTGTATAGCTAAAAAAGTGTATAGCAAATAAAGCATTGTTAAAAATGCTTTTTGAAAATTGAATATAGTTAAGGTAAGACTTAGGCTAAG
>JAZQZC010000010.1:0-118367 GCA_045633845.1 Clostridia bacterium
TCATCGGAATGTAAATAGCAAGATAAATGCTATGCACTATTGACCTTCCTCTTAATTTGCTTTTCAAAATAGCTATGGGGTTTAAGGAAAACTATATATTATTTTTTATTGTTGATGTAACATATGTTTGACAACTGCAGAAAAACAAAGTTATAGGCACACTTTAAGAATATTGACTAAATTTACCGATTGTGCTAAAATAAATATATTAATATTTTTTAGTGAGGTTGATTTTATGCGTATCAAAGATAAAATTAATTTGGATAGGGCATGGCTTGAAAAATACGGCCCTATCAATATTGTTGCTTTTGGAAAACCGAATTAATCACCCAACAAAGGGTATGAGAATGAAGTTTGACATTAGCGAGCTCGATTGCTTTACCGAATGGAAAATGATGGGTGACCGCGAGTATGTGCTTGGGCTTGAGCCTGCTAATTGCACAACTGAGGGCAGAGATGTAATTCGAAAACAAAACAAACTCAAATTTATTGAACCGGGCGAAACAAAAATCCACCACCTTAAATTTGAATTTTTCGAAAAATAATAACAATATCAGGAGATGCTTAAAGTGAAAAAACAATTTAAAACAGAATCAAAAAAAATGCTGGATATGATGATTAATTCAGTATACACGCACAAAGAGATTTTTCTTCGTGAATTAATATCCAACGCAAGTGACGCAATAGACAAAAGATATTTTAAAGCTCTTACCAATTCCACACTTACACCGGATGGCGGCTACGAAATTAATATTGTTGCCGACAAACAAAACAAAACCCTTACCATAACCGACAACGGCTGCGGTATGACAAGCGAGGAGCTTGAAAATAATCTCGGTACAATCGCAAAAAGCGGCTCGGGCGAGTTCAAAAATAATAGCGATAATGCCAACGACAATATTGATATTATCGGTCAGTTTGGAGTAGGCTTTTATTCTGCGTTTATGGTAAGTGACAAAATACAGGTTTACAGTAAGTCTGTTGACTCAGATGTTGCATATGTGTGGGAATCCGAAGGTGCAGACGGATATACCGTTAAAGTGTGTGATTACAGTGAATTTGGCTCAAAAATTGTACTGTATATCAAGGAAGATACCGAAAATGACAAATACAGTGAATTTTTGGATGAATACACCATACGCAACCTTGTAAAAAAATATTCTGATTATATTCGTTACCCGGTAAAGACTGCAGTAACCAAAAGCAGAAAAATTGACTCGCAAGGCGATGATGAACCAAAGTATGAACAGTATACCGAGATGGAAACTCTCAACAGTATGGTTCCTATCTGGCACAAAAGTCCTTCTGATATCAGTAAAGAAGAGTATGATTCTTTCTATAAGGACAAGTTTTTTGATTATAACGAGCCTGCAAAGGTTATTCACTTTAAGGCGGAGGGAACAGTTGCATTTGAGGCACTTTTGTATATCCCTAAAAAAGCTCCTATGAACTATTACAACAAGAGCTTTGAAAAAGGACTTATGCTTTATTCAAGCGGCGTAATGATTACAGAGTGCTGTGAGTCATTACTTCCTGACTATTTCAGCTTTGTAAAAGGTATTGTTGATTGCTCTGATCTTAAGCTTAATATTTCGAGAGAAACTCTTCAATATGACCACCAGCTTAAGGTTATTGCAAAAAATATCGAAAAGAAAATCAAAAACGAGCTTTCAAAGCTTATGACCAACGAAAAGCAAGCTTATGAAGAATTTTTTGCAGAATTTGGCTTGCAAATAAAGTACGGAATATACACAAGCTATGGTATGAACAAGGATTTGCTCTCAGATTTGCTTTTGTTTAAATCTTCAAAAGAGGATAAGTATGTATCTCTCAAGGATTACACCGATGCAATGGGAGAGGAACAAAAGAATATTTATTATGCTTGTGCAGAGTCTGTCGACAGTGCAAAAATGCTTCCGCAAACCGATGCTGTTGTAAAAAAAGGTTATGAGGTTTTGTATTTTACCGAAGAGGTTGATGAGTTTACAATTTCAATGATGCACGAATACGGCGGCAAGCAATTTATCAATGTTTGTGCCGAAAATCTTGATATTTCTACAGACGAAGAAAAGGAAGCTATAAAAAAAGTAAACGAGGATAACAAATCACTCCTTGATTTGATGAAACAAAAGCTTGGAGATAATGTATCTTCTGTTAAATTTACAAATACATTGGGAGAGCATCCTGTATGCCTTTCAAGCGAGGGCGGCATTTCCACAGAGATGGAAAAGGTACTGAGCAAAATGCCTGGAGCAAACGGCGAATTTGCTCCAAAGGCAGAAATTGTGCTTGAAATAAACTCGCAGCACCCAATTGCAAACAAGCTTATGGATTTGCACGCTCAAAACAGCGACAAGCTTGCCGACTATGCCGAAATTCTGTATGCTCAGGCAAGGCTTATAAGCGGTCTTTCGATTGGCAATCCTACTGAGCTTACAAACAAAATTTGCTCACTTATGGTATAATTGGTTTTAGTCAGTCACACTAAACGTAAAGGAGTGCGGGTTATGATACCAAAATTACGTAAAATAGCATTCAGCCGGCTTTTTGTAGTCGGTATGGCTATTGTAATGCAGCTTGCACTCTTTTTTGTTATGCTGTCAAATTTAAATGAGTACAGTACACTGTTTAATACAGTTATGAGGATAGTATCATTTTTGGTTATAGTTTCTATCATAAACCGTAATATGGTTGTAGAAGCAAAAATACCCTGGATTATAATTGTAATTCTGATGCCCCTTTTCGGCACGGCAATGTACCTTGCCTTTTCCGAATATCGTATGTCAAAAAAACAAAGAAAGCTGTTTGCACAAATTAACGAAAATATAGCAAATAATTTTGGTGATGATATTTCAAACAGGCACAATGTTGTGGCGGATGCCGGCAAATATGCAGGCTTATGCAACTATATAATCAACACTACATTGCACCTTCCGTACAAAAATACAAATACACAATTCTATCCCGACGGCAGCTTGTTTTTTGAGGCATTGCTTTGTGAACTGAAAAACGCTGAAAAGTTTATATTTATGGAGTATTTTATAATTGCAAACGGCTTTATGTGGAACAGCATACTTGAAGTGCTTGTTCAAAAAATACAGCAAGGTGTAGAGGTACGCATTATGTACGATGACCTTGGCTCTGTCAGCACGCTTAAATATAACTTTAACAAAAAACTCAGCAGCACCGGAATAAAATGTATAAAGTTTCATCCTTTTATTCCTATTGTGTCAGAGGCTCACAACAACAGAGATCACCGTAAAATAACAGTTATAGACGGTAAATGTGCTTTTGTTGGCGGCGCAAACATAGCCGATGAATATATAAACAAAAACAACCGCATTGACGGCTACTGGAAAGACAGCGCACTTAAAATAGAGGGCGAAGCGGTAAAATCTGTTACTGCGATGTTTATGCATATGTACGGCACTCAGCTTGGTAAAGCAGATGACTACAACTTGTATTTGTGCGGCTGTAAAAATAAAGCCGACAAAAAGGGGATAGTAGTTCCTTTTGGGGACGGCCCCCGACCTGCTTACACAGAGCATGTATCTGAAAACATTATTCTCGATATAATTAACAGGGCTGACAACTATGTATGGATAACCACACCTTATCTGATTATCGATGACAAATTAATCAATGCATTATGCGCTGCTGCATATCGCGGAGTTGATGTAAGGATTGTTACGCCGCATATTCCCGATAAAAAAATAATATTTGCCATAACTCATTCGTACTATGCGAGGCTTCAGTACAAAGGTGTAAGAATTTTTGAATATACGCCCGGGTTTATTCATTCAAAGCAAATTGTTTGTGATGATGAAATTGCTGTAGTTGGAACAGTCAATCTTGATTACCGCAGTCTTGTGCACCATTATGAATGTGGTGTTGTTTTGATTGGTACCGATACAGTGGATGATATTAAAAATGATTTTTGCCATATATTTGAATGTTCAACCGATATGAAGAATTTTAAACAAAACAGATTTGTGTCAATTCTTTGCCGCTTTTGTTCGGCATTTACGCCATTATTATAGAATTTGAGGAGCTTTATATGCAAAAGACTATTAAACCCATAGGATATATAAAAAGTGCATACAAATCCAAATTTGGCGTTCCTCGTCAGGCAGGGTTAATAGACAGCAAAGCATATATTGTGCTCTGTGATGAATTTAAAAATCCCGATGCTTTTCGCGGTATTGAAGAATTTTCGCACATATGGCTATTGTGGGAGTTTTCGCAGTGCAGTTCAAAGGGGTGGTCACCTACAGTGAGGCCGCCACGGCTCGGCGGCAACAAAAGAGTAGGTGTGTTTGCCACACGTTCACCTTTTAGACCTAATTCCATTGGATTATCAAGCGTAAAGCTGCTGGGTGTTGACTACGTCTGCCAAAATGCACCTGTTTTGTGTATAAGCGGGGCAGACCTTGTTGACGGAACACCAATATATGATATTAAGCCGTATCTGCCTTACACAGATTGCCATACCGATGCAACAGGAGGATTTACCGATGATATTTGTGATATCAAAAGGGATGTGGTATTTGAGTGTCAACACTCTTTTGACAGCGAAACTCTCAAAGCCATAATACAAATTCTCAAAAGCGACCCGCGGCCGTCTTATCAAAATGATAAAAACCGAGTTTATGGGATGGATTATATGGATTATAACATCAGATTTAAAGTTGATGACAATACAGTAAATGTAATTAATGTTACACAATTGAAATAAAATGTCACATATTATTAATTGTAATTTGCTTTGTTTAATGGTAACATTAATATGAGGTGTAATAATTATGAAAAAATTAATTTGCTTTATTCTTGCACTATGTATAATTACATCAACAGCAATGGCAGCTCCGTACAGGCTTGAATATTTTAATACAACAAAATTTCACGTTCAGTCATTGCGCGAAGTTGCAAAAAATCACAATGTTGATTTGGAGTACAAAAAAGCAGCTTCGGGCGTTAGTACAACAGACCAACCCATAAGTGGTAATTCGGGCATAACGGATTCTTCTGTTGATACTTCGGCCGTCAAGGAATATAAAACTATGTCAGACGTTGTTGGCGCCCTGTGTGTTATAACAGGCATTACAAAAACATTGTACAATCAGGAAAAAATGACAATGCTTACATACTATGTAAACAACAGCCCTATGGAATACAGTTGTTATATCAGTGACGACAGCCGTGTATATGCTGGAAATTACGATGTTGAAGATATAAACGTAGGTTCACTTGTTTATATAAATGTTAAAGAGGGCGGGGTTGTTAACCGTTACAGTGTTGTGGCAGTTATGGATAATGTAAACAATGTTCCTGTTATAGATGATTCGGCTTTGAAAGGTACATACAAATCTTCCAAAATCAATTTGGTATACTCATATATTATTGATTATCACAATGTAGATGACAACACTGTAATTGAAGTTGGCACTGACTATGCCCTTGTAGCGACAGAACAAGCAAAATTATACACTGTTGATATTAACAGAAAAAACATCGAGATTGTTTCGGGTGATTGTTTAGCAGGTGATATATACCAAGCCACCTATGATGCAGATACAGACAAAACAACAGCGTATATGATATTTGCCATAGAATATGACGATGAGGCAGTGTTTGTATGTTCATACACAACACCTGTTGAAATTGACGGCGATGTCACATATTAAAAACTTACAAAAAGCGGTCGTGCTGACCGCTTTTGTTGTAATTTGTGCGTAATTAATGTAAAATATATCAGAATGTGAGGTGAATCGGTATGAAAAGAATAGCAGTGGGAATTCTTGCCCATGTTGATTCTGGAAAAACTACACTTTCCGAAGCGATGCTTTATTCAACAGGCAATATACGAAAGCTTGGCAGAGTAGACCACAAAAACAGCTTTTTGGATAATGATGCAATAGAGAGGGAAAGAGGTATAACCATTTTTTCCAAAATTGCAACAATGAATTACAATGACTCTTGCTTTACCTTACTTGACACCCCGGGGCACGTAGATTTTTCATCAGAGATGGAGCGCACGCTTTCTGTGCTTGATTATGCTATTCTTGTAATAAGCGGCACTGACGGAATACAAAGCCATACCGAAACTCTCTGGAAATTACTCGAGGGTTATAATATCCCCACATTTATTTTTGTAAATAAAATGGATTTGGAATTCAACACCAAACAGGATATAATGACGCAGCTTGAAAAGAAATTTAGTTCAGGCTGTATAGATTTTGAAAATGAGGAATTACAGGGAGAAAATCTTGCTATGTGTGATGAAGACATTATGCAGGAATATCTTGATGGCGCAATATCACAAAGCAGTATATGCGGCGCGATATGTGCACGCAAGGTTTTTCCTTGTATGTTTGGCTCGGCACTTAAAAATAACGGTGTGGACAAGTTTTTGCAAATACTTGATAAATATACAGTTACAAAATCTCTTGGTGAAAAATTCGGAGCAAAAGTATATAAAATAAGTGAGGATGACAAAGGCAACCGCCTTACACATATTAAAATCACAAGCGGAAATCTTGCAGTAAAAACAGAACTTGAAGGCAACACAGATGGTGAATATTGGTGCGAAAAGATAAATGAAATTCGCGTTTACTCAGGCGAAAAATACAATTGTGTACAAGATGCTGAGCAGGGAATGGTGTGTGCACTTACAGGTCTTGCCAAAACTGTATGCGGTATGGGGCTGGGTATTGAAAAGGATTCTAAAACCCTTACATTAGAGCCCGTATTTTCATATAAAGTAGTACTTCCTGAGGGTGTCAGCTCCAGTGCAGCGTATCTTACACTAAAAAAACTTAATGAAGAAGAAACTAAACTCAACGTTGTGTGGAATTCACACCTTGGTGAAATTCATATGCAGCTTATGGGCGAGGTTCAGATTGAGGTCATAAAACAAGTTATTAAACGCCGCTTTGATATGGACGTTGAGTTTGAACAGGGCGGCATTGTATATAAAGAAACTATCGAAAGTATTGTAGAGGGTGTAGGCCACTATGAGCCGCTTAGACACTATGCCGAGGTACACCTCATTATGGAGCCAGGACCTCGGGGAAGCGGACTTGTATTTAAATCCAAGTGCAGAGAGGACAAGCTTAACATAAACTGGCAAAGGCTTATTATGACTCACCTTACCGAAAAAACTCATTACGGCGTGCTCACAAGCAGCCCTATAACAGATATGGTCATTACTCTTGCATCGGGCAGGGCTCATCAAAAGCACACAGATGGAGGAGACTTTCGTCAGGCAACATACAGGGCAGTAAGGCACGGACTCAGAAATGCCAAAAGCATACTCCTTGAGCCATGGTACAAATTTGTAATTACTGTTCCAACTGATTGTGTAGGCAGAGTTATGACAGATATAAGCAATATGGGCGGTGAGTTCAATACTGACAGTAACGACGGAGATATATGTACAATTTCGGGATGCGCACCTGTTGCAAGCATACGTGATTATCAGATGGAAATTATATCTTTTTCAAAGGGCAGAGGCAGAGTGAGCTTTACTTTTAAGGGGTATGAGCCGTGCCTTGACAGCGAAAGTGTAATTGAGCAAATAGGGTATAATTGTGACAGTGATGTGGACAACACTGCTGATTCAGTGTTCTGTTCACATGGAACTTCTATGATTGTTAAATGGCAGGATGTTTATGATTATATGCATCTTGAGAGTGAGCTTAATAAAAAGAGTGATAATGTTGTTGAGTCTGCTGCACCAAAAAGAAGCTTTGATGTAGCATCTGTGGGTGATGATGAGCTCAACAGAATTTTTGAAATGACATTTGGCAAGCCAAGAGAAAAAGCATATGTACCCCGCACAAAGCTGCCCACCGCAGCACCATCTGAGTCCGAAAAGAAAAATCATCCCAAAGCAAACAAGGTGCACAAAACAAAGCCCGAATATATCCTTGTTGACGGATACAATATAATTTTTGCCTGGGAGAGTCTTTCAAGGCTTGCAAAAGATAATATTGATTTGGGCAGGAATATGCTTATTAACAGACTTATAAATTACAGAGCAGTAAAAGATTGTGAGCTTTTGATTGTCTTTGATGCATATAAAGTAAAAGGCAATATCGGCTCGGTTGAGCAGCACAGCGGAGTTAAAGTTGTGTATACCAAAGAGGCAGAAACTGCAGACAGCTATATAGAAAAGGCATCACACAAGCTTGCAGGGCAGTATACTGTGCGTGTTGCAACAAGTGACGGCTTGGAGCAGATGATAATACTCGGCAACGGGGCACTAAGAGTTCCTGCAAGCGCATTTGAAAAAGAGGTTTTGTCTGTAGAGCAGGCAATATCAGATTTTTTAAAAAATCAGAGATAAAATAAAAATGGGGCTGCAGCAAAATGAAAGATAAGCGGTTCGTCGAGGACGCCGAACCCTACAAATTGTATTACGCGAATAATTCGAATACGATAATATGTAGGGGACGGCCTCCAGGACGTCCCGAAAAAATCATTTTGCTACAGGCCCTTATTTTTAAATATTGTTAACTATATTATTTAACCATATATTCTTTTTAAGAAGTATAAATCCGATTGTTGCTTTTATAAGGTCAGAAATCTGAATTATAAAGTAAATAGTCACAATATCAAGATTTGTATATCTCGAAAGATAAAACGCAAGCAACACCGTAACACCCCACATATAACAACTGTCAAACAAAAAAGTGACAAGAGTTTTACCGCCGGAGCGGATTGTAAAATATGTTGCATGCAAAAACGCGTGTATCGGCAGGCACATTCCTATAATGCGTATAAATGTGGTTGCAAGCTGTTTAACCTCGGGCTCAGTGTTATACAGTGTAGGAAACAGCGGTGCTGCAAAAAACAGAATAATGCCGATAATAACACAAATACCGGTAGAAAAGAATATAAGCTTGTTGTCTGTGTCTTTTGCTTCTTCCATTTTGCCTTTGCCAAGCAGCTGACCCACAATTATCGCAATAGAGTCACCAAGTGCAATAAATACAATGCTGAACACATTGAATATTACGTTTGCAATATTTACCGCAGCAACAACACTCAAGCCGCGTACCGAATAACATTGAAGCAGCATAGACATTCCGAGTGACCACAGTGCTTCGTTTACAAGTATAGGCAAGCCTTTAACAGTGATATTTTTCGTAAGTGAAGGCGGAATTTTCATCGTTTTATAAAGTCCGACAAAATACGGATGATTATCTTTGTGCTTGTTTGTCCAGTAAATAATAATTGTGATTTCAACAAATCGTGAAATTACAGTGGCAATAGCTGCACCAGCAACGCCTAAGCCTTTGTGGCCAAAATGGTCAAAAATCAGCAGATAGTTGAGCACAAGGTTAACAATAACTGCTGTTGCACCTGCTTTCATAGGAACAACAGTTTCGCCTGTTTCGCGAAGAGTAGATGCATATATCTGAACCATAGCCGATGGAACAAGACCGATCATCGTTATATATAAATATTTTTTTGCACTGGAAAGTGCTAATGCAGTATTTGTTGTATCACCGTCAGAATGTAAAAACAGCGATATAAGCTCATCGCTGAACAAAGTCATAAACAGTATCCCAACCAGCAGCAAGGCTGCACAAATGATGATTTTAAACCTTGTGGTATCTCTTACACCTTTAATGTCTTTTATGCCATAATACTGAGCGGTAAAAATACCTGCTCCTGCACATCCACCAAAAATACAGAGGTTAAATACAAACAAAATCTGATTGACAATTGCAACACCGCTCATCTGAGCCGTACCAACCTGACCAACCATTACGTTGTCAAGGAGGTTTACAAAGTTTGATATACCGTTTTGTATCATAATTGGTAATGCAATAGCAAGCACCATTTTGTAAAACTTTTTATCTGCAATTAAATTCGGCATAATAGAGCACCATTAAAATTTGTCAACAGGATACATAATTTTGAGCTGGTTGATTTTGCTCTCAAATGCATTCTGTCTTTTTTCGCCAAGCATCTGCTGCCTGAGTCCGTCTTTAACTTCGTCAAAGGATAATGTTTTTGGCTCGTTTTTAGAGTTGAGCTTAATAAGGTGATATCCAAATTGTGTTTTTACAGGGCCTGCAATTTCGCCAACATTCATTGTAAAGCAGGCATTGTCAAACTCAGGCACCATCTGACCTCTTGTAAATTCACCAAGACTTCCTCCATTGCTTGATGATGGGCAGCTGCTGTTTTGTCTTGCACAATCCTCAAACGAAATTTCGCCTGCGTTGATTTTTGAAAGCAGCTCATTTGCTTTTTCTTCACTGTCTACAAGAATATGGCTTGCATCAACAGATTCGCCTGTTTTGAATTTGTCAGGGTTGTTGTCATATTCAGCCTTTACTTCATCATCTGTAACAGAAATTGCTTCAACGCATTTTTTGATTGCAAAATTAGCAAGCATATCATCTTTAACCTGAGCAAATTCTGCTTTAAATTCTGCATCGTATTCGTAGAGATTTTTTTCTGCATCGAGGAGCATAAGCTTTTTGTTAATAAGCTGCTCGAGTATCATTGCTCTGCCCTGAGGGTTGTTGTATGCCTGACCATTCTGACCCATAGCCATAAGCATAGCGTCTACTTCGTTTTGAGTAATTGGGGTGCCGTTAACTGAGGCAAGTGTTTTTGATTCCATAATTTTTCTCCTTTTTATACATAGTTTTTGTCAATTGTTATTACAGCAAAAAAACATGGGTCGATTTCAAATATTTTTTGCTGAATTGTATTTGTAAGCTCTTTGGAGCTTATTTTAAAATCGAAGGGAACAACCACATCAAAAATTAAATTTGTATGTGTTTCGCCGCTTACCATTCTAAAGTCGTGCATAGACAGCTTTTCATCAATGGATTTGATAATTTGTTCAACTTTTTTGCTGTTTGAGTTGATATATTCATTGTTTGTTTCAATAGGGTCCATGTGAATAACTGCATTGCAGTTGAATTTAAAGAGTATTTCTCTCTCTATAATATCAATAGTATCGTGTATTTTAAGTACATCTGCATCACACGGAACCTCGGCGTGTACACTCATCATATATCTGTTTGGCCCATAGTTGTGTATAATCATATCGTGTATTCCTGATATTTCATTATGCGCCATAATTGTTTGCTTAATATCATCAACAAGCTTGCTGTCAGGTAATGTTCCAAGCAACGGCGTAAGTGACTCTTTTATGGTGTGAACACCAGAATACAAAATAAATATCGATACCAAAAGACCTACAATACCATCTATATTTACCTCAAATATTTTTTCCGCAAAAAGTGAAATGAGTATTGCAGATGTGGCAAATACATCTGAGATACAATCCCTGGCAGTGGCAATAACTGAATTTGAATTGATTGTTTTACCAACTTTTTTGTTAAAAAAGTACATCCAGGATTTTGCAATTACCGAAACAATAAGTATTATAACAGATATTGTGTCAAGGGTTGTGCTTTGAGGAGATATTATTTTGGATATTGAGGATTTTGCAAGCTCAAATCCCATAAATAATATCAGCATCGACACAAACATTGAGCATATATATTCTGCTCTGCCGTGACCAAAGGGATGGTCCTGGTCAGCAGGCTTTCCTGCCAGCCTGAAGCCAATAAAAGTAATTATTGAAGAACCTGCATCCGACAAGTTGTTAAATGCATCCGCGGCAATACTTATAGATGATGTAAGCACTGATGCAATTACTTTTACTGCAAACAAAACAAAATTAAGCACAATGCCGGTAATACTGCTGAGTATCCCGTATCTGTTGCGCACATCACTGCGCGATGTGTTTTTGTAATCTTTTATAAAAAGCTTAAACAATAAGTTCAAAACTACATCTCTCCACTTAGTTCGAATTCTGTCACACTAAAAAAATGCAACATTTTAATTATACAATGTATTATTGCAAAAAGCAATACTAAATTAAAAGACCTGTAGCAAAATGGGAAAATAGCGGTTCGTCGAGGACGCCGAACCCTACAAATTGAAGGATACAGGTGACAGAGGGGGGACGCACCTTTTACAAAGGAACATCCCCCCTCTATCACCTGCAATATATGTAGGGGACGGCCTCCCGGCCGTCCTGAAAATCATTTTGATACAGGTCTTTTGTATTATTTTCTTGTTACACCGATTAATACCTTTTCGCCGTTAATGTTCCATTGTTTTGAATTGTCACATTTGCTGTCAAAGTGTATATCAACTGCAAGAACTTCATCCTTGATAGTATCGGCATTTGAATTTATTACAGAAGCTATTTTTTCATTTTCGCTGACATAAATTTCAATGTTATCCATTACATCAAAGTCAGAATCTTTTCGCATTGTCTGAATTTTGCTGATTATTTCGCGTACAAAACCCTCTTCAATAAGCTCGTCGGTAAGATTTGTGTCAAGCACAACAGTAATGCCTTTGTCCGATTCAGAGGCAAAGCCTTCAACCTGTGCAGCGTCTATAAGCAAATCTTCTTTTTCGAGCTTGATTTCGGCTCCGTCAATATCAAATGAAATATAGCCCTTTGCATCAAGTGTGTCAACTGCTGCATTTCCGTCAATCTCCGCAAGAATATTCTTTATCTTGCCGAGGAACTTGCCGTACTTAGGACCGACAGTTTTAAGCTGAGGTTTGAGTGAATAGCTTGTAAATGCTTTAACATCCTGAGTAAATATAACATTTTTAACATTGAGCTCATCAGCAATAATTGCACTGTAAAATTCATTAAGAGCTTCACCCTCGGATTTTACATACATTGTGCCGATTGGCTGTCTGTTTTTGATGTTTGATGCATTTCGTGCAGCTCTGCCAAGCACAACTATATCAAGAACTTTATCCATATATCCTTCGAGCTGTTTGTCTATAAAGCTATCGTTTGCAACAGGGAAGTCGCAAAGATGTATGCTCTCAGGTGCATTTTTGTCAATAGAACGAACAAGATTTTGATATATGTCTTCTGTCATAAACGGAATCATAGGAGCAGACAGCTTGCAAAGTGTAACAAGCGCGGTATACAGAGTCATATACGCATTAATTTTGTCCTGAGGCATATCCTTTTTCCAAAATCTTTCTCTGCTGCGTCGTACATACCAGTTACTGAGCTGATCAACAAATTCCTGAAGTATTCTCGATGTTTCTGTAATTTTGTAGTTTTCAAGGTTTGAGTCAACTTCTTTAATAAGCGAGTTGAGCTTTGAAAGGAGCCATTTGTCCATTACAGAAAGTGAGCTGTAATCAAGTGTGTATTTTGTTGCATCAAATTTGTCAATGTTTGCATAAAGCACAAAAAATGCATATGTGTTCCAAAGTGTACCGAGGAACTTTCGCTGACCTTCGGTAACAGCGCCGCCGTGGAATCTGTTAGGAAGCCATGGAGCAGAGTTGGAGTAGAAGTACCATCTAATAGCATCTGCACCGTAGCTCTCAAGTGCATCAAACGGGTCAACTGCATTGCCCTTTGATTTTGACATTTTTTGACCGTTTTCGTCCTGAACGTGACCAAGCACAATAACGTTTTTGTATGGTGCTTTGTTAAACAACAGTGTAGATTCTGCAAGAAGTGAATAGAACCATCCTCTTGTCTGGTCAACAGCCTCACTTATAAAGTTGGCAGGGAAGTTGTCTTCAAATATTTCTTTGTTTTCAAATGGGTAGTGCCACTGTGCAAATGGCATTGCGCCTGAGTCAAACCAACAGTCAATAACCTCGGGAACTCTGTGCATTTCACCTCCGCAGTCAGGACACTTAATTGTAACTGCGTCTATCCAAGGTCTGTGAAGTTCTACTTCATCAGGGCAATTGTGGCTCATTTCCTTAAGCTCTGCAATAGAGCCTATTGCGTGCCGGCAGCCACATTCACATTCCCATATATTGAGCGGAGTACCCCAGTATCTGTTACGGCTGATACCCCAGTCCTGAACATTTTTGAGCCAGTCGCCAAATCTGCCTTTGCCGATACTTTCGGGAATCCAGTTGATTGTATCGTTGTTGCGGATAAGGTCATCGCGAACCTCTGTCATTTTAATAAACCACGAATCTCTTGCATAGTAGATAAGAGGTGTATCACATCACCAGCAGAAGGGATAATCATGCTCAAATTTGGGAGCATCAAACAAAAGACCTGCTTTGTCAAGGTCGGTAAGGATTATCGGGTCTGCATCTTTTACAAATTTGCCTGCATAAGGAGTGTCCTCTGTGAGCTCACCCTTGCTGTCAACAAACTGAACAAAAGGCAAATCATATTTTCTACCGACGTTGGCATCATCTTCACCAAACGCGGGAGCAATGTGTACAATACCTGTACCGTCAGACATAGTTACATAGCTGTCGCAGGTAATAAAGTGACCTTTTTTGTGCTGCTTTTCGCATACAGGCTTTACAAAGTCAAAGAGAGGTTCATACTCTTTGTGTTCAAGTTCGCTGCCTTTGTATGTTTCGAGTATTTCATAAGCAGCAGCTTCTTCGCTGCCAAGCTTTCCGAGCACCTTGTCAAGAAGTGCATTTGCCATATAGTATGTGTATCCGTCTGCAGCTTTAACCTTGTTGTATTCATCATCAGGGTTAACGCACAATGCAACGTTTGATGGGAGTGTCCACGGAGTTGTTGTCCATGCAAGGAAGTATGCATCTTCGCCCACAACCTTAAAGCGTACAACAGCAGAGCGTTCTTTAACATTTTTGTAGCCCTGGGCAACCTCGTGAGAGGAGAGAGGTGTTCCGCATCTTGGGCAGTAAGGAACAATTTTAAAGCCTTTGTAAAGGAGCTTTTTGTTCCAGATTTCTTTAAGAGCCCACCACTCTGACTCAATAAATTCATTGTGATATGTTACATATGGGTCGTCCATATCAGCCCAAAAGCCAACTGTTCCCGAAAAGTCTTCCCACATACCTTTATATTTCCAAACGCTCTCTTTACAGTGCTTGATAAAAGGTTCAAGACCGTATTCTTCGATTTGTTCTTTTCCGTCAAGCCCGAGCAGCTTTTCAACTTCAAGCTCAACAGGCAGACCATGAGTATCCCAGCCGGCTTTTCGAAGAACCTTGTAGCCTTTCATTGTGCGATATCTCGGTATCATATCTTTTATAACACGTGTTAAAACGTGACCGATATGGGGCTTACCGTTAGCAGTAGGAGGGCCGTCGTAAAATGTATAGGTTTCGCCCTCTTTGCGGGTATCAATAGATTTCTGGAAAATATCATTTTTTGCCCAAAAGTCTTTGATAACCTTTTCTCTTTGAACAAAGTTTAAATTGTTGTCAACTTTGTTGTACATAGTATATATTCCTCCAATCAAAAAATTAACAAAAAAATCCTCGCCCTGTAATTTAGGGCGAGGACTATTCCTAACTCATAATACAGGCATACCAACATATGCTTCTCATATAACGGTGAGATACCGGCTCAGCCTACTAATTACAAATGTTCAGCCTGCAACTCGGAAGTGATATTCGGATATTGATACTCGGTACTGTGCTCACACCAACCACAGCTCGCTAACACCTTTTTCAGTATCTTACTGTCTTCGTCAAGGTTTTTATAAATATTCAACTTTATACATTATACAACCAAAATAGCAAATTGTCAACCATAACTTTTTGCTGTTTTGTACACAATTACCTTTGTTCCTGTTTTACATTACAATCGGTTGTCTGCCGATTTTTTCGGTTGTCTGCCGAAAACATACCTTTTAAATATCAATATTGGTTTTGATAGTGCATCACCCTTACAAATTTGTTTTATTATTTTTGTGTGCCGTTAAAACTTTATTTACCAAACTCAATCACATATGTTATTTTTGCGTTTAACGGATTTACATACATTTTATTTGATGTTTCAGTCATCGGCTTTTGCCTCATTATCAATCAATCTCAACTTTAAGTAAGTTACACCTGATAAACCGTTAAAATGAGTTTGAGGTAAATTCCGTCTCAAGGGAGCACTCAGGCTGCGTTGCCATTGGAATCACCACTTTCTTATTGAATTTTAAATATTAAAAAACGCACAAATCACAACCTTTTCGGTATGACTTATGCGTTGTAAACTATTAATTTATGCGTTTATTTAACATTACGCAGAGGGGCACAACAGTTTATTTCAGCAAAGCCATAACCAAACTTAAAATTAACCATCGGTAATCCCTCCATTCAATTTATTTATCTTTCTGATTACATACTATCATATCTTTTGCCAAATGTCAACAGTTTTTTAAAAATTTTTTTAATTTTTTTGTCTATTATTACTACATTAGCACGCTAAAGTGTATCAAAACTACCTTTTGCTGCCTTTTGCGCCGCCAAGATTAACCCCCTCAAGTACATTTGAATCAAATGAGAAGGTAAGCTCGCTCTGTTCTCTTGCACGCTTAAATGCAAGGTTAATCATATTGTCGAGCAGCTTTGTATATGGCAGACCTACCGGCTCCCAAAGGTAAAAAGAAAGTGAACCCGGTATGGTGTTTACTTCGTTAAGGTAAACAGTGTCGGTAGCTTTGTCTATCATAAAGTCAATTCTTGTAACGCCGTTGCAGCCAAGACATTTAAACGCATCAACCGCCATTTTGCGTATTTCGTCACGCTTTTCGTCACTGATATTTGCAGGGATTTGTCTTGCAAGGCTTGCCATGCCTTTGCTGCCTGTACCTTTTGCACTTTTGTCGCCACTCATATATTTGTCCTCAAAGCTTAAGATGTTTGTGGCATTTAAAGGCTCTTCACATTCGGATGCCTGAGCGTCTGTGTAGTCGCCGAGCACTGCACAGTTAATTTCTTTAAGCTCGGTAATTGCTCTTTCAATAAGTATAACATCTGCAAAACCAAAGGCTGTATCAAGAGCTGACAAAAGCTCCTCTTTGTTGCCCGCCTTTGTAATGCCTATGCTCGAACCCAGATTAACAGGCTTTACAATAACGGGATATCCAATTTTGTCCTCGCTCTTTTTTACAATTGCGTCAATGTCAAAGTCGTAGTCAACAGATGTAAAGCGCAGGCAATCAAGTACGGGAATTCCGTTTTCTTTGAGCACTGTTTTCATAACAAATTTATCCATTCCAACTGCAGAAGATGTAACATCGCAGCCAACATAAGGAATGTTGAGCATAGACAAAAAGCCCTGCAGCGTACCATCCTCAACATTTGTGCCGTGAACAATCGGGAATGCCACCTCTATCTGACCAACAACATTGTTGCCGAATTTTTTAAGTGGGTATCTTATAAGGTCAACCTTGTTTCCGTTTGCGGTAAGTATTACACGCTGACTGCTTTTAATAAGCTCGTCGAGCTTTGTATAATTTTTTATATCACCAATGCCGTCACCGATATAAAATTCGTTGTTTTTTGTAATGTAAATCGGTGTAACATCATATTTTGATTTATCAACATGATTTATCGCCTGAATGGCAGATATAATCGATATTTCGTGCTCGGTGCTTTTGCCGCCGAACAAAACTCCAACTTTAATTTTCATATCCAATAGCCTCCGTCATTAATAATTGTCAGGTAAATCGTTCTCCAAAAGAATAAATTTCTTTTTGCCATCCGAATTAATCTCATATGCTTTTTTAATTGCCTCATTTATATTGTCGGCAATATATATTTTGTTTTGGGGGTATTCGCTTTGAGTGATACCCTCATATATGGGCTCTGTTTGCTTTTTGCCCACAAGTATAATATAATCACTTACCCTTGCTGCCTGCTTGCCAAATTCGCGGTTGAGCTCATTTTGTTTTTCGCCAAGCTCCACCATACCAGGTGTTACCAGAATTCTGAAGCCGTCAAATATACCAAGTACATCAAGTGCAGCCTTTGCACCTGTTGGGTTTGAATTGTATGCATCGTCAATAATTACAGCTAGTCCGTTGTCTTTAAGCTCAAGTCGGTGGGGAACACACTCAAGCTTTCGCACCTGAGGTTTAAGGCTTTCGAGAGCAATTCCGTATGTGTTTGCAACGGCAATTGCACCAACAATGTTAAGCACATTGTGTTCACCTATAAGCTTTGTCGTATATTCGCATTTTTCATTTGTTTTGGTAACTACTGTAAAAGTAGTGCCCCGTTCTGACACAGAAATATTTTCGGCCTTGTAGTTGCTTTCATTTTTTATACTGTAGCCTATGCGACTTCTGCTGCCAATGTATGATCGGATGTTGTCGTCATCCATATTTACAAACAGCTTGCCACCGTCAGATACACTGTCTGCAAGCTCAAATTTTGTTTTTTTGATGTTGTCAAGGCTTTTAAAGGTTTCAAGATGCTGTGGGCCAACAGATGTAATTATTCCGTCGTGGGGGTGTACAAGGTCGCATATTTCTTTAATATCGCCGACGTGCCTTGCTCCCATTTCGCACACAAAAATCTCATCACTTGCCTTAAGATGCTCGCGTACTGTCCGTACAACTCCCATAGGGGTGTTAAAGCTTCCGGGTGTCATAAGTACATTGTATTTTGCCTTAAGCAGTGTGTTAAGGTAGTATTTAACACTTGTTTTGCCATAGCTGCCTGTAACACCTATTATTTTCATATCCTGCATAGAATTGAGAATTCTTTTTGCATCATTGACATAGTGATTGCTTACCGATTTTTCAACAGGTTTGTTTATAATTGCACAAATCATTATAACAACCGGTGCTGCAAAATACAAAGCAACCGATGCATAGCTTACGGCATATATGTCAAAAGCAATTCCGCTTGAGGTAAGTATAAAAACAGTAATTACTCCTGTTGTAACAAGCTGCCTTTTTACTCTTGCAGTATATACAAGGGGCTTTTTTGCCTTTTTTGGAAGTGTTGCAATAAGTGCTGCAGCAAATATAATTGTCAAAGCCAATATTTTAGTAATTCCATCAAACAAAAGCGTTATCAATGAAACTGCAGGAAAAATAATATTCGGCAAAATGCGTCTCAAATTGTCCTTTAATCTGTATATATGTGATTTGAGCTGATATGAATTAAGCTGAAACATATGCAGCTGTGAAATGCAGCTCAGTACATATGCAGTAAGTATTATGATAATGTTTATAACAGTAATAGTTATCATCAAATTATCCGTCCTTTATATATTCATAAATGAAGCAAGAATTTTGTTAAATGCAAACATTTCGTCAAGAAACGCGTAGTGTCCGCTGTTGTCTAATACAACAAGCGCAGCATTGGGCATTGCACTTTCCATAGCTTTTCCGTCGGCAAGAGGTGTTGCAGTGTCATTTTTGCCCCAGATGAGCAGGGTAGAAGGGGTAACCTTTGGAAATATGTTCGATAAATCCTCATTTACAACTTTAACAAGTATTTGTCTCATAACAGGTGACGCAGCGTTGTAGTCTGCTGAGCCGTGCTTTTTTCGCAAATTTTCAACTGCGTTGGGAAAAATTTTTGTAAACAGGGCAGAAGAATATATTTTTCTTGTCATTTTATATATTTTTTGCCGTCTTATTTGCTTTGGCGTTTTTTGAGGTACAATTCCGGCACTACCTGTCAAAATCAATTTTGAAATTTTAAATGGCAGGCTTTCGCGCTCAAACATTTTGATTATAACTCTTCCGCCAAAGGAATGACCCAAAAAAACAACCTCGTCGGCATTGTATTCCCTTACAAAATCAATAACAAAATCGGTGTAGTTGTCAACGCTCCATATATCTTTAGGTTCATCGCTTCCGCCAAATCCGGGCATATCCATTGCAACTACTTTGTATTTTTTGCAAAGCACCTCTGTCATAGATGTAAACAGCGATATGTTTGAGCCCCATCCGTGAAGCAGCACCACCAGAGGCCCTTTGCCCTTTTCAAAATAATTTATATTTAATCCGTTTATATTTTTAATCACCTTGTGTCACTCCGTAAACAAAAAATTCACACAAACATACATAATATATTATATCACAATATTTGTTAAATGCAACATTTAAATTGACGAATTTAACCAATAGTGATATAATATAGCAAAAGAGGAGTGACAATAATGGCAGATGACCGAATTACTCAGTGCGAAAGCTGTGCTTACTACGATTATGATGATGAATACGATTGCTATATGTGCACTATAAATATAGACCAGGACGATGCAGGCTCAATGTTTTCCAACCGTTGCAACTCCTGTCCGTATTACAGTTATTATGACGAATACAAAATTGTGCGCAAGCAAAATTAAAGTTGCTGTAAAAAGCTCAGACTTTTTACAGCAACTTGTCTTGAAAACGGGGAAATAGCTCAGAATGAACAAACTGAATCCGCAAGGGTGCACCCAAAGGAGTACGTTTAATATTTGAATGCTCTCATAGCATTGAGTATTGCTATAACCGACACGCCTACATCCGCAAACACTGCTGCCCACATATTTGCAAATCCCAACACAGAAAGTACCATTACAAGCATTTTTATGCCGATGGAGAATACAATGTTCTGCCTTACTATCCGCATAGTTTTTATGCTTATTTTTATGGCAAGAGGGATTTTTTGCAAATTGTCGTCCATAAGTACAATGTCTGCCGCTTCAATTGCACTGTCGGAGCCAATGGCACCCATTGCAATACCTACATCGGCTCTTGCAAGCACAGGAGCGTCGTTAATGCCGTCACCTGCAAAAACAACAGCTTTTTCGGAATTGGCAATGTATTTTTCTATTTGTTCAACTTTGTCCTGCGGGAACAAATCACTTTGGTATTCGTCAATCCCAAGCTCTGCGGCAATGCTTTGAGCAACGTCATTTTTGTCGCCTGTCAGCATAACTGTTTTTTGTACACCGTTTTGCTTGAGCATAGATATTGCGCTTTTTGCGTTATCTTTTATTGCATCGCTTATAACAATATTTCCAAGGTACACGCCATTTTTTGCTATGTGAATAACAGTTCCTAAGTTGTTTTCGTCATACGGAATTCCGTATTTGTCCATCAGCTTTCCGTTGCCTGCAAGTATTTGAACGCCGTCAACATTTGCGCTTATTCCGCATCCTGCAACTTCGTTCATATCGCATACGTCAGATGTATCAATTGCATTTTTGTATGCCATTTTTATTGACAATGCAATAGGGTGGTCGCTGAAGTATTCAACCTTTGCCGCAAGCTCGAGGAGCTGCATCTGATCAATATCACTGCAGTTGATTTCGGAAACCTCAAAAGTACCCTTTGTAAGTGTTCCTGTTTTGTCAAAAACAACTGTTCCCGCGTTTGCAAGGCTTTCTATGTATGTACTTCCTTTAATAAGTATGCCTGCTTTGGAGCCTGCGCCTATGCCCGCAAAAAAAGACAGAGGCACACTTATAACAAGAGCACAAGGGCACGAAACAACCAAAAATATAAGTGCCTTTGCAATCCAGTCTGCAAGCTCACCAAAAAAAATCGGCGGTATAAAAGCAATTGCAATTGCAGCACCAACAACTATTGGTGTGTAATATTTTGCAAATTTTGAAATAAAGTTTTCCGATTTTGATTTTGCAAGAGCAGAGTTTTCTACAAGCTCAAGAATTTTTGCAACTGTGGAGTCGCTGTATTGCTTTGTTACTTTAACTCTCAGCACACCGCTTATGTTAATACAACCGCTGAATATATTGTCTCCGATGTTTGCCTCACGTGGTTGTGATTCGCCGGTCAGGGCAGCTGTGTCAAGTGATGACACTCCATCTACAACAATTCCGTCAAGAGGCACGCGCTCGCCCGGCTTTACAACAATAATGTCACCAATGCTTACCTCATAGGGGTCAACGGTCATTATTCCGCTGTCACATTCAACGTTTGCATATTCGGGGCATATATCCATAAGGGTGCTTATGGATTTTCTGCTTTTGCCTACGGCAATGCTTTCAAACAGCTCACCCACAGCATAAAACAAAAGCACTGCAACACCCTCAACATATTCGCCAAGCATAAATGCACCAAGGCTTGCAATTGTCATCAAAAAATTTTCATCAAGAAAATCCTTGCTTTTAAGTCTTACAAATGATTTATAAAACACTTTTGCGCCTATTACGATATACGGAACGGAAAACAACGGTATTTTTAAAATGTCGCTTTCTGTATATGATGAAATTAGTATACTCAATGTCAATAGCATTGCTGTTATTACAATAAGTCGCAGGCTCTTTTTTTGACTTTTGGTCATTACAAGTCACCTCGCATCAGAATGTGAGTTCTACATCAGGTTCAACTGCTTTTGCTATTTCTGTAATTTTTGCGCATATATCATCCATTTTGCTATCCTCTGCGTCAAGTATTATTTTTTGAGCAAGAAAGCTTACCACGCATGAGTTAACACCGTCAAGCTTTTTGATGCCCGCCTCAACCTTTGCAGAGCAGTTTGGGCAACACAAATTTTCGATTTTGATTACTTTTTTCATAATAAACATCTCCTATATAATATTATTCCGTAATATGGTCCATACCCTGACCCACAATTGTTCTCACATGGTCATCGGCAAGGGAATATATTACGTTTTTTCCGCTTTTTCTAAATTTTACAAGCTTTGCATGCTTTAGAATTTTGAGCTGGTGGGATATTGCCGACACTGTCATATTGAGAGTTTCGGATATATCACAAACACGCATTTCCGATTCAAACAAAACATACAAAATCTTAATCCTTGTACTGTCGCCAAAAACTTTAAACAGTCCTGCAAGGTCGTACAACAGCTCTTCCTTAGGGAGCTCGTTTAATAATTTTTCTGTCAAAATATCACCGCCTCAACATTTGAACAATTGTTCAAATGTTATTATAAAACTGTTTTAAAATAATGTCAATACCTTTTTTCAAAAATAATTGACTTGCATACATAATTTAATATATAATTAGCTCATATGGTGATGAATATGAAAAAATGTAATTTGTGTCCTCGAAACTGCGGCGTTGACAGAAGTATAAAAAATGGAATATGCAACAGCTCTCACAAAATAAAAGTAGCCCGTGCATCCCTGCATATGTGGGAGGAGCCCTGTATCAGCGGTAACAACGGCTCGGGAGCAGTGTTTTTTTCGGGCTGCAATCTACATTGTGTGTATTGCCAGAACCGCAATATATCTGATGGCACAACGGGAAAGGAAATTACAATTGAGCGCCTTGTAAGGATTTTTTTTGAACTCAAAGATAAAGGCGCAGCAAATATCAATCTTGTAACAGGTGACCACTATATACCACAAATCGCAAAAGCACTTTTAAATGCAAAAAACAGCGGTCTTGATATTCCTGTTATTTTAAATACGTCATCGTATATTAATGTGGATGCGTTAAAGCTGCTTGATGGACTTGTAGATGTGTATTTGCCTGATTTTAAGTATTTTGATGAGGCAATTGCAAAAAAATATTCCTTTGCTGAGGATTATCCTCAAACCGCAATGGCAGCAATAAAGCATATGTACACAGTATGCGGAAAACCTGAGTTTAATAACGATGGATATATAACAAAAGGTGTCATTGTAAGACACCTGGTTTTGCCCAATAATATTCTTAATTCAAAAAAAGTTATTAAATATCTTGCTGATACCTACGGCAAAGATATTTATATAAGCATAATGAGTCAGTACACGCCCTGTACCTATTTATCTGCATATCCCGAAATCAACCGAAAAATCACTCAAAAGGAATATCAAAAGGTTGTTGATTTTGCACTTGAACTCGGGCTTTTTAATGCTTTTGTGCAGGAGGGTGAATGTGCGCAGGAAAGCTTTATACCGCCATTTGATTTGTCAGGAGTTTAAGTTGGACAATATATCAATCACTGCAACAACAGGTACACACAGTGCAACCCACAGGAGTGTATAACGCGGGCATATCTGACCGAGTATATTATATGGTACATCAGAATAATCCCACACATTAAGCTTAAAATATCTGTTTATTACAAGTCCTGATATAAATTCCACCACTGTAATAAGGCAGGCGCTTGCAAGCACCTTGTATATAAAATTCAAATCGGTTTTGGTGCAAATAGCAAATATTCCCACAAGACAAATGCCGCCGTCAATTGCCATTGTCCAATGAGAATATCCTCGCCATAAATACTCAAGTATATTGTAGGCGGCCCCACCTATTAAAAAAAGTGCTATATACATATTAATAACCTCACATAGTTTTGTGAAGTTATTTTTATCTGTAATAAACATTTTATTCGCAAAAAAATTTCATTTGTGGTTAAAAAATATTGACACTTTATTCATTTTATAGTAAAATATGTTTGTGTATTATATTTTTTAGGAGGAAATTTTGATGAAAAAATTTTTATGTTTAATGCTCGCAGTTGTATTGTGCTTTAGCTTTGCAGCTTGCGGAAATCAACAAACTGCAGATTACGTTATTGCAACCGATAAGGGCTTTAGTCCTTTTGAATTCCAGGATGCAGACGGAAACATTGTTGGTATAGATATGGATATTTTGGCTGCCATAGCTGAAGACCAGGGCTTTACATATGACCTTCAGTATGTAGGCTGGGATGCTGCAATTGCTGCTTGTCAGGCAGGTCAGGCTGATGGTATGATTGCAGGAGCTTCAATCACAGACGAACGCAAAGAAAGTGGTTGGGTATTCTCCGACGGTTACTACGATGCAACGCAGGGTATGGCAGTTGCAAAAGATTCTGCAGTTGCAGGCTTTGCAGACCTTAACGGCAAAAAAGTTGCTGTTAAAAATGGAACAATGAGCAACCAGTATGCCGAAAGCATCAAAGATCAGTACGGCTTTGAGGTTGTTACATTCTCTACATCACCTGATATGTATCAGGCTGTAATGGGCGGCCAGGTTGATGCTTGCCTCGATGATACTCCAATTCTTAAGTACAACATCAAAACCGGTGAACTTGATATGAAATATGTAGACGGTACCGAAAATGAACCTGCTCAGTATGGCTTTGCTATATTTGATGCTGAAAAACAGGAACTTGTAGACAAATTCAATGCAGGTCTTAAAAACATCCGTGAAAGCGGAAAATACGATGAAATCATCGCAAAATATCTTGGTTAATAAGTTGTAAATAGTACACGATTAACTGCAAGGGCATCGGGAACCACCCGTTGCCCTTGCAGAATGTATAGGAGGAAATTCGCTCTATGAGCCAAATTATAAATACATACGGTGTGATGCTCATAACAGCTATGGGTCAAACTCTTTTGCTGGCATTATTCGGTTTGTTTTTTGGATGTATACTCGGAATAATCTTCGGCTTATCCAGCGTTGTAAACAACAAAATCTCCAATCTGATTGCTAAAGTATATGTTAATATCATTCGCGGCGTGCCAATGATTGTTCTTGCATTTTTTGTGTTTTACGGTGTGCCATACGGCTTAAAATCGATATTTGGTATTAAGAGTGTGCTTACTGCACTTCAGGCGGGTACAATTTGTCTTGCGCTTAACTGTGGTGCATATATGTCCGAAATTATCCGTGCAGGTATTCAGGCGATTGACCCGGGTCAGATGGAAGCTGCCAGAAGCCTAGGCCTTGGCTACTGGAGATCAATGTTCCGTGTTGTGCTGCCACAGGCAATCAAAAATATGATTCCAAGTATAGTTAACCAGTTTATCATAACTCTTAAGGATACATCAATTCTTTCTGTTATCGGCTTTCCCGAATTGGTTAACAAGGCACAAAATGTTATTGCAATTACATTTAAATCTTTTGAGGTTTGGGCAATAGTTGCAGTTATGTATCTCGTTGTAATTCTTGCATTGCAGCAGGTTGCAAATGCATTAGAAAGGAGATTAAACCGTGGCAAATTATAATAATGTAAAAATTCACGTTTCCGAGCTTAATAAAAATTTTGGAAGCATAAAAGTTTTGCAGGGTATATCAACCGATATATACGAAGGCGAGGTTGTTTGTATCATAGGGCCCTCGGGCAGCGGTAAATCGACTTTTTTAAGATGCCTTAACCGACTGGAAACCATCACAAGCGGTGAAATTGTAGTTGACGGATATCATATCGATGACAAAAAAATCAACATCAATAAGGTTCGTGAAAATATCGGTATGGTATTTCAGCACTTTAATCTTTTTGCAAATATGGATGTGCTCAAAAACCTTATGCTTGCGCCTGTTGATTTAAAAAAAGCTACTAAGGAAGATGCTCAAAAAGAAGCAATGAGATTGCTCGAAATGGTCGGTCTTACCGACAAAGCGCAGAGTTACCCTTCACAGCTTTCAGGTGGACAAAAGCAGCGTGTGGCAATTGCAAGAGCTCTTGCTATGAACCCCGATATTATGCTTTTTGACGAGCCTACATCCGCTCTCGACCCCGAAATGGTAGGCGAAGTTTTAACAGTAATGAAAGACCTTGCCAAAGCGGGTATGACAATGGTTGTAGTTACTCACGAAATGGGCTTTGCCCGCGAGGTTGCCGACAGAGTTATATTTATTGATGAAGGCAAAATTCTCGAAGAGGGTACACCTGAACAGATTTTTTCAAATCCTCAGCACCCACGAACCATTGATTTCTTAAATAAAGTATTGTAACAAAAAAGAACTGAAATAATTTCAGTTCTTTTTTTGATTGGAAAGCTTATTAAAAATCATATCAATATTTTCATCCGAATATTCAATTTCAGCAGAGTACATTCTGGCTATGTTGCAAATGTCATCAATGTTTTTAGCTCCGTTTGCAGCTGCAATTATAAAAATCATATAGCAGCTGAGTATGGCAAACGCAATCCATTCAACAGTCATATTTTCATATACAGCTTTTGTCGTGTATCTGTACAAAAAGTATATAATCAGCTGCTCTGCGGCAATGCTGTACTCATCAATAAAATGCCATATGTCTGTTTTATCCAAACAATTTTTTGTATAAAGCAAAATATCTGTCCAGGTTTTGTCCAAACGTTCAAGTGTCAAATAAAACTCTATCCAATTGTTGCAATCAAAATTAACAGGTTTAATCTCGCAAAAGCATAGCAGTTGTTCCATTCTGTCTTTTACGCTTTTATGTCTGTTGCGCATTGTTTCAAACAATTTTTCGCGGTAGTCAAACCAAAAATCTTCCTCAGTTATGTTTAATCCATCATCATATTTTACTATTAGTTCAAAGCTTTTGTTATTTGTCAAAATTATCCTTGCTGCCTCTTCGCAACAAAGCCCTATTCCGCTTTCGGTTCTGCATTCATAATAATTGTGAAATCTCGGGTGCTGTGCGCATATTTCGCATAAAGCATTTTCGCCCGAGTGTATTATTATGTCACACAAATTATTATCGTTCAAAAACGGACAGCGGTCATTTTCGTCAAGCACAAAGCAGGGTGTAGCATTTTCGTTCTTTATGTTTTGTGTTAGTCTTTTTCCAAACTCGCCTTTTGTATTCTTGTATTTTGTGTAAGTATCTTCATCAATATCTATTTCCCAGCCGATGCAGCAGTTGTTTTTGCATTTGTCAGCTATGCATCTAAAATTGTTGTAATATTCGGGTGCATATTCAGTCATCGCATGTTACCTCAAAGTAATTTGTTTTGGTTGCAGCAATTTTAAAAAACTTTTGTCATACCAACGGCTCACTCGGTAATGATTTAAATACCTTTAGCGCTCATAGTCGGCTTACTTGTGTTTTAGCTGCAAATCAGCTATATTATAGCACAAAAGATTTAAATAATCAATATGTCAAAATAAGTCGATGTAACTAAATGCGTATATTAGAATATTATGATTAGGGGAGGTGTTTTTATGAAAAACAACAACTGTGATTGCAAAGAAAATATGCGTTATTTAACAGCATCTGTAAAAAAGCAGAAATTTGAAAATATAATGTCCGTAAACGATGCATTATGTCATGGAACAATTTTTAAAGATTTATATATTCCGTTTGAATGCTACAAAAATAATGCAATAATGAATCCGTTTAAATAACTTAAGGAGTGAAATATATGTATTATCCCAATACGCCATATTGCATAGACAATATGACCGAAAATATCGCAAGGCGATATAACAACAATTCAAAAGATGAGCTTATGTGTCAAATTCAGCAGGCATCTTTTGCTGCATATGACCTGCAGCTTTACCTTGACACACATCCCGACTGTAGCGAAGCCCTTGAACTTTACACCAAGCTTAATGCAACGGTTGCAAGTTTAAGACAGGATTATGAAAATGCTTATGGCCCTCTCAGAGCTGCAAACTCTCCGTGTGACACGCCTTTTAAATGGGCAGACACTTGCTATGAGTGGCCTTGGGCAAAAAATAAGGAGGTTTAATTATGTGGGAATATGACAGAAAGTTAATGTACCCTGTAAAGATAAAAAATCCAAATCCGCAGCTTGCAAGATATGTAATCAGCCAGTACGGTGGACCAGATGGTGAATTGGGCGCGTCTCTCAGATATCTCAGTCAGCGCTACACTATGCCCGACAATCAGCTTCGTGGCTTGTTAACGGACATTGGCACCGAAGAGCTCGCCCATCTTGAAATGGTAGGCGCCATTGTGTATCAGCTCACAAGAGGCATTGATGTGCCAGCTGTTAAGGAAAGCGGCTTTGACAATTATTTTATGAACCATTCAACAGGTGTTTACCCTGCAAACACAAGCGGCGAGCCTTTTACCGCTGCATATATTGCAGTGTCTGGTGACCCTATTGCCGACCTTAACGAAGACCTTGCTGCCGAACAAAAGGCGAGGGCAACCTACGACAATATTCTTCGTATGTCCGATGACCCTGATGTTAGCGACGTAATCAAGTTTCTTCGTGCAAGAGAGATTGTTCATTATCAGCGTTTTGGTGAAGCGGTAACACAACTTCAGGATAAACTTACCGAAAAAAATAAATTCTATATGGGAAATGATAACAGCAAAGATAATTGCAGAGATTTGCGTAACGGCAGATATAACTGACAAAAAAGCCGCAGTGTTAATTCACTGCGGCTTAAAATTATTTTACAACAAATTTTTTGCTTTGAATAAAGTAAACTGCTCTTGCAAGAACTTTGTCTGAAAGTATATGACGTAAAAATGCTGCAATTCGCATAATGCATCCTGGTACAATCACTTGTTTTCCGTAAAACATTTTTTTAATTGCATACTGTGCAACATCCTTACTTGTAAGCACAATGCTTTTGGCCCCCTTTTCGGTGCCTGTTCCAAAATTCACCTTTGCAACTTTACTAAATTCTGTATGTACGGGACCAGGGCATAGCACGCTGATGTGTACATTGCTTTTGGATTGACGCAATTCTTCACCAACAGCCTGACTTAAGCGGAGAACATAAGATTTTGAGGCATAATATGCGGCAAAAAGCGGACCCGGGAAAAACGCTGCAAGTGATGCAACGTTAAGGATGTACCCACTGTTGCGCTTTTTAAACTCCTGTGCAAACAATTTTGTCATAATATGAACGGTGCGGACATTTGTGTCAAGCATTTTGAGCTCTGTATCCAAATCATTAGAGCAAAATTCGCCAAACACGCCAAATCCCGCATTGTTAATGAGTACATCAACTTCACTTGCGTAATCGGCAAGCTTTTTGCACTGCTGGATATCTGTAACGTCACAGCAAACAATTTCTACATTTGTTTTTAGCTCATTTTTGAGTTGTTCAAGCTTGTCCTGCCGTCTTGCTACGGCAATAATATCATAACCTCTTTCAGATAATATATGAGCCATATCATAGCCTAAGCCCGAGCTTGCTCCTGTAATTAGTGCTTTCATATAAAGTTCCCCCTTACAAAAGTGTAATATAAACGGCTGTAATAAAATTACAACCGTTTAAACTTATATCATATACATATTAGACATCATAAAAACCAAGTATAAATATACCGATAAATACTGCCGCAAGTGCAAGGTAATGCTTTGCAGAAAGCTTTTCTTTGAGGAACAATCTGCTCCAGATAAATGACACTGCACAGTAAGCCGAAATAATTACAAGACCAACCTTGTATTCAGATACAACTACCATCATATAGAATACCTGACCGACAGTTTCGCATATACCGCCAATAGTTTTAATTTCGTCAAATTTGAAGTCGATTTTATCTTTTTTGATAATAAATACATATACGGCAAAAATTACTGCCATAAATAGCCATGTAAATTCATAAGCTGTGTTAAGCACATCGCCGCACAAAAGCTCAGCTTCCTCAGCAATCATACCGCCTTGTTCGAGAGCTGCACAGTAGTTGTCAGCAATAATTGTGTCAACAAATGTTCCAAGTGAATCAAGCACACAATACATTACAGGAAGGAGTATTGCAAGCACGCTTTTGCTGTACTTTCTGTTTGAGGCAGATTGTCTTAATGCTCTTGTTTCGCTGTCTTCAAAATAATCAACAATACCAAGTGCAATGATACCTATAACTATAAATACTGCGCCGCAAATAATAGGACCATTGAGGAAAATTGCATCCGAATCGTCTTCTACCCATTTAACACCAAAGTATGCAATGTTCATAATAAGAGCAAATGCACCCGAACAGTTACAAATAGGAGAGGATACCGAAAGCTCAATGTATCTCAGGCCAACATAACCTATAACCATCGAAAGTATGTACAGAGCTGATGCAGGGAGATATACCCATATGTCATTAAGTGACAAAGGTACTCCACCAAAAGTAACTTCGTATATAGCATGAATACCCATTATCAAACCAACTGCAATACCAACCTTATAGTGACTGTATTTATCACTTAGTTTTGTTCCCATTTTGCTGAACAAGTCACTGCCGCTCCAGCAGAGCATAGCAATAATTGCGTATGTAAATAACATATTTTACATCTCCTTTTCTTTTGAATTTTATGATTTAATTTTATTAAAAAAGCATTACCCTTTTGCATGGGCAATGCTTTTTAATTTACAAAAATTATTTTGCAACAACTTTTGCACCTTTACCTTTGAACAATACCCAGAAGTTTCCAGCAAGGAAAACAGAAGAATAGCAACCGCAAATTACACCAACTATAAGCGGAAGCGCAAATTCCTTGATAGAAGGTACGCCAAGGATGTAGAGTGCAACAAGCACGATAAGAGTTGTTACCGATGTGTTAATTGATCTTGCCATTGTCTGCCAGATACTTGTGTTAACAATGTTAGCAAAAGATTCTTTTTTGAGAAATCTTGTGTTTTCTCTTACTCTGTCAAATACAACGATTGTTGCGTTGATTGAGTAACCGAGAATTGTAAGAATAGCTGCAATAAATGTTGTGTTTACAGGGATTCTGAAAAGTGCGTAAACACTAAGCATTACAAGCATATCGTGGCATAGAGCAATTACTGCAGAAATACCTGTCAAAAGCTCAAATCTGAATGTAATATATATGAGCATAAGAATAACCGCGATTACTATAGAGGTTGCCGCGTTGTTCCACAAATCTGCACCGATAGAAGCACTTACATTGTCTACAGAAAGGATTGTTGCACCTTCAAATGCAGCTTTAATTGCATCCTGTGCAGCAACCTTTTGTTCTTGTGTAAGCTCTTTTGTTTTGATAATAGCTTCGTTTTCGTCTGACTTCTGTACTGCAGAAATTTCAACACCTTCAACGTTTTTAAGAGTATCTCTTATAGCCATTTCGTCAAATTCAGCGTTGAGATTAACATAAATTTCAGTACCGCCTGTGAAGTCGATATCAGTGTTAAAACCGCCGTTTACAATAAAGCCTGCGATACCTGCTACAATAACAATTGCAGATATAATAAAGAATATGGCTTTCTTTTCTATAATATTAAACATTGTATATCTCCTCCTTTTCTTAAGCACTGTATAATTTAGAATTCTTGATGTTAAAGCCAATCATCTGACGGAGCAAGAATCTTGTAACAAATACTGCTGTAAACATACTAACAATTGTACCTATACCGAGTGTAAGAGCAAAGCCCTTGATTGTACCTGTACCAAAGAGGTAGAGTACAACTGCTGCAATGATTGTTGTAATGTTTGAGTCAAGAATTGCGGTAAATGCTCTGTTAAAGCCTGCATCAACCGAAGCTCTGAGAGTTTTACCAACCTTGAGTTCTTCTTTAACTCTTTCAAAGATAATAACGTTAGCATCAACTGCAGTACCGATTGTAAGAATAATACCGCCGATACCCGGAAGTGTAAGGTTAACTCTGAGAAATCCGAGGATAAGAGCAACAATTGCTAAATAACCAACAAGTGAAATGCAAGAAATAAATCCGCACATTCTGTAGAATATAACCATAAACAGCATTACAAGTATAAGACCGATAAGTCCTGCTTTAAGGCTGTTGTCAAGAGCCTTTTCACCAAGCTGAGCACCAATTGTTCTTACCTCTACAGGCTTGAGTGAAAATGGGAGCTGACCTGACTGAATCTGACCTGCAAGTGTTTTTGCACTTTCGTTGTCAAAATCGCCCGAGATGATACATTCGGTTGAGTTGATTTCTTCACTAACTCTTGGTGCAGAAACAATGTTCCCGTCAAGCTGAATTGCAATGTAGTTTTCACCATCAGCATAAGTAGAAATTTTGGCAGTAGCTTGTGCAAATTTCTGTGCACCCTCATCGGTGAGTGTAAGTTTAACTATATTTCCTTTATTTCCGGTCTGGTCATATGCTTCGTATGCAGCAACTGCACTTTTAACGTGGTCGCCGCCGTTTAAAACAACATTGCCGTCTTTGTCAACAAATTCGAGCTTTGCTGTTGCACCGAGAATAGCAACTGCTTCATCCGGATTGTCAACAGCAGGAATTTCTACTCTTACTCTTCTGTCATTCTGTTTAGAAACATTAGCTTCATAATAACCCTGGCTGTCAAGTCTGTTACGGAGTACTGCTATGATAGATGTCATATGGTCTTCTGTAACATTTTCTTCTGTATCAGCTTCAAAAACAATGTAAGAGCCGCCTGCCAGGTCGAGACCTCTTCTGATACCGTGTTCTTCATCCATTACCGAGGTAATCTGGTAACCACCAACATTGAGTCCAAATGCCGCAATATAGGCAAGCGCCAATATAACAACAAGCACAATGCTGAATTTTGCTACGCTTTTTGATTTCATTTGTGTTCCTCCTTAAAATCGTTCAAAATTCATACTGTATTATTATAGTACTTTTTGCATAAAAAGTCAATATCCAAAAAAACCAATTACTCTCTTTTTGTATTTATGCCGATTATTCCTCCAATTGCTCCTGTTAATGCAGAAATAATTAAACAAATTATTGTGCCTATATCAACAGTATAGTTACCTTTTATCAATGCAATTGCAAAAAGTATCAATATGTAAGCAAGTCCTGCAATGCCGCCTGTGAGCCAGCCTTTTTTTGAAGTATTGGAGGCAGCAAAAAATCCGCAGGCGGCAGTTGATATATATGTTGCGCAAGCAACAGTAATATCAGCAGAGCTTTCACTTAAACTTGTATATGTAACAAGTACAGAAAATATCAAGAGTATAATTAAGGTGAGTATGTATGACATTACAATGCTTTTGAGTAATTTTTTTGCACCTTTAGTATATTTTACAGCTTTGTTTTCTGCCTGATTAATCATAAAAATCTCCATTCCGCCGCCATACGTCGGCACAAATATTAATTAAAATTCTCTTATCCGTATGGCAAGGAATGACAAGAGATTTTTACGCCCATGTGCGTTTCTGAGCGAATGCGAAGAAAATTTCGCACGGGCAATCAAATCCGTCTGAGGTAATAACGTGAAAGAAACTTTCACGTTATTACCTCCGGATATAAAAAATAGACTCTGCATTTAGCAGAGCCTATTCAATACTATTCATAAAATTAGTTGATTATGCATCAGCAGGCTTTAAAACCTCTTTAACAGACCAACGGTATACTTTGATGTAAGATTTTTCAGAAGATGAGCCTGTTTCCAAAACAAGGTTGTCATCTTTAATCTGGGTAATTTTACCTACAATACCGCCGATTGTAACAATTTTGTCACCTACAACAAGACCACTTAGCATTTCCTGAGTGAGCTTTTCTCTCTTTTTCTGAGGTCTTATAATCATAAAATACATAATTGCAAAAAGTACAACCATCATAATTACAAATTGAATCATACTTCCTGTTGTTGCTGTGTTTGTTGGCATATCACAAACCTCCTAAAATTTATTATGTTAAATATTATAACTATATTTTACCAAAAAGTCAAGCATATTAAATACGTGTATTGTATATTTCGAGTTTTTCTTTTTTAAACTCGGCATATCTGTCCTCGTCAATTGCATTTCGTATGTTTTCGGTAAGCTTATTGTAAAAATACAGATTGTGAATAACGCAAAGGCGCATAGCAAGCATTTCATTTGCTTTAAACAAATGGCGTATATATGCTTTTGAGTAATTGCGGCAGGTAGGACAGTTACAATCGGGGTCAATTGGGTCCATATCCGTTTTGAATTTTTCATTTTTGAGGCTCATATAGCCTTTTTCGGTAAATATGTTGCAGTGACGGGCATTTCGGCTTGGCATTACGCAATCAAAAAAGTCAATGCCTCTGTCAACCGCTTCCAAAATATTTTGCGGAGTACCTACACCCATCAGATATCTTGGCTTGTGTTTTGGTGCAAAGGGGAGAACGACATCAAGAATGTGATACATTTCCTCTGTGGTTTCACCTACAGCCAGCCCGCCTATTGCATATCCGTCAAGGTCAAGCTCCGAAATCTGCTTCATATTTTCTATTCGTAAGTCATCAAATGTTGCACCCTGATTTATACCAAACAACATTTGATTTTTGTTAATTGTACGTTCAAGGCTGTTGAGCCTCTCCATTTCCGCTTTGCAGCGGTGAAGCCAGCGCACTGTCCGCTCGTGAGATGCTTTTGCGTAGCTGTACTCCGCAGGGAGTGCCACACACTCATCAAATGCCATAGCAATTGTAGATGCAAGGTTTGACTGAATTTGCATACTTTCTTCAGGCCCCATAAATATTTTGCGGCCGTCAACGTGTGAATTAAAGTACACACCTTCTTCTTTGATTTTTCGAAGTCCTGCAAGGGAAAACACCTGAAATCCGCCACTGTCTGTGAGTATTGGTCTGTCCCAGTTCATAAATTTGTGAAGTCCGCCGCATTCGTATACAACGTCATCGCCGGGGCGAACATGCAAATGATATGTGTTTGAAAGCTCAACCTGACAACCAATTTCTTTGAGGTCGGTAGTAGATACAGCACCTTTGATTGCAGCAAGTGTACCCACATTCATAAACACAGGTGTCTGTACAGTGCCGTGCACTGTTTTAAATTCACCGCGTCTGGCATTGCCATCTTGTTTTATCAGTTTAAACATAAATAATTCCTTTACTTATTAATAAATATACATAGCATCATCGAAGTTTATGGTTTATGTGATATTCGTAGGGGCGATTCAAGAATCGCCCGAGGGTCATTCGTGAATGACCCCTACAATATTATTCTGCTAAACAATAAACATAGCATCACCAAAGCTGAAAAAACGATATCTTTGGTCTACAGCCTGCTTGTACGCATTCATTATATATTCTTTGCTTGCAAGGGATGATACAAGCATCAAAAGTGTAGATTCGGGCAAGTGAAAATTTGTAATAAGTGCGTCAACGCATTTGAATTTGTATGGTGGGTAAATAAATATGTCTGTCCAACCGCTCTGAGGAGTTATATATCCGTTTTCATCTGCTGCTGTTTCAAGGGTTCGTGTTGAGGTTGTACCAACAGATATTATTCTGCCGCCTTGCTTTTTCGCTTGATTAATAGTATTGGCGGCATTTTCGTCAATAACATAAAATTCCGAATGCATTTTGTGATTTTCCACATCATCCACCTTTACAGGTCGGAATGTGCCTAGTCCAACGTGTAGAGTTACATACGCAATTTTGACACCTTTTTTTTCTATTTCGCAAAGCAGCTCTTTGGTAAAGTGTAACCCTGCGGTTGGTGCAGCTGCCGAACCTTCGTGTTTAGAATAAACAGTCTGATATCTTTCTTTGTCATCAAGGTGGGCAGTAATATACGGCGGGAGAGGCATTTCGCCAAGCTCGTCAAGCACATTTTCCCACAGACCGTCATAATAGAATTTTACAAGTCTGTTTCCATCGTTAATTGTTTCGAGCACTTCGGCAGTGAGCTTTCCGCCACCAAATACAAATCTTGCGCCTGGTTTTGCTTTTTTGCCGGGCTTTAATATAACTTCCCATTCATCATCTGATTTTCTGTTCAAAAGCAAAAATTCTATTTTGCCTCCGGTATTTTCTTTTTCGCCAAAAAGTCTTGCCGGAATAACTCTTGTATTGTTTACAACAAGGCAATCTCCAGGGTTTAATTCATCAATAATACATTTAAAGGTTGAATGAGATATTTCGCCTGTTTTTTTATTAAGCTTTAAAAGTTTTGAAGATGATCTGTCGGTAAGAGGAGTCTGTGCAATCAGCTCCTCGGGCAAATCATAGTAAAAGTCACTTGTTTTCATAATACTCCTTTATTCCAGATATGCTCCGTTGTAGTAAAATTCAAGAATTTGCTCATAATCAAATCCTTGCTCTGCCATTCCCTTGGCTCCGTATTGACTCAGACCAACACCATGACCCCATCCGTGTCCGTCAAAACGAAATGCATATGCATTTGCATCAAGAGTTTTTGTTGTTTTTGATGATTTCATAACAATGGGATAACTAAGATTGAACAACTTGCCTGAGCCGTTTATGGTAACAAAGCCCAAAAGAGAATTTGTTCCTTTTGATGATTTTGCATATATTTGGGTGTTGCTCTCAGTAACCGGTGTTACAGTATATCGCTGACTGTACAATTTGTCCCAGCCCATCCACGTTCTTGTTTTTTCGTTTTTATATGTGTGAGTGCCTTTGGTACCGATAATTGTCAGCTCGTACACATATCCCGATTTATCATCGGCAGTTGCCGAAACATTTACTATATCACCTATATCAACACCTACAGATGTAAGTCTTTGTTTGATTTCGTCACAGGTGTATGTGAACGACCAGTTGTATCTGGATGTTGTTTCGGGATTTTCGTAAGGGTCTTTTGTTCCCTTGAGGTATGCAATTTCATTTCCCCATACATATTTTGCATTGGCAGTGTGTCCTCCGCTGCACGAAAAAAACAGGGTTTCGGCAAGAGAACCGTTATACATAAGATATTTTCCTGCAGTTTCCTTTCCTGCTTTAATTGTAGCTTCACTTTCTGCATTTACAGCTCCGTACACCTGACAGTCTGTTGATGTGCATATGTCAAACCCATAGCTTTTGTGCTTGTTAAGAGAGGAGAGGGCATAGTTGCGCGCACATACTGCCTGAGCTTTAAGCGCTTCAATATGCCAGCTTGCACTCATTTCCATACCAACAACGCCGTAAACATATTCATCAGCATTTATAAGATTTATAATCGCCATATTACCTGAGCCTGCATTAAGTATTTCGATGCCGCCGCGGTACGAATTGCCAAAGGTAGAAAGCAAGTTGTCACCCTTTGGCATAATAGTTAATCTCACATCATTGTTGCAGTCAAATTGCTTGTCTGCAAATGATGCAATACCATCAGCTGACATTGTAATTGTGATGGAAGTATCGTCCAAAGTGTATTGCTCTGTAAATGTTCTGTCACTTTCGGTACCTATTGAAAATCCGCTTTCAGATGTTATTGTGCAGCTTGATTTTGCCGTGGAGCCGTAAAATACTCCAACACGCAAAGTGTCAGTTTGGGGCTTTGCGGCGGTAATTGTCATAGGTATATTTGATATTACTAATGTCGTAACAATAAATAAACATATTATTTTTTTCATTTGTAAACCTCGCTTATTTTGTGCATATAATATAGAATAATAAAAAATTGGCACATAGTCAAGAAATATTGACAAATTTAACTTTACTGAAATATTTTGTCGGCAAAAAAAGATAAATATTGACTTATTGACACTTTAGTGTTAATATATAATAAGTATAGTTTTGGCATTGCCATATCAATAAATTACATATTGGAGGTACACTATGAAAAAATACAATGTTGCCGTAGTCGGCGCAACAGGAATGGTTGGACGTACTTTTTTAAAGGTACTCGAAGAAATCAAGCTTCCTGTTGAAAATTATTATCTTATGGCTTCTGCCCGCTCGGCAGGCTCAAAAATCACTTTTATGGGTAAGGAATACGTTATAGAAGAGCTTACCGAAAATTCTTTTGATAAGGATATCGATATTGTACTTATGTCTGCAGGCGGCTCTGCAAGCGAAAAGTACGCGCCTATAGCTGCATCAAAGGGCTGCGTAGTTATCGATAACTCAAGTGCATGGCGTATGGACCCTGAGGTACCTCTTGTTGTACCTGAGGTTAACCCTGAGGACATTAAATGGAACAAAGGCATAATTGCCAACCCTAACTGTTCAACAATTCAGGCTATGGTTGCGCTTAAACCGCTCCATGATAAATACAAAATCAAAAGAGTTGTATATTCAACTTATCAGGCTGTTTCGGGTGCAGGCCTTGCAGGATATCAGGACCTTGAAAACGGACTCAAGGGTGAAGCTCCCAAAAAGTTCCCTCATCCTATTGCAGGCAACTGCTTGCCTCACATAGATTCATTCCTTCCTAACGGCTACACCAAGGAAGAAATGAAAATGGTTAACGAAACAAGGAAAATTCTTGGCGACGATTCTATGAGGATTACCGCAACAACTGTAAGAGTACCTGTGTTTAATAGCCACAGTGAATCTATAAATGTTGAATTTTACAACGATTTTGACCTTGATGAGCTTAAAAAAGTACTTGCAGACGCACCAGGTATTGTAATTAAAGACGATCCCGAAAACAACGTGTATCCGCTTGCACTTGACGCTGCAGGCACCAACGAGACATATGTTGGTCGTATTCGTCGTGACGAAAGTGTTGAAAGTGGTGTTAACATCTGGGTTGTTGCTGATAACATCCGCAAGGGCGCAGCTGCAAACGCAGTTCAGATAGCACAAAAGGTTATTGAATACTGGGAAGCAGAATAATTAAATATTGGGGGTATTTTTGTGAAAACTACATTGTTTACTGGCAGTGCAGTGGCACTTGTTACACCGTTTGACAAAACAGGAAAGCACGTTGATTTTGATAAGCTTGGCGAGCTTGTTGAGTACCATATCGCAAACAATACCAATGCATTGGTTATTTGCGGTACAACAGGCGAAGCTCCTACTTTAGAGGATGGCGAACATTGTGAAGCAGTTAAATACTCCATTGATAAATGCGCAGGCAGAATTCCTGTTATAGCGGGCACAGGTTCAAATAACACCGACCATGCAGTTATGATGACCAAAATTGCGCAGGAGTATGGTGCAGACGGAATACTTAGTGTTACACCATATTACAACAAAACAACTCAAAGAGGACTTTATAAGCATTACCAGACTATTGCCAATTGCACAAGTCTTCCCATAATATTGTACAATGTGCCAAGCCGCACAGGAGTCAACATTGCTCCCGATACAGTTAAGGCATTGTCCGAAATTGATAATATTACTGCCATTAAAGAGGCAAGCGGCAATATATCACAGGTGGCTCAGGTTGCAGCACTTTGCGGTGACAATATTGATATATATTCAGGCAACGATGACCAGATTGTACCTATAATGTCGCTTGGCGGCAAGGGTGTAATATCTGTTGTTGCCAATGTCGCTCCAAGGCAGACACACGATTTGGTACAAAAGTTTTTGGATGGTGATTATAAAGGCAGCTTAAAAATGCAGCTTGATATGATTGAACTTATAAATGCGCTCTTTTGCGAGGTTAATCCCATTCCGGTAAAGGCTGCAATGAATATGATGGGCTTTGAAGTTGGTCCAACGCGACTTCCTCTTTGTGATATGAGCAACGATAACTTGTATCGGCTCCAGACAGCAATGAAAAATTACGGTTTGATATAATCTTATATAATAGGTAGTGAACACATTATGACAAAAATAATTTTAAGCGGCTGCAACGGTAAAATGGGGCAGGTAATATCACGGCTCGTTGCTGATGATGACTCTATTGAAATTGTATGCGGCTTTGATATTAACACAACACAGCACAATAATTACCCTGTGGTTGATGATTTTTCAAAATTTGACGGAAAAGCCGATGTTGTCATCGACTTTTCCCACCCTGCAAGTATGGACAAGATTGTTGAATACTGCAAATGTACGGGCACAAGTCTTGTTATGGCAACCACAGGTCTGAGTACTGAGCAGATTACTGCTTTAAAAGATTTGAGCAGCAGTGTTGCAGTTTTTAAAACCGCAAATCTCTCACTCGGAGTAAATCTTCTTGTGGAGCTTGTCAAAAAAGCTGCGCAGATACTTGAAGGCGATTTTGATATGGAAATTGTGGAAAAGCATCACAATCAAAAGGTAGACGCACCAAGCGGCACAGCCCTTATGATTGCTGATGCCATGAGCGAGGTTTTAAAGGACAAGCCCGAATATGTGTATGACAGACATTCTGTTCGCAAAAAACGCAGCAAAAACGAAATTGGCATCCATGCAATTCGTGGAGGTACTATTGTAGGCGAGCACGATGTTGTTTTTGCAGGTAATGATGAAATAATCGAAATCAAACATACCGCAATGAGCAAAGAAGTTTTTGCAGTTGGCGCAATAAGAGCAGCAAAATTTGTTGCAGGCAAAAGTGCAGGTATGTACTCAATGCAGAATATGATATAAACAATTGCATAATTGCTTGGACACATTCAACAAAATTTGACATTTTGACTTGAAAATGCCATATATTATGTGATAAAATATTAACAATGTTTATAATACAGGAAAGGGGTAGAAAAATGATCTACAGTTCAGAAGTTGAAAATATGTGTGTAGTTAAAAAAGGCGCAAACCACGGTCCGGCTCCAATTCCGGAGGAAGGTATGTGGGTTAAGTCTAAGGAAATTAAAGACATTTCCGGTCTTACACACGGTATAGGCTGGTGTGCTCCACAGCAGGGTACATGCAAGCTTACACTTAATGTAAAAGAAGGTATTATTCAGGAAGCACTTGTTGAAACAATTGGCTGCTCAGGTATGACACATTCTGCTGCTATGGCATCCGAAATTTTGCCTGGCAAAACAATCCTCGAAGCACTTAATACAGACCTTGTATGTGATGCTATTAACACAGCTATGAGAGAGTTGTTCCTCCAGATTGTATATGGCAGAACGCAGACAGCTTTTTCTGAGGGTGGACTCCCTGTTGGTGCAGGTCTTGAAGACCTTGGTAAAGGTCTGCGCAGCCAGGTTGGTACAATGTATGGTACACTTGCAAAAGGTCCAAGATACCTCGAGATGGCAGAAGGTTATGTTACCGAAGTTGCTCTTGATGCAGATGACGAAATCATCGGTTACAAATTTGTACACCTCGGCAAAATGATGGAAATGATAGCAAAAGGCATGGACGCTAACGAAGCTCTTGAAAAAGCAAGAGGTCAGTACGGCAGAGTTGCTGATGCTGCAAAACTCATTGACCCAAGACACAAATAATAAAGGAGGAGAGCAAACAATGGCATTATTTGAAAGTTATGAAAGAAGAATTGACAATATAAATGCAGTACTTAATGCAAACGGCATTGCTTCAATCGACGAAGCTAAAGCTATTTGCGATGCAAAAGGCATTGACCCTTACACAATCGTTAAGGAAATTCAGCCTATCTGTTTTGAAAATGCTGCATGGGCATATGTAGTTGGTGCTGCACTTGCAATCAAAAAAGGCTGCAAAACCGCTGCAGACGCTGCAGAAGTAATTGGTGAAGGCCTCCAGGCTTTCTGTATCAAAGGTTCTGTTGCAGACGACCGTAAGGTTGGTCTTGGTCACGGTAATCTCGGCGCTATGCTTCTCCGTGAAGATACAAAGTGCTTTGCATTCCTCGCAGGTCACGAGTCTTTTGCTGCTGCAGAAGGTGCTATCGGTATTGCTAAGAGTGCAAACAAGGTTCGTAAAGAGCCTCTCCGTGTAATTCTTAACGGTCTTGGCAAAGATGCTGCACAGATTATTTCAAGAATTAACGGCTTTACATATGTTCAGACACAGTTTGATTATGCTACAGGTGAAGTTAAAGTAGTTAGCGAAAAAGCATATTCCGACGGCGAAAGATCAAAAGTTAGATGCTACGGCTCCGACGATGTTCGTGAAGGTGTTGCTATTATGCATCTTGAAGGTGTTGATGTATCTATTACAGGTAACTCAACCAATCCTACAAGATTCCAGCACCCTGTTGCAGGTACATACAAAAAAGAATGTATCGAGCTTGGCAAAAAATACTTCTCTGTTGCATCAGGCGGTGGCACAGGCAGAACACTCCATCCAGACAATATGGCTGCAGGCCCTGCTTCATATGGTATGACAGATACTATGGGTCGTATGCACTCAGATGCTCAGTTTGCAGGTTCATCTTCAGTTCCTGCTCACGTTGAAATGATGGGCTTGCTTGGCGCAGGTAACAACCCAATGGTTGGTATGACCGTTGCAGTTGCAGTTGCAATTGAAGAAGCAATGAACAAATAAGGTTTTCTAACACACCACTATAACAAAGTGGTGTGTTTTTTTGCAAATTTTTGTTGTAAAATCTAAAATAATGTGATATAATAATTCCGTCACACAATTACATATCTTATCTCATTCGCGGGAAAATACCTTAGTAAAAGGTGTTTTCTCTCTTAATCGTACCGCGTTTGGGCGTAATTGTGTGACAACAATGAGGGATACACTTTTTCGGTGCGTTCTTTGTTGAACGCACTTTTTTTATTATAAGGAGAAAATATATGCCAAACTATAAAAAGCTATATCACAAATTGTTTAATGCAATGACAGATGCAATAATAACTTTACAGCAAGCACAGCTTGATGTAGAGAAAGAGTATGTCGAAGCTTTTGAAAATGATAATATAAAAGCTGCAAATGCTGAAGTTGTTGAAAAAAAGGAAGATTAAAATTGTTGACACAGTATGTAGTATTATGATACAATACTCTAGTAATTATTTTGTGCTTAAGGAGTATCAGATATGAACACTGACGAAAAAACCATATCAATAAAAGATTTGCTTTCTTTGTTTTTTGGCTATAAAAAGATATTTACACTAACAATTGTTGTGTGTACCATACTCAGCTTTTTTTACTATACGTTTATGGTTGCACCTACATACACCTCAACAGGCTCAATATATATCAACTGTATGTCGTCAAGTGATTACGCAGAGGATGGCATAAGCCAGTATGAAATAGAATCATCACGAATTCTCAGTACTACATATATGGAAGTGCTTTTGGGAAGAACTTTTTTGGAAACTGTAAGTGCGGATATAGGTTATAAATATGATTACAAACAGCTTGCAGGAATGGTTGGCGTTGCGTCAATCAACGAAACAGAGCTTTTGTCAATTGCCGTTACCGCTTATGAGCCTGAGGATGCATACATAATTTGCAAAAGCATTATAAACAATTCACCCCAAAAAATGACAAGCATTTTTAAACGAGGCACAATTGAGGTTATTGATGAGGTTAATATGCCTACAGTTCCGTCGAAACCAAGCTTTGCCAAAAAAATAGTTATGGGTGTTGGCTTGGGCTTTTTGCTTGGTGCATTTATAGTATTTTTAATAGAACTGTTTGATACAAGAATCCGCTCTGCGCAGGCACTTGCTTCGAGATATAAATTAACTGTCCTGGGCGAAATTATATCGTAATTTCGGAGGTGAATGAGTTGAAAATCAATATTTTAAGATATTTTACCAAAAAGAAAAGAGTGTCTGACACAGCGGTAAATACTAATATTATTTCGGATGATACTGCATTTAACACTCTTGAAGCATACAAAACTGCGCGAACCAACATAATGTTTTCGCTTCCCAAAACATATAAAGGCAAGGTTATACTTGTTACAAGCGCCGAACCGGGCGAGGGAAAAACAACCACAAGCATAAACATTGCACACACATTTGCCAAGACGGATGCAAAAGTTATTTTGGTTGACTGCGACCTTAGAAAACCGCGCGTTCACCGCTATCTCAAATTTGAACGCGACAAAGGTGTGTCAAATGTTTTGTGCGGCTTTAATACTGTTGATGAAGTTATTAAAAAAAATGTAATGGGAAATCTTGATTGTATTTCGGCAGGGGAGATTCCCACAAATTCTACAGAGCTTCTGATGAGTGACGAAATGGGAGTTTTAATTGACGAGCTCTCACGCAGATACGACTATGTGTTTATAGATACACCTCCTGTAATGACAGTTACCGATGCAATGATAATTGCGCCAAAAAGTAATGGTGTAGTTATTGTTGTTAAGCAGGAGCAATCAAGCTTTGATATGCTTGACAAAACGGTTGAAGCTTTTAAACAGTCGGGTATAAAAATTCTCGGGTTTATATTTAACGGCTTTCGTGAAACAGGCAAGCGCTTCTGGAATCCTACCAATAAGTATAAGTACGCATATCACTATATGAACACCTACGAAGACAAAAAATAATAATCAAAACTAATCCGTTTGATGATGAAATAATTATCAAACGGATTTTTTCACATATATGATATATTTTTCATATTATATATTGAAGTTTATTAAAACTTGGTTTGGAGGAATATATAATGGGCGATAAAAATTTTGGCAATTGCAATCCATGTTGCAATCCTTGCTCGGATACATCTGACAGCGTGTGCATCCACACACGAAAGATTTACGATTCCTGCAGAGATAAAGAATGTATAGAAAACATAAGAGTTTATCTTACCGAATGTGGTCAGAATATTGTTGACAAAAGCACCAATATCAAATGCCGTAATTCCGAAATTATTTGGGTTTACTCGGATGTTGAGCCTGTTCCTTTTAACAGGGGTTATTACACTGTCGACTTAAGATTCTTTTTCAAAATTACTCTCGATGTATTTACTGGTGTTAACAGACCTACTGTTGTTGAAGGTCTTGCAACCTTTGACAAAAAAGTGATTTTGTTTGGCTCCGAGGGCAATGCAAAAACATTTATGTCAAAATATAAATTTGACGAGGCAGACGTTCAATTATGGTCACGCAATAACCTTCCTGTGGCACACACAGATGTATTTGACAGCATTGCCATCGGAGTTCGGATAGTACGCTAATGGCTAACGAATTTTAGTAACACAATTTTCTGTTACAATTGTATTATTTGCTTGACTTTTATGTGGAAAAAGTATAAAATGTATATGTATATTATTATGGTGGATTATGTATTTTAACAAAATTCGCCAAGTTGTATGGGAGGACAAACTATGAAGCATTCACACTTTAATCGAATCATTTCTATGTTCATAGCGTTTGCTATGCTTTTGACGATGATTCCTGCGTTTGCTGCATCTGCTGATCAATTTGTCGATTTTCCGACAGGCTGGTCTAAGGCTGCAATGACTTTTTCTGTTGATAATGGACTTTTAAACGGTAAAAGTGCAAATAAAATAGAACCTGCGTCAAATCTTACAAGAGCCGAAATGGCTACAATTATTAATAGAGCATTTGGTGCGGAGGTAAAAGGCGACATTTCGTCATATACAGATGTTAAAACATCCGACTGGTTTTATACCGAAATGCAAAAGGCAGTTAATATGCAGACATTTCAGGGTGATGGCAATGGCAAATTGCGTCCTAACAGTGCTGTTACAAGAGAAGAGGTTATGACTGTTATTGCCCGTGCAATAGTTCTCGAAACTACCGATTATTCTTCAATAGCCAAATTTAAAGATTATTCTTTGGTAAGTGATTGGGCTAAGCCTTATGTTGCAGCGCTTATAGCCAATGGATATGTTAATGGTTATGAGGATAATACTGTAAAACCAAAAGCAAATATCACAAGAGAAGAATTTGCTCAGCTTATGTACAATATTTTTAAAACATATCTTACAGTAAGCGGCACTACATATAATTCTGTTTACAAGCAAAGCTGTGTAATGATTAACAACAAAAACATCAATCTCAGCAATGTTGTTGTATACGGTGACCTTGTGCTTGGTGACGGTGTTGGTACAAGCCAAATCAACCTTACAAATGTTACTATTAACGGTCGTCTTGTTGCAAGAGGCGGTATTATCACTCTTAAGAACGTTACAACAGGTAAAGGTGTTGTTGTTAAAAATGTAAATGGCACAACACACTTTAACAACTATCGCACAGACGCTGTATTTAACGGCATAGTTGAACATACCTATACAACGTACCTTACTCCCACGTTTGTAACAGGTGGTGGCAATAGACCAGGCTCAACTCCAGGTGGTCCGTCTGACGTATATTATACCATAACTATACACCATCCCAATGGCAGGATAGAAGAGGTTGAAGTTAAATCGGGCACCTCGTTTGCCGATGCGTATAATAAAGCATTTGCCGATGGTGTTGACACTGAATACACCATTAATGGAAATACTTATGGTATTGACTGGTTTGATGCTGATGACAATTTAATTACAGATTCTTCCAGAATTTATGAAACAGATACAATCACATACAAATTATACGCAAAATTAAAAGTTGATTATAAATATAACCTTGAACAAGGTGATACAAATATTAAAATAGAAGATAAAAAAGTTTATGTTTACTCGCAAAACAACTACACATATTCTATGGTCGAAGCTCTCCCTGAGGATGATCCTGAAAGAACTTATTATACATTTAATGGTTGGGAAGGTAGCGATGGTAAAAGTTACGAACTTAGCGATTCAAATGTTACTGTATCTCCTTTGACAATCAATGCATTATGGGTTGCTAAAGCATTCTCTGTTGAATATGAGATTGACAACAGCTATGGAGCTAAATTTAAAGACAGTTTTGTTATGACTGACTATGATTCGTATTCCTGTGATGCAATATTTGTACTCCCAACAGAAAATGATATTGATTTTGACACAACTAAATATGTATTTGTGGGTTGGTACGACAATCCTGAATTTACAGGCTCTGCAATAACAAAAATAGATGCACATTCAACTACACAAAACAAAAAATACTATCTTTGTCTTACAGATGTAATTCACACTGTAAAATTTTATGCACTTCCTAAAGATACAAAAAATTCAACATTTGTTGGCGAACTTGAAGTTGTTTCTGGCACATCTGTAGGAAGCGATGCTAATGGTTATATCAGTGATAAAGTTAAAACACTTTATCGTTTAATTGAAACAGGTGATACACAAAAACAGGGTTATGAGCTTTGGGATGAAAGTATCTCTTCAGGCCAAGGTATGCGTAATCTTGTTGAAGTTGGCTATTACGATGCTGCGGAAGGTTATCAGCATTACATCCGTCCAGACCTTGTATATCACAATGGCAGCAAATGGGTTCCATTTACAGGTGATACAATAGTAACATCAAATATGGATGTTTATGCTGTTACAAAACAGATACAGCTTTATGTAGATGGTACAATCCTTGGTTACAAACTTCCAATTGGTCTTACTTTTGGAACACCATACAATTCTGCCACAAGAGCAGTAGATTCACTTAAAGATGCTCTTTACAAAGCTATGTATGAAAATGGTGCTCCTTTAAAAAAAGTTCTTGACGAATTTGAAAGAATATATGAAAAGAGTATTGAACAAGTAGTTTTTGAAAAACTTGCATCTAAATCACAAGGTATAATTGATAGTGAAGGCTACTTGCAAACATCGGAATTTTCGATGCTTATATCTGAAGTAATCAAAACAGAAGACATCGAAAAAGAAATACGCAAGTATATTGAAAGCGTATTTAAAGGTGATGATGCCAAACTTAAGGAAATTATCGAAACAATTGGTGTGGAAACGCTGGTACGCAACATTGGTATTCAAAAACTTGCTGAAAATATAGGCTATGGCGAGGTTCGTAATGCTCTTAAAGCACCAGAAAACAGACAATTGCTTATAAAATACATCAGGGAAGCACTTGCTTCAGAAGATGATGCATCTTTTAGAAATATGCTTTTGGAAGATAGCGGTATTATGACTTCTGTTCTTAATAACATGAAGGAAAGTGTTATTGATGCTGTTGTTGATGACCCTGACCTTATAATTGACATTTTAAATTCTTCATCAGATTTGAAGGGCTCGTTTGTAGATTCTGCAATGGAAAATAAAACATTCCTTTCAGAAGTGTTGAATACACATAAAAGCCAAATAATTGACCTTATACATGGAGAAGTAAAAGATGAATTATTGCAACTTCTTGACAATGAAACTGTAAAAAGCGAAATTGTTGCAATGCTTAAAGCTGACAATGACTTTATGGATAAGCTTGACAACGATACAGAGTTTAAAGATTTTGTTGTTGGTGCAATACACGACAGCGTAAATCTTGCAAATATGTTTACCGACGATATGATTGATGCATTGCTTGGCGAGTTGGAAGGTAATGCTGATTTTGAACAGTTTAAAAAAGATATTATATCGGATGTTAATACCGATAGCTTTAAACGTGAAATAATTGAGTCTGTAAAATCAAATAAAACTGTAATAGAAGCTATTGTGAGCGAAATTTCTGCAAACGACAGCTTTAAAAAGACATTGATCAGTAACTTGTCAGGTAATGCAGATTTAAGAACCAAGCTTGTGGAAACTGCTATAGGCAACGATGCCACAAAAAAACAGATTGTAGAAAAAATTGCTGCAGAAGCTTCGTTCAAAAAAGAAATTCTTTCTAAAATCAGCACTGACATTGCAAGCTTTTCAAAAGAGATTGTTAATAACATTAAGTCTGAGTCGAGCTTTAAATCAACTGTTATTGACAGCGTAATCGTTGTTGAATCTGGAGTTCCTCAAAGAAACACCTTGTTTAACAACCTTATTGAAACACTTAAAACTAACCAATATGTTGTAAACTTTATTAAAGACAAAGCGCAAGCAATTATTGATGCAGAGGTTTCGGAAGGTTATGTTACAGTTACCGATGATGAAGCAAAACAAATTATTAATGCTTACATCAATAAGGATTACACTGTAACCATTGGCGGATATGACATAGATGTATCATCAATGGAAAGTGATATTGATAACTATTTTGTTGGTATATCAACTGATTATAACGATTATGTAATTGGTTCGTTTGGTCCGTTTGCTACACCTAATGAAGTTCTTGAGTCTGTTGACTCTCACATTGGCGATGTTGTTGAAGCGTACCTTAATGGTTCGGATGCAACATTGGCAAGTGAAATAGAGGACTATGTACAAGAGATTATCACTGCTTACAACGATGATGACACAGACCATCCAATGGAAGCACAAATTGATGATTACATTGACGATGCTGTTGATGCTTATGTAAATGGCAACGGCGGTAATTATGCAGATACTATTGATAATTATATCGTTGACATTAAAAACAGCTATAACCCTGCTGCTACCGATGGCATAGACGGAAAAATCAATGAGTACATTGAATCTGCTATTAGTGAATATGTATCGGGTGCTTCAAGCGATTTTGCCGATGATATTGACGGCTATATCAATGATGCACTTGCAGATTTTGATGCTGCCGATAAAACAGGTGTTAACGGCGTAATCAACACTAACATTAATAGCATTATTAACGGATATATCAATAATACCGATACAACCTACAAAACATATATTGATAATTATATCGATGGTATAATTAATGATTTTGTAAATGGTAATGAAATTAATGCAGATGTTAAGAGTTATATAGATTCTCATATGAAAGATTTTGTAAGAGAGTCTATTGAAAAATACTCTAATAATGATGCATCTCTTAATGTGGATGTGTATAAATACATTGATGAAAAATTGCCCGAATTCCTGTTTGACCACATTAAATCATATTTTCACGATACTCTTACAAATGATGCACTGGAAACAGCAATTGAAAATGTAATTATTGATTTTGTTAAAAAGTACATTAATGAGGATAACTCACTTACCAACGAAGATGTAATTAAGCTCATTGAGGATAATATGGTTGATTACATAATAAAACAACTTACCTCAGATGGTCAAAATCAAAATGCAACAGTAGCAGAATTTGTTGAACATACTAAAGAAAACTTTAAAAACAAACTTAAAGATGAGGATATTTCACAATATTCCAACTTGATTAAAGATTATATCAACAGTGATGAAGATTCTGTAAAAACAATTATTAGCGATAATTACGCAAATATTGTAGACTATGTTGTTGCAAATGTTTCCAATCCGGATATCAATGAATATTTGCACAAAACAATTATCAAAAATGCAAACAAATTGGATGATTCATTGTTGAACGAATTTATCGATGGTAACATAGATACTATCGTTACAGATGAATTTATTAAAAAGTATATTGATGAACACAAAGATGATGAAGATTTTATAAATATGGTTTTGAATTATCTTACATCTGACAAAATTGTTGAGTACATCAATGTTATCGAACAAAATGACGAAACAAACGGTACTAACGAACTTGGTGCATTAATTGACAGTGCGGTTTCTGTGTTTAAAGAAATGGACTTTTATAAATCACTTATAGAATGTCTTAATACAAAAGCGCCTACCTATAAGGTTACAAATGAAAATATTTACTTTATGGTAGCAATTGGTGATGCTATAAGGGCACGCAGTTTTGAAGATGCTCTTGAACTTCTTGGCGAAGGTGCTTTAAGCGATGCTCTTGTTAAACTCGATGAGTTAACTAACGGTGAAATTTCAACTATGTATGAACAGGCAGTTAATAGTTTTTCAAATGGAATTAGTGAGATTGATGAGCAAATTAAACTTGACCCTACATACACTGCAGAACATCCTATGTCGCTTTCTATGGAAATTAATTTTGCTTCATTAGTTAGCAAGTATTACACAAAACTACATAACGAACTTGTACAAAAAATTGAAAATGCAGCACCATATTACTACAACGAAAATGAGTACCTTAAAGAATTTGTTGCAGGAATGACTTTTGAAAAGTTTTTTGAGGAAGTTGATGGTAGTTACAAATTCAGAACAATTGAAGATTACTATGACTTAATGTATGACAACCTGTTGTTGCTTGACAAGGCAGTACTCTGGTATGGTCCAAACACACCTGAGGAACTCGAAAACTTGAGAGATGATATGGCAAACGATATCATTAATGCGTTTAATAAACTTCAAAAACTTCTTGAAGGCCTTGACGAAAACGGCACAATATTTGGAAGTTACACAGTTAACGATGTTATAAACAGAGTAGAATCCATTAAAAATATGGGTGCAAATGTACCTGCTCTCTCTGGCATTATCGACAATGTTTGCGTAATACTTTCCAAAATTGAAAATGGCGAAGTTGTTGCAGGTGGTTATACTATCGACGAACTTGCACAACTTAGCGACAGACTGGAAAATGCAGTTGCATCACTCAGGGACGAAGAGTATGATAAGCTCAATACCGAACTTGAGGATGTTATAAACCGAATAATAAATAAGTCCGATGAAATTATTGGCGAATCGGGCGGTATGTCAACAGACGATTTGGTTGCTAATGTTGATATAATCAATAATATTTATAAAAGGTTTGAAAGCATAATTGATTCTGTAATTGGCAAACTCGAAGATGTTGAGTCTGACACCATAAGCGGTAAAATAGATACCAAATACTGGGAAGATGTATTGTTTGGCAAAGATGATTACAACAGATTTGACCTTGACGATATACTTGACGCTGCGGCTCCACATCTTGGCAAAATCAGAGTCGATAATCCATACACAGATGATAACAAACGTTTGGTAATTGACGAATACAAAGTTAACGGCGGCGGTGCTACTGCTACATTTGACAGATATATGAACTAACACACAATCAGCCAACAAGTGCCAAATGGCACTTGTTGGTGTGTTTAGCACAAAATTATGGAGGTAATGTATGAAAAAAATAATTTCAATTTTAATTTGTGCATCATTGATACTTACCGGTTTTACATCTTTTGCTCAACAAACAACCGGGCAAACTGTTGCCCACAAAATGACATTTACCGATGTAAACGAAACTACCGAAGAAGGTAAGTCAATTTATAAACTTGTTGATGTAGGGGTTATAAATGGTAATGGCGATGGAACCTTTACTCCGCAAAATGGTATTACAAGAGCAGAATTTTGTAAAATGATTAACCTTGTGTATAACTACACCGAAAAAGACCAGGTGTTATTTACAGATGTTAAGGCATCCGACTGGTATTATGAACAGGTGCTTATTGCTAAAAAAGCAGGTTATATTAAGGGCTATGAGGATGGTACATTCAGAGGTGACAACAATATTACCCGTCAGGAATTTTGCACAATTATAACTCGAATTAACAATCTTACTGTTAAAGGTACAGCACCCACTATTGCTGACGAAGTAGAAAGCTGGGCTTTAGAGTATGTAAATGCAGTGCTTACAAACGGTGTTACTTACACTGCAGATAATTCATCAAAAAATCTTATGTCGTTAGAGGCAGGCAACACCTTCAGAGCAACTGTACCTATAAAAAGGGGTGAGGTTGCTGTAGTACTTGCACCTTGTTATGATGTTGTTAACAAAACTGCTTCATTTGCTCAGGCAACAATACCTGTTACACCAAGCACAGGCGGCGGTGGCGGTGGCGGCGGAGACGGTGGCTCCGACAACAGACCGCAGCTTCCAAGCTATGTAATCAGTTTTAATACAGACGGTGGTTCAACCATTGCAAGTAAGACTGTATATCATGGCTCCAAGGTTACAAAGCCCGCAAATCCAACCAAATCGGGTTTCACATTTGTAAATTGGTACACCGACTCGGCAAAGACAACTGTGTATGATTTTTCAAAAACAGTTTCGGGCGGCTTTACACTTTATGCAAAATGGGAACAAAATACAAATACCGATACTACCACAACCTATACAGTTACGTTTAATTCAAATGGTGGTAGCTCAGTTGACAGTAAGAGTGTTTTAAAAGATGATTATGCATCTGAACCTGACGAACCTGTGAGAGATGGTTATAATTTTGCAGGATGGTATTCTGATTCTGCTTGCACTGCACCATTTGATTTTGGTACACCAATAACAAAAGACACAACTGTATATGCAAAATGGTCCCAAATTAAAATGTATACCGTAACTTTTGCATGGGGAACAGCGGAACTTGCGCAAACTATATTGGCAACAGATAATGTAGCCAAGCCATCACCAAAAAGAGTTACAGAGGGTGAGTGTGTAGAAGAGCCTGAAACTCCATATCTTGAATATTATCAGTTTGTTGGTTGGTATACTGAATATTATTATTTTATGGGAACAGAATATGATTTTAGCGAACCAGTAACAGAAAACATCACATTATATGGAATTTATGAACCAGTTGCCGATGAAATGAAATCTGCAAATGCTGAAATTGTTGAAAGTCTTGACATTGCAAAAGGAAAACTTGTAGATTTTATGGATGACAGCAACTATTACGAAGGCGATGACCAGTACGACTTCGTTGCTTTGGTTGTTAAAGTTTTAGAAGATGTTATATTAAAAGACGAACTGTTTATTATAAACAAAGTTTCCATTTACGCTGAACATGGAACAGGTTATATTTTAGATGCAAAGAATATATTTGATGGTATGGAAAAGCGTACAAAAGACGAATTTTTATTTGAAATTCAATCGCTTGACGAAGATACATATAATTTCTTGCTTGATTTCTTTGAAATTGACCCTGATAAATATTTGCAATAAAATTAATTTTTTAAAAATCACAGACAATTTTGTCTGTGATTTTTTTTGCTGATTTTCATATAATGCCTATGGAGGTGTATATATGATTGTTGCTGCATATTGCAGAGTTTCTACAGGGTCGGAGGAACAGCTCAATTCGCTGAAAAATCAGTCAGAGTTTTTTAAAAGCTACGCACAAAAAAATAACTATACATTGTACAAAATTTTTGCCGACAGAGGCATAAGCGGCAAAAGTTGCAAAAACAGACCTGAATTTTTAAATATGCTCGAAAATGCAAAAAACAAAAAATTTGATATGCTCCTAGTAAAGGATATAAGCAGATTTGCAAGGAATACAGTAGATTTTTTAAACGGAATAAGATTGTTAAAATCCGTTGGAATAGAAGTCAGATTTTTATCGGCTAACCAAATGGTATTAGGTGAGTCGGAATTTGTACTCACAATGTTTGCAGCTCTTGCACAGGAAGAATCATATAATTTGTCAAAACGAATTATATTTGGTAAAAATCTTGCAGCCAAACAGGGCAGGACACCTTGCTGCATATACGGATACCATTATGAGGGCAAATATAACCTTGTGGTAGACAGTGACGAAAGCAAGGTGGTTAACAAAATTTTTGATTTATACCTTGAGGGGCTGGGGCTGCGAAAAATTGCAGATTACCTTAACAGTAACAATATATTATCTAAACGGGGAACAAAATGGCAATTTAAAACAATAAGACGAATGCTTGCAAATAAAATGTACATAGGTGACATAATCAATAACAAAACAAAAACAGATGACTTTTTGACAGGAACACGCAAAAACATTGACAAAGCTGAATGGATTATTCATCACGATGAAAAGCTGCGCATTGTAAGTGATAACAAATTTAATATGGTTCAGGAGATTTTAAAGAAAAAAGCTGTCAAACACAGAAGTGGTTGACCCTATCTGCCTTGCGGCCAAGGTAGTAGACAGCTGCGACAAATGCTGTTGCTGCGGCGAAACAGATGTTGCATCGGTACCTGCAAATATTTGCAGAGTATTTGATGATTGCCTTGTAGATACCGATAATGGCAAGAGAGTGTACGTTACTATCGGCTTGTTTACAATAGTAAGGCTCGAACGCGATGTACAGCTTTTAATCCCTGTAATTGATTACTGCATTCCAGACAATGAATGTGTAACCTCAACAGAAAACAATCCTTGCGATTTATTTGACAAATTGCGTTTTCCAACAGATGAGTTTTTCCCACCCGAAAAACAGGCATTCGAAAACTTAGAGCCAACCCGTGAAGATTGCTGCTGCGGTTAACAAACATTTAAGAATAGCTTGTGTATAAATTCTAATTAAAAAATGGTGACAGATGGGGAAGTTCCTTTGAAAAAGGTGTGTCATCGTCTGTCGCTGGTTAGTTTTTATCTGTTCGCACAACAAACGGGAGACACACCTCTTGCGAGGAATGTCCCCGTTGTCATGCGAACATCCCCACTGTCACCTGCGAAAAAATTACATCAAAACATCTCAATAAAATTTTTGCATATTTCAATCGACTTTTGTGCCGCAATTTGGCAAAATTTAGGAAAGTCAATATTCGATTCGCCCGATGCATTGTCAGACATAACTCGTAGTATCGAAAACGGTACATTATTAAGGTAAGCAACATGACCGATGCTTGCACCTTCCATTTCGCCTGCAATTGCACCAAAATTATCTACAATTTTTTTCTTGGTATCGTCACTGTTTAAAAACTGGTCGCCGCTTGCAATTGTGCCAAGCTCGCAATTTACACCGTCTATCTGTTTGGTGCTGTTGTACAGCAATTGCGAAATTCTTATGTCGCACGGAATTTTAACAAGGTCAATGCCGCTTATAAAGCCAACGGGGTCACCAAGGGGAGAGGTGTCCATATCGTGCTGAACAACATCGGTAGCTATGGCTACATCGCATATGTTAAGCTTTTCACTTAGCGAGCCTGCAACGCCAGTGTTTATTACAACATCGGGCCTGTATGTAAGTATCATAGTTTGTGCGCATACCGCAGCATTAACTTTGCCAACGCCGCATTTTGCAATCACAACATCTTTTTCAAACATTTTTCCGCTGTAAAAATTTATTCCGCTAATTTTTGTAAGTGTTTTATTTTCCAGTTGCGAAATCAACTCGTTAACTTCAATATCCATTGCACCGATAATTCCTATCATTTTATTTTACCGCCTTTCTGATTTAATATTAAATATATTGTATCACATGTTTAAATAAAAATAAACAAATATTTTTATAAAATCTATTGTTAATTAAATAATTATTTGTTATAATATAATAGTATGTTTGTAACTAAGTACTTAACTTGCGAAAGGATTGAAATAAATGGGTTTTTTTGAAAAGATTTTTGGCTCTTACTCTTCGAGAGAAATAAAAAGAGTAATGCCGTTAGTTAAAAAAATCAATGAACTTGAGCCTGCTATGTCAGCTCTTTCAGATATACAGCTTAAAGCAAAAACATCGGAATTTAAAATTCGATTAGATAGCGGTGAAACACTTGACGATTTGCTCCCTGAGGCTTTTGCGGTAGTAAGAGAAGCATCAAAGCGAGTGCTTGAGATGCGTCATTTTGATGTTCAGCTGATTGGCGGCATAATTCTTCATCAGGGCAGAATAGCCGAAATGAAAACTGGTGAAGGTAAAACCCTTGTTGCAACACTTCCATGCTACCTTAATGCTCTTGCAGGCAAGGGAGTTCACGTTGTAACAGTTAACGATTATCTTGCCCGCCGTGACAGCGAGCAAATGGGCAAAATTTATCGCTTTTTGGGGCTTACGGTAGGTCTTATTGTGCCTGGTCAGACCCCCGAAGAAAAAAGAGAAGCATACAATGCTGATATCACATATGCAACAAACAACGAGCTTGGGTTCGACTATCTTCGTGACAATATGGTTATATACAAAGACCAGATGGTATGCAGAGAGCATAATTTTGCAATTGTTGACGAGGTTGACTCAATACTCATTGACGAAGCACGTACTCCGCTTATTATTTCGGGTGTGGGCGACAAGTCCACAGAGCTTTATACTCTTGCCGACAGATTTGCACGTTCACTCAAAAAGAAGGTTGTTGTTGAAGAAGATACAAAAACATTTGACGATGCTACTCAGGCAGACTATATAGTTGATGAAAAGGCGCGAACTGTTACCCTTACACCCGAGGGCGTAAAAAAGGCAGAAAGTGCTTTCCGTCTTGAAAATCTGTATGATTCCGAAAATATGACAATAGCACATCACATCAATCAGGCTATAAAAGCATATGGTATTATGCACAAAGACCGCGATTATGTTGTAAAAGACGGCGAAGTAATTATAGTTGATGAATTTACAGGCCGACTTATGATAGGCAGACGTTACAACGAAGGTCTGCATCAGGCAATCGAAGCAAAAGAGGGAGTGGAAGTTGCAAGAGAGAGCAAGACGCTTGCAACAATTACCTTCCAAAACTTTTTCCGCCTTTATTCAAAGCTTTCGGGTATGACAGGTACTGCTCTTACCGAAGAGTCTGAATTTCAGGAAATATACAAGCTCGACTGTATCGAAATTCCTACAAACGAGCCAATGATTAGAGTTGACCACGACGATTCGGTGTACAAATCCGAAAAAGGCAAGCTCAATGCTGTTGTAAATCAGATAGAACAATGTCATCAAAAGGGTCAGCCTGTGCTTGTTGGTACTGTCACAATCGAAAAATCAGAGCTTATAAGCTCTATGCTTAAACGACGTGGTATAAAGCACGAGGTGCTCAATGCCAAATATCACGAAAAAGAAGCCGAAATAATTGCTCAGGCGGGTAAAAGAGGTGCCGTAACCATAGCCACCAATATGGCAGGCCGTGGTACTGATATTATGCTCGGCGGTAATATGGATTATCTTGCAAAGCAGCATCTTAAAAGAATGGGATATGCTGACGAAATTATCAATGAGTCTATGGGCTTTGCCGATACTAATAATGAAGAGGTTATTGAAGCCCGCGCAAAATTTGCAGAGTATAAAGAACAAATTAAGCCCGAAATTCTTGCCGAGCGTGAGCTTGTTAAGCAGGCAGGCGGTTTGTTTATTATTGGTACAGAGCGTCATGAATCAAGACGTATTGACAATCAGCTCCGAGGTCGTGCAGGACGTCAGGGTGATATTGGTGAATCAAGATTTTATATTTCGCTCGAGGATGACCTTATGCGTTTGTTTGGCTCTGACAGGCTTGTTGCAATGGTTGACAGACTCGGTGTAGAGGATGAAGATGCCATCGAAGCAAATATGCTTTCGGGTGCAATCGAAAATGCTCAAAAACGAATTGAGGGCCGCAACTTCCAGATAAGAAAGCACGTACTCCAATTTGACGATGTAATGAATGTACAGCGAAACGTTATATACGGCGAAAGACAAAAAGTGCTCAATGGTGAGGATTTAAAACAAAATATCCAAAAAATGATTGAGTCTTATATCTCAAACACTGTTGATTTTTATACCGGCGGTGAAATTGTAGACAACTGGAATCTTGATGGTCTTGTTGAAACAATGGAACGTGCACTTGATATTAAAGGTGAAATATCGTACACTCGTGATATGTTTGACGACCTCACCCGTGAGGGCATAAAAGACGATTATCGTGCAATTGCCGCAAAATTGTATCAGGAAAAGGAACAGGCATTTGGTTATAACAATATGCGCGAGCTGGAACGTATGCTTCTTCTCAGAGTTGTTGACACCAAATGGATGGATCATATAGACGATATGGATCAACTCCGAAAGGGAATAGGACTTCGTGCTTATGGTCAGCGTGACCCTGTTATTGAATACAAAGAAGAAGGCTATGCAATGTACGAGGCAATGCTTAATTCTATAAACGAAGATTTGGTTAAATTTTTGTTCCGCGTAAAAATTAATACAAGTGTTCAGCGTGAGCAGGTTGCACAGCCTGTAACTCAAACACATGGCGACAGTGAGCCAGCGGCAAAAAAACCTGTTGTCCGTTCATCACAAAAGGTTGGTCGAAATGACCCTTGTCCTTGCGGCTCAGGTAAAAAATACAAAAAATGCTGTGGTCAGTAAAAATATTTTAAAACTAGTAAAGAGGTGAATAATATTGTTACAGTATGATGAATACAAAATTGAACTTTTAAATCTTTCTGACAGTATTAATGATTTGAGGGATTCACTTTGACATTGCAGGACTCAATGCACAAATAGAAGACCTCGACAATCAGGCTTCGCAGCCGGGATTTTTTGACGATATGTCAAAAAGTCAAAAAGTACTGCAGAAATCCAAAAACTTAAAAACCAAAGTAGAACGTTTTACATCCTTTGAAAGCCTTTATGAGGACACACTTGTGCTCATTGATATGGCAAACGAAGAGGACGACGAGTCTATGCTTGATGATGTAACAGCATCGGTGCTGCAAATTAAGTCTGAGCTAGAAAGTATGACACTCGAAACACTTCTTTCGGGCGAATATGATGGTAACAATGCAATTCTGTCACTGCATGCAGGTGCAGGTGGTACCGAGGCTCAGGACTGGACAGAAATGCTTTTGCGTATGTATACAAGATGGGCAGAAAGACGCAATTTTTCGGTTACTACTATGGATATGCTCCCCGGTGATGATGCAGGTGTAAAAAGCGTTACGATACTTATTTCCGGCGATAATGCTTATGGGTATCTTAAGGCAGAAAAAGGCGTTCATCGTCTGGTACGAATATCTCCGTTTGATTCATCGGGCAGACGTCACACATCCTTTGCATCGGCAGATGTAATGCCTGAGTTTAATGAGGATATCGAAATAGACATCAATCCCGACGATTTGAGGATTGACACATTCAGGGCAAGCGGCGCAGGCGGTCAGCACGTTAACAAAACATCATCTGCTATCAGAATTACCCATGAGCCAACAGGTATTGTTGTTGCCTGTCAGAACGAACGTTCACAACATCAGAACAAGGATATGGCAATGAAGATGCTGTACTCCAAGCTGATGGAAATTAAAGAAAGAGAAAATATGGAAAAAATTGCTGACATCAAGGGCGAACAAAAGGAAATTGGCTGGGGCAGTCAGATAAGGTCATATGTGTTTCATCCGTATAATCTTGTTAAAGACCACAGAACCAATTATGAAATGGGCAATATTAATGCTGTTATGGACGGAGACCTTGATGGTTTTATAAATGAATATCTTAAATCTGCAAGTCTAGGTACATTAAATCAAAAATAATATGTACATAATTCAGATGGCAAATGCGCTCGATATAATGATTAGCAAAACAGCTGTTTCTTGATGAATTACTTGTAGAACTTGATGACAATAATAATACAATGGAATAAATAATTTTATGCGGTATCTGTACAGATACCGCATTTTTGTATACTGGTGTGCTATTTGTGGATGTTTATTTTGATAAGATTTGTAGTGCCTCTGTTACACCCGAAACAGGAATAATTTCCATATCTTTTATATTTTTTAGCGATTGCATATTGCCTTTGGGTACTATACATCTTGTAAATCCCATCTTTTTTGCTTCATTAATGCGGCGGTCGGCGTAACTGATTGCACGAACCTCGCCGGTCAGACCAACCTCGCCGAGAATAATGGTGTGTTTGTCTATAACAAAGTTTTTGTAATTTGAAGCAATAGCCGTTATAACTGCAAGGTCGGTTGCCGGCTCGTTAATTTTAAGGCCACCAACAACATTTATGTACACATCTAGGCTTTGCATACTGTAATTTAACTTTTTTTCGAGTATTGCAACAAGCAAAATGGCTCTGTTAAAATCAATACCCTGTGTCATTCTTCGGGCATTGCCAAAACCGGTAGGGGACGAAAGCGCCTGAACCTCTGCCATAACAGGGCGTGTGCCTTCCATTGTACAAACCACCGTTGAGCCCGACACTCCATCAGGGCGCTCTTCAAGGAGCATTTTTGACGGGTTTTCTACATCCTCAAGTCCTGTATCTTTCATTTCAAATACGCCTATTTCGTTGGTAGAGCCAAATCGGTTTTTGACAGTGCGCAGTATTCGGTATGACTGATGTCTTTCGCCTTCAAAATACAAAACGCAGTCAACCATATGTTCAAGCACCTTTGGCCCCGCGATGCTGCCTTCTTTTGTAACATGGCCTACAATAAAAATTGCAATATCATTTTCTTTTGCAAGGCGCATAAGATAGTGAGTTGCTTCACGCACCTGACCGACACTTCCAGGGGCAGATGACAAATCGCTTTTAAAAATTGTCTGTATTGAGTCAATTATCATAACTTTTGGCTTGATTTTTTTTGCCTGAACTATTATGTTGTCAAGGTTTGTTTCGCTCATAAGCAAAAGATTTTCGGTTACAATATTAAGTCTGTCGGCACGCATTTTTATCTGACTTTCAGATTCTTCACCTGTTACATAAAATACTGTGCCGTAGCTGCCCAAAGAGTTACATATTTGCAGCAACAGTGTTGATTTGCCAATTCCGGGGTCACCGCCAACCAATACTAACGAACCATGAACAATACCGCCTCCCAGTACTCTGTCGAGCTCGTTTGAGTGAGTTTTAAATCTCAGCTCATTTGTTGCTGTAATACTTGCCAGCTTTTTTGGAACGGGGATTTCGCTGCTGTCGGAGGTAATGCTGAATTTTGTAGGCTGAATGTCAGCTTCTTCCATAAGGGTATTCCAATTGGAGCAGCCGGGGCATTTACCCAGCCATTTTGGTGATGAATATCCACATTCCTGACATACAAATTTTGTTGTGCTTTTCATATAAAAAAACTCCTTCAATGTCTATATATATAATTTACTATATTTTAACCAAAAAGTAAAGTATAAAATCCGACGGTTATTATCAAGCCGTCGGATTTTGACATTAATTATTATTGTTAGTAGTGTTGTTTCCGCCCATCATATCATCAACGGCTTTTTCCATATTGTCCATTGTGGTATCTACAGCGTTTTTCATATCACCTGATGAGTTTTGCGTATTTTGATTAGCATTATCAGATGTTGATTGGCTGTTGTTTGCACTGCTTCCGGTGCTTCCGTTGCTTCCGCTGTCATTACCATTGTTGCCGCCATTATTACTGCCGCCGCAACCTGTAAATGATAATGCTAATATAAGAGATAATGCAACTATAATACTTTTAAATGTCAATGTAAACACATCCTTTCATTTTAGCTAAAAAACAAGCAACCTGATTTATTATAGTCATTATAATTAATCAGGCTGCTTTTACGGATTTAATTACTGATTATTAGAAATGTCAGATTCGTATTTTTTGATCATATTTTTGACCATCTGTCCACCAATAGAACCAGCCTGCTTTGATGTTAAATCACCATTGTAACCATTTTTAAGGTTTACACCAACTTCACTTGCTGCTTCCATTTTAAATCTGTTCATAGCTTCTTTAGCTTCTGGAACAACATGTTTTTTAGATGCCATTAAAATCACCTCCTTGTTATTTGGTACAGGTATAATTTATGCATATACCAAAATAATAAACAGGTAATTTTTTACTTGATTTTTACGCCTTATAAAATGCTGCGTAGCCTTTGTAAGCACTGTAAATATCTACTTTGCTTGCAATTTCAAAGGGAGCATGCATCGAAAGGAGCGGCACACCAACATCAATTGTGTCAACGTTGAGGTTTGCAATATATTTTGCAACCGTTCCGCCGCCGCCCTGGTCAACCTTGCCCAGCTCGCAGATTTGCCATATTACGTTTGCTTTGTTAAATATTGAGCGCATTTTTGCAACAAATTCGGCATTGGCATCTGAGGTAGAGCTTTTTCCTCGTGCGCCGGTGTATTTGCAAAATGCTACCCCGCATCCCATAAATGCACTGTTGTTTTCTTCGTTAACGCTTTTGTAGGTTGGATCTACCGCTGCAGTTACATCTGATGACAGGCACATTGAATTTGAAAGGGTATTTTTTAAGTATATGTCGTTGTAATCATTTTTTGTTTTATAAATTAATTCCGAAACAAAGTTTTCAAAAAATCTGCTTTGCATTCCGGTGTTGCCATCGCTGCCGGTTTCTTCTTTGTCAGCAAGGAAGCATATGCTTGTGCGCAGAGGTCTTTCGGTTTTGCAAATTGCCATAAGTGATGTGTATGCACAAACTCTGTCATCCTGACCGTAAGAGCCAACCATCGACATATCAAGCCCAATGGTGCAGGCTTTGAATGAAGGTACAATTTCAAGCTCGGAGCTTACAAAATCGTCTTCTTCTATATTATATTTCTGTTTTAAAATATCAATAATTGTCTGTTTAAATTTTGATTTTTCACAATCGGATGGGATGGAGCCGATAAGTATATTCAAATCCTCACCGCTGATTAATTTGCTTGCTGTCTGACTCATTTGCTCCTGGGCAAGATGCGGCAGAAGGTCGGTAATTGTAAATTTTGGGTCGCTGTCATCCTCGCCGATATTTACATTTATTACCTTGCCGTCCTCTTTTACAACAACGCCAATGAGCGACAATGGAATGGCTGTCCACTGGTATTTTTTTATACCGCCGTAATAGTGTGTTTTAAACAGTGCAAGATTTGAGTCCTCATATAGTGGATTTGGCTTTAAGTCGAGGCGAGGGCTGTCAATGTGCGAAGCAATTATGTTTGTTCCGTTTAATATGTCTTCGCTGCCGACAACTGCAAGAACAATATTTTTTCCTCTGTTAATTTTATATACCTTATCGCCGGGGTAGAGTGCTTTTTTGTTATCGATATTTACAAAACCTGAGTCAATTGCAATGCTTTCACTTTGGGACGTACATAATCTTTCTGTTTTTGAATTGTTGAGATATTCAATATATTTATCACAAAAATCCAACACGTCTTGTTTGTTTTCTTTATCCCAAGCAATATTATTTTTCATATAATCAGACCCTTTCATCAATTTTTTTACAAAAATATTTTATCACTTTTACCTGTAAAATACAATACTTTCGATTAAATATTACAAATCATCAAAAAAATTTTAAATAATTCACATATTTTTTACAAAAAATACTATTATTTTTAAAAAATATGTTGTATAATATATAATGTATAAGTGAAAATAGGGATTTTTTGCCTGTTTTGAACAAAAATTACTTATGTGAGGTGTTAGTATGAGCGATAATTCAAGAGTCACCGTCAGAATTTATGGTACAGATTATATATTGTGTGGAAGTGAGACTGAAGAATATATTAATAACGTTGCATTCAACGTTGACAAAGCAATGAGAGAGGTTGCAAAAAATCCGTTGCTCAAGCCACTGCAGATTGCCGTGCTTGCGTGCTGCAATATGTGTGACGAAAACATTAAATTAAAAGAGCAGCTTGAAAATGAAAAAAGCGAGGTTAGCAAATATGCCTCTGCAGGCAGCAAGTATAAGGGCATTGCAGAAGAAAACGCTTTTTTAAAAGAAGAAATTGCAAATCTTAAAGAACAGTTGGCAAATCTTCGTATCCGTCTTGCTCAGAAAAATTAGCCGAAAGGTAATTGATAAATGAACAGTATAGAAGTTTTATCTCCCGCAGGTGAATTTGAATCTTTAAAGTGTGCTGTTAACAATGGTGCTGATGCGGTTTATCTTGGCGGAAGTCAGTTCAGTGCGCGAAAAAGTGCTGTTAATTTTACAAATGAGCAGATTGAAGAGGCTGTAAAATATGCCCATTTATACGGAGTAAAGGTATATGTGGCACTCAATACATTAATACACGAAAATGAACTGAATGATGTTTATTCGTTTGTCAAGTTTTGTTGTGATACAGGTGTTGATGCTCTTATAGTTCAGGATTTGGGCGTCTTGTATATGATAAAGAGGTATTTTCCGCAAATGCGTATTCATGCAAGCACACAAATGACAGTTCATAATCTGTATGGTGCTCGTTTTGTAAAAAAATTGGGATTTGAAAGAGTTGTTGTTTCAAGAGAGCTGCCTTTTGATGAAATAAAACACATTATTGATGGGTCTGATATTGAGGTTGAGGTATTTGTCCATGGTGCTTTGTGTATGTGCTATTCGGGTCAGTGCCTTATGTCATCATTAATAGGCGGCAGGAGCGGCAACAGAGGTACTTGTGCTCAGCCATGCCGCTTGCCTTATACAATTTGTGATAAGGATAAAACGGCACTTGGTGCATCTGACAAATACTATATGAGCCTTAAAGATTTATGCACTGTTGATGAAATCAAAAAGTTTATTGATATTGGTGTTACCTCGCTCAAGATAGAGGGCAGAATGAAAAGCAACGAATATGTTGCAATAGTAACCGCTTTGTATAACAAGTACCGCAATGGTGATAAAGCAGATAAAGATGATATAAAGCTTTTGGAAAATATATTTTCGAGAAGCGGTTTTACAAAAGGGTATTTGTATGGCGACACCGGCGCACATATGCTGAATATGCATAAGCACAATGACAATGTATATCGAGATATAGAGCAAAGTGTTCACGATTATGCACAAAAGCTCATTGGTACAAAAAAACACATTAAAATTGATGCATATGTTAGTGTTAAACTGGGTTCAAAGCCGTATATAATTTTTAAACACGGCGAAAATACCATTACAAAATATGGTGATGAGCTGGTTCAGGCTGCTGTTAAAACAGCAACTGCCCCCGAGCGAATTGTGGAACAAGTTATGAAAACCGGTTCGAGCCCATTTGAAATAACAAATATTACCTATGATATTGATGAGGGAATAAATATTCCAATCAAGGTAATTAATGAGCTGCGAAGAAATGCAACAGAGCAGCTTGAAAGCAGAATTTTAAATCATAATGTAAGGGGATATTTGCCCTATGATTATATAAAAGCCAATCCAGTCACAACCAACTATTGTAAATCTGCATATGTTAAAACATACCTGCAGGCAAAAGCCGCATATCAGCTTGGATTTGGAAGAATATATATAAGCTTTGAGGTTTATGCATTGGACAAGCAGTTTTTTGATAAAAATAAAGAGGTTTTTTGTCTGATGCTTCCTAATATTGCAAATGACAGCTATATTGACAAATGTCTTGAGTGTGAGCTTGACTCGGTGTGCATATCCAATATATCTCATATTGAGTTGTTTTCGAACAAAAGACTTTGCGCAAACTATACTATGAACATATATAATTCTATGTCACAAAAATTGTTGTCGCAGCTTGGTATTTCAACTGTTTGCTTGTCGCCCGAGCTCAACATACGTCAGCTTACTGCTTGCGCTTGTGATATGGAAAACGAGATTTTGGTGTATGGAAAAATACAATTGATGACAGTTAAAAATTGTCTGCTTAAATCATGCAACGGCAAATGCGGCTGCGATGAGCAGATACATTATATAAAAGACAGAAAAGGTGTTTATTTTCCGTTATTTTTAAACAAACAAACCTGTACAAACAGTATATACAACAGTGTACCTGTATATATGGGTGACAGAGTTGATGAATTAAAGACAATTAATGCATCGTGGCTGCGGTTTGATTTTGTTGATGAAACACCCGAACAAATGAAAAGAATAGTTGAGGATTTTGAAAAAGGAATAAAAATGCCTGAAGGTACTTTTACAAGAGGACATTATTACAGAGGAGTTTTATAAATGAATAATATTGAAATTAAAATCAAATATTTGGAGCATAATAAAGAAAAGAAAAAACCTTTTTATGCTACTGATGGTGCAGCAGGTATGGATTTGTCTGCTTGCATAAGTGAAGATATTGTAATTAATCCTATGGAGCGTGCGCTTATACCTACAGGTATTGCTATAAAGCTGCCGAGTGCCGATTACGGTGCATTTATATTTGCGCGCAGTGGATTGTCGGTAAAAAAAGGACTTTGCCTTGCAAATGGCGTAGGCGTGGTGGATAGTGATTATACAGGTGAAATAAAGGTTGGTCTTATCAATCTCGGCAATGAGCCTTTTGTTGTCAAAAATGGCGAAAGAGTTGCACAGCTTGTAATATTGCCGGTTGCAATTGCATGCTTTTGCGAAGTTGATGAGCTTGAACAAACCGAAAGAGGAGCAGGCGGTTTTGGCTCTACAGGTGTTAACTGATGTATAAATATGTTCTTGCATCAAAGTCACCGCGAAGAAAGGAACTGCTTACAAATATCGGAATTAAATTTGATGTTATAGAATCAGATTTTGACGAAAGCACCGTTTCTAAAGAGCTTGAACCTCAGTTGTATGTTCAGGAGCTTGCAATGTTTAAGGCAATGTCTGTTGTAAAAAGGGTAGGCAAAGATACACTGGTAATTGGCGCCGATACTATTGTTGTTTACAATGGGGAAGTACTTGGCAAGCCAAAAGACAGAGAGGATGCAATATGTATGCTCAAAAAGCTGTCGGGCAATGTTCACTATGTATATACAGGTGTTTGTGTTGCGCGGAGCAATGATGCTAAGTGCGTTGCATCCTGTGAAAAAACCGCAGTGTTCTTCAGACAACTGACCGATAAAGAAATTGAGTACTATGTTGATACTTATAAGCCCTTTGACAAAGCCGGAAGTTACGGCATTCAGGAGTACGCCGGAGTTTTTGTAAACAAAATTGAGGGTGATTACTTTAATATAGTAGGGCTACCTGTGTGCACACTTAATAATATTTTTAATGAATTTTAAATATTTGTAAAGGAATGATATTATGACAAGAAGAGATATTGGCATTGACCTGGGAACAGCAAATACTTTGGTGTATGTAAAATCCAAGGGTATTGTTGTAAACGAACCAAGTGTTGTTGCCATAAACAAAAATACAGGTGAGGTGTTGCAGGTGGGCAATGCCGCAAAAGAAATGCTTGGAAGAACTCCCGGCAACATAATTGCAATAAGACCACTCAAAGATGGTGTAATTGCCGATTTTGACGTTACTCAGGCGATGCTCAAGTATTTTATCGGCATGGCAAATCAATCACACGGATTTTTAAAACCACGTGTAATTGTTTGCGTTCCATCAGGTGTAACCGAAGTAGAAAAAAGAGCTGTTGAGGACGGCACACTCAATGCGGGAGCAAAAGAAGTGTATATTATTGAAGAACCAATGGCAGCTGCAATCGGCGCCGGACTGCCTGTAGAAGAGGCGACCGGAAGTATGGTTGTTGATATTGGCGGCGGTACAAGCGAGGTTGCAGTTATTTCTCTCGGCGGTATAGTTGCAAGCAAATCGCTACGCATTGCAGGAGATGACTTTGACGAGGCTATAATTAACTACATCAAAAAGAAATTTAATCTTATGACAGGAGAGCGCTCTGCCGAAAAATTGAAAATTGACATTGGCTCTGCTTATGAAACCATAGAAGATGCATTTGAGGAAGTAAGCGGACGCGACCTTATGACAGGGCTGCCCAAAAATATTCGTGTATCAACCACCGATATTGTAAGTGCACTTCGTGAGCCTGTTGAACAGCTCATATCCGCAATAAAATCTACTCTCGAAATTACACCACCCGAGCTTGCTGCGGATATTATGGACAGAGGTATTACCCTTACAGGTGGCGGTGCACTGCTTCGTGGCCTTGACAGACTTATTACAGAGCAAACAGGTATGGATGTTAACATCGCCGAAAATCCGCTCGATTGTGTTGCACTTGGCTGTGGCGCTGTTTTGGAACAAATGGAGCAACACCGAAATGTTATGATTAACGCACGAAGAGGATAATTTTTTATGTATTTTTTTGAAAAAAACAAATTTAAAATAATTATAGCTGCTGTTGCTTTTTTGCTTGTGGTAATTATTGCGGTTTCGTCGGTTACGGGTGCAAAAATCCCTGTAATAAGCGATACAGTAAATTTTATTGTTTCGCCTTTTCAAAAGGTTGCCGTTGGTATATATGACGGTATAGGGGATTTTTTTGCGATGCTTCGCTCCAACAAGAATTATGCCCGTGAAAATGAACAACTAAAAGAACGTATAGCAGCTCTTGAGGACAAAATCAGACAAAACGATGACTATGCTCAGGAAAATGACAGATTACGACAAATGCTTGAACTTACTCAAAAAGACACAGAGTTTGAATATATAGCAGCAGATGTAACAGCATCCGATATGACAAATTGGTCAAAAACATTTACTATCGACAAAGGTCTTGTTGACGGCGTAGAAAAAAACTGTGCAGTAATTACTGTTAATGGTTTGGTTGGTCACGTCAGTGAGGTTGGCAGAACTTGGGCAAGAGTTGTTTCGATTATAGACAGTACCTCATCTGTTGGCGCTACAATAACAAGATTAAATGTTAATGCGGTTGTCAACGGCGATTTGGCACTTTCGTCCGACAGTATGTGCGTGATGGATTATCTTATAAAAGATATAAATGTTGAGATTGGCGATTATGTGGTAACCTCGGGTAATGGCGGTATATATCCTCAGGGACTTTACATCGGTAAAGTAACTCAGCTCAACGATGATGTATCAGGATTATCACGTGAGGCTGTAATAGAACCTGGTGTTGATTTTTATGACCTTGATGAAGTTTTGATTATAAAAAACAATTAAGTATATTGAAAGGCAATAAAATGAAAAACTTATTTACGTACCTTACACTGTTGATTTTAATTGTGTTGCAGTCAACAATTTTTAGAAATCTGGAAATTTTACATATAATTCCAAATCTCGTTTTGACATTTGTTGTTTGCTACAGTATGTATGCAGAGCCGTCAAAGGCAACTGTTTTTGCAATTGTATCAGGGTTTTTTATCGACATAATTCAGACCCGAAACCTTGGATTTTCGGCGCTTATTATGATGTTTGTTGCCCTTGTTTACGCAATTGTAAGCTCTGACTATATAAAGAGCAATTTGTTTACAGTTGTTGCGGGTACTGCAATTGCAACTTTAATTTACGAAGGTATGTACAGCTTTATACTTTACTTTATGTTTGATAAGGTTACATCGGGACATATGCTGTATGTTATTTTTATCGAAGGCATTTATAATATGATTGTTGCATTTCCGTTGATGTTTTGGGCAAAGTTTCTTGCGGAAGATGAAATTAGGAGTTTTTGATTGTGACACACATGCTTAAAAACAAAAGATTTATTTTAAATATATTTGTCATTATTCTGTTTTGTGCTATTGCATTCCGCTTGTTTAAATTGCAGATTGTAATGGGTGACAGCTACAGAGAACAATCCGAAAACAGATTGGTATCACAGGAAGTGATAGAAGCACCCCGCGGAATAATTATGGACCGTAACGGAAAACCACTTGTTACCAACAAGCAGGGCTTTTCTGTGGAAATAAGCAAAACAGACATAACCTATGACCGATTGAATGATATTATTCTCAAAACGGTTGATTTGCTGGATAGCTATGACGAAAAATACACAGATACACTTCCTGTATCAAAAGAAAATTTTGATTTTTTGTATACAGCGTACAAAGGCGAAGAACGAGAGCAAAAAATATTTGATTTTAAAAAAAGCATTGAGGCAAGTGACACTGCCACAGGCCTTGACTGCGTAAAGCTTCTTGCAAAAAAATATGATATTGAGGACAGGTACTCTGACATCGATTTGAGAAAAATTGTTGGTGTCAGATACGAAATGGAAAACCGTGGATTCAGCACATCCACACCTTTTACACTTGCTCAGGACGTATCTCTTGATGTTGTTACTCACATAGAAGAAAGCAATGAAACATATAAAAATGTCAAAATTACCACAAGGCCGATGCGTCAATATCACTATGAGGGAGTTGCATCTCACATACTTGGCAGAGTGGGCATAATTTACAAAGAGGAATATGAAGCATTAAAAGATACCGAAGGATATGGTATGAATGACCTTATTGGCAAGGACGGACTTGAAAAAAGTCTCGAAAAGTACCTTAAAGGTGAAAATGGGCTCAAAAACACTTCACGCAGCCTTGATTCGTCAACAGGTTATGAAAGTAATGATATTCCTGCAAAGGTTGGTAATAACGTTGTTTTGACAATAGATATTGAACTTCAGAAAACAGCCGAAGAGGCACTCAAAAACACTATTGCAAATATCAAAAGAAATGGTGAAAAAAAGGACAACAAAGCAGGTGCTGATGCAAGAGGCGGTGCGGTTGTAGTTACCGATGTAAATTCTGGTGAGGTGCTTGCAATGGCAACATATCCCACATACAACATTACTACATTTGAGGATGATTACGAAACTCTTGCTTCAAGTGAGCTGACGCCGTTTTTGAACAGAGCAATCAGCGGTGTGTATGCTCCCGGCTCTGTATTTAAAATTCTGACAGCAATTGCAGGGCTTGAAGAACAGGAGATGAACAAAAACGAAATAATCAACTGCAATGGTGTGTATGAATATTACGACCAAAAGTTTAATTGCTGGATTTGGACAGATCAGCACATTACTCATAAATCAATGACAGTTGAAACAGCGATACAAAATTCATGTAACTATTATTTTTACGAAATTGGCAAACGCCTTGGATATGAAAAAATGTACAGATATGGCAAGGAGTTTGGGTTGGGCGAGCTTTCGGGTATTGAGCTGGATGGTGAGTCCAAGGGTGTGCTCGCAAACTCTGAGTATAAACAACTTAATTTTGAAACACCGTGGTACCCCGGTGACAATTTGCAGATGGCAATAGGTCAGTCATACAATTTGTTTACACCTATTCAGATTTCCAACTACATTGCTACCGTAGCAAATGGCGGCACCCGTTACAAACCACATCTTACAAAAAACATCAGAGATGTGTACACAGGCGATTTTGTTGTCAGTGAAGAACCTATAGTTATTAATGAGGTTAATATGAGCGATGCAACCCACGCAGCTGTGACGCATGGTATGAGGATGGTTTCGGATATTGACGGAACTGCGTCGATATTTGCTGATTTTCCTATTGAGGTATGCAGCAAAACAGGCTCTGCACAGGTTTCTAAGGGTTCGGCAAACGGTGTATTTGCCTCATATGCACCATACAAAATTCCTCAGATTTCTGTTGCAATTGTAGTAGAAAATGCGGGCTCCGGTGCCGCACTGGCTCCGATAGCAAAATCTGTTTACGAAAAATATTTTGACTTGTATGGTGAAAATGAAGAGCCAGACAAGGATTCTGAAATTAAGAATATGCTTATAAAATAAATGGTGAATAGTATGGAATTTATTTGTTTTACAGCTTCAAAAGGCGGTGTTGGTGTATCGCAAATTGTGGCGCAAACGGCAATCGCCTTGTCAGTCAGCGGTAAAAAATGTCTTGCTGTTGATTTTTGTTTTAAAAGACGAACTCTCGATATATACATCAGTTGTGAGCATTCGTTTGTGTTTGACATTGCAGATGTTTTTTACGGAAGGTGCAGCTTTGATGATGCACTGACCAAAGCAGATGATAATTTGTTTTTTTTACCATGCAGTCAGACAACGGACATTGATGACTATTCAAAAGCACTTGATTTAATACGGCAAAATGCTGCCGGATTCGACTTTGTACTTGTTGATATGCCGTATAAAAACAGTAGTTATGACAAATTTACAAAAACAATTTTAGTTACAAATTGTGATGCTGCAAGTGTCAGATGCACGGAAAAATTTGCACAAGACTTGCAAAATGACAAAAAATATCTTATAATAAATAAAATAGATACTGAATTGATACAATCCGGATTTCATATGAATGTGGATGATATATGTGATATGTGTGGTGTTGCACCTATCGGTCTGGTGCCATATGAACACGGATATCTTACAAAAAATACAGATGCAATGCAGACCAGATGTTGCAAGGCATTTGAAAATATATCGCGGCGACTGTGCGGCAGTTACGTTTGCGCTATAGATTTCAGTACCCCCAAAAAGACAAAAAAATTATTTAGCAGGAGGTAGTTTACAATGAATATAGCATTAATAGCACACGACAAAAAGAAAGAGCTTATGGTTCAGTTTTGTATAGCCTATAAGGGTATTTTTAAAAAGCATAATCTCATAGCTACCGGAACAACGGGTAGTCTTATTGTTGATGCAACAGGTCTTAAGGTTCACAAATTTTTGTCCGGTACCCAGGGTGGTGACCAGCAGATTGGTGCTCGAATTGCATACAACGAAATTGACCTTGTTTTGTTTTTCAGAGATCCGCTTACGCAGATGTCTTTTGAGCCTGAGGCTACTTCGATAATGAAATTATGTGACATACATAATATCCCTCTTGCCACAAATGTTGCAACTGCCGAAGTGCTGATTCATGGCTTAGAGAGGGGCGACCTTGACTGGCGTGATATTGTTAATCCCAAAAATCAGATTGATTGATTTTTGATTGTATGTACATAAAAAACCTCCAAAACCATAATGGCTTTGGAGGTTTTTAAAATTATAGGAAATTGCGTTTTGTTGTGTTCGCGAGTGAGATGAAAATCAGCTTTGCACGCAGATAGAGCGCCAACTGCAGCTTTTTTATTATGCAAGCTCTATAAGACCGTAATTACCGTCTTTTCGTTTGTAAATAACATTTTTGTCGTGTGTTTCGATATTTGAGAATATATAAAAGTTGTGTCCCAAAAGGTTCATTTGGAGCACAGCCTCTTCAGGAGTCATTGGCTTTGCAGTATAAACCTTCTTTTTAACAATTTTGTATTCATCCTCTTCAACATATTCGGTAGTTTCGCTATCGGCAAACGCATCGGTTTTGAGCTTCTTTTCAATTTTGGTGCGCTGCTTGCGAATTTGACGCTCAAGCACATCTTCAACCTTGTCAATTGCAGCATACATATCATCGTTCGAAACTTCTGCTCTGTATATCATACTATTTTCAAAAATTGTAACCTCTACAATGTGATGATCTTTTTGAACAGATATGGTGACATTTGCAATGGCTGTTTCACCAAAATATCTGTCCAGCTTGGAAATCTTTTTGTCAATGTAAGACTTCAAGCCCTCGGTTACCTCGATTTTTCTGCCATTAATATTGATTGTCATAAAATCAACCCCTTTGTAATTGATATGTATATAAACCGATATCGGTTATATATTGTTGAAAGTCGGTTTTGTGAAACTATTAAAATCAGAAAATATTTATCTTTATTTAAATTATAACACACAAATTTTAATAATTCAACAATAAATAAAATTTTTTCTATTGAATTTATAAATAATATATAGTATAATATTGGTAACAACTAAATTTTTTGGAGGTTAGCAATATGAATTATTTGGACGTATATCAAAAATGGCTTGCAAGTCCTGCTGTAGATGAACAGACAAAACAAGAGTTAAGAGACATTGCTAATGATGAAAATGAAATAAAAGAGAGATTTTACAAAGACCTTGAGTTTGGTACTGCAGGCCTGAGAAGCACAATTGCGGCAGGCAGCAACAGAATGAATATTTACACTGTACGCAAAGCCACCCAGGGCTTGTGTGAAGAAATAAAAAAAGCAGGTAAGGCTGCTATGGATGCAGGTGTTGTAATCGCATATGACTGCAGACACAAATCTGATGTTTTTGCAATGGAAAGTGCAAAGGTAATTGCTGCCAACGGCATTAAAGCATATGTGTTTGATGAGCTTCGCCCTACACCGGAGCTTTCGTTTGCTGTAAGATATTTAAAAACTTCAAGAGGCATTGTTGTAACAGCAAGTCATAATCCAAAGGAATACAACGGTTATAAGGCATATGGTGATGACGGGTGTCAGCTGCCGCCCGAATCATCGGACTATGTGACTTCTATTATTGACAAGCTCGATATATTTGAAGATGTAAAAGTAATGGATGAGCAGCAGGCAAAGGATGCAGGACTCATTACAATTGTTGGCAAAGAAATTGACGATGCATATCTTGCCCAGGTTTACAAGCAGTCAATTAACGAAAAGGCTATTAGGGAGCTTGGTGATGATTTTTCTATTATATATTCACCATTCCACGGAACAGGAAACAAGCTTGTCCGCAGAATTCTCGATATGATTGGCGCAAAAAATGTCCGCATTGTTAAAGAGCAGGAGCTTCCTGACCCTGATTTTTCAACAGTAAAATCGCCTAATCCCGAGGACAAGGATGGGTTTAAATATGCAATAGATATGGCAAAAAAAGAGCCTGCCGATATTATTTTTGCAACTGACCCTGACAGTGACAGAATTGGTGTTGTAATTAAAACAACCGAAGGTGATTATATTACACTCAACGGCAATCAGATAGGTGTACTCCTTACCGAATTTATATTGCGAAACAAAAAACAAAGCGGTACTTTATCAGATAAAGCTGTTATTATCAAAACAATCGTAACCACATCTATGCTTTATCCGATTGTTGAGGATTACGGCGCAAGCGTTATTGATGTACTTACAGGATTTAAATTTATCGGTGAAAAAATTAAAGATTTTGAACAAAACAATTATTACAAAGAGTATCTTTTTGGCTTTGAAGAAAGCTATGGTTACCTTGCAGGTACATACGCAAGAGATAAAGATGCTGTTGTTGCGGCAATGCTTATATCCGAGATGGCTGCTGACTACAAAAAACAGGGTATGACACTCTACGAAGGTCTTGAATCACTGTATAAAAAGTACGGATACTACCTTGAATCTACAAAATCGGTTGTACTCGAGGGTATTGACGGCAGTGCAAAAATTGATGCGATTATGGAAAAATTCCGTTTGAGTCCTATGAAAGAAATTGCTGGTACAAAGGTGTTAAACGCATGGGATGTTAAAAATAGCACAATTACAGACGTACAAACAGGTGAAATTAAGCCTCTTGATTTGCCAAAATCAAATGTTTTGAGATTTAATCTTGACGGAAATGCCTGGATTGCAATACGACCATCGGGTACTGAACCAAAAATCAAATTTTATTACGGCGTGTGCGAAAATTCAAACGAAAAAGCAATGGCTAAAATCGATGAATACGTGGCTGTGGTAAATGAATTAATAAAATAATATATTTAAGGAGAATTAAAATGACAGTAAAACAGAGATATGACGAAGCAAAAAAAATATATGCTTCATATGGTGTTGACACCGACAGCGTAATTTCAAAATTAAAAGAAATCCCCGTTTCGCTTCATTGCTGGCAGGGTGACGACGTTACAGGCTTTGACCATGACGGCCCGCTTACAGGGGGTATTCAGACAACAGGTAACTATCCCGGCAAGGCAAAAACACCTGAGCAGCTTATGCAGGATATGGACAAAGCAATGAGCCTTATGCCCGGCAAAAAAAAGCTTAATCTTCACGCTTGCTATGCAATATTTGAAGATGGCTATGTTGACAGAGATAAGCTTGAGCCCAAGCACTTTAAAAAATGGGTTGAATTTGCAAAACAGAGAAATATGGGTATAGACTTTAATCCAACCTTCTTCTCACACGAAAAAGCTAATGACGGTCTTACACTTGCTCATCCTAATGCTGATATCAGAAATTTCTGGATAGAACACGGCAAGGCTTGTATTAGAATATCCGAATATTTTGCAAAAGAAACAGGTGTTCCTTGCGTAATGAATATCTGGACAGGTGACGGCTTTAAAGACATTCCTGCTGACAGACTCGGACCAAGAATGAGATATAAAGATTCTATTGAGCAGATTTTGTCTGAGCCTTTTGACAAAAAGCTTGTTAAACCTTGTGTTGAATCAAAGGTGTTTGGTATCGGTGTTGAGGCTTATACAGTAGGTTCTGCAGAATTTTCACTCTCATTTGCAGCAACTCACGACGGATGCCTGCCGCTTATGGACAATGGTCATTATCACCCGACCGAGGTTGTGTCAGACAAAATCCCGGCGCTTTTGACCTTCTTCCCCGAAATTGCACTTCATATTACACGCCCTATAAGATGGGACAGTGACCATGTTGTGATTTTTGATGACGAAACAAAAGAGATGGCAAAAGAAATTATTCGCAACGACGGACTTGACAGAGTATATATGGCTCTTGACTACTTTGATGCGAGCATTAACAGAATTTCTGCATGGACAGTTGGCTTCCGCAGTTGGCAAAAAGCGCTTTTGTCTGCTATGTGCACACCAAACGAACATCTTAAAAAGCTTCAGGACAACGGTGAATTTACCGAGCTTATGGTTTTGAGCGAAGAAATTAAAACACTTCCTTTTGGCGATGTGTGGGCAATGTACTGCGAAGAATGCGGTGTTGCAGCTGATGCTTCATGGTTTGAAGAAATTAAAAAATATGAAAAAGAAGTTTTAGTAAACAGATAATTCAAAATCGGTATAATCTTTGTGGTTATACCGATTTTTTGTCGCTAATATACGATAAATTGCATATAATATGTTGTGATCCAAATTAAAGGAGGGCAACATATGAAATATTTTGTTCGTGCAAATACCTGCACTGGTGAAGTTAATTTTTTACTTGGTAATTTGAACGGCATAGATAAAATATATCTGATACAGTCTGAATTTGATTACTTAAAATCCATATTTATATCAAGGTTGTGCGCATATATACAGGAGCATTGCAAAGATGCAGAATTGATATATAATCCCAACATATCTAACGAATTCGACGGCTTTATAATCCGTGACAAAAAAATTGCAGTCGTTGACAGCGAATTAATGTGCCTAAACAACAACTGCATCCTTGTGGATATAGACTCATGCATCAAAAAGAAAAAGTATAATCAGCTTGTTTTTGATGTGTATAACATAACAGGTCAAATCAATGACAAGTTGAATTCGGTTTATTCGGTGTATCAAGGTGCCAAACAAATTCACGATGAATGGGAGAGCATTTATATTGACAAAATGGATTATAATCTGCTTGACAAATATTGCAGCTCTTTAATTGAAAATATTGTACCGCAAGAGAGTTTTGACATGCCTGCAATAACCTTTGAACGTTTTTTTGGAGCTGTGTTTTTTGATGGTAATGCAAATTATATTGATGAAATCACAAATGATATCAAAAAAAGATATTTTATAAAGGGCAGACCTGGTACAGGCAAATCAACATTTTTAAAAAAATTTGCAAAAGCATTAACAGACAAGGGATATTCTGTCGAAATTTATCATTGTGGATTTGACAGTAAAAGCCTTGATATGGTAATATGCCGTGAGTTGTCTGTCTGCATATTTGACTCAACTGCGCCGCACGAAAAATTTCCAGTTTTTGAAACAGACGAAATACTTGATTTTTATTTGAATAGCGGACTTGACGGAGTTGACGAATCAAGTAAAGAAAAGCTTGAGGATATATCCTTTAGATATAATAAAATGATGTCAATATCAAAAATATATTTTGAGGATATTCACCAAATAAGAGAAGAGTTTAATGAAAAAATCAAACAAAACATTGATTATGAAATTTTAAATAATATTGTATATGAATTATTGTATGAAATCATTTAATATGGTAATAATACTACCGAGGTGATTTTGTGGGATATATTTTTGCATCTGTTGCAGGAGCACTGATGAGCATTCAGGGTGTTATGAATACACGTCTGAGCAGTAAAATTGGCTTATATGAGTCAAATGCATTTGTACAAGGTACAGCTTTTGTTGCATCAGTCATTGCGTTGTTGTTTGTAAAAAACGGAAACTGGGCAAATATTAAAGAGGTTAACAAATTATATTTACTCGGAGGTATACTCGGGCTGTTTATTACAGTTACAGTTATGCTGAGTATGAAAAACTTAAGTCCTGCACTTGCGGTATCTACAATTCTTATATCCCAATTGCTTGTAGCTGCAATTATTGATGCTTTTGGAATTATGGATAGTGAAAAAATTTCATTTGGATGGAATAAATATGTGGCTCTTGTAATGCTTATAGGTGGAGTAATGCTGTTTAAAGCTGATTTCACAAAATAATTACCTCAACAGACATTTTTCGTTTAGAAAAATGTCTGTTTTTTTATGTGTTGATTTAAAATCAGATATATGGTATAATTTTGAAAAGGAATTTTTAGAGTACCGAAATGAATAAATGTATTAGAGGAGTGAAAATAATGAAAGCAGCAAAAAATAGAGGTGTGATTGCAGTAGTAGCAATTGCTTTGATATGTTGTGTATGTTACGTGTTATCGATTAATTCCTCTGGTTCAAGACTTACCGCAGAGCAGATTGAGTCGTTGAGAGCTCAATATCCGGTATGTGGGAAAAATGCTCCCGCAGGAATTTTTATGGACAAAACAACTGTGGAAGAGGTAAAAGAAGTCGCAGAATCGTTTGTTTATGGAGAAGTAGTTGGAGACATATCAACATACAATGCTGTAACTTCTTTGGCAAATAAGGAACTTTCAGAAAAAAGAAAGAAAAATGGTATAGATGATGTTTTTGAATTTTACGAATATACAATTTCTGTAATTGAGGATACTGAAGGGTTATATTCAAAAGGTGAAGAAATTACAATAGCATCAAATATGGATTTTATAAATTATAATCCTGTATTGTCAGATGGAATGAAGATTGTTGTTCCGGTTGCAAAGGATAAAGGCAAACCAACTCGTAATCATTACATAGTTGAAGGAATGTATTATGTTACTCCGGATGGATATGCAATAGCGGCCTTTGATGAAGAAAGCGTTTCGGTATCGAGAATTATTTCCAGCGGAGTAAAAGTGGAAACACTGTTAAAAAACCTGAAAAAATAACATATAATAAACAGTAAGGTAAAAAAATTCCACTCTTGGAAAAGAACCTTTTTTGAATAATACATGTGTAATAACGGTTTGTCCGTTTATGAAATTCATGAACGGACAAACCGTTGTATAGATATTTTAAATAAAGTTATAGGCACAAACAAAAAGTATTGACAAATTTTAATGTTGGTGATATAATAATTTGTGTATAAAAACGATGACGGAAAGGGCTTCGGTAAATGCCGCTTAGAGAGGTAACGTTTGGTGCAAGTTACTCGGTGGGTATCGTATGTTTGTAGTTCCTGAGTTGAAAGGAAGAAAGCCGCTTGGCAAGTAGAACCTTTTCGAGAGTGCTGCGTCAGTGCATAGAGCTTGTCAGAGCTTGAAGGTGGTATCGGAGTTATTTCGGTGCAATTTGAGTGGTACCGCGGGTATTATGTTAACTCGTCTCAAAGATTATACAATCTTTGGGACTTTTTTATTACTGTGAAAGGATGGACAAATTTATGGATGGACAAATGACAGGACTCGACCTTAAAATAGGCGAGGTAGCTTCCAGAATTAAAGAACTTCGTCATATTGAAGGCATTTCGAAAATTACAATGGCCAAACTCACAGGTGTGTCTGTAGAAGAATATGCTGCATGTGAAGATGGTACACATGACCTCAGCTTTGCTTTTATTTACAGATGCGCTTTGGCATTTAAAGTCAATGTCACAGATATTATCGAGGGCAGCAGCCCTAAGCTTAAATCGTATACTGTAACTAAAAAGGGCAGGGGAACTGAAATTCAAAAGGCTCACGGAATGGTGTATTACAGCCTTGCGTCAGACTTTAAAGACAGAGTGTCCGAGCCTCTTTATGTAAAATGTAAGTATGACGCAAATGCCGAACGCAAGGAGATTGAGCTTACTACTCACGAGGGTCAGGAGCTTGACCTTGTGATAAGTGGTACTATGAAAATTCAAATCGGCAGCCATACCGAAATTCTTACTGCAGGCGACTCTATATATTACGATAGTTCAACACCTCATGGTATGATTGCAGCTGATGGCGAGGATATGGAATTTTATGCCATAGTGCTTCAGGGCGGTATGGGAGCAGAAGCAATTAATGACAACAAGTATCATGTTAAAAAGAAAACCGCAAAAGTTGTTAAACACACCGAACGAGTATGGCAAAACTTTATCGAAGTTACCGAGGACGAAAACGGGTCTCTTGAAACAATTAACTTTAAAAATGAAGATAAATTCAACTTTGCATTTGATGTTATTGATGCAATTGCCGACAAACAGCCCGATAAGGTTGCCATGGTTCATCTTGACAAAGACAGAAACGAAAAAATCTTCACATTTATGGATTTGAAAAAAGAATCTGCAAGATGTGCTAATTATTTTACTTCAATTGGTATTAAGCGCGGCGATAAGGTAATGCTTGTTCTTCGCCGTAATTATCAATTCTGGATTGCTATACTTGCTCTGCACAAAATTGGAGCTGTTGCAATTCCTGCATCAAATTTGCTTAAAGCACACGATTATAATTACCGGTTTAAGGCTGCAAGCGTTAGCACAATTATTTGCAGCAGTCAGGGTGTAATGGCAGATGAAGCTGATTTGGGTGCTGAGGGCTGCGATGAGCTTGTAAACAAAATTATAGTTAATGGCTCAAGAGACGGATGGCGCAATTTTGATGAAGAAGTTGCAAGATTTTCGGATGTATATGAGCGCAGTGATGATGCACCATGCGGTGATGATGATATGCTTTTGTACTTTACATCAGGCACAACAGGCAATCCAAAAATGGCACTTCACTGCTACAAATATGCTCTTGGTCATTTCCACACTGCTAACTATTGGCATTGTGTAGACCCTGACGGCTTGCATCTTACAATTTCTGACACGGGCTGGGCAAAAGCCGCATGGGGCAAAATATACGGTCAGTGGCTTTGCGAAGCAGGAATTTTTGTATACGACTTTGACAAATTTGAAGCAGCAGACATTTTACCGATGTTTGCCAAGTACCACATTACTACTTTTTGTGCACCTCCTACAATGCTCCGTATGCTCATTAAAGAGGATATAAGCAAGTATGATATGTCATCTATTTCACATGCTACAACAGCAGGTGAAGCGCTTAATCCTGAGGTTTTCCGCCAGATAGAAAAGCTTTTGGATGTAAAGGTTATGGAGGGCTTTGGTCAGACAGAAACCACCTGTGTTATAGGTAATCTTTACGGCAGAGAATTTAAGCTTGGTGCTATGGGCAAACCTGTACCGCTTTACGATGTTGACATAGTTGATTCCGAAGGCAAGAGCGTTAAAACGGGTGAAAACGGCGAAATTGTTATACGTACTTCCGAACGTGTACCTTGCGGTCTGTTTAAAGGCTACTACCGAGATGAGCAAAAAACAGCAGAAGTATGGCACGACGGCTTGTATCACACAGGCGATGTTGCATATCGGGATGAAGACGGATTTTACTATTATGTTGGTCGAGTTGATGATGTTATTAAATCATCCGGCTATCGCATAGGACCTTTTGAAATCGAAAGTGTTATTATGGAGCTTCCGTATGTTGTTGAATGTGGTGTATCTCCGGCTCCTGACCCTGTAAGAGGTCAAGTTGTAAAAGCAAGTATCGTTCTTACAAAGGGCACTGCACCGAGTGAAGAGCTTAAGCTTGAAATTCAGAATTACGTTAAAAAGCATACAGCTCCTTACAAGTATCCGCGAATAGTTGAGTTTAAGGAAAGTCTGCCAAAAACAACAAGTGGCAAAATTATAAGAGCACAGCTTTAATATGGGCATCGGCGAATTGTTTCGCCGATGCTTTTGTATTATGTTTTAAATTCAATTAACATGCGATTTGTTGACTTTTAAGTTTGAAACTGATATAATTTGATAATAAGGGTAAATTAGTAACAATTTGATTTACAGAGGTAAACTATATGAAAAATTTGTTGTTGATTTTAAATCCTAACGCAGGAATGAAAAAGGCAAATAAATATCTTACCGATATTTTGGTTTTGTTTAAAAGTTATGGTTATGAGAGCACAGTGTGTGTTACAACCGATGGGAATGATGCATTTAAATATGTGCAAAAGTATTATAATGACAGTGAATTAATAGTTTGTATCGGCGGCGATGGTACATTTAATCAGGTTGTTGAAGCTGTTATAGAATTAAAATGCAACAAGCCAATAGGATATATTCCCGCCGGAAGCACCAATGACTTTGCAAACAGTCTTAAGCTCAGCAAAAAGATTTTGGAAGCTGCCGAGGACATTATGACAGGAATGATTGTTAATATTGACATCGGCAAGTTTAATGACAGGTATTTTTCGTATGTTGCATCCTGTGGCTTGTTTACAAAAGCATCGTATGCAACACCGCAGAATGTAAAAAATATGTATGGTCATCTTGCTTATGTACTTGAAGGCATCAAAGATTTAACAGCTATAAAAAGTGAGCATCTTAAATTTGAATTTGACGGCAAGGTTTATGAAGACGACTATGTTTTTGCGGCTGTATGCAATTCTACTTCTGTAGGTGGTGTCCTTACTCTCAAGCCTGATGCAGTTGACCTTAATGATGGATTGTTTGAAATATTGCTTATTAAGATGCCAAAAAATATTATGGATTTGAATGCAATAATTGTTGCTCTCAACACACAGGAGTATAATACAGAAATGATTACATTCCATTCTGTATCATCTGCAAAAATATACGCTGATAAAAACACCAACTGGACAATTGATGGTGAATTTATGAGAGGGTGTGACATTATTGATATGCAGGGTATTAATAATGCCATAAAAATTGTTGTTCCAAACAGATAATTATAACGGAGGTATTTATGTCAAACCAACGAAAGAAAAACAAAAAAGACAGATATGACGGATATTATGTGTCTGATATCAGCTCTATGCACAAAATAATGCCATATTTAATGCCTAACCGAACCGATAACGAATGCATGCTCGATTATCAGCTTGATATGACCGAAGCGGTAAAATATGTTGAAAGTAAAAATGCTGAAAATCCTGAGCATAGGTATACAGTTTTTCATGTAATTATGGCGGCACTTGCAAAGCTTATATATTTAAAGCCGCGGCTGAATTATTTTACATCAGGGTACAGACTTTATGAACGCAAAGATTTGTCTTTTACTTTTGTTGCTAAAAACAAGATGGAAGAAAAAGCTGACGAATCAATTTTGATTTTTAAATACAACAGAGAAAGTGATGTTTCGCCCATTGAGCAAGTACATAACTTTGTTTGCGGTGAGGTTTACAAAATAAGAAAGCACTCACAAAAGGATGCTACCACAAATGAAATTGATATTATTGCAAAGCTTCCGAGATTTATGCTCAAAATTTTGTTTGCTGTACTTCACAGAATGAGCTTTTACGGAAGAATGCCAAAAATATTCCGACCGATTGACCCATATTCATCATCGGTATTTATTTCTAACCTTGGCAGTATTAAAATGAGCGCCGATTATCACCATCTTGCCAACTGGAGCACAAATTCACTGTTTGTAATTATCGGCGAAATGAAAAAGCAGCCGTTTTTTAATGATGATGGTAGCTACAAAATGAAACCGGCACTTAATCTTGGCGTTACGGTTGATGAGCGTATCGCAGACGGATTTTACTTTGCCAAAAGCATAAAATTATTACAAAAGATATTACAAAATCCTCAAATTCTTGATTTGCCAATCGGCGCAGAAATGGATTTTGAGCAGGAGGATAATTAAATGAGCGTAAATACTCCATGGCTTAAAAATTACGGTGATGTAAAGTTTAATCTTCAATATCCTGAAACTACAATGAGCGAACAGGTAATTAATATTGCAGCAGGCAAGCCTGATGGAATTGCACTTTCGTTTATGGGCCGCAATATTAAATATTCTACTCTTGCCGATATGATACAAAAATGTGCAAAAGCGTTTGCAAAAATTGGTGTAATACCTGGCAGTTGCGTAACACTTTGTATGCCTAATGTGCCGCAAAATGTATATGCACTGTATGCGCTTAATATGATTGGTGCAACAGTTAGTGTTATACATCCGTTGTCATCAGAAGAAGAGATTATTTATTATCTTAAAGAGACCGATTCAAAGATAGTAGTTACCCTTGATATGTTTTACAATAAATTAATGCAGGTTGATGCAAGATACAAGCTCAAAAAGCTTGTTGTAGCAAGTATTTCCGATGAGCTGTCGCTTGTAATGAGTATTGGTTTTAAGCTCACCAAGGGCAGAAAAATTCAAAAGCCGCAGTATAATGATACTGTAATTTCCTGGAATGATTTTCTTGCTGCAGGCAACTCTTGTACAGATGGTTATAACAATAAAATGGACCTCGATGATACTGCAGTTATTTTGTTTTCGGGCGGTACCACAGGTGTTTCAAAAGGCGTTGAGCTTACCAACCGCAACTTTAACTGTCTTGCAATGCAAACTGTGGAAATGAGCCATTATGATGTTAAAAATATGAGCATGCTTGCTGCAATGCCTATGTTTCATGGATTTGGTCTTGGTGTATGCGTTCATACATTGCTCGCAGTAGGTGGACGTTCGATACTTGTGCCTCAGTTTAATGCAAAAGAATACTGCAAGCTCATCAAAACTCAAAAGCCTAACTTTATTGCAGGTGTACCAACTTTGTTTGAAGCTATATGCTCCAATGATATGCTTGATGGAGTAGACCTTTCATTTTTGAAAGGCGTATTTTCGGGTGGTGATTCGCTTCCTGTAGATTTAAAGAAAAAGTTTGACAAATTTCTTGCTGACCATGGTTCAGCCACCCGCATAAGAGAGGGTTATGGAACAACCGAGTGTGTTACAGCAAGCTGCCTTACACCATATATAAATGAAAAAGAGGGAAGTATAGGATTGCCTTTCCCCGACACATATTACAAAATATGTGAGCTGGGCACTACCAAGCAAGCAGAATATGGTCAGTTTGGTGAAATATGTATTTCAGGTCCAACGGTTATGAAGGGCTATCTTAACCATGAGGAAGAAACTGCAAATACTCTTGAAACACATGAGGACGGACTTGTGTGGCTTCGCACTGGTGACCTTGGATATATGGATGCAGATGGATATGTTTACTTTAAACAGCGCATTAAAAGAATGATTATAACAAGTGGGTATAATGTGTATCCGTCACAGATAGAAAATATACTCAACAATCATGAATCGGTGTTTATGAGCTGTGTAATTGGTGTTCCCGACAAGTACAAAATTCAAAAAATCAAAGCTTTTATTGTGCTCAATACTGGCTATGAGCCCAATGATGATACAAAACAGAATATCATTGAGTATTGCAAAAAGCATATTGCAAAATATGCAATGCCTTATGATATAGAATTTCGTGCATCACTTCCGACTACAAAAGTAGGAAAGATTGCATACGGAGAGCTTGAAAAAGAAGTTACTGCCGTAACTGAATAAGTAACAAAGTGAGTTCGAAACCATCCTCACTATAAATAAAACTAAGGAGAGATTTAAATGAAAACAAATAATGTAACAAAGGCCGCAATTATTGCTGCAATGTATATCATTCTGACGTACGTTACCAATATTTTTGGTCTTGCAAACGGAGCCATTCAGGTACGCATAAGCGAAGCACTTACGGTACTTCCGTATTTTACTTTTGCGGCTGTGCCCGGATTGTTTGTGGGGTGCTTACTATCAAACATAGTTACCGGTTGTGCGTTAATTGATGTGATATTTGGCAGCGTTGCAACTTTGATTGGAGCTTTAGGTACTTATGCACTAAAAAAGCATAAGTATGCTGCGCCTGTTCCTCCTATTGTGTCTAACACTGTTATTATACCCATTGTTATTATGGTAACATCGGGAACAGTGCTCAATTTTTGGTATGTTGCATTTACCATTTTTATTGGTGAAGCAATTTCCTGCGGGTTATTGGGGACATATTTAATCAAAATGCTTGAAAAACGAAAAAACATATTTTAAAGGGACTGTTAAAGTCCCTTTTTGTGTTATAGGTAATTGTGTCAAAAACCTTGACTTTTTGCACTATTGGGAGTAAAATAAATAATGTATATTTGTGTAGTTTTTGATGTAACAGATAAGGAGGAATACCTATGATTATAAAGGCACCAAAGGGAACTATGGATGTTATTCCCGAAAATTCTTATAAATGGCAATATATTGAGCAAAAGATGAGAGAAATAACAAGAGAGTTCGGTGTATACGAAATCAGAACACCGGTGTTTGAACACACAGAATTGTTTGCACGCGGCGTTGGTGATACAACAGATGTTGTTGAAAAAGAAATGTATACCTTTAATGATAAAGGCGACAGAAGCATTACACTCAGACCTGAGGGTACAGCGGGAGCAGTAAGATTATTTATCGAACATGGACTTTTTAACAACCCTATGCCAATTAAAACATATTATCTCACAAGCTGCTACAGATACGAAAAGCCTCAGGCCGGCAGAATGAGAGAATTTCATCAGTTTGGTATTGAGTATTTTGGCTCGGGCGCTCCCTCTGCCGATGCAGAGATTATGGAGCTTGCTCTGACACTTTATGACCGCCTTGGTCTTAAAGGACTCTCGCTTAATATCAACAGTATTGGCTGCCCCAAATGCCGAAGTGAGTACAACAAAAAGCTCAAAGAGTATTTGCAAAACAATTATGATAATTTGTGCGATACCTGCAAGAGCCGCTTTGACCGAAATCCAATGCGTATTCTTGATTGTAAAAGTAATATTTGTAAGGATATAGTTAAAGATGCTCCGCTTTTGATTGACCATATTTGTGATGAATGCAGCGACCACTTTGAACAGGTAAAAAAATATCTTGAGGCAGTTGGAATTAAATATTCTGTAGACCCATATATTGTTCGTGGTCTTGACTATTATACCAAAACTGTGTTTGAAATTATCGCACAAAACAAAAATTCAAACAATACAATTTGCGGCGGCGGCCGATATGACAGACTTGTTGAAGAGCTTGGCGGCAATGCAACTCCTGCCTGCGGTTTTGCACTTGGTATGGAACGACTTCTTCTCACAATGGAAGAGCAGGGCATACAAATACCAAATAACAGTAATGTTAAGCTTTATATAGGCAATATAGGTGCAGACAACGGTATATACGCACACAAGCTTGCGCACGAACTCAGAGTTGGCGGCATAAGCGTAGAAACAGACCACCTTGGCAAAAGTGTTAAGGCTCAGCTTAAATATGCAAATAAAATTAATGCGGAATATACAATTGTACTTGGTGATGATGAAATTTCGACAAATCAGTGCAAAATTAAAAATATGTCTGACGGAAGCGAAACCGCTTTGCAAATTGACGCCAAAAGTATAATTGACCACATAAATCAGGAGGATAAAGCATAATGGAAATTAATATGTTTGAAACAATGGAAGGGTTAAAACGCACACACAAATGTGCCGAGCTCAGCAAACAAAATGTAGGGCAGGAAGTTGTCCTTATGGGTTTTACCAACTCTGTCAGAAATCTTGGCGGACTTATATTTATAAATTTGAGAGATGTATCAGGTATAGTACAGTGTGTATTTAATACTGATGATGAAAAAATGTACGAAAAGGCTGCAAAAGTACGTGACGAATATGTGCTTGTTGTTGTGGGCACAGTTGCCGCAAGAGATGAAGCTGTTGTCAACAAAAATATGGCAACAGGTGATATTGAGGTAATTGCCAAAGAGCTTCGTATTTTGTCAAAAGCACAGACACCTCCGTTTTATATTGAGGAAAACAGCAATGTTAAAGAAGAGCTTCGTCTTAAGCACAGATACCTTGACCTCCGCCGCCCCGATATGCAGCGCAGACTAATTCTTCGCAGCAAAGTGGCGCAGATTGCACGAAACTTTTTTGCAGATAACGGCTTTTACGAAATAGAAACTCCTATTCTTATGAAAAGCACACCGGAAGGCGCAAGGGATTATCTTGTTCCCAGCCGTGTTCATCCCGGCAAATTCTATGCGCTTCCGCAATCACCGCAGATATACAAACAGCTTCTTATGATATCAGGTATGGACAGATATTTCCAGATTGCAAAATGCTTCCGTGACGAAGATTTACGTGCAGACAGACAGCCTGAATTTACACAGATTGACGAAGAATTGTCATTTGTTGATATGGATGATGTAATTACACTCAATGAGCAGCTTGTTGCAAAAATCTTTAAAGAAACAAAAAATATTGATGTAAAAACTCCGTTCCTCCGTATGCCTTTTTCTGAGGCAATGGACAGATTTGGTTCGGACAAGCCTGACACACGTTTTGGTCTTGAGCTTGTTGATATTTCGGATGTTGTATCGGGATGTGACTTTAAAGTGTTTACCGGTGCAATTGAAGATGGCGGTTCTGTACGGGCTATTAACGCAAAAAATCTTGCAGACAAAATTTCACGTAAAAACATTGATGCACTTCAGGAGTTTATCAAAACATACAGAGCAAAAGGTCTTGCATGGATTAAGGTAAATGCAGACGGAATTCAGTCACCGATTGCAAAATTTATGACTGACGAGCAAATGAGTGCAATCATTTCAAAAATGCAGGCACAGGTTAATGACCTTATACTTATTGTTGCCGACAAAAATAAGGTTGTATTTGATTCTCTCGGTGCACTCAGAATAGAAGTAGCAAAGCAAAATGGCTTGATTGACGAAAACAAATTTAACTTCCTTTGGGTAACAGACTTTCCGCTTCTTGAATTTGACGAAGAAGAAAACAGATATGTTGCTATGCATCATCCGTTTACTGCTCCTAAAGATGAAGATTTGCAATACCTTGATACAGACCCTGGCAAGGTAAGAGCAAAAGCTTACGACATTATTCTTAATGGCGTAGAGCTTGGCGGCGGCAGTATGCGTATTTACAATACCGAGCTTCAGGAAAAGATGTTTGGAGTTATAGGCCTTTCCAATGAAGAAGCATGGGAGAGATTTGGCTTCTTGCTTGATGCGTTTAAGTATGGTGCTCCTCCGCATGGTGGTATGGCGTATGGCTTTGACAGACTCATTATGCTCCTTGACGGATGTGATTCAATCAGGGATGTAATGGCATTCCCTAAGGTTCAGAATGCATGTGAGCTTATGAGCGGCGCACCTGGCTTGGTTGATGACAATCAGCTTGATGAACTTGCAATAAATATCACAAAACAAAATGAAGAATAATTGTTAATAGTTTATTAACACATTAGAGCTTAATATGTGATAACATTACACTATGATGTTTCCTCTGCAATTTTTGCAGAGGAAATTTATCGAAAGGAAGTGCAAATTTAATTATGATTGAAATTAAAAATCTGACAAAAAGATACGGAAACGGCGTTGCTCTTGATAATGTTTCGTTTACTGTAAAAGCAGGTGAAATTCTTGGATTTCTTGGCCCTAACGGTGCAGGTAAATCTACCACAATGAATATTATTACAGGGTATATATCTGCTACAAGCGGTACTGTTGAAATCAATGGTCACGACAACGTTGCCGATTCGATGGAATGTAGAAAAATGATTGGTTATCTGCCCGAAATTCCACCTCTTTACAATGATATGACCGTAAACGAATACCTTGATTTTGTGTATGATATCAAAAAGGCCACGCAACCAAGAAATGAGCATATTGCTTCAATTCTTGAAACTGTTGGAATTAAGGATGTATCATCTAGGCTTATCAAAAACCTTTCAAAGGGTTACAAACAAAGAGTTGGTATTGCACAAGCTCTAATTGGTGACCCTCAGATACTTATACTTGACGAACCCACAGTTGGTCTTGACCCCAAACAGATTAACGAAATTAGAAATGTTATTTGTGAGCTTGGCAAAAACAGAACTATAATTTTGAGCTCACATATTTTGCCCGAGGTAAGTGCAATATGCGACAGAGTTATTATTATAAACAAGGGCAAAATTGTTGCAGAAGATACACCGCAAAATCTTTCGAAAAAGCTTACAAATGATAACAAATTTGTAATAAGAGTAAGTGGTGACAAATCTGTTATAGAATCTGTAATATCCGAAGTTCCGGGTGTTGAATATATCGAATCACTTGGTCAAAAGGAGAATGATTCCTACGATTACATTATCGAATCGCAGAAGGATTGTGATGTCAGAGCTGCACTTTTTGCTTCACTTTCACAAAATAATTTGCCTATTCTTATGATTAAGGCAATGGATATGAGTCTTGAAGATATTTTCCTCCAGATTACTGAGGAGGATCTGGTACTTGTTGAAGATAACAACGACCAACAGGAAACAGAGCAGGAGTCATCTGATACAACTGTTGAACAGTCTGAGGATTTTTCGGAAAATATTGCAGAACATTCCGATGATGCAGATTTGCAATCAGATGATGAATCAAATAATGAACAAGAGGAGGAAAACTAAATGAAGGCGATATTCAAAAAAGAAATGAAATCATATTTTGCTTCGCCGCTTGGATATGTTTTCATTGCAGTATTTTTGCTTGTATCTGCACTGTTTTTCTTTATTAACAACCTTGTTTATGGTGTTGGCGATATAAGCTATGTATTTTCTAACATAATTTTGCTTCTTGTTTTATTGGTTCCTGTACTTACAATGCGGTCTTTTGCAGAAGAAAAAAACAAAAAAACCGACCAGCTTTTACTTACTAGTCCTATCAAGGTTTCTTCAATTGTGCTTGGAAAGCTATTTGCGTCACTTTTGGTTTTTGGTATTGCTCTTGCAATTACAATTGTATATCCGTTGATTTTGAATCTATATACCGATATGGCTTGGAGCTCGATAATAGGTAATTATATAGGATTTTTCCTTATGGGTGCATCGTTTATTGCAATTGGAATATTTATTTCGTCATTGACCGAAAATCTGTTGATTTCTGCAATTGCATCTTTTGGCGCACTGTTTGTTGTATATCTTATGGATTGGATTTCGGCATCTGTATCAAATGCAGTTGTTGCAACAATTGCAAATGCTATTTCTATTACTGCAAGATTTACAGATTTTGCAATGGGAATTATAAATGTTGAACATATTATTTATTTTGTCAGCGTTGTTGCCATATTTGTAATTTTGACCGTTGCACAAATCGAAAAAAGAAGATGGATTAAATAGGAGGAGGCTATTATGAAAAAAATTAATAATTATATGGCTACAGCCGGAATAATAACCTGCCTTTTGATTGTTGCAATAATTATTGTCAACGTGCTTGTAGGTGCCATTGCCACAAAGGTAAATCTCAAAATAGATATGACAAAAGATAACATATTATCTTTTTCGGATGCTACCAAAGATACACTCTCGCAGCTTGACAGTGAAATTAATGTATATTCACTTATACCTGAAGATGAGTCAAGCAGCATTATAAATCAGCTTCGTGAAATTATCGAAAAATACTCAAAAATGTCATCAAAAATTAATTATCAGGTAGTTGATACCGAAAAAAATCCCGAATTTGTACAAAAATATGCAAATACAGGTGAGAATGTAAGCATTTATTCTGTAATTTTTGAGTCGGACAAGCGACACAAAATTGTTGATTTAAATGACGCAATATCCATTAATTCATCAACAGGCTCCATTGAATATATCAGCGCCGAAAAGCTGTTTACATCTGCAATATTGTATGTTGTAAGTGACAAAACCACTAAAGTCGGTGTTGTTGAAGGTCATGGCGAAATTGCCTCTGCATCGTATTTTGAAGGCTTGCTTAAAGACGAAGGATATGTTGTAGAAGGTGTAAACCTTATGACGGGTGATATTCCCGAAGATGTTAATATGCTTATTGTTTCAACACCCGAAAAGGATTTTGATTCTACCGAAATAGAAAAAATCGATGAATTTCTTGATAAAGGCAACTCAATTCAGGTGCTTATGGCACCAACTATTGCAAAGCTTGATAATTTGTATGGATATCTTTCCGAGTGGGGTGTTGAGTTTAAGCCCGGATACATTGCCGAAACCAATAAAAACAATTATTATCAGAGTCAGCTGTTCATCATCCCCGAGATGGTTGAAAGTGATGTTACAGCCGACCTTATTAATGGTAATCTTATGCTCCTTTATCCTTCGAGCAGAGGTATCAAGGACAACACAAGTCCATATATAATTGAACAGGTTCTTCTTACAACCAGCAAAAATGCTATTGTAAAATCTGATGTTAATGAAGTTGTGACTGATGGCCAAATCAGTGCAGGCGAAAGTGATTATGTTGAAAAATCAAATCTTGCCGTTATTCTCGAAAAACAGCTTGATGACGATAAAAGTGCAAAGATGTTTGTTTCGGGCGGCATACAATTTATTCAGCAGTCTCTTATATCATCCAATTTTGCAAACAATGATTTTTATATGAACACAATTGCTTCGATTACCGATAACGAAACAAACATATATATCAGAGCAAAAGATGTCAGCACTCCGTATATTACTATTTCTGCTTTGTGGGGACTTGTTTTTGGTGCGCTTACTGTAATTGTCATACCACTTGCTTTCCTTGTGACAGGTCTTGTAATATGGATGCGGAGGAGACATTTATGATAAACAAAAAAAATATCGTAATTCTTGTTTCGGTAATTGTTGTATTAACTTTGCTGACAGTGTTTGTATTTTTGTGGAGCGGACCTTCAGATTCTGATGATAATACTGTAAATGAAGCTTCGGATGTAATTAAAATTTTTGAAGGTGATGCAGATTTGCTGTCACACATCAATGTAGTTACACCTGATGAAAGTATAAATTTTGTAAAAAATTCTGAATCGCAGTGGAGTATCGAAGGTATAAACAGCGACAAAATCAAAAATTACAAAATTACCACACTTGCTTCAACAGTTTCGGCTATCAATGCAAAAAATATTATAGAAGAAAATGCCACGGAGCTTGATAAATATGGTCTTGCAAATCCTTTGTACACTCTTAACGCAACCTTTGGTGACATGACAAAAACATTTTACGGCGGTAATTCCACATCATTAGGTGATGCATATTACTTTAAAGGAGCAGATTCAAATACTGTATATACAATTTATGCAAGCACTTTTAATTCGATTTTTGATGGAACATTATCATACCGCGAAATACCCGATTTCAGCGTCAATACTGAAACTGTATGCGGTGTAAAGGTCCAAAAGCAGGATACTACGCTTAATGTTCAGCTTATGGAGACTCCTGTGGTTATAAATGACTACAACGTTGCAACCTGGGAGATGACATCGCCATCGTATCATACAATCGATGACTCAAGACTGGCAACATATATTATGGAGGTTTTGCCAAACATATATGTTAACGAATTTGTAAGCGACAAAGGCAATCTTGCTGATTATGGTCTTGACAAGCCTTACGCTGTTGTTACAATAACAAATACAGATGGTAATGTTCAGACTATTAAGCTTGGAACGTCAAATCAGGATGAATACTATGTTGTTTTGGGTGATGATACAACTGTGTACACTGCAGGTAAGGATGCATTTTCTTTTGTTGACATTGAACCATTTTTGCTTGTTAACAAATTTGTAAATCTTGTTGGTGTTGACGATGTTTCGTATGTAAAAGTCAAATCAGGCAGCAGCGAGTATAAATTGTCATATTCAGACGGCAAATATTATTTAAACAGCAAAGAGGTTAGTGAGGATGATTACAAAAAAACTTTGTATACCGCTGTTATAGGTCTTTTGGTTTCGGATTTTTGTAATGACGCTACTTACAAGCAGCCTGCAGTTACTGTTGAGTATTGTACAACCAACGGCAAGGTTACAAAGGCTGAGTTTGTAGATTATAACGACCGAAACTATGCGGTATATAAAGATGGCAAGTGCGAATTTATGATACTCAAAAAAGATGTTACGAGTGTTATTGACTTGCTTGATAGTTATGATAAATAATTTTATTGTGCAAAAAGAGGCTGAACAGTCTCTTTTTTGCTTAAAATTGTTGAAAAAGCGCGATAAAAATAGTATAATTACTTGTATATGACAAAAGAAATAGCAAATTGAATGTTTGAAAGGTTATTACAAAAATGGCAAAAGATAAAACAACACAAAAAATACACATCCTTCCGGTGCTTCCGCTTCGAGGACTTCCGGTTTTTCCTGATATGATTATACACTTTGACGTAGGCAGAGACAAATCAATTGCTGCAATAGACAAATGCATGGTCGAGAATCAACTTGTTTTTTTGTTGCCCCAATGTGACCCTGAGGTGGAATATCCGCAACCCGACGATTTGTTTGATGTTGGAACAGTGGCAATAGTAAAACAAGTGCTCAGATTGTCCGAAAATGATATGCGTGTTTTGGTTGAGGGCGTGTCAAGGGGCGAAGTGCTTGAATTTGTTTCTACAGAGCCACACATTGAATGTTCTGTGCTCGAGAGCCGCCTGTCAGGTCCAATGACAGAGCAGGAAAGTGTTACCGCTGATGCGTATGTAAAACAGATAAAATCATTGTGCGTAGATTTGTTTGGTACTTCGGGAAAAATCACAAGAGAATCTATGAATTTGTTTATGGACGAAGAAGATCCGGAGCATTTTTGTGACGTGGTTTCTGCAATGATACCTTCATCTGCAGATGACAAAATGGATTTGCTGTGTGAGCTTGATTTAATTAAAAGGCTAAAGATGCTCAGTGATATTATTTCTAAAGAAATTGCAAATTCACGTATCAGCAATGAAATTGACAAAAAAGTAAAACACAGAATAGATAAAGGTCAAAAAGAATACTATCTTCGTGAGCAGCTTAAAGTAATACACGAGGAGCTTGGTGATGCTGATAGTACAGATGAAGAAATTGCTGAATTTTTAACTAAGCTTGAAGCTAAAAATGCACCTGAATATGTAATTGAAAAAGCACAAAAGGAGCTTTCAAAGCTTAGCAAAATGCAAAGCAACAATCCCGAAGCAGCAGTAATCAGAGATTATGTAACGTGGCTGACAGATGTTCCGTGGACTGAAAAAGCAGTTGAAAATGACGACCTTTCCAAAGCAAAAGAAATTCTCGAAAATGACCATTATGGTCTGCAAAAGGTAAAGGAACGCATTCTTGAATTTATAGCAGTGCGAAAGCTGTCGGGCGGCAAAAAATCACCCATTTTGTGTCTTGTGGGCCCTCCTGGAGTTGGCAAAACCTCAGTTGCAAAATCTATCGCCAATGCTCTTGGGAGAGAATATGTAAGGCTGGCACTGGGAGGTGTTCGTGATGAAGCCGAAATACGCGGACACCGAAAAACATATATCGGTGCTATGCCGGGCAGAATAATAAATGCATTAAAGCAGGCAAAGACTTCAAACCCTCTGATACTTCTTGATGAGATAGACAAGCTTTCGTCAGATTATAAGGGTGACCCTTGTGCTGCACTTCTTGAGGTGCTTGACAGTGAACAAAATCACACATTCCGCGACCATTATATTGAGCTTGAATATGATTTGTCAGATGTACTTTTTGTTACAACTGCAAACACTGTTGATACTATTGAAGGCCCTCTGCTTGACAGGATGGAGGTTATTGAGCTTTCAGGATACACCGATACCGAAAAAGAGCAGATTGCTCTTAATTACATTATCCCTAAGCAGCTTAAATTGCACAATATAAAAAAATCTATGCTTAAATTTGCAGACGGCGTGATTATTTCAATAATCAATGGGTACACAAAAGAGTCGGGAGTTCGTTCACTTGAGCGTCATATCGAAAAAATTATGCGCAAAGCCGCAACAATGGTTATGGTTGACGGCAAAAAGAGCGTTACTGTTTCTGCTAAAAATATCGAAAAGTTTCTTGGCAAAAAAATATTTGCAGAGCCTGTCATCAATAGCAAGCATCAGGTTGGTGTTTCCACTGGCCTTGCTTGGACACAATATGGCGGCGACGTTTTGTTTGTCGAATCTTGCATCATGGATGGAAATGGCGCTGTTGAGCTTACAGGGCAGCTTGGCGATGTAATGAAAGAATCTGCAAAAACGGCAATCAGCTATATTCGCGCAAACGGCAAGGAATACGGCATCAAATCTGATTTTAACAAAACATCGGACATACACATTCACGTTCCCGAGGGCGCGGTGCCAAAGGATGGTCCGAGTGCTGGAATAACAATAACAACTTCACTTGTTTCTTCACTTACAGGTAAGCCTGTACGCAATGACATTGCTATGACAGGTGAAATTACTGTTACAGGCAAAATATTGCCTATCGGCGGGTTAAAAGAAAAATGTCTTGCTGCGTACAGAGCTGGAATAACAAAAGTAATTATTCCAAAAGATAATCAGAGAGATATTGACGATGTACCAAAAGAGGTAAGAGATAAAATTAATTTTGTCATTGCCGACGGTATGAAAACAGTTCTTGACAATGCATTGTATAAAGACTGATTTGAGGAGTGCGTAATTATGAATTTAAATAACGTAGAATTGCTTATATCTGCAGTAAAAAGAGCTCAGTATCCCGAAAACAATTTGCCCGAGATTGCTTTTGCAGGTCGCTCAAATGTGGGCAAATCATCACTTATTAACAAAATTCTAAACAGAAAAAGCCTTGCGAGGGTTAGTGCAAAGCCAGGCAAAACTGCTACAATTAACTTTTACAATGTTGACAAAACTATAAATTTTGTTGACTTGCCCGGTTATGGCTTTGCAAGGGTTTCGCCTCAGGAAAAGAAAAAATGGGGTATTATGATTGATGAATATCTCAATTCGAGAGAAAACCTTAAGCAGGTGATTTTGCTTGTAGACAGCAGACATAAACCTACAGCAGATGACAAGATTATGATAAATTTTATCAGAAATGTATGCGAGAGATGTGTTGTTGTTGCAACAAAATTTGACAAGCTCAAAAAGAGCGAGCAGCAGGGTAATCTTATCACTATTATAAGAGAGCTGCAGCTTGACGATAACGACATAATTATACCATTTTCTACTGTTACTGGTGCAGGCAAAGAAGAATTCTGGGAATTTGTTGAACTTGAAATTTTAAACAGAGGTTAAATTATGACACAATTACTAAATGGACTAAATGATATGCAAAAGCAGGCGGTGCTCAGTACTGACGGGCCGCTTCTTGTACTGTCGGGTGCGGGGAGCGGTAAAACCACTGTGCTTACAAGACGAATTGCATACATACTAGAACAGCATAAAGCAAGACCGTGGGAAATACTTGCTATTACCTTTACAAACAAGGCTGCGGGCGAAATGCAGGAGCGAATTGCGGCTCTTGTGCCCGAAAGCGCAGGAGATATGTGGATTAAAACGTTTCACTCTGCGTGCCTGCGAATATTGCGTAAGGATATAGACAAGCTTGGCTTTGACGGAAATTTTAATATATATGACACTTCCGACCAAAAAAGACTTGTTAAAGATGTTATCAAGGCTTGTAATTTGTCTGAAGAAATGTTTCCTGTAAAGTCTGTTATGTTTGTAATATCCGACTGTAAAAACAAAGGAATTTCGCCTGAGGAGTATGCCGCAAACAATCAGGGCAATTACCGCTCCCAGTCATATGCTAAATTATATCATTCGTATCAAAGAAGACTAAAAGAAAATAATTCTCTTGATTTTGACGACCTTTTGTGCAAAACTGTTGAGCTGTTTGAAAAGTGTCCTGAGGTTCTTGAGTATTATCAAAACAAATTCAGATACATTCTTGTTGATGAGTATCAGGACACAAATAATATCCAGTACCGAATGGTTGCAATGCTTGCAAAAAAGCATAGAAATTTGTGCGTTGTTGGTGATGATGATCAGAGTATTTACAAATTCAGAGGTGCTGATATTACAAACATACTTGATTTTGAAAAGCAATTTCCCGATTGCGTTGTTGTAAAGCTTGAGCAGAATTATCGCTCTACACAAAATATTTTAAGTGCAGCAAACGACGTTATCAGTAACAATGTGCATCGTAAAGCAAAAAAGCTATGGACAGATTTTGGCGAAGGTGAAAAGATTATTGTCCGCTCCCTTGACGATCAGATAGGTGAGGCACAGTTTATAAATAACACAATTGAGAGTATGGTTGGAAGCGGTAAATACAAGTACAGTGATTTTGCAGTGCTTTACAGAACAAATGCACAAACTCGTGCCTTTGAAGAAAATCTTACCTGTCCGTACAGAATTCTGGCAGGATTGAGATTCTATGATCGCAGAGAAATTAAAGATATTTTGTCATATTTGAGGCTTCTTAACAATCCAAGGGATGACGCAAATCTTACACGTATTATAAATGTGCCCAAAAGAGGTATCGGTGACTCAACAGTTAATAAAATTTCGCTTTTAGCTCAGAGCGTTGGCAAAAGTATGTTTGAAATAATCACCGATGCTTCATATGCCGATGCAATAGGCAGGTCATATGGTAAAATAACAGAATTTGCTTCTATGATACTGGAGCTAAAAAAAGATATTGACAACATTTCTATTGTAGATTTGATTGACAAGCTTTTGAAAAAAACTTCATATATTGAGGCTTTAAAGCTCGAAAATCCCTATGAAGCCATTGGCAGAATTGAAAATATTGATGAGCTTAAATCAAAGGCAAAAGAGTATGAGGACAGTGTCGAGGAACATTCTTTTGCGGGATTTCTTGACAATTTGTCTCTCGTTTCGGATGTTGACAATTATGATGATGAGCAGGATGCAGTTGTACTTATGACGCTGCACAGCGCAAAAGGTCTTGAATTTCCTGTTGTATTTATGTGCGGTATGGAATACGGACTGTTTCCAAGCCTTATGTCAGAAATGGAGGAGGGCGGACTTGAGGAAGAACGCCGCTTGTGTTATGTAGGCATTACAAGGGCAAAATCAAAGCTGTTTATAACATGGGCTAGACTCCGTACCTTGTACGGCAAAACCGAAGCCCGTATGATAAGCAAATTTGTTTCGGAAATTGACGACAAGTATCTTGATATTCAGGAGCCTGCGCAAAAGTCACCTGCAAGGCCTGCATATTTGGGTCGCGACAATTATTCTGATTCGGGATATGCTTCTTTTGGCGGCTCCGTAAAAAAACAATCTCTTGATAGTGTTATGAGTGCATACAATCTCAAAAGAGGTAACAGCACAGTGTCAAATGATGAATACAAAAAGGGCGACAGGGTAAAGCACAAAAAATTTGGCCAGGGACTTATATTGTCTGTATTGCCGAAAAATGGTGACTATCAGCTTGAAATATCCTTTGACAATGTAGGCACTCGGACAATTATGGCATCTTTTGCCAAGCTGACAAAAATCTAAAGGAGATATACTGTGGAAAAATACAGTGATTTTGCTTATTTATATGACAAATTAACAGGTGATGTTGAATATCAGGCAAGAGCTGATTATCTCGAAAAGCTTTTTGATATGCATCTGAAAAACAAGCCTGAGCTTATAGCTGATATTGGCTGCGGCACAGGCACAATATGCAATATTTTGTGCGACCGCGGATATGATATGATTGGTATTGATTCATCAGGCGATATGCTTAATGTCGCTATGGAAAAAAGCGGTCAAAAAAGCATATTGTATCTTAATCAGGATATGACAGATTTTGAGCTTTATGGAACAGTTGATGTTATTTTGTGCCTGCTTGACAGTATAAATTATCTTACCCAAGACGGCCAGATAGATGATTTTTTTGCTCTTTGCAATAATTATCTCAACCCGGGCGGAATTGTGATATTTGATATAAATACTGTTTACAAATTTGAAAACATCCTTGCAGATAATATATATAACTTTGAGGATGATGACTTGTTTTATAGTTGGGAAAACAACTATGATGGTAAGCTTTGTGAATTTTATCTTAATTTTTTTGTTCAAAATACCGACGGCAATTATCAAAGAATTACCGAACAGCATTTTGAACGTGCATATACTTTTGAAGAAATTAAAAAATCAATTTTGGCAAGTGGTCTTGAGCTTGTGTCTATGTATGGCGATATGTCAACTGACAAGCCGAATTGTGACGAAGAAAGAGTATATTTTGTTGTAAAAAAATATTGACAATATTTGCACAATGTGGTAAAGTATGTATATAGACATACATATTGTCAATATATAAAAGTTGGTAGCAAAATTAAGCAGCCATCGTGATTTTAGGGAGGTACACAGCAATGCAGAAAGGTACAGTTAAATGGTTTAATGCAGAAAAAGGTTATGGTTTTATCGAAGGTGAAGACGGTAAAGACGTTTTTGTTCACTTTTCAGCTATAACAATGGAAGGTTACAAAACACTTCAGGAAGGCGAAAGTGTTGAGTTTGATGTTATTGATGGCGCAAAAGGTCCTCAGGCAGCAAATGTAGTTAAAGCGTAATAACGAATTTTTATATATTATAAAAGTTTTGGTACCAAAGGCCTCTTTCTTTATCGGAAGAGGCTTTTTTACACCGTTTTGTGTGTTTGCAAAAATTTGTTGATACACAATATAAATTTGAAAGGTAAAATATAATTATGCAGGATAATAATCTTCTTACTACTTTACAAAACAAAATACCCGATTTAAGCAAAGGTCATAAAAAAATTGCTCAATATATCCTTAATCACTACGATAAATCTGCTTTTATGACTGCATCAAAAATAGCCGCAGAGGTTGGTGTAAGTGAGTCTACGGTTGTAAGGTTTGCATGTGAGCTTGGCTTTGATGGATTTCCTGAATTTCAGGATGCACTCAGGCAGCTTATAAAAAACAAGCTTACCACTGTTCAGCGTATGGAAATTACATCTTCCAAAATGGAAGAAAGAAATATTTTGCAATCTGTAATGCAGTCTGATATTGAAAAATTAAAACAGACTATGGAAATGATTGATAATGACGATTTCGTTGCTGCGGTAGATGCAATAAGCAAAGCAAAAAAAATATATATTCTCGGCGCCCGCACCTGCTCTTCCATAGCATCTTTTTTGGGATTTTATCTTAATATGATATCTGACAATGTAAAAACAATTGCTTCCAACTCTGCCAGTGAAACTTTTGAGCAGATATACAGAGTAAATAAGGATGATGTTGTTATAGCAATAAGCTATCCAAGATACTCTGTAAGGACAATGAACGCCGTAAAATATGCCGAAAGCAAGGGTTGCACCGTAATTGCCATTACAGACAATATAAAAGCACCAATAACATGCTATGCAACATATTCGCTTATTGCAGATTCGGATATGACTAATTTTGTTGATTCTCTGGTTGCCCCGCTTTCGCTTTGCAATGCACTTGTTGCTGCTATGGTAATACGACATAAAGAAAAAATTGTAAAAACATTTTCGGATTTGGAAACAATATGGGTTGATTATGAGGTTTATGAGCAAAAAAACTTTGATAATTAACAGAAAGGCACTGATATGAATAAAATTGTTGCAGTTATAGGCGGTGGCCCTGCAGGAATGATGGCGGCATCGGTTGCTGCAAAAAAGGGAAACAAAGTTGTTTTGATTGAAAAAAATAATATGCTTGGTAAAAAATTGCTTATTACAGGCAAGGGCAGATGCAATATTACCAACAATGCACCCATTGACGAATTTATAAAAAACGTGCCCACAAACGGAAATTTTTTGTATAGTGCTTTTTATACCTTTACCAACGAAAATCTTATTAATCTTTTGCAAAAGCTTGGTGTTAAAACCAAGGTCGAAAGGGGAGAGAGGATTTTTCCTGTCAGTGATAAGGCAGCGGATGTACTGACCGCATTAAAACGGCTTATGGCAAATTATGGCGTAAAAGTATATAACGGCAGGGTGGTTGATATAAAAATATGTGACAACAACAAAAAGCATATTGTTTTGTCGGACAAAAAAGTGCTAGAATGTGATTCGGTAATAATTGCAACTGGCGGTGTGAGTTATCCTCTTACCGGCTCAACAGGTGACGGATACAAATTTGCAAGCAGGCTTGGTCATTCTGTTACCGACATAAAGCCCTCGCTAGTTCCGCTGGAGCTGGGTGAGAGTTATGTAAAAGAGCTTATGGGATTGTCACTAAAAAATGTTGCAGTTACTGTTTATAAAGGCAACAAAAAGGTATATGATGATTTTGGAGAAATGCTGTTTACTCATTACGGAGCAAGCGGCCCTGTTATACTAAGCGCAAGTTCACATATAAAAAATGCACATTCGGGGGAATATAAGCTTTCCATAGACTTAAAGCCGGCACTTGACTTTAAAACTCTTGACAAACGTATTTTGAGGGATTTTGAGGAGGCTAAAAACAAAGATTTTATAAATTCTCTCGACAAACTTTTGCCCAAAAAAATGATTCCTGTGATTGTTAAATTATCGGGGATTGATTGTCACACCAAGGTTAACGAAATTACAAAAGAACAACGCCATTATTTTGTTGAGCTGCTCAAAAATTTAACATTTACAGTAAAAAAGTTCAGACCTGTTGCCGAAGCAATTATTACATCGGGTGGTGTGTGTGTAAAAGAGATTAATCCTTCCACTATGGAGTCAAAGCTCGCAAGCGGAGTTTACTTTGCGGGTGAAGTGATTGATGTTGATGCATATACGGGCGGCTTTAATTTGCAGATTGCTTTTTCAACCGGTTATGTTGCGGGTATGAATGCATAAAATAACGCATAAAATATTTTCGGAGGTGTCTTATGAAATATTTTATGCGTTTTTTTGTTGATAAAATCAAAAAGGCTTCTACTGTTAAAACAGTTGTTTCGGCTCTTGCCTTTGTGGTGGTAATATCACAAATTTGTTTGAGCAGCAACAGCCTGAGGGTGTATTTGACAAATGTTGATATGCTTGATGGTATAGTGGCGGTAAATTCGGAGTATCAGCCTCAGACGGGATATGTGACATTATGTATGACCGATGGGCAGCCAGGTGAGGATATTAAAATCCTTGTTAACGGCGAAGTATACGATAACTTTGATGAGCAAAAAAAGAATATTGAAATTAAAATGCAGAGCGTTATAGAGGTTTTAAATAATTCAAAAAAAAATATTGCGGTAGCTGCCAAAGAGTTTTCTGACAATATTACCGCAACACTTAACAACGGAAATACAACTGTAAAAGATATAAGTGTTATTGCAAGAGTTGTGTTTAAATAGTTAATATATGTTTTTTTCTGTCTATCATTTCATCAATACGATTAATGTATTCGGATACCTCTTTAACATTAAACACACGCTCAATATTGCTGCCGTTTACAATTTTTGTAGAGCCGCCCGCACCCAATGAAATGATTGACTGCACCTCTTCCATAATGTAGATATTGTATAAACATTCATTTCCAATGTCACAGTAGCCCACATTTTCAAGATTGCCAAGCATATTTTTTTGTCTGTACAAATAGTATGGTGTCTTACCCATATTTGTCAGCAGTGTGTTGGCGGCGGACAGCATATTGTTTACTGTATTTGTTGCTGTGGGTGTATACATACTGTAATTCATATCAAGATACGAACCGTGCTTTATTGACATTGTATGAACAGTAACACTTTCGGGAGAGAGTGTTTTAATTTGTTCAAGTGTGTATTCAAAGTCGCCAAGAGTCTCTCCGGGCAGCCCAGCAATTAAATCAGCATTAATGTGATTAAATCCCAGACTACGCGCCATATCATAACAGTTTAGTATTTCATGAGGTGTATGACGTCTGCCAATAAGCTCAAGAGTTTTGGCATTCATAGTCTGAGGATTTATACTGATACGTGAAACATAATTATCTTTAAGTGCACAAAGCTTGTTTTTTGTTATTGTGTCAGGTCTTCCTGCTTCAACAGTAAATTCTTTTACACCTTTTACATCAAATGATTGCGAAATTTTGTCGCAAAGCCTTGAAAGATTATATTCATCAAGGGCTGTTGGAGTTCCGCCGCCGATGTATATTGTTTCCACAGGGATATTTTTAGAATTTATATAATTTTTTACAAAATCAATTTCTTTATAAAGAGCCTCCATATATGGCTCAACCAAAGTGTTTGAAAACTTTATTGACTGAGATGTAAATGAACAATACAGACACCTGGTAGGGCAGAAGGGTATGCCTATGTATAAGCTGACTGCGTTTTTGTTCATACCCGAAATTAGCTGAATTTCTCTTTTTGCAACATCAATTGCCAATTTTGCTTTGTCGGGATGTACATCATATTCAGTTACAAACAATTTGTAAATATTTTCGTAGTTCATTCCTGTGTCAACAAGCTCTCTCACCATTTTAGCCGGTCTTATACCCGTTAAAATGCCCCAAGGCAAGTCTAATCCGCATATTTTTTTAAGCATACTGCTAAGCAGCTTGGATATAATTAGCTTGTTTTCATCGTATGCAGAGCATGTATCGCTCACCGTAATGGCGCCAATACTTACTTTGGCGTAATATGTATGTTTATCATTTTTGTCAGTAACATCGACAAAAACAAAGTCTTCACTTTCAGGTATTGAGCTTACTGTTTCAATTTTTAATTTTGGATAGTATGCTGTTATTATTTCTCTTGTAATATGCTCAAATTTGGGTTTATTAATTATCAATTTCATAATCAGATATAAAAATTACTCTCTTTTTCGTGTAAAATAGTGGTATCACTGTTATGCCCGGGATACACCCTTGTATCTGGTGCAAGTGTAAACAATTTGCCTTTGATTGACTCAGATATGCTTTTAAAGCTGCCTCCGGGAAAATCTGTCCTGCCTATTGATTCGTAAAAAAGTGTGTCACCAGAGAATAATATGCTTTCACTTTCAAAGTAAAAGCATACACTGCCAGGAGTGTGACCGGGTGTTGATATAACCTGTGCATTAAACCCCGCTGCTGTCACCACATCGCCGTCATTTAAAAGAATATCAGGCTTTGATTTTGGTGCACAAGCTCCAAATGCACTACAAAGAGTATGAGTTTCGCTATTAAATATTGCGCCGTCAGTCCGACTTATAACAATACTGGCACCGGTTGCTGATTTTAGCTCATCAACAGCACCTATATGGTCAACGTGTGCGTGGGTTATAAGAATTTTGTCAAGCTTATAACCATTTAAATTAATTATGTGCATTATTCTATTGAAATCACCGCCTGGGTCAACAACTGCGCAGCATTTTGTGTCATTATTTGCTACAATATAACAGTTGGTTGCAAGAGGGCCAACAACAAGTTTGTTTACATACATAACAGTTCACCTAATATCTTGATACTTCTATTACATCTGGAACTATGCGGAGCTTGGTGATAATTTTTTCAAGCTCATCGGCATTGTTTACCGCAACAGTAACGTCTATAAGACAAACATTGCCTTTTGCTGCACGTCCGTTAACTGCAGTAAGCATAATTTTTGAATCGTTAATTACATTAACAACCTCAACAACAATACCTGTTCTGTCATTACATACAAGCTTGAGGTTTGCAGTAAAGCTGCTGGACTTACTCTCTGCCCACGAAACATCAATAAGACGCTGCTTTTCATCAGGGTCACTGATATAAGCCGCAACATTTACGCAGTCCTGCCGATGAACAGACACACCTCGTCCGCGGGTAATGTATCCAATTATTTTGTCGCCGGGTACAGGATTACAGCACTTTGAATATCTTATAAGACAGTTGTCTACACCTTTTACAATTATTCCGTTTGAATTGCCCGATGAAGCATTGCCTGACTCGGGCAGTGGAGCGGTAATATTCAAAATATTTTTAGCCTGTTCTTTTTTGTGTTTCTTTTTGTATTCGTCCTTTAATTTGCTTACAATATTTACAATTTGTATTCCGCCGTAGCCGATGTTTGCATACAAATCGTCTGCAGAGCCGTAACCATATCGTTTAATGATTTTTTGAATATATTCATCTGTAAGCAATTCCTGAAGCTCGGGATTTTCTTTCTTTATTTCCCGCTCAAGAGATTCTTTGCCTTTGATGATATTTTCGGCTCTGTTTTCTTTTTTATACCATGCATTGATTTTGTTTCGAGCCTGGGCTGTTTTGATGATTTTGAGCCAGTCACGGCTTGGTCCGTGAACATTTGATGATGTAATTATTTCTACAATATCACCGTTTTGCAAAGGCTGATCAAGGTTGACAATTTTGCCGTTTATGCGTGCACCCTGCATTTTGTAACCAACTGCACTGTGTATGCTGAATGCAAAGTCAACAGGTGTTGAGCCTGAAGGGAAGCTGTACACATCGCCTTTTGGTGAAAATACAAACACCTGGTCGGTAAACATATCAATTTTAAGTGCCTGAACAAATTCTTCCTCGTCGCTAAAATCATTTTGTACATCAAGCAATTGCTTTATCCATTGCAGCTTTTGGTCAAAATTTTCATCTCTGCTGCTTGAACCTTCTTTGTATTTCCAGTGAGCAGCAAAACCATTTTCTGCATATTCGTGCATTTTTTTTGTTCGGATTTGTATTTCAAAGGGATGACCGTCATCACCTATAACAGTGGTGTGAAGTGACTGATACATATTGGGCTTTGGCATTGCTATATAGTCTTTAAATCTGCCCGGCATAGGCTTATACAATTCGTGAGCAATACCTAAAGCGGCATAACAGTCGGACACGGTGTTGGTAATAATTCTTACTGCAAACAAATCAAAAATCTGCTCTAAGGTTTTTTGCTGTGTAAACATTTTGCGGTATATACTGTAAAAATGCTTTGGTCTGCCGTCAATTGTACATTCAATATTGGCAATGCTTAGTTTTTCTTTAAGGTCGTGTTTAATTCGTGCTATAAATTCTTCGCGTTCATTTCGCTTTTGATTAATACCTTCAACAATTTCGTAATAGGCAATAGGGTCAAGGTATTTCAGCGATGTATCTTCAAGCTCCCATTTGATTTTGTACATACCGAGTCTGTGAGCAATCGGCGCAAAAATATTAAGTGTTTCTCTGGATTTTTCTCTCTGTTTATCTTCGCTCATACTGATAAGTGTAGACAAATTGTGCAATCTGTCTGCAAATTTTATCATAATAACTCTGATGTCAGACGCCATTGCAAGAAACATTTTTCGCAAATTTTCCATATCACGCTCTTCTTTTGAAGAAAAATCGAGCTTGTCAAGCTTTGTTACGCCGTCAACAAGCAAAGCAACCTGCTGACCAAAATTTTCTTCAATATAGGCAGTGGTGTACTCTGTATCTTCAACAACATCATGCAAAAGGGCAGCACAAACAGAGTCGGTATCAAGCTGCATGTCAACAACATTGCCTGCAACTGCAAGGGGATGTGTAATATACGGAGTACCCGATTTTCTTACCTGGGTGCCGTGGGCACTTTCGGCAAGCCTGTATGCCTTTTCAATTTTTTCGATATCATATTTATTTCCCGATTTGTTAAGCTTTTCGAGTAATTTTTCAAAAGTGGATATCATAAAACTACCTCTTTCTGTTATTGTTGATTGTACTTGCAGTATGTAGGCGAATCTGTGAGTGAATTTTTGCTATAAAAGTTTTTTCCTATCTGAACATGTACATATCTGTTTTTTGTATCAAATTTGTATGTAATAATATTAAGCTCGCTAAAAACCTGCAGGGCAAGCTCAATAGTTTTTATGTTGTAGTTCATAAGATTTTTGTTTAATGATATACTGTTGGTTGAAATATAATTGTTTCCGCTTTCGATATGTGATTTGATATAAGTAAAAACGTCAGATAATATGCACTTGTTAAGCGTAAACTTATTTTCAACCCTAATGTCTTTAATTAAAAACTGAGGATATGTCACACCCTTGTAGGTGTTTGTTGAAAGTGTACCAGCAACAGAAATACTGTCGCCCGGAACAAGCTTTGAAGCAATATCAATTTTGTTAAAAGCAGGCATCTCAATTTTGTTACCTTTTTTTTCGAGAGTTATAAATGCATGCTTTTCGTTAACAAATCGCAGGTTTTTAACATTGATGTTGTTAATGCAAAACATTGGTGTTTTGTTGCCTATGCCGCACGGCTCAAGAATTGACAAGCTGTCAATTGTAGGCAAATTAATATCGCCTATGGTAATAACGTCGTCAATGTCAAGAGCAGGTGTTGCTATGTCATCATCAATCATTTTTTGAGCGTATTGGTTGATTTTTGCATCAAAGTCGTCAATTTTGTCTGTATAAATTGTAAATCCTGCCGCCAGCTCGTGTCCGCCAAATTTTTGCAGATATTCCTTACAATGGTCAAGAGCATAAAACAAATTAAAATTTTTAATGCTTCTGCCTGATGCTTTGCCGGTGCCGTCATCATTTATAGAGATTACTGTGCTTGGCTTGTAAAACATCTCTGTTATTCTTGACGACACAATTCCTATAACTCCGTGATGCCAGTTTTCTTTTGCAACGACAATAACATCTTTTTTATGAAGGCCTTTGCTGTATATAATTTCCAGAGCCTCCGAAAAAATTCTTTGCTCTTCGGTCTGACGCTGTTTGTTTCCGTCTTCAAGCTCAAGTGCAATTTTTAAAGCCTTGGTGTAGTCATTTTCAAGCAACAGCTTTACGCTTGTCTGCGCACTAGCAATTCTGCCTGCGGCATTAAGGCGTGGAGCAATTACAAAACCTACTGTTGATGCGGTTATATCTTTATCGGCAAGTCCTGCTGTCGAAATTAATGCATTAATGCCGTTGTTGCCGGTAGTTTTTAATCCAGCAAGTCCTTTGTCGGATATAAATCTGTTTTCGTCTGTAAGTGGTACCATATCGGCAATTGTACCTATGGCAGCAATAGGGCAATATTTGTCTAATATGTGCATATCACATCCTGACAATGCATATATGAGCTTAAATGCAACGCCGACACCTGCAAGGGCGTCAAAGGGATATTTGTTGTCTTTTCTTTTGGGATTGATTACTGCAATACAATCAGGTATTTCTTCTTTAACAGTATGATGGTCTGTAACAATTACATCAATTCCGTTAGATTTGGCATAGCTTATTTCGTTAACGGCAGTTATACCAACATCAACTGTTATTATTAAATTTACATTTTGTGAATGTAAATAATCAATTGCGGAAACGCTAATTCCATATCCTTCTTCGGCACGGTCGGGGATATAGTATATTACGTTTGCTCCAAGGGAATTCAAATAGTCATATACAATATAAGTTGAAGTGATGCCATCAACATCATAATCTCCGAATACCGCAATTTTTTTGCCGCCTTTAAGTGCAGCTCTGACAAAATCAACAGCATTTTGCATATCAGGCAGCAAATACGGGTCGTGAAAACACGAAATGTCCTTGGATATATATGATTTGATTTGCTCATCACTTTGAATGCCGCGTAAATATATTAATTTTGCAACCAAAGGATTTATATTGAATTTGTTTGAGATTTCCGCAACACGCTTGTTATCGGCTTTGCCGATTATCCATCTTTTAGATTTAGCCACTTGTTGCACCTCTTTAAATATAATAAAAATATTATATCATTTTTATAACTTCAGTTCAAGTAAATATTGATAATATTAATACTTTTTTTGTTAAAATACGATTTTATTCGATCTAAATTAGGATTATAATAAAAAATTTTGCTAAAATAGTTGACTTTGTTTGAAATTTTTAGTATCCTTATATATATAATAAATCTTAAAGTGCAAGGAGCAACATTATGGTTAGTAAAGATATTATTGTTCAGAATGAAGTCGGACTTCATGCTCGTCCTGCTACATTTTTTATACAAAAAGCTAACGAATTTAAATCAAGCATATGGGTTGTTAAAGACGAGAGAAAAGTTAATGCCAAAAGTCTGCTCGGTGTTTTGTCACTTGGTATAACAAGAGGCACATCTGTTACACTTGTTGCTGACGGCAGCGACGAAAATGAAGCTATCGAAAGTCTTGACGCTCTAGTTTCGTCGGATTTTGCTGATATTTTGTAAAATTTTCCTCCGCTTTTAATAGCGGAGGTATTTTAATTTATAAAACGTTTATGGGAGGTGAAAATATTGTTTGATTTTGAACAAAAACTCAAAACTTTGCCTGAGCAGCCTGGTGTTTATATTATGTATAATAAGAATGATGATGTCATATATGTTGGAAAAGCAAAAATATTAAAAAACAGAGTCAGACAATATTTTAAAAATAATAATCATCCTCCAAAGGTTGCTGCAATGGTCTCAAATGTTGCAAGATTTGAGTATATTATTGCAGATTCTGAGCTTGAAGCGCTTGTGCTTGAAAATAATCTTATCAAAAAGCATATGCCAAGGTACAACATACTTTTAAAGGATGACAAAACATATCCGTTTATAAAGGTTACAGTTAACGAAGATTATCCAAAAATCTTAATTACACGGCAGGTTAAGCGTGATGGTGCGAGGTATTTTGGTCCGTACCAAAGCGGTATAATTCTTCGAGACCTTATTGAGCTTATCAGAGATATATTTATGCTCAGATTTTGCAACAAAACTTTTGATGGGAATTTTTCTCCTCAAAAGCCGTGCTTGTATTATCATCTCGGCAAATGTAGTGGCATATGCTCGGGCAATATTTCAAAGCAGGAGTACGCTTCTGTAATAAACGAGGTTTGCGGTTTTTTGAACGGAAAATATGACAATGTAATTAAAAAATTAACTTGTGATATGAATACCGCTGCTCAAAATCTTGATTTTGAAAAGGCGTCTGTTTTGCGTGACAGGATTAATTCGGTAAATTCTCTGAGCCAAAAGCAAAAAATTGTTACAGCAAATGGTACCGATATAGACGCCGCTGCAATATACAACGACAACAATGTTGCCTGCATAGAGATTTTCTTTATACGAAACGGAAACATAATAGGAAAAGAGCACTATTTTATCAATGACACCGAAGGGGTAGACAACGGAACAATATTTTCGCAGTTTATAAAGCAGTATTATGACAATTCATCTTTTTTGCCTAAGGAAATTATGCTTTCGGACGAAATTGAAGATGAAGAAACAGTAAAAATATGGTTGAGTTCAAAGTGTGTCAGAAATATCAGCATTAAATATCCCAAAATTGGTAAATATGCCGAGCTGATGAAAATGATAAAAACCAATGCAAAAAAAGAGCACAGTGAGTACATTCTCAAAAAAATGAGGGCGTCTGACTATGTTAATAATGCTTTGTCACAATTGATGAAGCTTACAGGGCTTGAGCATCCTCCAATGCTGATTGAAGCATATGACATTTCTAATATATCGGGAGCTTCAAACGTTGGCTCTATGGTTACATTTAAAAATGGTAAGCCCTACAAGCAGGGTTACCGCAGCTTTAAAATAAAAACTGTGTCGGGTCAGGATGATTATGGCTCTATGTATGAAGTATTAACCCGCAGATTTAACAGATACAAATCCTCCAAGGAGGATACCGATTCCTTTGCGACCTTGCCTGATTTGCTGCTTGTTGACGGTGGATTGTTACACGTTAATACGGCTTTTGAGGCTATTAAAAATGCAGGTGTAAATGTGCCTGTGTTTGGCATAGTAAAAGACGACAATCACAATACAAGAGGACTGGTATCTGTAAATGGTGAAATACCAATAGACAGCGGCAGTGATGCCTTTATGATGCTTGCAAATATACAGGATGAGATGCATCGTCGTGCAATAACCCATCATAGAAACCTTATGAATAAAAAAAGTATCGAAAGCGAGCTTGAAAAAATTAAAGGCATAGGCGCAGCTAAAAGAAAGGCTCTGCTTGCCGAATTTAAAACAATTTCAAAAATCAAAACAGCTTCTGTTGAGCAGCTGTCAAAGGTTAAAGGAATTGATCAAAAAACAGCAAATAACATTTTTGATTATTTTAATGGAGAAGTTGAGGAATGAATGTAAATTATCAAAATATTCTTGAATGTACAATTAAACAAATAGGCGATACAAAACCAAAGCTTTTGCTTCACAGTTGCTGTGCACCGTGTTCGAGTTATGTGCTTGAGTACCTGAGCAGTATATTTGATATAACAATATTTTATTATAATCCAAACATTCATCCTGAATCTGAATTCAAATTCCGCTCAGAAGAGCAAAAAAAACTTGTAGAAAAAATGGGTCTTGAAAGTTGTGTCAAGGTTGTAAACTGTGAATATGACAGTGAGGAGTTTTACAAAGCAGTCCAAGGACTTGAAAATTGCCCTGAGGGCGGAGAGCGATGTGCAAAATGCTTTAAACTGAGGCTTAACAAAAGTGCAAAATATGCCAAAAACAACGGATTTGACTATTTTACCACAACTCTTACAATTAGTCCTCATAAAAATTCAGGACTTCTTAACGAAATAGGGGGTAAAATAGCGGAGGCTAACGGTATTAAGTATCTTTTTTCGGATTTCAAAAAGAAAAACGGATACAAAAGAAGCTGTGAGATTTCTTCTTTGTACGGATTGTATAGACAAGATTATTGCGGATGTGTTTTTTCTAAAAATAATAAATAATACGACAAAACTATTTGTTGAATATGCATAAAATTCGACAAATAGTTTTGTTGTTTTTGTTAAAGGAATACTAAAACTATACATTGAATAATAAATATATAGGTATTTATACCATCTAATATAGAGGAGGACATCAATATGATTGGTACCAATGATTTAAGAAATGTTTGTATAGTTGCTCACTCAAATGCGGGTAAAACTTCTCTTTGTGAAGCAATGCTCGACAAAGCAGGTCTTATTGAACGTATGGGCAAGGTTGAAGACGGAAATACAGTATCTGACTATGATGCTGAAGAAGTTAAAAGAAAAATTTCCGTTAACACATCAATTATACCAATTGAGTGGAATAATACAAAGATTAATCTCCTTGATACTCCTGGTACAGCAGATTTTGTTGGAGAACAAATAGAGGCTGCTTCGGTTTGCGGAAGTGCACTTGTGGTTGTAAGCGGTAAATCTGGTGTAAGTGCTGGTACAGAACGCGCCTGGAATCTTGCAAAAGGCAAAGCAAAAATTGTTTTTGTCAACAAGCTTGATGATATAAAAGCTGACTACTCAAAAGTTCTTGAACAACTCAACGATACCTTTGGCAAATGTATAGCACCTTTTACGTTCCCGCTCAAGGATGGGGACAAGCTTATAGGCTTTGCCGATGTAATCAAAATGCGTGCAAAATTGTTTAGCGGCGATACATCTACTTATGAGGATATCCCTGTTGAATTTAAAGACATAGCAGACCGTAGCCGCGACCTTCTTCTTGAGGCTGTTGCCGAAGTTGACGAAGTATATATGCAAAAATACTTTGACGGCGAAGAATTTACCGAGGAAGAAATTAAAAATGCTCTCAGAACCGGTATAAAAGATGGTACTGTTGTACCTGTAATTTGCGGCAGTGTTCAGGCTAAAATCGGCATTACACATTTGCTCAATACACTTGCAGACTATTTGCCTGCACCAAATGAATTTTCATACTTAGAGGGTGTAAACCAAAAGGACGGCGACATTGTAGAGGTTAAATGTGACAATGGTGAACCTACAGTGCTTTATGTATTTAAAACTGTAGTTGATAACTATGTTGGCAAAATGTCATACTTTAAGGTGCTTTCGGGTAAAATTACTCCGGATACGCTTCTTTATAACACACAAAAGAAAAAGGAAGAGAGAATAGGCAAGCTATTTTATCTCAGAGGTAAAAAACAGATTGACACAAACGAAATTATTGCAGGTGATATAGGCGCAACGGCAAAACTTACTGTTACCGAAACAGGCGACCAGCTTTGCTCACCTGATTATCCTATCGAAATTGAGCCTATGGCATTCCCGCGACCTGTACTTTCGATGGCAATTCTTCCAAAATCAAAAGGTGATGAAGAAAAAATCAGCACAGGACTTGCTAAATTGCTTAGTGAAGATAAAACATTTACAATCGAACGAAATCACGAAACTCACGAATCTGTTATTTCGGGTATCGGCGAACAACATATTAATGTAATTTGCTCAAAGCTCGAAAACAAATTTGGTGTTGCAGTTACATTGCAGGAGCCAAAAACTCCATACAGAGAAGCAATTAAAGGCAAAGTAAAGGTTGAAGGCAAATATAAAAAGCAATCTGGCGGTCATGGTCAGTATGGTCACGTTTGGATTGAATTTGAACCTGCGATTGGTGCAGAATTTATTTTTGAAGAGAGCGTATTTGGCGGCTCTGTTCCAAAACAATTCTTCCCGGCAGTAGAAAAGGGTATAAGAGACAGCATGAAAGAAGGCGTTCTTGCGGGTTATCCTATGGTTAACCTCAAAGCTACACTTCTTGACGGCTCTTACCATCCGGTTGATTCTTCGGAAATGGCGTTTAAAACTGCTGCATCTATGGCATTTAAAGAAGGTCTGCCAAAGGCAAATCCAGTTATTCTTGAACCTGTAGGCGCTGCAAAAATCACTGTACCAAATGATTGCACAGGTGATATTACAGGCGACCTTAACAGACGTCGTGGCAGAATTCTCGGTATGAATCCGCTTGAAAATGGCTGCACCGAAATTGAGGCTGTTATTCCTGCTGACGAAATGAAAAAATATGCCACCGACCTTAAAGCAATGTCAAACGGCAGAGGCTCATTTGTATATGATATCACTGGTTACGAAGAGGCTCCTCACAACATAGCAGAAAGAATTATAGCTAAGGCTAAGCAACAATAATAAAAAGTGTACTATGTTACACAACAAGCAAAAAATGCAGAACGAAATATATTTCGTTCTGCATTTTTTAATTTTACTAAATAAAGAATTTTTGTACTATACCAATAATAAACAGTGCAAGTACTATTGCAGGAAGAACAAATGTCATATATCCGCGCATCCATTTTTTCACTTTTAAGCCCTTACCCTGGTTTGCTTCTTCAACAAAATTATTCCATCCAAAGCCGTATCTTGTAACGCTGAATAAAATAAATACCAATGCACCAATAGGCAATGCAACATTACTTACAATAAAATCTTCGAGATCCATAATGTTAGTGCCTTCGCCAAGGGGCATAAATCCTGACCATACGTTAAAACCAAGAATACATGGTATCGACAAAATAAATAACATTATGCCGTTAATTAAACAAGTTTTCTTTCTGCTAAGACCTGTAAGCTCCATAAAGCATGAAATTATATTTTCAAAAACTGCAAGTATAGTTGAAAATGCTGCAAAAGTTAAAAATACAAAAAACAAGCTGCCCCAGAAGCGTCCCAACGGAAGATTGTTAAATATGTTTGGCAAAGTAACAAATATAAGGCCTGGTCCACTGTCGGGTGCTACATTATATGAGAAGCACGCAGGGAATATAATAAGGCCTGATGAAATTGCAACAAATGTATCCAAAAGAGCAATGGTTATTGACTCACCAAGCAAACTTCTGTCTTTGTTGAGATAGCTGCCGAATATAGCCATAGAGCCAATACCGATACTTAATGTAAAGAATGCCTGATTCATTGCGGCAACAATTACATTAAATATACCGCCGGAAGATTCAATATTTGCAAGATTTGGTTTTAGATAGAACGAAAGACCTTCTTTTGCGCCATCAAGAAACATACTGTTTGCAGCAAGTACGATCATTATTGCAAGCAATGCAACCATCATGATTTTTGTGATTTTTTCCAATCCTTTAACTACACCGCGTGAGCATATGAAAAAGCCTAATACTACAATAATTCCTGTATAAATTATCATTTCGATGGGTTGTGTCAACATCATATTAAATGCATTGCCAATTCCCTCAGCACTCAATTCTTCAAATTTGCCGCCTGTCATGTCCACAAAGTATTTGAGCATCCAACCCGATACCATAGAGTAAAACATCATAAGCAAATAATTTGCTGCGAGGCACACATATCCATGAATGTGCCACTTTTGCCCCGGCTTTTCCAAAGTACTAAACAATTTTACCGGACTTTTTTGACTTGCTCTACCCAGAGCAAATTCCATTGTCATGGCGGGTACGCCCATAAACAACAAAAATAGGAGGTATATAAGTACAAATATACCACCACCATACTGACCTGCAAGATAAGGAAACTTCCATACATTGCCAATGCCTATTGCGCAGCCGGCACTGATAAGTATAAATCCCAATCTGCTGCTTAATTTTTCACGATTTTCCATAAAAGCTTTCCTTTCTGTATTTATTATTATTAATTATAAATTATTAGTTGAAAACTGTCAAGTTAAGTATTTTTTAATTGCAAAATATGATACAATATTGTATAATTAATATATAAAGTGTAAAGGTGGTACATATATATGAAAATAACAATTCTTGATGCTTTAACTCTTGGAACCGATATAACCTTTGATTGCTTTGAACAATTTGGAAAAGTTGAGGTTTTTGGAATGTCATCACCTGAGCAAATTGAGCAAAGGATAGAGTACAGTGATGTTATTGTTTTAAATAAAATCAAATTAAACAAATCAAATTTGCACGGATGCAAAAATTTAAAACTGATTTGCGTTGCGGCAACCGGTTATGATAACATTGATGTTGAGTATTGCAAAAATAACGGCATTGCTGTGTGCAATGTTGTGGGATATTCAACGCACTGCGTTTCGCAGGTAACTGTTTCGATGGTTCTTTCGCTTATTAATCACTTACCCGAATATGACAAATGCGTAAAAGATTTATCATATACCAATGGAGGCGTACAAAACAAATTAACTCCTGTGTATCACGAATTGTATGGAAAAACCTGGGGTGTTATCGGTGCGGGTAATATAGGCGGTCAGGTAGCAAATGTTGCAAAGGCATTCGGTTGCAAGGTTATTGTGTACAAACGCAACAAAATAGATGATTATACTTGTGTTGAGCTTGACGAGCTGATGGGCACATCGGACATAATTACTATTCATCTTCCGTTGTCGGAGCATACAAAAAATATTATTAACAGTGATATGATTGCTTTAATGAAAAAAGATGCTGTAATTGTAAATGCAGCAAGAGGTGCCGTATGGGATGAAAATGCAGTTGCACAAGCCATATTAAACAAAAAAATTGCAGGTATGGGAAGCGATGTATATTCTGTTGAACCAATGTCAAAAGACCATCCGTTTGCAGATATTCTTAATTTTGACAATGTTTGTCTTACGCCTCATATGGCTTGGGGAAGTTATGAATCAAGAGTAAGATGCATCAATGAAATTGCAAACAATATTAAAATGTATTTTGAAGGTAAAATACATAATCGTGTAGATATCCAGGAGGAAATGCTATGATAGAAATTATAAAATCAATTATACTTGGTATTGTTGAGGGAATAACAGAATGGCTTCCTATAAGCAGTACCGGGCATATGATTCTTGTAAATGAATTTATGAATGTTGGCGACAGCTTTTTAAATTCACAAATTTATTTGTATGTTATACAGCTTGGTGCCATACTTGCTATTGCTACTTTGTATTTTAAAAAGCTCAATCCGTTTTCACCTTCAAAAACAAAGCAGCAAAAATCTGACACCTGGCAAATGTGGTTTAAGGTTATTGTTGCCTGCCTTCCTGCAGCGGTATTAGGTTTGGCTCTTAATGATTTGATGGACTCTGTTTCAACATCCATTGTTGTAAGCGCAATGCTTATAATATACGGCATTGCTTTTTTGTTTATTGAACGTAAAAATAAAGACGACAAGATTAGTGATATGAATGATATGACATACAAAACAGCATTGTTTATCGGCTTATTTCAGGTGTTATCCATTATTCCCGGAACCTCAAGGTCGGGTGCTACAATTCTTGGTGCTATGATTCTTGGCTGTTCAAGAGGGCTGGCTGCAGAGTTTTCGTTTTTTCTTGCAATTCCGGTTATGTTTGGAGTGAGTTTTCTTAAAATAGTTACCAATGAATATGTAATGTCATCATCAGAGTGGCTTGTTTTGCTTACGGGTATGGTAATTGCATACGCTGTATCGCTGGCATCTGTCAAATTTCTTGTAAATTATGTCCGAAAACATAATTTTAAATTTTTTGGTTATTATCGAATTGTTTTAGGTATACTTGTTTTGTTATATTTTGCAATGGCTCAATAAAAAAACCATCCGCAAGGATGGTTTTTTTATTAGTCCTTTTTGAGCAAATCTCTTATTTCGGCAAGTAATTTGTCTGTATCCGAAATTTTTGGTTCTTCAGGGTCGGGGGCTTCTTCCTGATTTTTTATTAATCTTTCTTTTGCACTGTTGATTATTGTTATAAATGCAAAAATAGAAACCGCTATAATCAAAAAGTCAACGATATTCTGAATAAAATTACCGTACATAATTGCAGATCCCTCTTCGGTTCCAAGCTGAATTTTAAGGTCGGTAAATTTCATTCCCGCAGTAATATGACCAAAAATCGGCATTATAACATCATTTACCAATGATGTAACAATTTTGCCGAATGCCGAACCGATAATAACACCGACAGCCATATCAATAACGTTGCCTTTAAAAGCAAATTCCTTAAATTTTTTAAACATAATAATTCTTGTATGATATATTTAGTCCTAAATATATCAATACTCTCCTTTCTTTTAAACCTTTATGATATAATCAATAAAACACTGTGGACTTTTTATAACAATTTATAGCTTTGACTATTCGAAGGAGTGTATTGCCACAGT
>JAZQZC010000011.1:0-4101 GCA_045633845.1 Clostridia bacterium
AAAAAATTTCGACGGCTTTGCGCGTGCCAACAAAGCACCGAATGGAAAAATTACAGTTTGTTAAGTCTTTTGAACTTAAGTATGCAGATTGCATCATTTCGGTTCGTATTATTAAATTATGCCTTTATAAAATCTATCTTAGTTGTAAATTGATACATAAAGGAGATTTATAAATGTCACATAAAAAATCACAAAGCTTTGTTGAGGGCGCTCTCATACTTATGATAGCAAACATCCTCGTAAAAGTTATTGGTGCAATATTCAAAATACCTCTCAATTACCTTTTGGGCGACGAGGGCATGGGATACTTTGGCACTGCATACACAGTGTACAACTGGCTGTTTATAATAGCCACCGCAGGTATGCCTGTTGCCATATCAAAAATGGTTGCAGAGGCAAAAGCAAAGGGCAACAATTTAGAGGCTCACAAAATTTTTGCAGTAAGCTACCGCCTGCTTGCAATTATGGGCATTGCAGGCTTTGCATTTTTGTTTTTTGGGGCAGAGGCTTGTGCAAGCCTTATGGCAAGCCCCAATGCGGCAAACGGAATAAAAGCACTTTCGCCCGCAATACTTTTTGTTGCAATTATGAGTGTTTACCGAGGTTATTTTCAGGGTCAGCAAAATATGCTGCCAACTGCAATAAGCGAAGTGTGCGAAGCACTGGGCAAGCTTGTTTTTGGCTACGGGCTGGCAATGCTGTTTATTTCACAGGGGATAGAAATGGCGTCCGCAGGAGCAGTGTTCGGCGTTTCGGCAGGCGGATTTTTAGCTCTTGCTTCTCTTGCTGTTATCCACCTTAAAAACAAAAAGAAAATTCTCCCCTGTTCAAAATCAGACACCTGCTCAAAAAGCAACTTTACAATACTCAAAAATCTTGTAAAAATTGCAATACCAATTACAATAGGAGCATCGGTATTTTCGCTTACTTCTATTATAGATGCTGCAATGATTATGCGCAGGCTCCAGCAAGCGGCAGGCTTTGGCTATGATGCGGCAAATGCACTTTGGGGCGCATACACAGGCAAATCAATAACAATGTTTAACCTTGTGCCCACACTTATTACCGCAATAAGCATAAGCATTGTGCCTACAATTGCATCGGCATTTGCAGTAAAAAACACCCACAGAGCGCAAGAAGCAACATCGGGCAGCCTCAAAATTACAATACTCCTTACTGCACCCTGTGCCGTAGGTATGGCAATTATGGCAGGGCCCATTCTTCAGCTTGTGTTCCACTCAACCACCGCAGAATCTACCCTTTCGATACTGGGCTATGCAATTGTATTTGTGTCGCTTGTAAGCCTTACCAATGCAATTCTTCAGGCAACAGGACACGCAGTAACGCCTGTTGTTCATATGGTTGCAGGCGGCATTGTAAAAATCATTGTAAACTACTACCTTGTAGGTCACCCGAGCATCAATATTGCAGGTGCGCCTATCGGCACAATTCTTTGCTATTTTGTAATACTTGTGCTCAACCTTGTTTCCATAAAAAAGATTATGCACATAAAATACAATTTTGTATCACTTGTGTTAAAACCGCTTATAGCGGTAATTGCAATGGCGGCTGTGGTGCTTGCGGTTTATAACCTTGCATCGGCGCTTGGCAACACACTTGCCACAATAGCAGCAATCGGCTGCGGCGGAATATGCTATTTTGCAGTTTTGTTTATAGTAGGAGCAATAAGCGAAAGCGATGTAAAAATGCTGCCAAAATCACAAACGTTGCTGCCAATACTCAAAAAATACAAACTGATAAAGGAGTAACATAATGCGACTTGACAAATATTTAAAGGTATCACGACTTATAAAACGCCGCACCGTTGCCTGCGAGGCTTGCGAGCAGGGCAAGGTCGCTGTTAACGGCAAGGTGGCAAAGCCCTCTGTTAATATTAAGGAGGGTGATATTATCGAAATAACCTTTGGCGAAAAAACGCTTAAAGTAAAAGTAGAAATTGTTACCGAGCACGCACTCAAGGGCGATGCGCAAAATATGTATTCTGTAATAATTTAAACAAAACCTCCATATTATGTAGTAACTGCATTGTATGGAGGTTTTTTATGGAAACAAAGCAAACAGGAAAAACGGCAAAAGCAGATATTATACAAAACATAATAATGGAAAACCGCAAAAAAATAAGCATATCGGGAGTAGAGGATATAGAAAGCTTCAACGAGGAGCACATTATACTTTACACTCTTTGCGGTGTGGTGATTATAGACGGGCACAATATGCACATAAGCAAGCTGAGCATAGAAAACGGCGAAACATCCATTACAGGTGACATCGACTCAATAGTATACCACGACAACTACGGACGCAAAGGCAAATCGGGCTTTTGGAGCAAGCTGCTTAAATAATGGAAATATACAAGCTGCAGCAGCTTACTGCCCTTGCAGTATGTGTCATTGCGGGGCTGATGTGTGGGTTTTTATTTGATATTTTGCGTGCCGTACGAAAAAATTACAAGTTGAGTAATGCGCTCTATGCAATATATGATGTGGCTTTCTGGATAGCGTGCGCCGTTGTTGTTTATATGGCGGTGTATATTTCAAACAGCGGCGAGCTGCGGTGGTATGAGTTTGTGGGACTTTGCGCAGGAGTATGCGTGTACACCCTTTTTTTGAGCAAGCGAATGCTCCGATTTGCAAGCTTTGTTGTTAAATGTATTCATTTTTGTTTTTTAATGATTTTAAAGGTTTTATGCATACCTTCAAAAATTTTGCATATAATTAGTTTACCGATAAAAAGCTTTGGGTACAAAATAAAATCACGGTTGCTTTTTATTGTACACATCAAATTTTGCAAATTCAAATTTAAAATACCCCATATAAAGCGTAAAATCAGCAAAAATTGAAATCAAAATTTAACAATTATCCCCTTTACAATTTTTTTGGGCTATTATATAATGTTAGTGTGACGGGGAGTGAGATTGTGAAATCAAAAAAAAGCAAAAGAATATTTACAATTGTATTTATGGTAATTGTTTTGTTTGTTGCTGTAAAGGTATATGTTGATTTTAAAAGCGATATTGCAGCATACGAAAAACGCATAGCCGACCTGGAGCAAAAGCTCGACGAACAGGAACAATACAAAAAAGAGCTTGACAACACCGAGGATGTGTATTCGTCTCAGGAGGCAGTTGAACAAATTGCTCGTGATACATTGGGCTTGGTTAAGTCTGACGAAAAGTTTTTTAAAAATTACAATGACAATCAGTGATAAATTTTAGGGGGCAATTTTGACAATGCAGATTGAGGCTGGAAAAATACTTAAAGGAAAAGTTACGGGAATTACAAATTTTGGCGCTTTTGTTGAGCTTGAATGCGGAGGAAGCGGACTAGTACATATTTCGGAAATTTCAAACTATTATGTAAAGGATATTAATGACCACGTTAAAATCGGCGATGAGGTAGAGGTAAAGGTGCTTCCCAATGATGGCGGAAAAATCAGCCTTTCCATAAAGCAGGCACTCAAAGATTGTGCCGTTGCACCCAAGCAAAAAAAGAGAGAACGCCGTGAACGTCCTGCAAGCACAGGTCTTGTAGGCGCGCCTGCAGAGTTTACCTGGGGCAGTGAAAGAAAAGATGCTATGTCCTTTGACGATATGCTCAACAAGTTTAAGCAGTCCAGTGACGAAAAGATGCACGACATCAAACGAAATATGGAATCCAAAAGAGGAACAGGCAGAAAAGGCGGCAGCGGCTATTAATTTGCATATTTATTAAAAAAACTCTTGACAAACGCAAACAATAGTGGTAATATAGATAAGTACGATGAGCACGCCGGAGTGGCGGAACAGGCAGACGCACAGGACTTAAAATCCTGCGAAGTTAACCCTTCGTACCGGTTCGATTCCGGTCTCCGGCACCACTCAAAGCACTCACACAATTTAATATCTGTATCGCGGGGTGGAGCAGTCTGGTAGCTCGTCGGGCTCATAACCCGAAGGTCGTTGGTTCAAATCCGGCCCCCGCAACCAAAAAACAAAAGCACTTGCCGATAGGCAGGTGCTTGTTTTTTGCATTTTTGGGGCTGAATGTGCCAACGACCTGAGGGTTCCCGAAGGGGACGTTGCCGAGCGCTGCCTGTGGCAGA
>JAZQZC010000012.1:0-25153 GCA_045633845.1 Clostridia bacterium
GACTTTCTTTCAGGTGTGGGGATGTAGCTGTCAACAGCATCCATAAGGTCTAAGATACATTTGTATTCAGGAGCAGAAGCATCTGTAGAAGTAGATTCGAGAACCTGGAGACCTGAACCGCAAACGATAGGTGTATCGTCGCCCGGGAAGTCATATTCTGTAAGAAGGTCTCTGATTTCCATTTCAACGAGTTCGAGAAGCTCTTCGTCGTCTACCTGGTCAACCTTGTTCATAAATACTACGATGTAAGGAACACCAACCTGTCTTGCAAGAAGGATGTGTTCTTTTGTCTGAGGCATTGGACCGTCAGCAGAAGAAACAACGAGGATAGCACCATCCATCTGAGCAGCACCTGTGATCATGTTTTTAACATAGTCAGCATGTCCAGGGCAGTCAACGTGTGCATAGTGTCTTGCTTCTGTTTCGTATTCAACGTGAGCTGTAGAGATAGTTATACCTCTTTCTCTTTCTTCCGGAGCTTTATCGATCTGATCGTAAGCTTCGAACTGTGCTTTACCGTCAAGTGCCAAAACTTTTGTTATAGCAGCGGTAAGAGTAGTTTTACCATGGTCAACGTGGCCGATAGTACCAATGTTAACGTGTGGCTTGGTTCTTTCAAATTTAGCTTTTGCCATTATTATTTCCTCCTAAAAAAATCTTATAAATAAATTTTACTATAAATTTAATTAAAAATCAACTATATTTGTTAATTATTTTTAGAACTGATAATTCCGTCCATAATATTCTTTGGAACTTCGCTGTAGTGTGAAGGCTCCATTGTGTACTGACCACGGCCCTGTGTACCTGAACGAAGGTCGGTAGCATATCCAAACATTTCGGAAAGCGGAACATCTGCTGTTACCTGTGTAACACCGCCTGATCTAACCTCCTGGTTTTTAACGAGACCACGTCTTGAAGAAAGGTCACCGATTACAAAACCGAGGTAATCATCAGGAACAATTACGTTAACAAGCATAATAGGTTCTTTGATAACAGGATCAGCTTTTGCCATACCATCTTTGAATGCCATAGATGCAGCAATTTTAAATGCCATTTCGGATGAGTCAACCTCGTGGTAAGAACCATCGTAAAGTGTAACCTTAACGTCAACAACATTGTAGCCTGCAAGAATACCATTCTGCATAGCACCCTGAATACCTGCATCTACTGCAGGGATATATTCCTTTGGAACAGCACCGCCGACAATAGCGTTAACAAACTCGTAACCCTTGCCTTCCTCGAGTGGTTCCATTTTAATTTTAACATGACCGTACTGACCTTTACCACCGGACTGACGAGCATATTTGTGATCAACGTCAACAGCTTTTCTGATAGCTTCACGGTATGATACCTGAGGAGCACCAACGTCTGCTTCCACTTTAAATTCGCGGAGCAATCTGTCTACAATGATTTCAAGGTGAAGCTCACCCATACCTGCGATAATTGTCTGGCCTGTTTCTTCATCTGTGTATGTCTTGAATGTAGGATCCTCTTCGGCAAGCTTAGCAAGAGCAATACCCATCTTCTCCTGACCTGCTTTGGTCTTAGGTTCGATGGCAACTCTGATAACCGGTTCAGGGAATTCCATAGATTCAAGAATAATAGGATGTTTTTCGACACAAAGAGTATCACCTGTTGGTGTATTCTTAAGACCAACTGCAGCAGCGATATCACCTGAGTAAACTACATCGATATCTTCTCTGTGGTTGGAGTGCATCTGAAGGATACGTCCAAGTCTTTCTTTGTTGTTTTTGCATGCATTGAGTACATATGAGCCTGCTTCGATAGAACCCGAATATACTCTGAAGAAGCAAATTTTACCAACGAATGGGTCTGTTGCAATTTTAAATGCAAGAGCAGCAAACGGAGCATCGTCTGTTGAAGGTCTTTCATCCTCCTCTTCTGTGCCCGGAATAACACCCTTGATGTTTTCTACATCTGTAGGAGCAGGCATATATTCAACGATAGCATCAAGAAGAAGCTGAACACCTTTGTTACGGTATGAAGTACCGCAGAGCATAGGAACGATTTCGTTGTTGATGGTAGCTTTTCTCAGAGCTTTGCGGAGTTCTGCAGGAGTTATTTCTTCTTCGTTGAAGAATTTTTCCATCAAATCTTCGTCTGTTTCAGCAATAGCTTCAATCATCTGAGCTCTGAATTCTTCTGCTTTGTCAAGCATATCAGCAGGAATTTCTTCCTGTCTGTAGTCTTTACCCATTTCGTCGTAGTAGATTTCAGCTTTCATTTCGATAAGGTCGATGATACCTCTGAAAGTGTCCTCAGCGCCTATAGGAAGCTGAATCGGCACGCCGTTTGCATGCAAACGTTCGTGAACCATGTTTACAACATTGTAAAAATCTGCACCCATGATATCCATTTTGTTAACGTATATCATTCTTGGTACTTTGTAGTCATCAGCCTGTCTCCAAACTGTTTCGGACTGTGGTTCAACACCACCCTTAGCACACATAACTGTTACAGAGCCGTCGAGTACACGGAGTGATCTCTGAACCTCAACTGTAAAGTCAACGTGTCCCGGTGTATCGATGATGTTGATTCTGGTTTTTGGATATTTGTTAGGTGTAGAGCCTTCCCAGAAGCATGTGGTAGCAGCAGATGTGATTGTGATACCACGTTCCTGTTCCTGAGCCATCCAGTCCATTGTACCTGCGCCGTCGTGAGTTTCACCCATTTTGTGAATACGGCCGGTATAGTATAATATTCTTTCGGTAGTAGTGGTCTTACCTGCGTCGATATGAGCCATAATACCGATATTTCTGGTATTCTGTAAAGAAATTTGTCTAGCCATTTTTAATAACTTCCTCCTTTCAGTAGTAATGAAAAGTTTATTAAAATTTATGCGGCTTTTAGCACGCAACTGATATTTTCTGTAAAATTACCGAAAATATGCTTACCAACGATAGTGTGAGAATGCTTTGTTTGCTTCTGCCATTTTGTGTGTTTCTTCTTTCTTTTTGATAGAAGCACCAACATTGTTTGTAGCATCCATGATTTCGTTTGCAAGTCTTTCTTTCATAGTTCTTTCACTTCTTGCGCGTGAATAGATTGTGAGCCATCTGAGACCGAGTGTCTGTCTTCTTTCAGGGCGAACTTCAATCGGCACCTGATAAGTAGCACCACCAACTCTTCTAGCCTTTACTTCAAGAACAGGCATAATGTTTTCCATAGCCTCGAGGAACACCTCTAAAGCATCCTTACCTGTTTTTTCAGCAACAATCTCAAATGCACCGTATACGATATTCTGAGCAACGCCTTTTTTACCGTCGAGCATAATGTTGTTGATGAGTTTTGTAACAACTACATTATTGTAGAGCGGATCAGGCAATACTTCTCTTTTTGCAATAAAACCTTTACGTGGCACTTTGTCTTCCCTCCTTCATAATATAATGATTTCATAGGTACTCAAGCAATCAATGTGCTTGTCAGTGCAAAATACAAGAATTTAATATATATATTAATTCCGTATTGTCGCACTACTTACCTTTTGCAGTAAGTATCCAACAAAACCGGATATGCTTACTTTTGTTTTGCAGCTTACTTAATACGATTATTTGGATTTAGCACCGTATTTAGATCTTGACTGCTTTCTGTTAGCAACACCTGATGCGTCCAAAGCTCCACGAATAATGTGATATCTTACACCAGGGAGGTCTTTAACTCTTCCTCCTCTGATAAGAACAACACTATGCTCCTGAAGATTGTGACCGATACCCGGAATATAAGCCGAAACTTCGATTCCGTTTGTAAGTCTTACTCTGGCCATTTTTCTAAGCGCTGAGTTAGGCTTTTTAGGTGTCATAGTCTTAACAGCTGTGCAAACGCCTCTTTTTTGAGGTGAGCTCTGGTCTGTAGTTCTCTTGTGAAGAGAGTTAAAACCGAACTGGAGTGCAGGTGCTGTAGACTTTTTGTCAGAAGACTGTCTTCCTTTTCTGACTAACTGGTTAAATGTAGGCAATTCATTTCACCTCCTGCATATAATATATTAAAAAACTGCTATTAGCAGCATTTTAATTGCATTACTTCTGCTTTTTGACTACCACAACCGATGCATCAACATCTATGCGGCACGCCTTACCCAAAGCAGATTTTGACTCCACCGTTTCAAACGGTATGTCATTACGTATGCAGAGCATTGTAAAATCATCAAAAATAGCAGGTGCTATATCGGTTGCAACAATAGCTTTTGCTGCCTCGCCTTTTTCGATAGCTTTTACACTTCTGCGCAGTCCGACAATCAAACTGTCTGAAGTGACCCCTTCAAGCAATTTTAGTCCTCCTTTGTATTGTTCAAGCACTTTTGCGTGATGGAAAACACGCCAAAAAAGGGCGCAAATATCCCACCATCCGAACATAATACCAGTAAATTATATAACAAATATTGTTGTTTGTCAAGCATTTTTTACACAAATTCTTATAAATTAAATAACGGTTTTTGAACGATGGCAAAATCTGTGCAAACGCCGTCTGCGGATGATAAGTGGTTTAACAATCTGTAATTTTTGTGCCATATTTTTTTGCGGCACGCGCAAAATCGCTCAAATTTTTTCGCTCGTTGCGCTAAAATTTCAAAATGGTAGGGAACTTATTTTATTTTTGAAATTTTACCGCAAAAAAAGATGTCACAAAAAACAACTTGTAAAAAACCATATCATATGCAGACTCTGTTTTGCCCCGATTTTGCCTTGAAGTGAGCGCTTTTTAAGAAATGATGCAATCCGAATACTGCCTTGATAAAAGCTTTACAAACTGTTTTTTTCAGGTGGCGTTTTGGCAGGTAAAATGCCGAAAACAAGATAAGTTCCCGACAGATTTCGGCATTTTAGCGCAATCACGGCGAAAAAATTTCGACGGCTATTGCGTGTGCCAACAAAACGTCAAATGAAAAAATTACAGTTTGTTAAGTTTTTTGAACGCAGTTTGCGGATTGTAGCATTTCTCTTATATTATTAAATTTTGATTTTATGACAAATTGGGACATTCGTCACGAAGAACGTGTGTCCTCATTTGTCATATACATTTTAGCTACTTTACAGGTGACAGATGGGGGGGACGCACCTTTTGCAAAGGAACTTCCCCCATCTGTCACCTGCCAAAACGCCAACTGAAAAAAGCAGCAAAGCGAAATTTCGCTTTGCTGCTTTGATTAATTTAGTTTGCACTGTCGGAAGATGAAATTATTGGTGTAACCACATCAACATCGTGATAGGTTGAAAGACCTGTACCTGCAGGTATAAGCTTACCGATAATAACATTTTCTTTAAGACCAACAAGCGGATCCTTCTTTCCTTTGATAGCGGCATCTGTAAGAACTCTTGTTGTTTCCTGGAAGGATGCTGCCGAAAGGAACGAATCTGTTGCAAGAGCAGTTTTGGTAATACCAAGAAGTACTCTGCTGCATTTAGGCTCTTCGCCGCCTGCTTCTTTTGCTTTTTTGCAAGCATCGTAGAATTCTGCTTTGTCTATTACCGAGCCGAGGAGAAGATTTGAGCTGCCCTGTTCTTCAACCTTAACCTTACGTATCATCTGACGTACAATAACTTCGATATGCTTGTCGTTGATATCGATACCCTGGAGTCTGTAAACTCTCTGTACTTCCTGAATGAGATAATCGATAACAGCCTTGATACCGGTATCGTCCATTGTACCCATTACGCGGAGAAGATCCTGCGGATAAATTGAACCCTCTGTAAGCTCCTGACCTTTTACAACGTCAGTTCCGTCTGCAATTTTGATACGTGAGCCATATGGAATGAGGTAGTTGTGTGTTGCGCCGTCGGCGTCTGTAATAACAACCTCTCTCTTCTTTTTGGTTTCTTCTATTTTAGCATTACCTGCCTGTTCGGCAATAATTGCAACACCCTTAGGCTTACGTGCTTCAAACAATTCTTCAACTCTAGGCAGACCCTGAGTGATATCGTCACCGGCAACACCACCTGTATGGAATGTTCTCATAGTAAGCTGTGTACCAGGTTCACCGATAGACTGTGCAGCAATGATACCAACTGCTTCACCAACATCAACAAGCTTGCCTGTTGAAAGGTTGGAGCCGTAACATTTTGCACAAACACCAATTCGAGCCTGACAAGTGAGTATGCTGCGGATTTTTGCGCTGGTTACGCCTGCAGCAACAACCCTGTTTGCATCCTCTTCGCTCATAAGCTGACCTGCATAGATAACAATTTCACCTGTTTCAGGATGAACAATATCCTCTCTTGAGGTTCTGCCAACAAGTCTGTCTCTGAACGATTCGATAACTTCCTTGCCGTCTGTAATTGCTTTTGCAACAATATAGTCCTCGGTTCCGCAATCAAGCTCACGGATAATAACATCCTGTGATACATCAACAAGTCGGCGTGTAAGGTAACCGGAGTCGGCTGTACGCAGCGCTGTATCGGCAAGACCTTTACGTGCACCGTGTGTTGAAATAAAGTACTCAAGAACGTTAAGACCCTCACGGAAGTTAGCCTTGATAGGAATTTCGATAGCCTTACCTGATGTATCAGCCATAAGACCACGCATACCGGCAAGCTGTTTAATCTGGTCTTTACTACCACGGGCACCCGAGGTAGCCATCATATATATAGGATTGTACTGATCAAGTCCGTCGATAAGAGCATCGGATATATCATTTACTGCTTCGTTCCAGGCAGCGATAACATGCTCGTATCTTTCTTCGTCTGTAATAGCACCGCGCTTAAAGAGCATAGCAATTTTGTCAACCTTTTTCTGTGCCTGCTCAAGAATTGCTGCTTTTGCATCAGGGATAATCATATCGTTTACGCTGATTGTAAGAGCACCCTTTGTTGAGAACTTGTAACCGAGAGCCTTGATTTTGTCAAGTACATCTGCAGTTCCGTGTGTTCCATGTGCCTTGATACAGGTATCAAATATTTTACCCAGACCTTTTTTGTCTGCAACAAAGTTCATACCAACCTCGAGAACAAGGTGACCTTCTTTGCTGCGGTCAACAAGTCCGATATCCTGCGGGATATCTTCGTTAAATATAATTTTACCAACAGTTGCGTCTATAATGCCGGTTATTTTTTCGCCGTTAACCTCAACTGTGTTGCGTACCTTGATTGGTGCGTGAAGGCCGAGTGCTCCGCTGTCGTATGCCATAAGAGCTTCGTCAAAGCTTGTAAAGTATTTTGCTTCGCCTGCTTCACCCGCAAAGCAGCCCTCTTCGGTAAACTGGGCAACCTTTTTGCCCTGTGCTTCGAGCTCTCTGTTCATTTCGAGCAGTGATGGGCCTTTTGCTATTGCCTTTTTACTGTTTTTGTTAAATTCCTGATTGGAAAGATAACATACAACATCTCCAACCTCAAAGCCTGTGTCACCCGGGTCTGTAATCTTAACTTCCTTTGGTTTGAGGATTGTAAGATAGTAGGAACCGAGTACCATATCCTGTGTAGGAACAGTAACAGTTTTACCATCCTGTGGCTTTAACAGGTTGTTTGCAGAAAGCATAAGGAGGCGTGCCTCTGCCTGAGCCTCAGGTGAAAGAGGTACGTGAACAGCCATCTGGTCACCGTCAAAGTCAGCGTTAAACGCTGTACATACAAGCGGATGAAGTCTGATAGCTCTGCCCTCTACAAGGATTGGCTCAAACGCCTGAATACCAAGTCGGTGAAGTGTAGGAGCACGGTTGAGGAATACAGGATGCTCTTTGATAACATCCTCCAGTACATCCCATACCTCTGTTTTTACTCTTTCCACCATACGTTTTGCGCTCTTAACGTTGTGGCAAATGCCGTCTTCTACCAGCTTGTGCATTACAAATGGTTTAAACAACTCAAGTGCCATTTCTTTTGGCAGACCGCACTGATAAATTTTAAGGTCAGGGCCTACAACGATAACTGAACGTCCCGAATAGTCAACACGTTTACCAAGGAGGTTCTGACGGAAGCGACCCTGCTTACCCTTGAGCATATCGGAAAGAGATTTAAGAGGTCTGTTTCCTGGGCCTGTAACGGCTCTGCCTCTGCGGCCGTTGTCTATAAGTGCGTCTACTGCTTCCTGAAGCATTCTCTTTTCATTGCGAACAATGATATCAGGTGCTTCAAGCTCCAAAAGTCTTTTAAGTCGATTGTTTCTGTTGATAACTCTTCTGTAAAGGTCGTTAAGGTCGGATGTGGCAAATCTGCCGCCGTCAAGCTGAACCATAGGTCTGATTTCGGGCGGGATAACAGGAATAACATCCATTATCATCCATTCGGGCTTGTTGCCTGACATTCTAAATGCCTCTACAACCTCAAGTCTTTTTGCTATACGAACCTTTTTTTGACCCTGTGAATCGTCAAGCTCTGCTTTGAGCTCTGCTGCAAGCTCATTAAGGTCGATGTCCATAAGCAATTTTTTGATTGATTCTGCACCCATACCTGCCGAAAATGCATTGATACCATATTTGTCGATGTTATCTCTGTACTCTTTTTCGGTAAGAACAGTTTTGTAAGCAAGACCGGATGAACCCGGGTCGGTTACAACGTATGCTGCAAAATACAATATTTTTTCGAGTATTCTCGGGCTCATATCAAGCATAAGTCCAAGTCTTGAAGGTATGCCCTTAAAGTACCAGATGTGTGACACAGGGGCTGCAAGCTCAATGTGTCCCATTCTTTCTCTTCGAACCTTTGCGCGGGTAACCTCTACTCCGCATCGGTCGCACACAATACCTTTGTATCTGTTGCGTTTGTATTTACCGCAGTAGCACTCCCAGTCCTTTGTAGGTCCAAAAATCTTTTCGCAAAAAAGTCCGTCTCTTTCGGGCTTGAGTGTGCGGTAGTTAATTGTTTCGGGCTTTTTAACCTCGCCGTATGACCACTCTCTGATTTTTTCAGGAGAGGACAAACCAATTTTTATTGATGCAAAACCATTAAATTCTGACATATTATCCCCCTCCTTTAATTATCGTCGCCGAGCAAGTCGTCGAATGAGTCTATACTGCTGCTTAAGCTGTCAAGGTCTTCGTCGAGATCCACAAATTCCACATCTGCATCAAGCAAATCGGTACCGTGAATATCATCGAGTGTGAGCGGAAGCTCAAAATGAGAATCTTCCGGCTCATCATCATCAAGCGGCGAGAATGAGAATTCGTCAAGCAAATCGTCTTCCTCATTAGCTTTTGGTTCATTTGCAGGCTCATCGGAAATATCCATTTCCTCATAATCGCCGTACTTAACCATTTTAACATCTGTATCGTCATCGTCAAATTCTTCTTTAATGATAACCTCATTGTCATCATCGTCAAGCACCTTAACATCAAGGCCCAAGCTCTGCAATTCTTTAATAAGAACCTTAAATGACTCAGGAATACCTGATTTAGGTACATTTTCGCCTTTAACGATGCTCTCATAAGTTTTTACTCTGCCCACAACGTCGTCAGACTTAACAGTAAGAATTTCCTGCAAGGTATAAGCTGCGCCGTATGCTTCGAGAGCCCAAACCTCCATCTCACCAAATCTCTGACCACCAAACTGCGCTTTACCGCCGAGAGGCTGCTGAGTAACAAGTGAGTATGGGCCTGTTGAACGTGCATGGATTTTGTCGTCAACAAGGTGATGGAGCTTGAGATAGTACATATAACCAACAGTTACAGGTGAGTCAAATGCAATACCTGTTCTGCCGTCGTAAAGTGTGCTCTTGCCGTCTGCACTAAAGCCAGCCTCAATAAGAGCCTCGGTAATGTCTTTTTCGTTTGCGCCGTCAAATACAGGGGTTGCAATTTTCCAGCCCAGTGCTTTTGCCGCATAACCAAGATGCACCTCGAGCACCTGACCGATGTTCATACGTGAAGGTACGCCGAGAGGGTTAAGCACAATCTGAAGCGGAGTACCATCTGCAAGGAAAGGCATATCCTCTTCGGGGAGAATTCGTGAAATAACACCCTTGTTACCATGACGACCCGCCATTTTATCACCAACAGAGATTTTTCTCTTTTGAGCGATATAGCAGCGGACAAGCTGATTTACTCCGGGAGGAAGCTCGTCGCCGTTTTCTCTTGTAAATATTTTAACATCTACAACAATACCTGCCTCGCCGTGAGGAACACGGAGAGATGTATCTCTTACGTCTCTTGCCTTTTCACCGAAAATTGCACGGAGAAGTCTTTCTTCGGCACTGAGCTCGGTTTCACCCTTAGGTGTAACCTTACCTACAAGGATATCACCGCTGCGAACCTCGGCACCAATTCGTACGATACCTCTTTCGTCGATATCCTTGAGTGCGTCTTCACCAAGGTTTGAAATATCTCTTGTAATTTCTTCGGCACCAAGCTTTGTATCTCTTGCTTCACATTCGTATTCTTCGATATGAATAGATGTAAATACGTCTTCTTTTACAAGTCTTTCGTTAATAAGAACAGCATCCTCGTAGTTGTAACCTTCCCATGTCATAAAGCCAATGAGAATGTTTTTACCAAGGGCAAGCTCACCGTTACAGGTTGAAGGACCGTCTGCAATGATGTCGCCTTTTTTAACTCTTTCGCCGTTTGATACGATAGGAGTCTGGTTGATGCATGTGCTCTGGTTTGAACGGAGGAACTTGGTGAGTTTGTACACTCTCTCCAGCCCGTCGTCTTCTACAACAACAATCTGGTCTGCTGCTGCCTTTTTAACAACGCCGTCCTCTTTTGCAAGTACGCATACGCCTGAGTCTTTTGCGGCTCTGTATTCCATACCTGTACCTACAACAGGAGATTCTGTTTTAAGGAGCGGCACTGCCTGACGCTGCATGTTGGAGCCCATGAGTGCTCGAACGGCGTCATCGTTTTCGAGGAACGGAATAAGAGCGGTAGCTACAGACACAATCTGCTGAGGAGATACGTCTACGTAGTCAACCTCTTCGGGTTTAACCTCAAGGAATTCATCTCTGTAACGAACAATAACCTTTTCGTTTACAAAGCGGCCGTTTTCGTCAAGCTTTTCGCTGGCAGGGGCAACCTTGTAGTTGTCCTCGATGTCAGCTGTCATATATTCAATTTCATCGGTAGCAACGCAATTTTGTTTGTCAAATTTGCGGTATGCTGCCTCGATAAAGCCATATTCGTTAACTCTTGCGTATGTTGCAAGGGAGTTGATAAGACCGATGTTAGGACCTTCAGGAGTTTCGATAGGGCACATTCTGCCATAGTGAGAATGGTGAACGTCTCGAACTTCAAAGCCCGCTCTTTCTCGCGACAAACCGCCGGGGCCAAGAGCTGAAAGTCTGCGTTTATGTGTAAGCTCTGCAAGTGGATTGTTTTGATCCATAAACTGCGAGAGCTGTGAAGAACCAAAAAATTCTTTAATTGCGGAAACAACAGGTCTTGAGTTTATAAGGAGCTGCGGTGTAACAGTTGCAGGGTCCTGAGTTGTCATTCTCTCTCTTACAACTCTCTCGAGTCTTGCAAGACCGATGCGGAACTGATTTTGCAAAAGCTCGCCTACGCAGCGAAGTCTTCTGTTACCAAGATGGTCGATATCGTCGGTAGAGCCAAGACCATACTCAAGGTTGCAGTGGTAGTTGATTGACGCAAAAATATCTTCTATAATAATATGCTTTGGAACAAGCTCATCCATACGCTGTGAAAGAAGCTTTTTGATTTCGCCTTCATCCTCGGTACTATCGAGAATTTCGCGGAGCACACTGTATTTAACCAGCTCGGTAATTTCGAGGTCGGAAATATCAAAATCTATAAAGTTTTTGATATCAACCATATCGTTGGTAAATACTTTTACTTCCTTGTCATCTATTTTAAGCCATACGGTATTAACACCCGCAACCTCCATTGCGTGCGCCATATCCTTTGACACCATATCGCCTGCTTTACCCAAAATTTCGCCTGTTTCGCCGTCTACAACATCTCTTGCGAGAACCTGATTTTTAATTCGGTCACTTAGCATAAGCTTTTTGTTGAATTTAAAACGACCAACCTTTGAGATGTCATATCTCTTGGCATCAAACAACAAATTGTTGATAAGTGTTGTTGCGCTCTCTGCCGTTGGTGGCTCGCCCGGACGGAGCTTTTTGTATATTTCGATAAGAGCCTCTTCGCTGTCTGTTGTAAGATCCTTTTCGAGAGTTACATTAATTTTGGGGTCGTAACCAAACATTTCGAGTATTTCGGGATTGGTGTTAAGACCGAGAGCTCTGATTAAAACAGTAACAGGCATTTTTCTGTTACGGTCAATACGAACAGAAAATACGTCGTTTGAGTCTGTTTCATATTCGAGCCATGCACCACGATTAGGTATAACTGTTGCAAAATGCAATTCCTTACCTGTTTTGTCGTGCTGCATATCGTAGTATATACCCGGGGAACGGACAACCTGGCTAACAATTACACGCTCTGCACCGTTGATAATAAAGGTACCCGAATCTGTCATAAGAGGAAAATCACCCATAAAGATTTCCTGGTCTTTTTCCTCCATAGTTTCAACATTGCGGAGTCTTACCTTAATTTTGAGCGGTTTGGAGTATGTTGCATCTCTGCTTTTGCACTCTTCGATTGAATACTTAGGTTCTTCCTCTAAGTAATAATCCAAAAATTCAAGTTCCAGGTTACCGGAAAAGTCGCGAATGGGAGATACGTCTTTGAGTACCTCTTTCAGTCCCTTGTCGATGAACCATTGATATGAATTTTTCTGCACCTCAATTAAGTTTGGCATTTCAACGATTTGCTGTGTGTTTGAGTAGCACATACGTTCGTTTTTGCCAAGCCTTATAGGATGTACCATAAAATCACTCACCTCATCTGTTAATAGTCGCAATCGTTAACAAAAATTTAACATAAAAATCTCTGTTTTATATAAATTTTATGTAAACCGAATTTGCTTTTGTTGTGATACTGCACAATCACTTTCCGCCAAATTCGGCTATAATTGCAATTTACTATATTAGCATATACCCCACAATTTGTCAAGCTTTTTTGGTAATTTTTTTTAAAACATGAAATATTCTGAATTTATGTAATAATTTTTCTACATAAATATAATACCCATCTGTACACCTTGGTATACAAATGGGTATTATTATAAGTTGTGTTAAAACAAAAGCATAAGCATTTCTTCTTCAGCTTTTTGCTTTGCAAGCTTCATTTGCCGTTGTTCTTCTTCCTTGCGCCTTTTTTCCTCCTCAAGGCGGCGCTGTTCTTCCTCTTTGCGCCTTTTTTCCTCCTCAAGACGGCGTTGTTCTTCCTCTTGTTGCCTTTTTTCTTGCTCGATGCGGCGCTGCTCTTCCCTTTCAAGACGTTCTTTTTCAAGTCGTTGTCTTTCGAGTTGTTCAATACGTTGTTTTTCCTGTGCCTTTTGTTTTTCCACCCATGCCTTTTCATCAGGATTATAATCAAGGGCAATATTTATATAATGTTGAATTCCTGATTTTCGTGCACGTTCAAGAAAAGCGCTTGCCGCCTGCTTGTACATCTGCGTACCCTCTTGTCCGTTCGTCATAAAACGTTGTCCGTATTCACAGGCATCGTAATCCGATTTGCATCCACAAATAAGTCTGTAACAGGAATGACTGTGAAATCCGTGAAAAGCAAGCTGATTTTTGTACAAAGCCTCGGCTTTGCTCCACGACTCATCTCCCAAAAGGTTTCCGCGGTATATACATTCGGCTTTTTTCCATGGCTGATACGAGATTTTCAGTTTTTCCATTTTTTCAAAGGTTTTGTATGCTTTGTCAAATTGCATCAAATTCATATACGCCTCAACAAGATTATGATATACATAAGGCTCGTTGTTGCCAAACACAATGGCACTCTCACCCTCACTTGCCGCCTTTTGATTTTCTCCCAACTGCAGATAATGCCATGCCTTATTGCCTATACTTATAGAAAAGGGACCTTCTTTTTCACGGCTGGATTCAATATATGCATCTATACAAAAGCGGTGGTCATCAGGTGTCATATTGTCTATACAGCTTCTTGAATAAGCAAGCTTAAAGAATTTATCCGTACCCCAGTTTGTAAATATTCCTGTTTTGTTGTAGCTTTCTTTAAATATGGCATCCGCCATAACATAATTTTTGTTATCGTACTCAATATGTGCCGCCATAGAATATCTTGTAGCAGCACTTGACAATTGCCCTGCACAGGCAAGTGCCCTTGCATACCACAAAAGTTGCTCTTCGGTCAATGCTTTGTTATCTCTTTTTATGCAATTTTCATATTCGCGAAGCTCCCGTACGATACTCTGACAATGGGTATCTGCATTCCCGGACTTTGCAAGCACCTCGGCAATAAGTGCGTAAAGCTCTACTGCATCAAACAACTTTCGGGCATCATAAAAACTATCAAGTGCCTGCTGGAGGCGATTTTCTTTAAGTGCCTTTTTTCCAATATCAACCAAACGGTAATACTCATTTGTATTTTTCTTTTGTTGTTCCTTTTTCTGTCTTTCGTATTCCTGTTGACGTATCTGTTGCTCACGGGCCTCTCTTTCGCGGCGCTCACGCTCTTGTCTGGCATTTTGCTCTGCCTGCAAGCGCTGCTGCCTTTCTCTCTGCTGCTGCGCCGCACGTTGCTGCTGTTGCTGCTGCCAGCTGCGGTTTTGCTCGGCAATATCCTTTGCGATTTCGGATATGTACCATTCAAAATCCCATTCCCATTCGTCGGCGCATTGCAAAAAGTCCTTTATAAGCTGCCTTGTAACGTTGACACCACGTGCGGCAGATTTTCCTCTGCCGTATCTTCCGCGGTCTTTGCCGCTTTGCCAGCCTGACCTTTGATGAGCATCATCGTTGAAGCCGTAATCACGCACAGTCTGAGATACAACACTTGTTTCCCACCCTGTTGCCTCGCCTGCTTTTTCCATAGACAAGCCTTCAACAATATATAAATAGATTATTTCAACTTCCTGGTTAAGAGTCATAAATTATTCCTCCCGATGCAAATGCTCAATCCATTCGCTGTCAAAACCGATTTTTCCGCAAAAACCGCATTTGCATACCAAAAATCCGTCCTCTTTTCTTGCTGTCTTTTCGTATTCACACGGAACTGTGTAGCAATGTTTTTTGTAGTTGTATACACCTTTTTTGCCAAAGCGTTCAATATAGCAATAATCAATTTCAAAGGAAGGATCCGCTATTGCAGAACATATTTTTGTAAAAGCAAAGGGTGTTTCAAATTCTTGTATCATACACTTGTCGCTATTATATCTCACAAGACCATAATACCCCTCTTTTTTTGCAATATATATATCATCATCTAATCTGGTTATATACTCAATTCCGTCTTTTGACTCCCAGTCGTAAGCAATCTTACAGTGTTTTGCAAAAACCCCCGAAGCGGGTGCCTGCTTTTTCTTTTCACTAAATGAATTTGCCAATTCCATTGTTAGTATTCCATTTTCGCATTGAGTAAAAAATTGTTCAACTCCTCCACAGAAGGAATCATTTTTATCTACGCATCTGTATACACCCTTGTTTAATAACTTGGAAAACAACACATTTTTGGTAATCGCAATTCCTTCCACCAAAAATCCGTCGTGACAATATGACACATCCATTTCGCTGTCAATAATAAATTCTGTAGGCAGATTGCGGAACAGATACAACGATTTTGATTTGTCATTGCACACATATTTGTATTCGGCATCGTGAAGCGTTTTATCGTATTCGGAAAAATTATTTTCATCTATATATTCCGCCGGGTACGCAACAGATATATCCATGGCTGAATCACCCGAAAAATAATATCCAAGTATATCACCTTTTTCAGTTACACATATATCACTGTATATAGGGTATACAAAATATGCAAAATGTTCACTTATAAAGCCCCATTTTCCGTCTTTTTCAAGTTGATAACGATATCCGCAAGTTCTTTCTTCGGTGACATCCTCTTCAATACCATTATTATAACTTGTACCCACTTTTTCTTTATAACCGATATGCTGTACATTGTACATAAGAGAAATAGTTTCTGTCTGAATACCGTTATTGCATTCAAAACTTACTCTTTCTCCTGTTTCTGCATCACATAAAAAGTATCCGGAATCACTCTGGCAAACTTCCAGTTTCTGCTCATAAACCTCCTGTTCATCATATGCAACTGATTCGTCATACACTTCAAAACTCTCTGCCTGTTCAGATTGTTCGTCTTGTTCTCCGCTATGAATTCGGTCAAGCTTTTCCATATATTCCATATCCTCCTCAGATACGTCTGCAAGTATCTCTTCTTTTATATCCTCATATTCAACATAAATATCGTCCATATCAAACAACTCTTCTACATCACCGATATGCTTTAGCGCATTAAGTATTGACATAAATGCAACTATTGCGCTTACATTTGATTTGAGATAGTATCCGTCTGCTCCCTCTATTGCCACAACGCCAACCTTTGCAGCATTGGGGTTGTCGGCAAGGCAGGTTTTGCCCTCAGCCAAAATTGCATCAAACAGCTTTTTGCCGCCAATTTTATACAATTGCTCAAATGTTTTAATGTGATTAGAGCGCATACTGTTGTTTTCAAAATCAAGAGCTTTAAACACTCCGCCGCCGTCATATAGATATAATTTTTTTGTAATTACCTTTTTGCATAATTCTTTGTCATTTAACAATTCATTTAAGCTGTATCTGAACATTTATTTTCCTCCGTTATATACTTTTATTGACCGGTTTCCACAAAGTACGTTGTTTATTTTGCTTGTATCTTGCATACATCATTTCGATAGTCATATCGGTAAGTTCTTTATAATAATATTTGTTGACATAACTGATATCCCTTACTGCACGGTTTATTTCCACCTCAAAGGTTTTAACGATCTCATCCGAGTCGATGGTCGTCATTGCCGAAGGAACTTCGTACATTACCACCGCATAAGACCCGTCTGAAACATTCCACGAATAATACTCATCACAACTGTAAAAAGCATAGTCGCGGGCAGCCGTCGAAAGATTATGCTCGGCAAAGTCCTTTTGAATGCGAAGTTCTCCGTTTGAAAAATATTCTATCCACGGATTAAACACAATGGCTTTTTTAGGTTCGCCAAAAGGAATCCATCTGAAAAACTCGTCTTGCACATCCCAATTAAACTCAATATAATCAATAACTATGCTAATTTGTTCGTCTTGTAAGGTGCCCTGCTTTTCTACAACAAAATGTTCAAATTCCGAAGACATCGCATCATCATTGAATTTGTTAAATTCAAATTTCCACCTGTTGTCTTCAAAAACAGTGATTTTAACCGGAACATAGACCGCTTCAGGCGTGCTTATTGTCCTTCCCATAAGTTCCATCATAGTGTAATTTTTAACGACTCCATCAGGGAGCTCCCGTTCTATATTGTATACTCCGGGTTCGGTAAACTCTTCTTCCTCATATTTTTTTGAAAAAAATCTGTTAAACAGCTTTTTTATACACATACTATCACCGCCATTGTTTTAGTGTAACAGGCATTGAGAGCTCAATTCCCGTCACACTAAGTATACCCCTGTCGTATATAAATTTCAAGTATAATCAACTAATTTTGCAAATTTATAACCCATTTTTTATATTGCTTATGATTATATGATTTTTCGCTGCGGTATTTTCCCATAAATATATCAAAAAACATATCCCTGTTTTTTTCTATATCATAAAGAAACTCAAACTTCTTTGCATCAGACATATCGCACGACACAAAATCAATACACATATTGCTTTTGTCATAAAAATCATCCTTTTTATCTGTGCCACCAATTTCTGAGTGGGCTAACAATGGGGTTTCTTATATATTTATAATATTTTGGCAGCAGCCATTTGCTTATTTTACTTTCTATACGATATTTTTTCAACCCGAAGTCACATCCGTCGCAATCGTTCTCTTTGTAAAAGAATAAATATTTATATAGCGCCTCTTCCTCAGGATGAAAAACACCTGTTACTTTTATTTTTTTGTATGCTCTCAATGCTTGTTTATATGTATCAAACTGTTTAAAAATCATTCCGTCAAAGCTGTTTGATACAGCTGTTTTTACTATATCAGAATTGTCTTTTAATTTTTGTCCTGCATATTGTATTGCAACGGCATAGCTTTTAACCGCAAGCTTTACAATTTCAAAATCATTTTTATATTCAGGCAGCAAGCCAAGCAAGGAACCTTTATTTTTTATAATTTCTTTTATAAACTCCCTGTCATTTAATACATAATCAGGCAAAACCCGTATTTTTGCGGGATGCATCTGAGCAAAATAAATAAGATGTTTTACCGCAACATCACGAATATGCGGAGAAACTGTTTTTTTTAATGAAAAATATACAATTTCGGCAGGTATAAAAATATGATGTTCTTTAAGTACATCCACACACAAAGAATATGTGCTTTTTATTATTTCGCGACTTATCCCGTCAGCCTGTGCCTGCTCGCAAAAATCATCAATACTCCATATGCGTACCGCTATCGGGAAAATATAATGTTCAAAATAACGGATTTGTTTTTGGTGCCATTCCATACAAAAAATGGTGACTTGAATACGAAATGTTTGTTTTTATATATTCAATTTCTTCGGGTTTGAGATTTGCAGCGCATTCTTTTGCTGCACTAATTACAAAATCATCATATGTTTTTTTCATTTGCATCACGTCCTTCAATGCAATATTATCATTTTTGGTGTACCATAAAAAGTACAACAAAACGCTCATTTGCCAAATATAAGCAAATGAGCGTTTTATTAAAATCACAAAATACTATAGTTTACTGTCAGGGTTTTGGTTTCTGTATAAATCTGATACACGTCATACCATGCTTCATACATATATCCACACTCATCTCTGTGTTCTCTTGATTTAATCTTAGTCATACTTTTGTATACCTTGATTTTAAGTGTTCTGTCAACTTCTTCCCATTCCATACTCATTATATTTGGTTGAGAAGCAAGTGTTTTGATGTTGCCCGTTTCATTCATATAAACAATACGGTCATCACCCATAACAAAATATATTCCTTTGCTTCCCAAAGCATATGCTTTAATGCCATATATATCCCATGTATCTTCGGTAACATTTTTCTTTTTGGTTATGTTTATAGAATTAAACACACATTCCGTAACATCATCGGGAACAGGTTCTTCTTGGTCTTCCCAACGTACACATATATCCATTTTATCCTCATAGCCAACCTTGGATTTCTTTTCATACTCAGCATTAAACATCTGTTCAAAATTTGAAATGGTTGGAATAACTCTGGTTATACCTGCTGATTCCGGTTGCGATGCTGTTTCAGATACTTCTTCGAAATCATCATCAAAGTTCCAACCACTGTAATCAATTTTGGGTTGTTCTTCTGAATCTTTTTTGTCTGTAATTCCAGACAAATTAAATCCGCAATTTAGACAAAACTTCCAGTTTTCTTTAATTTCTTTTCCGCAATTTACACAAAACATATTGTTTTCCCCCTATATGTAAAATGTTTTTATTTCTGTATTTACCCTATATACGTCATAATATGCTTCGTACATATACCCGCATTCATCCCTGTGCTCATTCCAGGCGATTTGTTTCATATCCTTGTATATTCTTGCTTTAAGCATATTGCCGTCAATTTTAATACTTATGATATTATCGCACGTTCCCATGGGGGTAACTTTGCCGGAATTATCAAGAAAAAATATACCGTTGTCTTTTACATAATATATGCCGTCATCCGAAAAGGCATAACAGCGAAGGTGTTTGAGGTCCCATACAACTACAGGGTCAGCATAATAATTGTCTGTACGTTTGGCGATTGAAATATCTGCAAATACATAATCCATAAGATTATCATAAACAGACTCCCGTTCATTATTACGCTCAAGACATACGTCCATCTGCCCGTCTTCTCTTACATGGCACTGTCTGTCATAAACCACTCTGTACAATTTGCCAAAGTTTGTTTTGTTGGGAACAGGAGTACTGTTGCCAAAATCTCCGTTTATGCTTCCGAACGGAAAAGTACCGGTACTGTTATGGGATTTAACAGTTTGTTCGTTTTTCTTAATCTCCGGCTCTATTTCCGGTTCAAAGTCGTCGTAAATTGAAAAATCAAAAATGCTGTTATCTTTGTTTTGCTGCAAATCAAAATTGTCTTTTTTTGAAACATTGATACCTGACATATCGCATCCGCAAAACGGACAGAATTTCCATTCACTTTCAAGATTTTTTCCACATGAAATACAAAACATAATAAAACACTCCGTTTCTTTGGTTTATTTCAAGAATCCGTTTACTATCTGCTCCTCCGCCTCCTGCTCGGTAAGCCCGAGAGTCATAAGCTTGATAAGCTGCTCGCCCGCAATTTTACCGATTGCAGCCTCGTGAATGAGCTGAGCATCTATGTTTGATGCAGTAATTTCGGGGATAGCAGTAACAACCGCATTGTCCATAATAATTGCATCACATTCTGTGTGACCTGTGCATATGTTGTTGCCGTTTATTGCAGAGTAAAATTCCTGCTTTGAATTGTCCTTTGCAACAGAGCGTGACACCACATTTGCACTGCAATTTTCGCCGTCAAGGTCCACCCTGAAATCTGTTTTTGCATACTGGTTGCCATGTGTCATAAGCTTTTCGTTGATAATAAGGGTTGCGTTATCCTTAAGCTTTGCCTCGGTTTTGCGGATTGTGGAATCTACGCCTTTAATTTGCGTGGTTTCCATTTTAAGATAGCCGCCCTCGTCAATTTCTACAACAGTGGTAGGGTTCATAATGCGCTCGCCGCTCCCGTCACCTGAGCCGTAGTGCTTTTCTACATAGCGCACCTTTGCATTTTTGCCTATGTGGAAGAAGTGAATACCGCTGTGCTCGCTTGCCTCGCTGCCGCAGTTGTGAATACCGCAGCCTGCAACAATTGTTATGTCGCAGTCGTCGCCTATAAAAAAGTCGTTGTACACAGTTTCTTTAAGGCCTGATTTTGCAAGAAGTACAGGGATGTGCACGCTTTCGTTTTTTGTGCCAGGCTTGATTATAATGTCAATACCAGGTGCATCGGTTTTGGTTACTATATCTATATTTGCCGTTGTATTTCTGCCATACATTTCGCCGTCGGAGCGAATGTTGTAAGCTCCCTCGGGCACCTCGTGAAGGTCTGCTACGGCAGCAAGCAGTTGTTTTTGAATTGCATCCATTGCATTACCTCCTTAAGACAATTTATCGGCAAGTGTGCTGCAAACGGTTGACGCACCCAAAAGCTCGGATAGAATTTCGTCCTTTGTGCCGATTTTGCTGATTTCTCCGTCTGCAACTACTATTATTTTGTCTGCTATGTTGAGGATTCTCTCCTGATGCGAAATAATAATAATTGAGCCGTTAATACTATTGTACATTTTTTCAAATACGTTTATAAGATTGTTAAAGCTCCACAAATCAATACCCGCCTCAGGCTCGTCAAACACTGTAAGCTTTGTGCCGCGGGCAAGGACGGTTGCAATTTCTATCCTCTTAAGCTCGCCGCCCGATAAACTTGCGTTTACCTCGCGGTTGAGGTAATCTCTTGCGCAAAGACCTACCTCAGAGAGATAGTTGCATGCCTCGCTGACGCTTATCTGCTTGCCTGCTGCAAGCATAATAAGGTCGCGCACTGTTATACCCTTAAAGCGCACAGGCTGCTGAAGCGCAAAGGATATACCGTTGTTTGCCCTTTCGGTAATTGACATATTGGTTATGTCCTTGCCGTCAAACAAAATTTGACCCGATGTGGGCTTTATAACGCCTGCTATTAATTTTGCAAGTGTGGATTTTCCGCCGCCGTTTGGCCCTGTAATTGCAACAAAGCGCTCGCTTGCTGTAAAGCTGACATTTTTAATTATATCTTTAGTTCCGTTTTCATCCTTGGCGGAAAAAGAAACATTTTTTAATTCAAGCATAAATTCCTCCGAATTTTTTGTCACACAATAGTTTGTCTGAAATTTTGTATTTTACTCAATAGCATCTATATCATACGGAGTTGTCTGATATACAAAATAGTTGAGCCAGTTGGAAAACATAAGGTTTGCACAAGAGCGCCATGTAACCACAGGCATTTGTGTATCGTCGTCATTTGGAAAATAATTTTTTGGTATATCGATATTGATGCCCTTGTTTTTATCTCTTACATACTCGTCACGAAGTGTAGTTGCATCATACTCAAGGTGACCTGTAACGAATATCTGTTTGCCTTTATCGGTTGTAACCATAAACACACCTGTTTCTTTGGACGATGCAATAATTTTGAGTGCGTCTACCTTTTCGATATCCTCACGGTTTACGGTTGTATGCCTTGACTGAGGTACATTAAACACATCGTCAAAGCCACGGAGCAGCATAGAATTTTTGTAATCTGCAGTATGTGGAAAAATACCAAAAAACTTTTTGTCTGTTGGCACCTTGTTGATGCCGTAGTGATAGTACATTCCTGCCTGAGCCGCCCAGCATATGTGCAGAGTGCTTGTAACGTGGGTTTTGCTCCACTCCATTATTTCGCAAAGCTCCTGCCAGTAATCCACCTCTTCAAAATCCATATGTTCAACAGGTGCACCTGTTATAACCATACCGTCAAACTTTTGATGCTTAACCTGGTCAAAGGTTTTGTAAAAGCTGAGCATATGCTCTGCTGATGTATGAGTGGTGCTGTGAGTGGCAGTCTGCAAAAGCTCCATTTCAACCTGAAGAGGGCTGTTACCAAGCAACCTTGCAAACTGTGTTTCGGTAGCAATTTTGGTAGGCATCAGATTGAGCAGCAATATTTTGAGTGGTCGAATATCCTGAGTTATTGCTCTTGTTTCGTTAATTACAAATATATTTTCGTTGCAAAGAGTCTCCGTTGCAGGAAGCCCATTTGGTATTTTAATTGGCATAGTCTACAATTCCTTTATATATTTTAGTTATTGAGTGCCTGTTCAATATCAGCAATGATATCGTCAACATTTTCGATACCAACCGAAAATCTGATAAGGTCAGGTGTTACGCCTGCTGCCACAAGCTCTTCATCATTGAGCTGACGATGTGTGTGACTTGCAGGGTGAAGTACGCTTGTTCGTGCATCGGCAACGTGAGTTACAATTGCAGCAAGCTTTAAGCTGTCCATAAATTTAACCGCAGCCTCTCTGCCACCTTTAACTCCAAAGGATATAACACCGCAGGAGCCATTTGGCAGATACTTCTGACCCAGGTCGTAGTATTTGTCACCGGGGAGACCGCAATATTTAACCCACGAAATTTTGGGGTTGTTTGCAAGATACTCTGCAACTTTTTGAGCATTATAGCAATGGCGCTCCATACGAAGAGGCAATGTTTCAAGCCCGATGTTTAATAAAAATGCATTGTGGGGAGATGGTATCGAGCCCAAATCTCTCATAACCTGAGCAGTGAGCTTGGTTATATATGCTGCTTTGCCAAACTTTTTGGTATATGTGATGCCGTGATATGAGGCATCCGGAGTTGTAAGACCCGGGAACTTTCCGCTTGCTTCCCAGTCAAAGTTGCCGCTGTCTACAACGCATCCACCAACGCTTGTTGCGTGGCCGTCCATATATTTTGTTGTTGAGTGAACAACAATATCTGCGCCCCATTCAAAAGGTCGGCAGTTTACAGGAGTTGCAAATGTGTTGTCTATAATAAGAGGCACATTGTGGCTGTGAGCAATGTCCGCCCATTTTTGAATATCAAGTACAACAAGTGCAGGGTTGGCAATTGTTTCGCCAAAAACTGCTTTTGTGTTGTCGCGGAATGCTGCATTAAGTGTAGCTTCATCACAGTCGGGGTCTACAAATGTTACTTCTATTCCGAGCTTTTTCATTGTAACGCCAAAAAGATTGAAGGTGCCGCCATATACGCTTGTCGAGCAGATAAAGTGGTCGCCTGCCTCGCAGATGTTGAATATTGAATAAAAGCACGCTGCCTGACCCGATGAAGTAAGCATTGCGGCAACGCCGCCCTCTAAATCGGCAATTTTTGCAGCAACTGCATCGTTGGTAGGGTTTGCAAGGCGGGTGTAGAAATAGCCGCTTTCTTCAAGGTCAAAAAGTCTGCCCATCTGCTCTGTTGAGCCATATTTCCACGTAGTGCTCTGATATATTGGCAAAACTCTCGGTTCGCCGTTTTCAGGGGTGTAGCCCGATTGTATACATTTGGTTTCTATTTTGTAATCTGACATAATAAAACCTCCATTAATTTATTTAGACAATATTACTTTTATTATAGAACAAATTATGATAAATTGCAATAGTTAGCCTTAATAATCAACACTAAAGTTGGTTTTAAAATATAAATTTTGCCTCGCTCGTCGTTAAAATACTCGGAAATATAGTTCAGGTTGATTTTTGAATGTATTTACATTATACTGATATATGGTGATAGCAATATGGAAATATCAAAAACAATATGTGTAAGCATAGATAATAGCCTTGACGGCAAAACAATTAAAACGATTATACGAAATAATTTAGGCATTTCTGCCGCAATTATGACAAAGCTTAAAAAATATCCAGACGGAATACTGCTTGGCGGAGTTCACCAAAACGTAAACAAGGTAGTAAAATGCGGCGACGTGCTGACACTCAACATAAGAGATGCTGCATCGCAAAACATTGAACCTGTTTGCATACCTCTTGACATTCTTTTTGAGGACGACGAAATTGTTGCGATTAACAAGCCGCGCAATATGCCTACCCACCCGTCGCAAAACCATCATCACGACACCCTTGCAAACGGCGTAATGTACAGGTACAAAGACACAAGCTTTACATTTCGCCCCATTACACGCCTTGACAGAGACACCTCGGGCGTTGTGCTTATTGCAAAAAATCAGCTTGCGGCATCGGTTTTGTCGGAGCAGATGCAAAGCTTTAAAATACAAAAGCAGTACGTGGCTGTGTGCCACGGGATTTTTGAAAACAAGAGAGCAATAATAGATGCGCCTATAGCAAGAGCAGAGGGCTCGGGGATACTACGCAAGGTATCAGACAGCGGAAAGCCTGCAATTACCGAATATCAAATAACAGAGGAATTTGGCAGCTTGTCAATTGTGAAGCTCACCCCCAAAACAGGGCGCACCCATCAGCTGCGAGTGCATATGGCACACCTGGGGCACCCCATATATGGTGACGATATGTACGGCTCAGATGTGCAAAATGCGAGCACTCTTTTGCACTGCCACAAAATATGTTTTTATCATCCTCACACAAAACAGCTTATGGAAATTTGCGCACCTATACCTGA
>JAZQZC010000013.1:0-54133 GCA_045633845.1 Clostridia bacterium
AGCCTAAGTCTTACCTTACCTATATTCAATTTTCAAAAGCATTTTTAACAATGCTTTGTTTGCTATACACTTTTTTAGCTATATAAATTTTATTAAAAAGTTTTCATTTTTCTATTGACAAATCATAGTTGGTCTCCTTTGCAATATAGTTCAAAAGGGCTGCTTATGCAACCCTTATATATGCTCACACACAACCCCGTTATTGTCGGCACTGAGCATTTTTAATTTCCAGTTTTTTAAATTGGTTTTGATAATTTCGTTCATATTATTTTCAAAAGCCACACAATCGCCATCTGTTACTGCAACAATTGTAGGGCCTGCACCGCTTAAATATCCGCACATAGCTCCATTACGCTTTGCAGAGCGGATAATATATTCAGCACTTTTTATCATATCAAAGCGGTATCTTTGATGCAATCTGTCTTTGCAACCAACACCAAAAGCGGAAAAATCGCCTTTTGCAATGGCGGATGCCATAAAAGCAGCATGCGCCACATTGAAAACAGCATTTTTGTGAGGCACAAATTTTGGCAGTACATTGCGTGCTTTTTTTGTAGACAGGTAAAAATCAGGTATAAAGGCAGCAAACCTTATATTTTCAGGAATATCGGTTTTTGTATACATAAGCTGCTTGTTGTCGTATACCGAAACTGTAAAACCGCCCATAAATGCAGGTGTTACATTGTCGGGATGACCCTCTATCTGATATGCAATGTCAAGCAATTCATCTTTGGTAAAAGGTGTACCAATAAGCTCATTGGCACCGCAAAGCCCAAGTGCAAGGCTTGCAGAAGAGCTGCCAAGTCCGCGCGTCATAGGTATGTCGGTGTGAGATGTTATTCTTACGCCCTTTGGAAACACATTTGCTTTTTCAAAAACACGAAGCATTGCCTGATACACGTAATTCCGCTCATCGTGAGGTAAAAATTCGCTGCTTGAATCATTTATTATTATTTCCAGACCCTCATCAATTTCTTCAAAATATGCTTCGGTGTACAAATTAAGGGCAATGCCCATACAATCAAAGCCCGAGCCCAAATTGGCAGTTGATGCAGGAACTTTAACCTTTACCATTGCTGCATCCTCATTTCTTTATTTCAATTATCGTAATAACATCGGCGTTAACAGCAGAAAGCTTATCCAAAAGCTCATTATATGATAACTTTTGGGAAATAAATGCACATTCGCCGTCAAACATCTGTTCAAAAGCTGTAACTCCAATTGTTTTGGATATGTCTGCCTTTGTAATTGAATTTTTGACGCGAACAAAATAATTTCGTACATATTCACCGCGGTCAATAACAATATTTTCGTTGCATACTTGCCACGGACGCATATAAGGTACATTTAAATTCTGACCAAATTCGATAACATCGGCAACTACTGCGCTTGCTGTAGGGAGCTTTCCTGCTCCTCTGCCATAGTGAAGTGTATCCGAAACCATATCGCCTTTTACCACAACACCATTGTATACATCTTCTATAGAAGAAAGCATATTGTCTTTTGACACAAACATCGGTGCAACGTGAATTTCCATCTTTTTACTTTGGGTCATTATACATTCACCGATAAGCTTGATGCTGTAGCCAAGCTTTGACGCGTATTTGGTATCTTCGAGAGTTATTTTTGAAATACCCTGTGTATCTATATCTTTAAAGTTAACGCTTTTTCCGCTCGCAATAGATGACAAAATACAAATCTTTTTGCAGGTGTCGTGACCATCAACATCGGCAGATGGATCTCTTTCGGCATAGCCGTTTTGCTGCGCCTGCAAAAGTGCCTTTTCAAAGCTTTCGCCATCTTTAAACATTTTGGTAAGTATATAATTTGTGGTACCATTAAGAATACCGCTGAGTGCAACAATATTGTTGCAGGTATAGCAATGGAACAACGGTCTTATAATAGGAATACCGCCGCCAACACTTGCCTCAAAAAGATATTTGGCATTATTGTCTACAGCGCATTTTATAAGGTCATTGCCCTTTGTTGCAACAAGCTCTTTGTTGGAGGTTATAACAGTTTTGCCTTTTTTAAGAGCCTTAACCGAAAATGTGTATGCAGGCTCAAGACCTCCGATTGTTTCTACAACGGCGTCAACCTCACTGTCGTTTAAAATCACATCAAAATCCTTGGTAAAAATATGTGCATCTTCTCTATCAGAAAAATCTCTGATATCAAGGATATATTTGGTTGTGATGTCAAGTCCGGTTTTGTTTTTAATAACTTCTCTGTTATCTTTAATGACATCGTATACACCGCTACCAACGGTACCGAACCCTAAAATTGCAATTTTCATTAATATATCCCCCTATTAATCAAAAAATATACATAATTATACCATTAATTTCATATTGTGTCAATTAATGTCGCCAACTTTTAATCAATTGTAATATTATTTGGAAATTCACCTGAATGCTTAGCCAAATCAGAAAAAATATCAGCTGCATTATCGTTGCTTATTGGTTCAAAATACGCTTGCTCACCCACAACCGCTGTGGATATATCGGCCTTTACACCTGTAACACTCAAAATAATCTCAGAGAGTGTATCTGTCTCGCGGGCATTATCAAACGTTTGTTTTGACTGCTTGTCAGGGAATTGGAGCACAATTCCCGATTTTGCCTTAAGTGGCACAGCCTGACTAATGTGCAGATACAATGTAAGGTGCATCTGATTTTGCAGCTCCTCTATAATTTCCGTCCATCTGTTGATTATTTTGTTATACTCATTTACCGGCTGACTTTCGACAGTTTCGTTTTGCAAAGTGGTATCGTCTTCCCTTTGCTGTGCAGGCTGAGCAAAAATCTGCTCATTTTCCGCTTCGTTATCAAGAGACAGATCATATTCAAATTCTCTCTGCTCCGGAGGTTCAAAGCCGTCAAATTCGGTTGTTGCTTTTGGCTGCTCTGTATGATGAACAACAAGCTGACCTAAAGCAAGCTTTTTTTCAAGCGATGCAATTCTGTCAAGTGCAGATGCCAAATCGTCACTAAACATTGGATTTGCAAGCTTTACAAGCACACATTCAATAAGCACTCTTTTGTTTGATACAAACCGCAAATCACGAATTAAATCTGTAAGTAAATATATGCATCTGATTAATTTTTCCTGCGGGTATAATTCAACAGTGTTTTTAATTAATTCACCTTTTTTTGCACTGCATACAAATTCGGATTTCATAATCGAATAATTGAGCATTTCTCTGTATACATTAAGCATATCTGTTGCAAAGTTGTCAAGTGATTTACCATTTTGGACGCACAAATCAAACTCTCTAATCAAGCTTTCTGTGTCGCCCTTTGAAATATGCTTAGCAAAGCGGTACAAAACAGAGTCGTCCATAGCACCCACTACAGACACAATGTCATCATAAGTTATGTTGTCTGATTTAAACGCAATGCATCTGTCAAGAATACTCAGCGAATCACGCATTGAGCCATTGCCGAGATATGCGATATATTCAAGCGCATCATCATCTGCGTTTATACCTTCGCCAGACAATATGTGTTTCATGGCAGATGAAATATCAAATATAGATATCACCGAAAAGTCAAAGCGCTGACATCTGGAAAGAATTGTAGCAGGTACCATATGTATCTCGGTAGTTGCAAGTATAAAAATTACATGAGACGGCGGTTCTTCAAGCGTTTTTAAAAGTGCGTTAAAAGCACCTTTTGAAAGCATATGAACTTCGTCGATGATATATATTTTGTATTTGGAAGTAGCGCAGGAATATCGGCACTGCTCTATAATTTCGCGGATGTTGGCAACACCTGTGTTTGATGCTGCGTCAATTTCGATAATATCTATGTTTGAGCCATCAAATATGCTTTTGCACATATCACATTCATTGCATGGATTGCCGTCTGCATTGTTGGGGCAGTTGACCGCACGCGAAAATATTTTTGCAGTTGAGGTTTTGCCTGTGCCCCTTGTACCTGTAAAAAGATATGCGTGAGCCACCTTACCCTCGGTTATCTGATTTTTTAATGTATTTACAATATGACTTTGACCTATAACATCATTAAATATAACAGGTCGCCACTTTCTGTACAAAGCCTGGTATGCCATTTTCGCACATCCTTTCTGTGGCAAGCTACCACAATTGCATTTTTAAAATGTTTTATATACAAAAAAACGCCGTTTATCCAAAATTGTATTGAAAGTTCAGACTAAGACTCGAACCGGGTGAGCTTGCGGCACACACAGAACATTTCTTATGGCTGCTTGATTCCTCACCTGACCAGGTTCGAAAGCCTGCATTGCGCAAGGCCCGGTTGTCAACACCATAGTCTGAACGATCAACCTGATTAAGGATTAAGCTCCAAAAGGAACTTAACGACACTAATTATTATACTACATCACAACAAAAATATCAAGAAGTTTTTGCACATTTAAAACATTTTTCAAAAAAATGCAGCGAGTATATAACAAAAAGCACCCCGAATTTTCGGGGTGCTTATATGGCGCGCTGTGAAGAATTCGAATCCTCGACCTTCTGGTCCGTAGCCAGACGCTCTATCCAGCTGAGCTAACAGCGCATACATTTAACAACTCAATTAGTATATCACAGATTTTTGTTAAAATCAAGTATTTTTTTGAAAAAATTATAAATTTTCCATTATTTCAAAATATATCAAGTATTAAATCAGCGCAAACAGTAATACTATAATTGCAACACCATTCTATAAAAAGGAGTAAATCATTATGGAAAACAATCAGAACAAATCAAACCAGAGACAGAATAACCAAAACAACCAGAACAACAACCAAAACAATCAAAAAAACAGAAATGACAAAAAACAGTCATCTAAAAACAACGACATTTCTAACTTTGAAGTATATTAATTAACGCTGTATAAGTAATTCTGAATTTTGCGGAAGCTGCCGTACCTGCAAGTTTGGTGTAATGCCTGCAGGAACGGCAGTTTCTGTCATTTTAGCGTGTGTTTATTGTTACTCTGTGAAGGCTCTCGTCATACAAAACTTCAAAACCGTTTACCTTGCAAAATTCTGCAATTTCCACATAAGCATAGCCGTTTTTAATTATAAGCTTATCATGAGCAACGTCACTTTGCGCGTTGCATACTTTTTTCAAAAACTCGTAAGGTGCATATGACACTCCGTTTTGTTCATATGGTCTGCTTGCGAAAATAACGTAATTGTCATTTACTCTTACAGTCAGATTTCTGTATTTTTTGTACTGATACAGGGCATCGTTGATATACAATGTATCTCCTATTTTGGAAATTTTGCTTACAGCCTGCGATAAATCAAGCTTGTCAAAATACATTCCGTCAGGAGAGAGATACAAAACATTGTTGTCAATATAGTAATATGTATCGCCTGCCACATCAATAAATTCCGGCTTATCACCCTCGAATATACCTTTTAAAAAGCCTGTACCGTCACAGTAAAAATAATTTCGGTCACTTGATTTGTAATTGGTATACGAATACCTGTTGCTCACAGGTAAATTAAAGGTCCCGTCAGACAATGCCCAGTTTGTTTTGTCTACCGAGCTGTATTTGGAGCCTGCTGTTACATAATATACTCCGTCTGCATAAGACATATCTGTAGGATACTGATAGAATGTATACGAAGAATCGAGTGAAAAATCGTCATTTAAAAAATAAATTGTCTTAAAATACTCCCTCACTCCATAGTATGCCTTTGAATCGTACAATGACGGTTTTACCATGTAGCCGCCGTCGGTGTATAAAAACTCATACTGGCTCCAGTTGCCGTGCAGCGCTTTTTCAAACTCGGTGGAAATGTTAACCTGTTCCCAAGCTTGCTTGTCAAAGGATTTATACAGCTTGCAGTTATCCCATTTTATGTATTCTCTGCCTGTAAATGACATATCACGCGGTACCTTTTGCATAGCAGATTTGTATGTTTTGGGTATGGTTTTTTGGTTGGAAAGTGTAAGGCTATTCTCCATACCGCCAAGATAATTTGTAGGTAGTATCACCTGTACAATAAATGTGGTTGTAGTACCTCCTGGAAGCTCAACACAAGCCATAGTGTCAGACTCTTTGTTGGTCTGTTCACCCTTACATAGTGCGTAATCATTAACAGGATTGCCGTTTTTATCTTTTAAAATAACAATATTGTTTGACGTAGTGTTGAGGTTGTAGTTAGCATATCGCGTTATTTTGCCCTCATTTGTAATAGTGATTTTGTATTCAAGGGAAACACCATAGTTACCAAGGTTACACGCATCTTCGCCTGTAGCATCAAGGCCGAGCACATCATTTGGAATATAGTTGTTGTAGCCATATCCCGATGCATTCCCGGGAAATTTGGTGTAATCGGAGCGATTGTTTGCAAATACCCACACGTTATCTTTTTTGCCTTCGGGAACAGACTTGCCGTAATATTTTAGTTTGTTGTTATCCTCATACTTAAATTCCAGCATATCGGAGGCAACTGAATTTTCCTTATTCCATGGGTCAGCATAAGGATTTAAATGTGTGTACCAATGAGTAATTTCGTTGCCATCGGGTACAAAATCATTGTATACTATTACAGGGAATTCACCGCCGGGTGTCCAGTCGGCAATTGTGTATTCAAGGCTTGTCTGAAGCTTGTTGAGAGTATCGGAAATGCCTTTGTACTGCTTTTCTCTCTCATAGCTGCCAAAGGCAGGATTTGGATGAACAGTTGACCTGTCGCCAAGCTTGCCGGTAGAGCGTATTGCAGCAACATTTGCTTCGGTTTTGCCGCTAACTACTGTAAAATCTGCAAGCAAATGTACAGGGCGGTAAAAAGGCACCTCTCTGTAGTTGCTAATAAATCTGCTCAGCCAAAAGCTCTCTCCTGCCTTAAGCTGAATATCTATTTGTTCAAACTCATTTGGGATGTAATTTGTACCAGAGTCGATTTCACGTATTGGCATTTTAAGATAATCTGCCCACGCATTCATACATCCCCATGCTTCCTCAACAGTGTATTCAAAACCCTCGTAAAAATACTTTGAATGGTCGGGCACTTCAAAGCCAAGGGAAGTTATTATAATTTGCGTGTCCTCTATTGCTCTAAAATATACGTCAACCTCAATATCAAACCCTGGTTCGATTATAGCATTGTTACTGTCGCGAAGCTCAGTATGATTCACGTGTGACACAAACATTGCGTAATTATCAGCTTCAAGAGTGTTATTCATAATATATTTTGCGTTTTTGTTTGATGTATCTGCGAGGTCCTGTCTGCGTATAAATTCGTGACTGTTGCAGTATATGTATTTTCCGCCGCCGACAGGTGTAAATACAAGTGGCTTTGCAGACATATCAACAGCCGCAAAGGTGTTTATCGGCAACATAAATAGGATCAATGCAAGGCATAATAATTTTTTCATAATGCACCTCAAAATTTAGACTATCTTGTAAAATTGGTTCTTTCGGGTACAACTCTTTGGGGCTCGGTATATCCGTTTTCAAGAGCAATTTTTTTGCAATTTAGTATGTATGCCATATTTTTTGCAATATTGTGCATTGTGCATATGCCCTCGATGTCGTTTGCCACATCTTCAGGCTTTGCAGCATACACCATATTCCAATATGTAGAAGAAATTATTGGCATCTCACTGATTGCAAAGTATTTGTTCATCTCATCAAAAGCAGAAGTACATCCGCCTCGACGAGCAATTGTTATACCCGATGCAGGCTTAAGATAATATGTATCTTTGCCGCCGCAGTAAAATGCTCTGTCCATAAAGCTTTTGAGTGCTCCGCACATTGCCGCATAATGAACAGGTGTACCAAACACAAAGCCATCTGCCTCTTTTGCTTTTTGTGTAAATTCATTAACAATATCGTCTATAACGCATTTGCCAAGTTTTTTGCAAGCTCCGCAGCCTCTGCAACCCGAAATCGGCATGTTTCCAATCCAGAAAATTTCTGTTTCTATACCATTTTCGTTTAATTTTTTCTCAACTTCGCAAAGCGCAGTATATGTACTTCCCTTTTGATTAGGGCTTCCATTTACAAGAATTACTTTCATACAAAACACTCCTTTAAATTTTATCTATTTATAAATATATCATATTTTTACTTGATATACAACTATTTTTATTTGGAAAGCATACAATAAACATAACAAAAAAAGCGGCAGTTGCCACTCTATCCGAGTGCAAAGCTGATTTTTATTTCACTAGCGAACACAACAAAACGCAATTTCCTATAATTCAAAAAATTCCCACAGAAAAATATCTGTGGGAATCTATAGACAATATACAAATTATCTTTTGCTGAACTGTGGTGCACGACGAGCAGCTTTGAGACCATATTTCTTTCTTTCTTTCATTCTTGAGTCTCGAGTTAAGAAGCCTGCAGCTTTGAGGACTGCTCTGTATTCATCCTCTACTGTAAGAAGTGCTCTTGCAATACCATGTCTGATAGCACCTGCCTGACCAGTAAAGCCACCGCCTGCAACTTTTGCGATAACATCAAATTTACCAAGTGTATCGGTAGCAACGAGTGGCTGTCTAACAACAACCTTGAGTGTTTCCAAACCGAAGTAATCGTCGATTGTTCTATCGTTAATAACAATTTTACCTGTACCTGGAACAAGTCTTACTCTTGCAACAGAGCTTTTTCTTCTTCCTGTACCATATAACTGTGCGTTAGCCATTTTCAAAATCCTCCTTATTTAATAATACCTGTGTAAACTTCAGGCTTCTGTGCAGCATGATTGTGCTCTGCGCCTTTGTAAACTCTGAGACGTGTCATGCTGTTTGCTCCGATTGTGTTAGATGGGAGCATACCCTTTACAGCAAGCATCATTGCCTTTTCAGGATTTTTTTCCATAAGTGTTTTATACTGGATTTCTTTAAGACCGCCAATATAACCACTGTGGTGTCTGTAATATTTTTGTTCGAGCTTGTTGCCGGTAAGAACAGCCTTGTCTGCATTGATAACAATTACAAAATCACCGCAGTCAACATGTGGTGTGAATGTAGGCTTGATTTTACCTCTTAAAATAGAAGCAGCAGCACTTGCAACTCTACCGAGTGGTTTGCCAGCAGCATCTATAATATACCATTTTCTTTCTAATTCAGCCGGTTTAGCCATAAATGTACTCATTAGATTTTACCTCCGTTTTCTTTAATCAACTTCTATATTGTAATACAAACAATTTGTTTTGTCAACAACTTTTTTTGAAAATTTTAAACTACAAATCGCAAACTTCGTTTTTCTCGAATTTTCTTCGCTTTTCTCTCAAATGCTCACAACTCAAATTACATTTTTATTGCATTTCCTGTTTCAAAAAGGTAAATATAAGCCTCTTTTACAGGTATTTTGAGTATTTTTTCGATGGCTATTGAGTAGTATTTTAACTGTTCGCGGTATTTTTCAGCGGTTTTTTGCTCATTTTCGGTGATTTTATCCGTTTTATAGTCGATTATCACGATTTTTCCGTCACTATCTATATAAAACGCATCCACAATACCCTGCACAATTATATCGTCGTCACAAGCAACATCATAAATTTCGTTTGCTTTCATTATATATTTAAAGGAATACTCTCTGTAAAACTTATCGTAATTTGCAATTATATTTTGACCAAGGGGTGAATTTATAAATCCAAGTACATCTTCTGCATTTACAGCCTCGCATTCTTTTTGTGTTATATAACCTTTTTCAAGCATATCTTTGATTTGCTCTTGCAGCTCGGGCAACGTTGACCTTGTAAAATCTGTTTTTTCCATAACAAGATGCATAAGCGTACCCTTTGCTGCTGCCGTAACCCTTTGGTCTTTTTTGGCAAACTGCGGAACAGCAACAACCTTTGGTGTAAACATAAAATGTGTGTTTTGCTGCTCCATTGACATTTTCTTTAATTCGGTTACAGATATATTGGCAGGCACATTTGGCATATCATTGTATGGATACTCATAGCTTATCGCCTGCAAAATATCGTTATCAACGCAGCCAGAATCAAAAGGTACAGGCTGTACATCATTTAGCATAACATCTGATGCTTCAAGGTCATCTGCATAAACAGATTTGTACACAAAACTTGAATTGTCATTTACCTCAAACAGATTTTCGCCGCTTTTGTATTTTGTCGAAGGATTTCGTATTGTTGCCATAACAATCCAATCCATAAATGAATTGCAGCGCAAAACTGTATTTGGCGATATTACATCACTCTCTCCCACCAGCTTTGAAGCGATAGAATCAAGCAGCTTTTTATAGTCATTGTGGTGACCAACTATAATAAGCTTTTCGCGGGCTCTTGTAAGAGCCACATACAAAATACGAAGGTCCTCAGAAACATCTTCACATTCCATACTGTACCTCAGAGCGTTTTTGATTGCTGTGGGATAGCTTATTCGTCTTGCATAGTCAATAACATTTACACCTACACCAAAATCCTTGTGAGTAAGCACGGCTGAGCTCAAATCTCTTTTATTAAACTTGGTGGTGGCACGTGCCAAAAACACAACAGGAAATTCAAGACCTTTACTTTTATGAATTGTCATAACTCTTACTACATTGTCATTTTCGTCAATGAGCTTAGCCGAGTCGCTGTCCATGCCCTTAGTGCGGATTTTTTCGATATAATTAACAAAATTAAAAATACCCTTAAAATTGTTTGTTTCAAAGTCATTTGCCTTTGTATAAAGCATACGCACATTTGACTTTGCCATACTGCTGTTTTCAAGAGTACTCAAGTATATCATATACTCTGTTTGTGACACAATTTTTTCAAGCAGCATATTTACACTCATATATTTTGACATATCATAAAAATCTCTTATGAGTTTAATAAAATTTTTGCACTTAACTGCAAGGTAATCGTCATTTTTTGAATATGCTTTGACTGCATAATAAAAATATCCCTTTTGGAAGCAGTTGCGTATTTTCATAAGCTCGTCGTCGGTAAAGCAGAACAACGGGTGGTGCATTACCGCAACAAGTGATATATCGTCCAGTGGGTTGTCGGTTACCTTGAGTATATTTATAATAAAATCTATTTCGGGAGAGTCAAAATACCCAAGTACATCCACAAAAAGCGGAATATCCTTTTGTTTAAAAACCTGCGAAAAAGCCGATGCATTTGATTTTATGCCTCGCATAAGAATTACTATGTCACGATATTCTATATGTCTGTATTTTTCGAGCTTTTTATCATATACAAGATATTTAGGGTCATTTATCATTGCTGCAATTCGCTCTGCAATATAAGTTGCCTCTGCAGTTTCCTTGGAGTATTCGGCCAAGTCGTCTGCTTCGCCATCCTCATCGGGTGTGTAGCTTTCGGACATATTGCTGCTTACAAACACTACATCCGTATATTTTTTGTCGTTGTTATCATCGGTGTAACACTTGGACCCGCAATACAGAAATTCGTCTTTGTTGTATACAAGCTCTCCTGCATCCTCTGTCATAAGCTGACGAAAAACAGAATTTACACAGTTGATTACAGGCTGGCTACTGCGGAAATTTGTGTTGAGCAAAATTTTGGAGTACTCATTGTAGTTATCGTCCTCATAAATCGGGTATGTGTCGCTTTTGTGCTTAAAAAGCTTTGGATTGGCATCACGGAATTTGTATATACTCTGTTTCATATCGCCAACCGAAAACACATTGGGCTTACCTTTGTTTTTACCTGATATCAGATTAAAAATAGCCTCCTGAACAGTGTTGCAGTCCTGATACTCGTCTATGTATATTTCATCATACTTATTCATTACATCTACTGCAACTTCGCTCTGACCGTCATTGCTGCTTAGTATCTGCAGGCACATATGCTCAAAGTCCGAAAAATCTATTATATTTTTTTGCTGCTTTGCTTCGGCAAAGGCATCGCCAACCTCAAGTGCAAGGCGGCACATAAGCCTTACAGGCTCAGCTACCTCTTGTGCCTCTTTGGTTATTGAAGCATAGTCACCTGTTATATATGATATAAGAATATCCTTTGCCATATCCTTGGTAACTTTGCGGATAGTTTGTATTTTGTCCTTTGCGTATTCATCGCAGCCCTTTGGAAATCTGCAGGTTGCAAAATCAACACACTGCATAAGCTTGTATGCGGTATCCCAGTCATTGCAGGTTAAAAGCTTGTCAAATGGCTCCATTTCGGCTGCAAAAAAGTTAACCTTATCAAGCAGTAATTTATCTGCTTTGCAATACACAATAATCTGTTTGTAAAGCTTTACAATTTCGTTTGCCTTAAACTTTGCAAGTCTGAGCAGCACATCGGTTGTTTTTTTGCAGTCATTTTGCGGCTGATTAATAAGCCATTCCCTGCTATTTGGAATACTGCGTGAAAACTTGTACAAATCCTTAATAATACCTGCAAAGGCATCATCACTGCGCGCCGAATAACAGCGTACAAGGTTGGCAAACTGCGCGTCCTCTGATTTATAGTACTCTTCAAACACACAATTTATTGCTTCGTCAAGCAAGATTTCAAGGTCATTTTCATTGCCTATTTTAAATGCAGGGTCAAGGTTTATTTTGTTAAAATTGCTACGAATAATGTCAAGACAAAAGCTATGAATGGTGCATATACTTGCATTGTTAATGAGCACAAGCTGACGCTCGAGGTTTTTGTTTTCGCCCTCGTCTATTTTTTTGATTATAGCTTTCATAATGCGGTCTTTAATTTCGGCAGCAGCCGCGTTTGTGTATGTTACAATAAGCATTCTGTCAACATCGGTTCCATTTTCGGCGAGGATGCGATTGATTATTCTCTCAACCATAACAGCGGTTTTACCTGAGCCTGCAGCAGCCGTAACCAATATATCACCCACAGGGGCGTCGATTGCCTGTTTTTGATTAGGAGTCCATCCCATTGTTGTCACCTCCCATTATAATGTGCCATGCCTCTTCGTTTTTGAGTGTTGTAATCTCGCTATGGCATATGCCGCTGTCATCAGAATTTATACGACATATTGAGGCATACGGGCAATAAGTACACGGCATTTTTGCTCCGTGTTTGTACGGATTTGGAACTATGTTGCCTGAGCATACTTCATTCCATAAATCCGCAATAAGCTTTTTGAGATATTTGCTCATTGCCTTAAACTGAGAAATTGTACCTTTATTTTTTGCGTTTTTTACAGATAATTGATCAAAGGCACTGAGCACCTCGTCGTTATCAGCCACAATGCCTTTAAGCTTCATTGCATTTTCTACCTTTGCAGCAATTTCACCATCGGACATATTGTTTTTGGAGCTGATTAAAACATCGTCAAGTGTAAAGAAAAATGCTCCGCCGTATGTGTTTTTGCTGTCACTGTCTACAAGTGCATTGAGGTATACAAGCAATTGTATGTCAAGACCATTTACCACATCGGTAAGATTAAAGGTTTTTTTGCCTGTTTTGTAGTCTATTACGCGTAAAAAAGTGCTCTGCTCAGTTGAATATGCGTCTGCTCTGTCTATTTTACCTGTAATTTTAAGTATATTTCCGTCGTCAAGCTGTATTTCGATGCAACCGATATTGTCATCGTCAAACTTAATTTCGTACCCTATGGGCATAAATTTTGAGTTGACAATTTGCTTTTTTAGCATTTCAAAGCAAAGGAGCAATGCATTTTTGAGCCGTTTTACGCAGTAAAGCTCTCTTTTTGAAAGTTGTGCGTACTGAGTACCAAGAGTTTCAATATAGCTGTTGAGATAACAATCTATTTTGTTTTCAAAATACTTGCTGTCGGCACTTTTAAAGGTTACGTTGTCAGCATTCATACCAACACAGATTTTTTCTAAAATATCATGTACAATAATACCAAGGTCAAGGCTGCGCAGCTTTGGCTGAGGCCGCTCTGTAAGCTTAAGCATATAAGTCAAAAAGTATGAATAATGGCAAGCCTTGTATTGCTGTAGCCTTGAAATTGTAGTATACATACTGTCGTAGTTGATTTTTAAGTTTTCCTTAGAAATGGGCTTTATTGGGTTGTTGTATTTTATAAACGACTCTATTTTGTCAAGAGAGTCCTTTTTGGAATTTTTAAAATAATTATATACCGCATCCCATTCTTTTATATGAGACTCACCTTTTTTAGCCTTTTTTATAACAGCTGCAAGATACTCGCTCACCGTTGCACCGCTTGTTATAACATCAATACTGTCTATATTTTCAAATGTGTCATCGCTGACGGATTTGCCAAATATCTTTTTGAGCCGCTCTACCGAAAATGACGGGGCAAGTGTGTGATAGCTGCAATCTGCACTGCTGTACGACACATACATCATTATATCGGGCATAGAGAATACTTTGTATATTAAAAACTGATTGTAAAAGGACTGCTGTGATGATGTGGTTGAAAGCTGCATATCAGCCTCTGCAAGTGCTTTTTTGTCGTTATCGCTGATTGCTGACGAGTCTTTTGCAGGCACAGGGAACAAGCCCTCGTTTGCGCCGATTACAACAAGTGCTTTTACCTTATCGGTACGTGTGCGGGCAATGTCACCAATTATCACCTCATCAACAGAGGTTGGGATTATTCCTATTGACTGATGCATAAGAGCCACATAAAGATATTTGCGCAGCTGTGTAACATTTATCTTTTTGTCGCCAAGTACATTGTGCAGCTCATTAAACACATTTACAAGAATGTTCCATACGGATTCGTATTCTTTTTGTCTTGCTGCATCACCGCTTTTTTCAAACTTTGCAATATATTTGTTTATGGTGTCACTCAAATTAATTTGACACAAATAATTGTACAGGTGTTCTACACAAAGATTTGCCGCAGGTTTGCCTTTGATTTTGTTGTGAAGCTCTGCAAGAGGCACAATGTAATTTGCGCGTATATCCTGTATTATTTTTTTGTCGTTATCGGAGCACTCATAGTTTTGTATAATTGTGTTCCACCTGTCATCGTCAAACCATGTGTTTTTTGAAACATTGGTTTTTAATATAAAGTTGTCAAGCAGCGATATTGACACAGAGTCAATATCGTTAAAGCCGGATTTTATAAAATTAAAAATACTTTCATATGAATAGTTGTTAAGGTATACGTCGATTGTACTGAGCACAAACAAAACTATATGATGTTGGAGCACAGGTGTTTTTTCGTCAATAAAATACGGAATGTTGTATTTTGGAAAAACATTGCGGAATATGTGGTTGTACTGATTGATGTCAGAGCAGATTATGCAAATATCCTTGTAGCGCATACCTCCCCTTACAAGCTTTAAAATATGCCTTGCCGCGTTGTCAACCTCGTTGTATGGGTTTTGAGCTTTTGCAACAACAAGATTATCGGAATTACCCTCATATAATTTTGTAGGGTATGCAAACAGATTTTGCTCTGCAAAGGCAATAACATCTGATGAGTAGTAAGCTTTTTGGAGCCATACTGTTTCACAAAGCTCGTAGTGGCTTTGCCTGCATATATCCACAAGGCAGTTGTAGGTGGTAATTGTAGGCAAAAACAAATTGTTTGTGAGGTCTTTTTCCATACAAAGAGTAACATACACATCTTTGCATTTGTTTATCAGCTGTGAAATTATTTTTTGTTCCTGTGGTATAAATGACGAAAATTCGTCAAACAAAAATACACAATCAGAATAAAAATCATTTTTGCACAGTAAATCAAACAGAATATCAAGCACATCATCGGTATCGATATATTTGTCGCATATTGCATTTTCGTATGATGTGTATATTTTGTTTAAGTCGTTTAGCTTTAGTTTTAGAATTTGGTTGTCAAGCTTGTTTGAAACTGCGTTTATATCCTCGCACGAGATATTGTATTTTTTAAATTCAGAAATACAATTAATACAGGTATCCACAAAACCCGGCTGCTCCTTTGAGGCTTTAAAATACTCAAGCTCGGTATTTTCAATCACCTGTGCCATAACAAGGCTTTTGCCTGTTGGCGTAATTATACCCTCACGCATATCGCCCGCCATATCTCTTGTTCGCATTGCAAGGCGGTTAAAGGAGGTAATCTCGAGGCTGTCATCCAATATATATCCAACATTTTTAAGCAGGCGTTTTTCGGCAATATGTGCAAATTGTTCGGGAACTACAAGCACAATTTTTTTATTTTGTTTTATAAGCTCATTTATTGTATCAAGTATATAAGTGGACTTTCCGCTATGAGCACGTCCGCATATCATATGTAAAGCCATATTATGCACCCCCTGTAAAACATTTTAACACAAAAGTATTTTATTATCAAGCATTATACTGTAGCTATGAGTACTGTAAATAAAACAACCTACAGAAAATAATCTGTAGGTTGATTTATTAATCGAACAAATCTTTTAATTTTTCAAAAAATGATTTGTTTTGCTTATAGTTAGACTCCTTTGATGCAGAAGCAAACTTTTCAAGAATTTCTTTTTGTTCTTTGTTGAGATTTTTTGGCACCTCTACCTGAACTGTAATAAGTAAGTCACCTCGGTTATTGCCGTGAACCACAGGTATACCTTTGTCGCGTATGCGTAGCACTGTGCCGGGCTGTGTACCCTCGGGGATTGTGTATTGCATTTTGCCCAAAGTGTATTTTTTAATTGGGTCAAGTACAGGTATTTCTATCTCGGCACCGAGAGATGCCTGAACAAATGTAATTGGCACTGTCATATGCACATCGTAGCCATCACGTGTAAATATTGCGTGCCTTATTATAGAAACTGTTACGAGCAAATCGCCGTTCGGTCCGCCGTTTGTACCCTGATTGCCTGCACCACGGAGAATTACTGTCTGACCATGATTTATGCCTGCAGGAATATCTACATCAAGGGTTTTTGCCTTTTTGACCATACCCTTGCCACGACATTTTGCACATGGATTATTAATAACAGAACCTCTGCCACCACACTTGTTACAAGTGGTAACGCTTGCAAACTGACCGAGAGGTGTACGCTGAACAGTTTTCATCTCACCGGTACCATTACACTGGCTGCAGGTTTGCTTGTCGGATGGATTTTTTGCGCCCACACCATTACAGTCATCACATTTTTCGATAATATATGTTTTAATTTGTTTTTTTACACCAAAAGCAGCTTCTTCAAAAGTGAGAGTAACTCTTTCTTCTATATCACTGCCGCGTCTTGGTGCATTGCGGCTATTACGGCGCGAGCCGCCACCGCCAAAACCACCACCAAAAAACGAGCCGAATATGTCGCCAAGGTCTACATCAAAGCCGCCAAAGCCACCACCGCCAAAACCACCTGCACCAAAGTTGGGGTCGGTGCCTGCAAAGCCGTACTGGTCGTAGCGCGACTTCTTTTCGGGGTCACTTAAAATACTGTATGCCTCGTTAACCTCTTTAAATTTTTCTTCTGCTTCCTTGTTGCCCGGGTTGGTATCGGGATGATATTTCATCGCCATTTTGCGATATGCTTTTTTTATGTCATTGTCACTTGCGCCTTTGTTTACGCCAAGGACTTCGTAATAATCTCTTTTATCTGCCACTGATTTCACCTCTCTAAGCAGCGCATTGTAAATGCTGTGACTATATCAGCAAAATGCGTGGCAGCTCAACTGCCACACATTTTTAAATTTAGATTTTGAATATAGTTTGTCGCGTGTGAGATGTAACAACTCATTTACACGCGAAATACCTGTGGGCGTTGCCCACTTATTTGTTGTCATCGTCAACTACTGTGTAGTCACCATCAAATGAAGAATTATCTCCGCCGTTCTGATTAAAGCCCTCTGCACCCTGAGCACCCTGTGGGTTTGCCTGCTGGTACATTTTGGTTGAAAGGTCGTAGAATTTTTGCTGCAATGCATCGCTTGCTGCTTTGATTGCTGCAGAGTCTGTGCCCTCAAGTGATTTTTTAACATCTGCAATTTTTGCATCAATTTCGCTCTTGTCAGCGCTATCTATTTTGTCACCCATATCTGTCATTGCTTTTTCGCACTGATATACAAGTGATTCTGCGTTGTTGCGTGTTTCTACTTGTTCTTTTTTAGCTTTATCCTCAGCAGCAAACTGCTCTGCTTCTTTAACAGCTCTTTCGATATCTTCGTCAGAGAGGTTTGAGCTTGCTGTGATTGTAATATCCTGAGCATTGCCGGTAGCCATATCTTTTGCAGATACGTGAACAATACCATTTGCGTCAATATCAAAGCTTACTTCAATCTGTGGTACACCGCGTGGTGCAGGAGCAATGCCTGTAAGGTTAAATCTGCCAAGGCTCTTGTTGTACTGAGCCATCTCACGCTCACCCTGGAGTACGTTGATTTCTACACTTGTCTGATTGTCGGCAGCAGTTGAGAAAATCTGACTCTTTTTGGTAGGAATGGTTGTGTTACGCTCGATAATTTTTGTGCAAACACCGCCCATTGTTTCGATACCGAGTGAAAGCGGAGTTACGTCGAGCAACAAAAGGTCTTTTACATCGCCTGCAAGTACACCTGCCTGAATAGCAGCACCAATAGCAACACACTCGTCAGGGTTGATGCCTTTGTGCGGCTCCTGACCTATAAGCTGCTTAACAGCTTCCTGAACTGCAGGAATACGTGAAGAGCCGCCAACAAGGAGTACCTTGTGGATTTCGCCCGGATTAAGACCTGCATCGGAAAGAGCTCTTTTTGTCGGCTCCATTGTTTTTTGTACAAGGTCAGCTGTGAGCTCGTCAAACTTACTTCTTGTAAGTGTGATATCCATATGCTTAGGTCCTGTGGCATCTGCAGTAATGTATGGGAGATTGATGTTTGAAGTTGTAACGCCCGAAAGCTCTATTTTAGCTTTTTCGGCTGCTTCTTTAAGGCGCTGAAGAGCAACCTTGTCGTTAGAAAGGTCTACACCCTCGCTCTTTTTAAATTCTGCAACTAAGTAATCGATAACCTTCTGGTCAAAATCGTCACCACCGAGCTTGTTGTTACCCGATGTAGCAAGAACTTCAAATACACCGTCGCCTATTTCAAGTATAGATACATCAAATGTACCACCGCCAAGGTCGTAAACCATGATTTTTTGTTCGTTGTCTTTGTCCATGCCATATGCAAGAGCAGCAGCGGTAGGCTCGTTGATAATACGAAGTACTTCAAGGCCTGCAACCTTACCTGCGTCTTTTGTAGCCTGGCGCTGCGCATCACTGAAGTATGCAGGAACAGTGATTACTGCCTGTGATACCTTTTCACCTAGGTAGTTTTCGGCATCTGTTTTGAGCTTTTGAAGAATCATTGCCGAAATTTCCTGCGGAGTGTAATTTTTGCTGTCAATAGCTACCTTGCGGTCTGTACCCATATCTCTTTTAATAGAAATAATTGTTCTGTCGGGGTTTGTAATTGCCTGTCTTTTGGCAACCTGACCAACAAGTCTTTCGCCGTCTTTTGTAAATGCAACAACAGATGGAGTTGTACGTGCGCCCTCTGCGTTAGCTATAACAACAGGTTCGCCGCCTTCCATAACTGCTACACATGAGTTTGTTGTACCCAAGTCAATACCAATAATTTTTGCCATAATTTATTCCTCCTAAATATTAAACACAAATTTTATACGCTGTTAGTTGGCAACCTTTACCATACTATATCTTATTACTTTGTCTTTGTAAGTATATCCTTTTGCAAATTCCTCAGCGATGGTATTTTCGCCAAGATTTTCGTCATCAATGTGCATTACTGCGTTGTGAAGCTCAGGATTAAATGCTTCACCGACAGCTTTGATTTCTTCAACGCCGATTTTTGTAAATATATCCATTGTCTGACGGAGCACCATCTCAAAGCCTTTGTAATGCTCACTCTCTTTGTCTTCAAAAGAGTTCATTGCACGCTCCAGGTTATCTACAATCGGCAGCACTTCTTTTACAATGTCACACACCGAATTTGTGTAAAGAGCTTCTTTTTCTTTAACAGACCTTTTTTTGAAATTGTCATACTCAGCAACAAGACGCATATATTTGTCATTTGCCTGTTCAATTTCTTCGTTCTTTTTTTCAATAACTGCCTGCAGCTCTTCCTGAATTGCTTTTGAGTTATCAATTACTTCTTCATTCTGCTCCGTTATCTGTTCAGCCTTAGGGGCAGTATTTTCTTTTTTTGCCATTTTTCACACTCCTGAAATTTATTGCTTTTCATCATTTCCTATCATACCTGACAATAGAGAAATGAGATAATTCAATGTAGATACTGCTTTTGCATAATCCATACGGGTAGGCCCTATTATTGCAAGCTTGCCTTTAAAGCCGTCGCCCATATTATAGTTTGATACAACCATACTTAAATTATGGTCTTTGAGTATCGGGTTTTCGTCGCTGATGATTACCGAAGAGGTATCGTTGCTTGTTTCATTTATAAGCTTAACAAGACTTTGACTGTTGTCCTCTTTTACAAAGGTCAAAAAATCCTTTGCTCTGTTGATATCGTTAAACTCAGGGTGATTAAATATATTTGTAGTACCCGAAAGCTCTACATCTACTTCACTGAGGAGATTAACCACCGAATAAAGGTATTCAAACACAGGCTCCAGCAGATATGACTCTGTTGGAATCATCTGCTTTTCTTCATCGAGCAGCTCTTTGGTAATCATTTCGATGCTGATACCTGCAAAGCGGTTGTTGAGCCAGTTTGAAAGCCTTTCCAAAATTTCACTGTCATAAGGTTTGCCAACATTTATCTGAGTGTTTTTTACAACACCGTTGTTTGTTACAACAATCATTACAAATGATTTGCTGTCTATTGGTATAAGCTTTATACTGCCTATAAGATACGCCGAAGCGGTGGGCATTGTAAAAAGTGTTGTATAATTTGTAAGCCCCGAAAGTGTTTTGGAAATATTGGAAATCAGCTTGTTAAACTCCATATACTGCCGCTGCATAACAAGCTTGATTTGATTGATTTCGTTAAGAGAGAGGCTGTATTCACGCATAAGCTCATTTACATACACCCTGTAACCAAGCCCCGAAGGAACTCTGCCTGCGGATGTGTGCGGCTTTTCGAGATAACCGAGCTTTTCAAGTGCTGCCATTTCGTTGCGAACAGTTGCAGAGCTGATGCCGAGATTGTGACTGCTCTGTATGTGTGACGAGCCTACTGGTTCTGCGGTGACAATGTAATCGTCTATGATGGCCTGAAGAATTTTCTTTTTTCTGTCACTTAATTCCATTACATTCACCCCTCTTATGTATTTAGCACTCAATTAACTTGACTGCTAACAATATATAAGATAACACTTTAAATGTCAAATGTCAATAGTTACATTCAAAATTCACATATTATTCACAAAATCGCTCATTACATAGTTGCATATATAGTAAGCGCGAGGCGTTAAAACAAGGCTTTCGCCGTTATCGCAAAGCAATCCGTTTGCAATGTGCTTATTTATTATTTTGCCAAAAACCTTATATATATCCGTATTAAACTTTTTTGCAAATTCTTTTTTTGATACACCTATCTTTATCAATCTAAGTCCAAGAATGATAAATTCGCTCATTTTTTCACTCTGTGTAAGGGTGTATTCTTCGCTTTTCTGATATCCGTTAAAATAGCTGTCAAAATCGCAAGAATTTGTAAATCTTGCTCCATCAAGGCAAGAGGATGCCCCAAGCCCCAGCCCTATGTAGTCAACGCATTTCCAGTATTTTGTGTTGTGCTTTGACTCACTGCCCGGTTTTGCAAAATTGGATATTTCGTAGTGCTGATATCCGTTTTTGCCCAAATTTTCAATTATAAGCTCGTACATATCTGCGGTAGCATCATCATCAAGCTCGGTGATTTTGCCGCCAATTTTCATATCATAAAAAGGCGTGCCCTGCTCAATTTTGAGTCCATAGCAGGATATATGCTCAGGTTTAAGACTTAGCACTTTGCTTACGCTTTTGTTAATTTTATCTGTTGTCTGACCTGGCAATGCATACATAAGGTCAAGACTTATGTTGTGTATACCACTGTTTTTTATTATATCAACTGTTTGCTCTGTGTCATATGCGGTGTGAATTCTGCCAAGCATTTTGAGTTCATCATCGTTCATAGACTGTGCACCAAGGCTTACTCTGTTTACGCCAACATCTTTTAATACATTTGCTTTGGCAGCATCAACTGTTTTTGGATTTGCCTCAACAGTAATTTCACTGCCCTGTGCAATTTTAAAATTGTTGTAAATGCTGTCAAACAGTTGTTCAAATGCATTAGATTCAAGCACTGTGGGTGTGCCGCCCCCAATATATACTGTATCAAATTTGTGACCCTTGTATTTTTGCATCTCATTGCAGACGGCATTTATGTATTTGTCCGTAAGGTGCTCTTTACCTGCAAACGAAGCAAAATCGCAATATTTACATTTACTTACACAAAATGGTATATGAACATACAAGCCATCCATTATATTATACTCTCCCCTATATTTCAAGGTATTTTTTTAACGCATCAAGCTGCTCGTTTGCAATTTTGCAGCCTTGCCTGTACATCTCATCAATTTTTTGGGGTCTTTTTTCCACACGTGAAAAATCACCTGTTGTCTCGGGCATAATAAGAAATACCCTGCCTTGCTTTTCCAGTTCAAAAAGCTCTCTGCGCGCATTGTTGTACTGAATGTGTCTGTCAGCAATACTTTCGAGCAATTGGGGATATTTTTTGTACATTATATTAATAAGCTTAAGCATAGACTCCTGCTCTTTTATATAGCTGCGTTCTCTTGTAAGTACTACTATAACCTTGTCGCATCCGTCATCAATAGCCTTTTTGTATGGAATAGAGTCTACAAGCCCGCCATCCATATACAAATTGCCGTCTATTTCTACTGGTTGAAACATTATAGGCAGGCTGCACGATGCAACAAGAACCTTTGAAAACTCTCTGCCACGCGGGACCTCAAGGTATTCTGCCTCACCTGTTACAATATTGGTGACGCATGCAATAACGCTACCTTTAAATGCCGCAAAAGCATCATAATCAAACAAATCGTATTTGTGCGGAATTTCGTCAAATACAAAATCAACATTATAATAACTTCTTTTTTTGAGGTTGAGTAAATGCTTAATACCCATATATCTTTTGTCACTGTAAAAGCTCATACCTATGCGGTAATTTCGCTCAAACTGACCGCTTACGTACGAAACACCATTTGCAATACCTGCCGATGTGCCGATTACATAATCTGCAATTATATTATTATGAAGTAGAACATCCATAACACCGCAGGAAAACATACCCCTGCTTGCTCCACCCTCTAAAACTAATGCTGTTTTCATTTACATCACTCTCCTGTATTATTTAGATATTTTAACATATTTACAATTCAATCGCAAGTGAGCATATATTTATTAAAAATTTTCTGTGCAAAATTTATATGATTTTTTAAAAAAATCTCTTGATATTAGTAAATATATATAGTATAATATATTTAACATAATAATTTAAGGGAGGTTTTTTCTATGATAAAGGTTATTATCGGCGAAAAAGGTACAGGCAAAACAGCAAGACTTATTGAGGCTGTACATATTGCAGAGCAAGATGCTGCAGGCAGTGTTATATTTATTAACAAAGGCAAAAGACACATGCTCGAATTATCCCACAAGGTAAGACTTGTTGATACTGATGATTACAGTATCAAATCATACGATGAATTTTACGGTTTTATGTGCGGAATACTTTCGCAGAACTATGATATAGCTCATATATTTGTTGACAGTATTGCAAAAATTGTTAACGATGATATGGCAGCTTTTGAAAAATTCCTGAATGATTTTGCTCCTGTTGCAGAAAGCAACAATGCACAAATCACTATTATACTCAGTATGAACCCTGATGATGCAACTGAGGGAATTAAAAAGTTTATTTAGATTATTAAAGCCTGCGCAAAAACGCAGGCTTTTGTTTTAAAAAATATCCTTTGCCATTTGGCAAAGGATATTTTTTTAGAATAATCCGGTGATTACACCATTTTCGTCTACATCAATTTTTTCGGCAGACGGAACTTTTGGAAGTCCGGGCATTGTCATAATTTCGCCTGTTAAGGCAACTATAAAGCCTGCTCCTGCAGAAATTTTTACATTACGTACTGTTACATCAAAGTTTTCGGGTGCACAGATTTTTTTCATATCATCCGAAAAGCTGTACTGTGTTTTTGCCATACATACAGGCAGGTTGCCGTAACCGAGCTTTTCGAGCTCGTCTATCTGCTTTTTTGCAGCAGGTGTAAACACAACGCCATTGCCTCGGTATATCTTTTTGACAACAGAGTCAATTTTGTCAGTAATAGAGAGATTGTCGGGGTAGCAGAATGTAAAGTCATTGTCATTTTCACAAAGGCGTACAACTTCCTTGGCAAGCTCTATTCCACCTTCGCCGCCTTTTGCCCATACATCGGACAACACAACATTTATGCCGATTTGCTTACATTTGGCAATTACAAGGTCAACCTCTGCCTGAGTATCTGTGGGGAATTTGTTTACCGCAACTACACACGGCAGCTTGTATACGCTTGTAATATTGTCAAGGTGACGGAGCAGGTTTGGCATACCCTTTTCGAGTGCATCAAGATTTTCGGCACCGAGGTCTGTTTTTACAACACCGCCATGCATTTTGAGTGCCCTGATTGTAGCAACCAAAACAACTGCACTTGGCTTGAGGTTTGCAAAACGACATTTTATATCGAGGAATTTTTCGGCACCAAGGTCGGCACCAAAGCCCGCTTCGGTAATGGCATAATCCGAAAGCTTAAGAGCAAGCTTGCTTGCGATTACGCTGTTGCAGCCATGTGCAATGTTTGCAAATGGGCCGCCGTGAACAAGTGCAGGAGTACCCTCAAGAGTCTGTACAAGATTTGGCTTTAAGGCATCCTTTAAAAGTGCGGTCATAGCACCTGCTGCGTTAAGCTCGCCACAGGTTACGGGCTGACCGTCGTAATTGTAGCCTATTACAATTTTTGAGAGTCTTTCTTTAAGGTCTGTGATGGAATTTGCAAGGCAAAGCACAGCCATAATTTCGGATGCAACAGTGATGTCGTAGCCGTCCTCTCTAGGTGTTCCGTTGATTTTGCCGCCGAGTCCGTCTACAACATTACGGAGCTGACGGTCGTTCATATCCACACAGCGCTTCCAGGTGATGCGGCGAGTGTCTATACGGAGGCTGTTACCGTGGTGAATGTGATTGTCTATCATAGCTGCGAGCAAATTATTTGCCGCACCGATTGCATGAAAATCGCCTGTAAAGTGAAGGTTAATATCCTCCATTGGTACAACCTGAGCATATCCGCCCCCTGCTGCACCACCTTTGATACCGAATACAGGGCCAAGAGATGGCTCTCTAAGAGCCACCATAACATTTTTGCCCAGTTTTTTCATACCATCGGCAAGACCGATTGTGGTAGTTGTTTTACCCTCACCTGCAGGTGTAGGTGTAATAGCAGTAACAAGCACAAGCTTACCGCTCTCATTTTTGTTTTCGTTTAGAATAGACAAATCTATTTTTGCCTTGTAATTACCATATTGCTCAACGTATTTTTGGTCGATGCCTGCAGCTTGTGCAATTTCGGTAATTTTTTTCATTTGTACGCTTTGAGCAATTTCAATATCTGTTAACATTGTAACTTCTCCTTATTTAAAGTATTTTACGCAAGAGCTGAACAAGCCCATATCAAATTTGCCCGGTACATTTTTGTAAAGACCATAGCCAATTCGCTCGGAATGTCCCATCTTGCCGAACACTCTGCCGTCAGGTGATGTAATACCTTCGATTGCAAAGTCAGAGCCGTTAGGGTTAAACTGAATATCGTTTGTAGGATTGCCTGACATATCTACATACTGTGTGAGAATTTGTCCGTTTTGTGCCAGCTTTTTGATAAGCTCGGTGTCAGCAATAAAGCGGCCTTCACCATGAGAAATCGGCACTGTATAAATTTCGCCGGGATTACATTCAGCCATCCAGGGCGATTTGTTTGATGCAACACGTACATTAACAAGCTTTGACTGATGTCGGCTGATTTTGTTGAATGTAAGTGTCGGGCAGGTTTCGTCTGTATCAATAATTTTGCCGTATGGCACAAGACCAAGCTTAATGAGTGCCTGGAAGCCGTTACAGATACCACCCATAAGACCATCTCTGTTGTCAAGAAGCTGTGTTACGGCATTTTTGATTTCTTCATTACGGAAGAATGCTGTAATAAATTTACCCGAACCATCAGGCTCATCGCCGCCCGAGAAGCCGCCAGGAACAAACACAACCTGCGACTCATTTACCTTTGCTGCAAAATCTTCAACAGATTTTGCAATCACATCAGGTGTGAGATTTTTAATGACAAAAATTTCTGTCTCTGCGCCTGCATCTTCAAATACTTTTGCAGTATCGTATTCACAGTTGGTACCAGGGAATACAGGAATAAGCACCTTTGGCTTTGCAACCTTGATGCTTGCCGCAGGGTAACTTTCTGCCTTGTACGAAAATGCTTCGATTTTTTCGTTTTCAAATGGAATGTTGCATTTAAAGATTTTTTCAAGCTTGCTTTCGTATTCTTCGGACAGGCAGCAAATGCAAGCCGATTCACCATTATACGTGATTTTGTTGCTTTCGGTTGTTGTACCGATTTGGATACCGATATCAGCATCATCACTGAGTTCAATAATAAACGAGCCGTAATTGTATCCGAAAATATCATCAAGCGAAAGTGCGTTGTTATATGCAAAACCGATTGAGTTACCTATTGCCATTTTATACACAGCTTCGGCAATACCGCCGTATGTCGGTGTATAAACTGCCACTGCCTTTTTATCTCTTACAAGCTTTGCAATTGATGCAAACACTTCAACAAGTGATTTTGCAACAGGCAGGCCGTTTTCGTCATATTCAGGCTTAACAAGCACAACCTTGTGATTTGCACACTTAAATTCAGGCGATACAATGTTGTCAACCTTTTCGGTTGTAACTGCAAAAGACACAAGTGTAGGCGGAACATCAATATTTTCAAAGCTGCCGCTCATTGAGTCCTTGCCGCCGATAGAGCCAATACCCAAATCCATCTGCGCAGTAAATGCACCAAGAAGTGCTGCAAGGGGTTTACCCCAACGTTCAGGTACAGCTTTTGGTTTTTCAAAATATTCCTGGAATGTGAGATAAACGTCTTTAAATTCTGCGCCTGCCGCAATAAGCTTTGCAACAGATTCCACAACTGCAAGGTATGCGCCGTTATAAGGATTTGCCTCGGTAATAAACGGATTGTAGCCGTATGCCATAAGTGAGCATGTATTTGTGTGACCTTTTTCTACAGACACTTTGTTAACCATTGCCTGAATAGGTGTGCGCTGATTTTTGCCGCCAAAAGGCATAAGCACTGTGCCGCTGCCGATGGTTGAGTCAAAGCGTTCGCTAAGGCCTCTCTTTGAGCATACATTGAGGTCACTAACCAGTGCGTTCATATTGTCGGCAAATGTGCCTGAAACCTTTTTTGCATAATCGCGAGGCTTTGCAACCTTTATGTCAATGTGCTTTTGCGCACCGTTAGAATTAAGGAATTCTCTCGAAAGGTTGAGTATTGTTTTGCCGTTCCAGGTCATTTCCATATAAGGCTTTTCGGTTACAACAGCAACCTTTGTAGCCTCAATATTTTCACTTGCAGCAAGGTTCATAAACGAATCTGCGTCCTTTGCTTCTACCACAACTGCCATACGTTCCTGAGATTCGCTTATTGCAAGCTCTGTGCCGTCAAGACCCTCGTATTTTTTAGGCACGCTGTTTAAGTCTATTTTAAGACCATCTGCAAGCTCACCGATAGCAACAGACACACCGCCTGCACCAAAGTCGTTACATCTTTTTATAAGCTTTGATGCAACAGGGTTACGGAACAATCTCTGAAGCTTACGTTCTTCGGGAGCATTACCCTTTTGAACCTCTGCACCGCAGGATTCAAGCGATTCGAGTGTGTGAGATTTTGACGAGCCTGTAGCACCGCCGCATCCGTCACGACCTGTTCTGCCGCCTATAAGAATTACAACGTCCCCCGGGTCAGGACGCTCTCTGCGCACATTTTTTGCAGGGGCGCCGGCAACAACAGCACCGATTTCCATTCGTTTTGCCACATAGCCACTGTGATATATTTCGTCTACAAGACCTGTCGCAAGGCCAATCTGATTACCATATGAAGAATATCCTGCCGCTGCGGTTGTTACAATTTTGCGCTGCGGGAGCTTGCCATCCATTGTCTGGGCAACAGGGAGCAGTGGGTCTGCTGCGCCTGTTACACGCATAGCTGCATATACATAGCTTCTGCCCGAAAGCGGGTCACGGATTGCGCCGCCTATACAAGTTGCAGCGCCGCCGAAAGGCTCAATTTCGGTAGGATGGTTGTGGGTTTCGTTTTTGAAAAGCAGCAACCATTCTTCATCCTTGCCGTCTACATCCACTGTAATTTTTACTGTGCAAGCGTTGATTTCTTCCGACTCGTCAAGCTTGTCGAGAAGTCCGTGTTTGCGCAGATATTTTACGGATATTGTAGCAATATCCATAAGATTGATTGGCTTGGTTCTGCCAAGCTCCTCTCTTACGTTTATATATTTGTCATATGCTTTTTTGCACAGCTCGTCTTCAAATTCAACACTGTCTATTGTTGTTAAAAATGTTGTATGACGGCAGTGGTCGGACCAATATGTATCAATCATTTTAATTTCGGTGATTGTCGGGTCTCTTTTTTCACTTACAAAGTAATTCTGACAGAATTTGATATCGTCAAAGTCCATTGCAAGGCCCTGTGCTTTCATAAACTCCTTAAGCTCATCATCACTGTAGCTTATAAAGCCGTCAAGCGTTGCAACCTCTGTTGGTATATCATATTTGATTTTAAGAGTTTCGGGAAGGTCAAGTGACGCTTCTCTCGCCTCTACAGGGTTGATAACATACTTTTTGATTTCTTCTATCTCGGCGTCGGACACATTGCCTGTAATTACATATATAGTAGCTGTTTTTACATCAGGTCTTTCACCTTTTGAAATAAGCTGAATACACTCTGCTGCAGAATTTGCTCTGAGGTCAAACTGACCGGGCAGGTATTCTACCGCAAACACCTTTGCGCCAGAAACATTAAGCTCTTCATAAATAATATCAAGCTGCGGCTCCGAAAACACTGTGGTCTTGCAGTAATCAAACAATTCCTTGTCTATATTTTCCACATCGTATCTGTTTATAATGTACAAATCCTCAATGCCCTCAATACCAAGGAGCTTAATCAAATCACTTTTAAGGGATTTAGCTTCGTTTGCAAGCTCTTTTTTCTTTTCTACATAAATTCTGTATACCATTTATTTTACCCCCTTTAACGCTTTTTGTCCTATGTCGGTGCGGTAGTATGCATTGTCAAAGCTTACAAGCTTAACAGTAGCATATGCTTTGTCTATTGCTTGTTTAAGTGTAGGTGCATTTTCGGTAACACCAAGCACTCTGCCGCCTGCAGTAAGAAGCTTTCCATCTTCAAGCTTTGCACCTGCAACATAAATATTTTTATCCTGCGGCATTTTAATTTCAAAACCGCTGTCGTATTTTTGTGGATAACCATTTGATGCCATAACTACGCAGCAGGCACATTCGTCTTTGAATTTAACGTCTATATCGGCAAGTGTGCCATCCTCAACGTGCATCATAATGTCGAGCAAATCTGTATCGAGAAGAGGAAGAACAACCTGTGTTTCGGGGTCACCAAAACGGCAGTTGTATTCTATAACCTTAGGGCCGTTTGGTGTGAGCATAAGCCCAAAGTAAAGGCACCCCTTAAAGGTACGCCCTTCTGCGTTCATAGCATCGATTGTAGGCTTGAAAATAGTTTCCATACATTGCTTTGCTATATCATCGGTATAATACGGATTTGGTGCAATAACGCCCATACCGCCTGTATTTAAGCCCTTGTCGCCATCAAGCGCGCGTTTGTGATCCATAGAAGAAATCATCGGCACGACAACATTACCATCGGTAAACGAAAGTACTGATACTTCTGGGCCTGTCAAAAATTCCTCAACTACAACTCTGCTGCCGCTTTCGCCAAAAACCTTATCTTCCATCATCTGGCGTACTGCAAGCTTTGCGTCCTCTCTTGTTTCGGCAATGATAACTCCTTTACCGAGAGCAAGACCATCTGCCTTGATAACTGTTGGGATTGGTGCATTATCAAGATATTCGAGGGCTTTTTGCATATCCTCAAACACCTCGTACTGAGCCGTTGGAATGTTATACTTTTTCATAAGGTTTTTTGAAAAAACCTTACTTCCCTCTATAATTGCAGCATTTGCTCTGGGGCCAAAGCATTTTATACCAATGTTATTGAGTGCATCAACGCAGCCAAGCACAAGAGGGTCATCGGGTGCAACCACGGCAAAATTTATTGTGTTATTTTTTGCAAATTCCACAATTTTGTCAATATCCTTAGCGCCAATGTTTACACACTCAGCATCTGCAGCAATACCGCCGTTGCCGGGAATTGCATATATTTTTTCTACATTTTTATTTTCTTTTATCTTTTTAATAATTGCGTGCTCTCTGCCACCAGAGCCGACTACCATTATATTCATATGTAAATTCTCCTTTTAAATTTTAGTGATGGAACAATCTCATATGTGTAAATGCCATTACCATACCATGCTCGTCGCAGCAATCAATAACTGCATCATCTCTTACAGAGCCACCAGGCTGTGCAATGTATTTTACACCGCTTTTTGCTACACGTTCGATGTTATCGGAGAATGGGAAAAACGCATCTGAACCAACAACAGTATTGCTGAACTGCGCAAGATATTCTCTCTTTTCTTCTTTAGTAAACGGAGCAGGTTTTTGGGTAAACAGAGTTTCCCAGACGCCGTCACGGAGCACATCCTCATAATCCTCTGAAATGTACACATCAATTGTGTTATCTCTCTCAGGTCGTTTAACCTCAGGTTTAAACGGAAGATTAAGAACCTTGTCGCTCTGACGAAGGTGCCAGTTGTCTGCCTTTGAGCCTGCAAGTCGTGTACAGTGAATACGTGACTGCTGGCCTGCACCAACACCTATTGCCTGACCATCCTCTGCATAGCACACAGAATTTGACTGTGTGTATTTAAGAGTGATAAGAGCAATAATCAAATCTCTCTTTGCGCTTTCGGGGAACTCTTTGTTTTTGGTAACAACATCGGCAAGTACAGACTCATCGATTTTGTAGTCATTTCTGCCCTGTTCAAAGGTAATGCCGAAAACCTGCTTACATTCTGTTTTTGCAGGCACATAGTTTGGGTCAATTTTAACAACGTTGTAGTTGCCCTTTTTCTTAGCTTTGAGTATCTCGAGAGCCTCGTCATCATAATCGGGAGCAATTATACCGTCGGACACTTCACGTGCAATGAGCTTTGCTGTGGTAACATCGCACTTGTCAGAAAGTGCAATCCAGTCACCAAAGGATGACATTCTGTCTGTACCTCTTGCTCTTGCATATGCTGTTGCAATCGGTGAATCATCAAGTCCTTCCACATCATCTACAAAGCATGCTTTTTTGAGAGCATCGCTCATTTTGATACCTACTGCAGCAGAAGTAGGACTTACATGCTTAAATGATGTAGCTGCAGGCATATTGAGAGCTGCTTTAAGCTCCGAAACAAGCTGCCAGCTGTTGAATGCATCAAGAAAATTGATGTATCCGGGGCGGCCACCCAGTATTTGTATAGGGAGTTCTTCCCCATTTGCCATATATATTTTTGACGGTTTTTGATTAGGGTTACAACCGTACTTAAGTTCAAATTCTTTCATATTGCTCTTTCCTTTCTCAAGGGTTATTTTTGATTTTTATTTATCATTCTGCTAATAGTATCACCTGTTTTAAGGTCGATGTATCTTACATAAAGTGAAATTTTATTGTCTGCGTTAAGGCTTTGCCATATATCATTGGTAAATGTATCAATATCATTTGGAACAGCTACTCTTTCGGGCTCGCCAACAAATGTGGGTATAGGATTGCCGTCGCAAACATATGTGTGCAAAAAGTGACCAACACCCTTGAGTGATGCATAATTGAATGTAAATCTGTTGCAGGCACTGCCATTTTCGTCTGCACTTTTGAGTATACTCATTTTGTATGTAAAATCCTCGTCACAAAATGTGAGCATACTGCTTATTCGCGGTGTAAAGTTTGGGCTGTCAGGCTCAAATTCTCTTGTTTCGAGAGCCTGCTCAAAGGTTGCACCATCTGCAACAAAATCATATATTGTATCTGTCTGATCGCCGTTGGTAACAATAAGATTGTTGTCTATAACTTTGATTGGTGAATAAATTATAAGGGATGGATCCTCAACCTTTGATTCATCAAAGGGGTATATTGTTACATTTTCCCCTTCTTCAACAAATACTCTGTTTCGGCTGTTTTCGCTTCTACCCATAATAAAGTATGCTACTACAGCATTTTTGCCATCCTCACTTTTACCCACAACAATACCTCTGCCGGCATAAGTGTTGTTGCTTAAAAGCTCGGACAAATTGTCTATTTTATATACGTTCATAGTTATACCTCTTTCGAATTTCTGATATCATACGATACTCTTTGTACTGCCTCAGGGAGAATAATCCACTCTGCCTGCTCCATAACTCTTTTTTGCAGCACCTCGGGAGTATCGCCGTCCATAATCTCTACTGCTTTTTGTGCAATAATTCTGCCTCCGTCGGGAATTTCGTTTACAAAGTGAACTGTCGCACCTGTAACCTTAACTCCATACTCAAGCGCTGCCTCATGCACATAAAGGCCGTAAAAGCCTTTGCCGCAAAACGACGGAATAAGTGACGGATGTACATTGAGTATTTTTTCGGGATATCTTTTGGTAAAGTCCCTACTGAGTATGCACATAAACCCTGCAAGAACAATAAGGTCGATATCATACTCATTTAACACATCAATTATGCCCTGTTCAAACTCACTTTGGGTTTTGCCTTTGCGCGCAACTACTACTCCAGGGATATTGTTGTTTTTTGCTCGTTCAAGAGCATATGCCTCACCATTAGAGGCAATTACAACGCTTACCTCTCCGCTTGTTATAATACCGCTTTTTTGTGCGTCAATTATTGCCTGCAAATTTGTACCGCCGCCCGAAACCAGTACGGCAATTTTAGTTAGCATAATACCACGCTTTCTTCACCTTTTACAATTTCGCCAATTACGTATGCATCTTCACCATTGTCTTTAAGAATTCCGATTGCTTTGTCTGCATCCTCTTTGTTAACAACAATGCTCATACCCACACCCATATTGTATGTGTTGAACATATCTCTTTCGGGAATGTTGCCGCGTTTTGCAATAAGGTCGAATATAGGAAGCACCTTAATTGAAGCTTTATCAATTTTTGCAGTAAATCCATCGGGAATTGAGCGCGGAATATTTTCGTAAAAACCTCCGCCTGTGATATGAGATACTGCTTTAACCGTAACCTGCTCAAAAAGTGCAAGCATAGGCTTTACATAAATTTTTGTTGGTGTTAAAAGTGTTTCACCGATTGATTTGCCGCCAAGCTCTGCACAAGGTGACTTGATGTCTGCATTTTCAACATCAAATACTTTACGCACAAGCGAGAAGCCGTTGGAGTGAACACCGCTTGAAGGAAGTGCTATAATAACATCCCCTTCTTTAATAGTTTTGTTGTTGAGCACCTTGTCTTTGTCGACAACACCCACAGCAAAGCCTGCAAGGTCATATTCATCAACAGGGTAAAATCCAGGCATTTCGGCAGTTTCGCCACCGATAAGCGATGCTCCCGACTGCACGCAACCCTCTGCAACGCCTGCTACAATCTCGGCAATTTTTTCGGGAATATTTTTGCCGCAAGCTATGTAATCAAGGAAAAACAGTGGTTTTGCGCCACAGCAAATAATATCGTTTACACACATTGCAACACAGTCTATACCAACTGTATCGTGCTTGTCCATAATAAAAGCAAGCTTGAGCTTTGTACCAACGCCATCGGTACCGCTGACAAGCACAGGCTTTGTAATCCCTGTCATATCAAGCTCAAAAAGTCCGCCAAAACCACCTATATCAGATGATGCACCTTCTGTAATTGTTCTGGCAATGTGTTTTTTCATAAGTTCTACGGCCTTGTAGCCTGCTGTAATATCTACACCTGCTGCTGCGTAGCTTTCACTTCTGCTATTGTTCATTTTATTTTCCTCTCTTTCGTTCACTTATCTTATATTCATACTTACTTTTTTCTACAATTTTAGGTAATTCAGTCGGATACTCATTGGTAAAGCAACCGTGGCAATAACCGCATCCGTCATCAACATCAATTATTTTGCCTAAATTTTGGATGCTCAAAAATCCGAGCGAATCAACATCTATTATTTTTTCCATTTGTTCAATGGTGTGATTTGCTGCTATAAGCACATCACGTGATGCAATATCTGTTCCGTAGTAACATGGATTAAGGAACTGAGGCGCCGACGAGCGCATATGTACTTCTTTTGCTCCTGCATCACGAAGCAGCTTTACTATTCGTGCACATGTAGTACCTCTGACAATAGAGTCATCAACAAGCACAACTCTTTTGCCCTTAACTGTGTCGGATACTACGTTGAGCTTGATTTTAACCTTTTCTTCCCTGACTTTTTGTCCAGGGTCGATAAATGTTCTGCCTATATATTTATTTTTAATAAAACCGATTCCATACGGGATACCAGATTGCTTTGAATAACCAAGTGCAGCATCAAGACCCGAATCAGGTACGCCTATTACAACATCGGCCTCAACGGGATGTTCCAACGCAAGATACTTACCGGCATTTAAACGTGCTCTGTGAACACTGTATCCGTCTACAACCGAGTCAGGTCTTGCAGTGTACAGATATTCAAATATGCAAATAGACTTTTTCTCTTTGTTGCAGTGGGTTGTTATTGACTTAATGCCGCCATTAGAATCAAACACAACAATTTCACCTGGTTCAATGTCTCTTATAAACTGTGCGCCAACAGAATCAAGAGCACAAGTTTCGGATGCAACAACATAGCTGCCCTCTTTGGTAATACCATAGCACAAAGGATGAAAACCATGTGGGTCACGTGCAGCAATAAGCTTGGTTGGCGACATTACAAGAAGTGAATATGAACCTTTTAAGCTATACATTGCCTGTTCAAGTGCCTTCTCAACCGAAGAACACTTTATACGTTGTTTTGTAATAAGGTATGCAATAACCTCAACATCACGGCGGCTGTGAAAAATAGAGCCTTCCATTTCGATTTCACGCCTGAGCTCATTTCCGTTTATAAGGCTGCCCTGATTTGCAAGAGCGTAGTGTCCGTTGTAATGATTAACAATAACAGGCTGTGAGTTGTGCACACCTGCCACATTGTCGGCACCATATCTTACGTGACCGATTGCCATATTGCCTTCGCCAAGTTCATCAAGCACTCTGTGAGTAAACACATCATTAACTATACCCTTTGCTTTGTGTGAACGAAAAAGTCCGTCATCACAAACAACTATACCGCAGCTTTCCTGACCGCGATGCTGAAGCGCAAACAAACCATAGTATGTACTTGCCGCAACGTTGCAGGTTTCTTTTGCAATAATACCAAAAACACTCATAAATTTCTCCTTCCGCGAAATTACTTCCGCTTAGTCAATATGTCTAAATATAAATGATTTAAATACAACAAGCGGAATGTAAAATTCCGCCCGTAAACTTATTAAGAATTATATGTATCCTCAATTTCTTTATTTTTTTCAAGAACATTCTGTGTTGCTTTGCTTCTGAAATCAGCATATTTTTGCGCAAGAGCCTCGTCACCAATGGCAAGCATCTGTATTGCCAAAAGTGCCGCATTTTGTGCGCCGTTGATTGCAACGGTAGCCACAGGCATACCGCTTGGCATCTGAACTGTAGATAAAAGTGCATCAATGCCGTCAAGTGTGGTTGACTTAACAGGGATACCGATTACAGGCAATGTTGTATTTGCCGCAACAGCACCTGCAAGGTGTGCCGCCATACCTGCCGCCGCAATAATCACACCAAAGCCATTATCCCTGGCATTAGCTGTAAACCGTTGTGCTTCCGCAGGAGTTCGGTGTGCAGAATACACGTGCACCTCGTATGGCACATCAAAATCTTTGAGGGTATTTATTGCTTTTTCCACAACAGGCAAATCACTTGCACTACCCATAATAATTGCAACTTTTTTCATATGTTACCTCCATAAAAATACAAAAGGACACACCTATGCCAAAATAGATGTGCCCAGACGGTCGACAAATTAATTCTCTGCTCCTTTGCGGTTATCCGCTAAGCACCACTATGTTATATGGTTTACTCTTTCCGTCAGTTACAGAAAATACAATGTTATTATACCAAATTGCCCGCAATTTGTCAACAATTTAAGGCATTTTAAGACAAAAATTAAAAATAATTATTGACCCTCAGCTTTATTTTGGTTATAATTAACTAAACTATGTTTGAAAAGAGGTATTCACAATGCAATTAGACCTTAAACCCGGGCAGTTATTTGAATATAACGGCATAAGCCCAAAGCCCGAAGATTTTGACCAGTACTGGGACGCTTCCTTAGATGAAATGAAAGCCGTTGACCCACAGCTTGAGCTCATTCCGTGCATATGGAATTTTAAAAATGTTGACGCGTTTGATATGTATTACACAGGCGTTGGCGGCGCAAGAATTCACGGTAAATATGTGCGCCCTCAAAATGCCGAAAATGCCCCTGTTATATTTCTTTATCACGGATATTCAGGCTGTGCCGAAAACTGGACTACTCTCCTTGCTTTTGCAAGCCAGGGCTACTGCGTAGCCTCTATTGACTGCAGGGGTCAGGGCGGATATTCTGAGGATGTTGGCGGAGTTATCGGCAACACTCTTAATGGTCACATTATAAGAGGTCTTGCATCGGACAATCCAAAGGATTTGCTTTTCAGAAGTATATTTCTTGATTGTGCCCAGCTTGTGCACATTGTAGAAAAATTTGAAGAAACAGACAGTTCAAATATGTTTGCAATGGGCGGCTCCCAGGGTGGCGCTCTTACATATGCCACAACCGCGCTTTGTCCGCAGATAAAAGCTGCCTGCGCACTTTACCCATTTCTCTCCGACTACAGGCGAGTATGGGAAATGGATATGGCAGAACGTGCTTACAGAGAGCTCAAGGATTACTTCAGGCGTTTTGACCCCAGACACGAAATGGAGGATGAAACCTTCTACAAGCTCGGTTACATAGACATTCAAAACTTAGCACCAAGAATCAAGGGCAAAATGCTTATGCTCACAGGTCTTATGGATGATGTGTGCCCGCCATCAACCCAATTTGCGGCATACAACAAAATCACATCAGAAAAGAAGGTTATATTCTACCCCGATTATGGTCACGAAGGTTTACCTGATACAAACGAACTTGCAATGCAATGGTTTGAAAATGCATAATATGCCTTACACAAAAAAGTTGTCCGAAAAAAATTTCGGACAACTTTTTTATTTCCAATCTATAAATCTGTAACTATCCATTATCTGAAAAAATTTGCAAAGTCGTTCATATAACGGCTCACACTTATCGCCAAACTTGTCCTTTACAAGCTCGCCAATTTCAAAAATGCTGCGTTTGCCGTCTGCGCACAAAACCGAAAAACTTCCAAGGTCGTCAAGGTGTATATAAGTAACCTTGGGCTTAAAAAACAGCTTTTGTGCAATGCGGTTTATAACACCTTTGTTTTCGATTTCTAGTGTGACAATACCCTCGTCGTCTGATTTGTACGAAATACTGTTGCTTACCTCAGGGATTTTGTCAAGATAGTTTTCATCAATTGCTTTACTTTTTTTCATAGCTTATTTACCTGCGTTGTTTCTTTTTTTGAGCAAAGAAAATTTAACAACAGTAAATATAGTTATCGCAAAAAGTACAAGGCTGAGAACGTTTGATACACCTGCAGACAAACCTAGCTTGCCTGAAATATCAATTACGTTGCTGATGCCGAATACTGCAAATATTGCAAGAATAATACCAACAATGCCCTCACCTGCAATCATACCTGAGCAAAAGAGAATACCATCATTGATAATGTTTTTCTTGGTGGTTTCGTCTTTTTTGAGCTTTTCAAATGCAAGTCGAACAAGACCGCCCACCATAATGCACGCATTAAGCTGCACAGGGAGATATACACCAATTGCAAACGGAAGTACAGGAATACCAACAACCTCAACTACAATTGCTATAAACACACCGATGAAAACAAGTGTCCAAGGGAGATTTGCATTCATAACGCCTTCGATAATCATTTTCATAAGAGTAGCCTGAGGAGCAGCAAGCTCTTCGGTACCAAAGCCCCATGCAGAATCAAGAAGATACAGTGTGCCTCCAATTGCAAATGCAGAAGCAACTACACCGATAATTTCACCAATCTGCTGCTTTTTAGGTGTTGCACCCAAAAGGTAACCTGTTTTTAAATCCTGTGATGTATCGCCCGAAATAGCAGCAACAATACAAATAATAGAACCTATTGCAATTGCAGCCTGCATGCCTTGTGCACCAACTTCGCCTGTCATCTTGAGAACAAGTGTTGCAATAAGAAGTGTTGCAATAGCCATACCCGAAACAGGGTTGTTACTACTGCCTACCAAGCCAACCATTCGTGAAGAAACAGTTGCAAAGAAGAACCCGAATACAACCACAATTACCGCACCAACAGGTGAAACAGGAATTGCAGGAACAAGCCACACAAGAATTGTAAGTAATACAATTGCACCAATAACGGTTTTCATACTCAAATCTTTTTCGGTACGGAGTGTTGATGAAGCGCCTGCAGCCGACATCCCTTTCATAGCGCCTGCAAAAGTCGATACAATAAGCGGAAGTGACTTAATAAGGCTGATAATACCGCCTGCCGCAAGTGCACCTGCACCTATATAACGAATGTATGAGCCCCAGATTGCACTTGCGCCGCCCTCAGCAAATAAGTTACCTATTGTGTCGGTGGCTGGATACATAACAATGTTTTCACCAAACAAAACAATGAGTGGTATAAGTACAAGCCAGCTAAGCATACCACCTGCAAACATATACGAAGATATACGCGGTCCGCATATATAACCAACGCTCATAACTGCAGGATAAATCTGTGTGCCAATCTCGCCTGCATAGCCTTTTACCCTGAGAGACACCTCACCTGGAACTGCCTTAAGGCCGTCTATGATAAATTTAAAAAGTGCTGCAAAACCCATACCTGCAAAAACTGTGCCTGCATTTGCTCCACCCTCTTCACCTGCAAGAAGTACCTCTGCGCAAGCAGTGCCTTCGGGATAAGGGAGAATGCCATGCTCTTTAACAATAAGTGCATTACGGAGCGGCACCATAAAGAACACACCAAGAAGACCGCCGATTAAAGCAATAAGCGTAATTTCCACAATGCCCGGTTTTGCCATTACACCCTCCTGCGCCCACAAAAAAAGTGCAGGAATTGTAAATATTGCACCTGCTGCAACGGATTCACCTGCTGAACCAACAGTTTGTACAATATTGCTTTCGAGAATAGAATTTTTACGCATAATTACTCTTATTACGCCCATCGAAATAACAGCTGCAGGAATTGATGCAGAAACTGTCATACCAACACGCAATCCGAGGTATGCATTTGCAGCACCGAAAACAACTGCAAGTATAATTCCCATTATGATAGATGTAACAGTGAGCTCGGGTGTTACTCTCTCAGCGGGAATATATGGTTTAAAATTTTTGTTTTCCATATTTTTCTCCTTTCGTATATAAACACATACAGTAGAATGTTACCATATTTTTATACTTTTTTCAATAGTAAATTGCAACAAATAAAATGTATTTATTCATAAAATGTGCTAATTTTCTTTTTTGTAGTTGAGAATAATAATACCTGTACAAATAAGTATGAGAGTAACTATCAGATTAAGCGGCGAAACATTGCTTTGCTCTGAAAGCAGGAGATTGGAAAGCATCACGCCGAACACAGGAATACAAAAGCTGTATATTGTAACCTTAGATACAGGATTGTGCTTTAAAAGTACACCCCAGAGTGCATACGCAATTGCCGAAAGAAATGCAAGATATGTAAGCACCGCAAAAGCCCTAAAGCTGCCAATTACAATATTTCCACCGCACAGAGCTCCAACTATAATCATAACAATGCCACCCATAAAAAACTGATATCCGCTTATTACAACAGGGTCCTCATCATTAGAATATTTTTTCATAAGAACTGAAGATACTGCATATGCAATGGTAGAAAATATAACAAAGCAGTCGCCTGTAAAATTCATATTAAAATCAAGACCGTTGAGATTAATAAGAATTATACCCGCAAAGCCAAACAGACACGCAATTATTTTTTTGAACGACAGCTTTTCCTGCCTGAATACAAGGCTTGCAACAAGCAGTGCAAAAAATGCATTTGAGCCGCTGAGCACAGTTCCTTTTACACCAGATGTATTTGCCAGACCAATATAAAAGAAAATGTACTGAATAATTGTCTGAAAGCAGCTAACCGTTGCAACCTTGCGAATGTTTTGTTTTTGAGGATACAAAAGCTTTTTGCGTGCAATGCTGTAAATCAAAATTGTAAGAATCCCTGCAAATGTAAAACGCACACCTGCAAAAAGTATTGTGGATGCCGTATCCTTAACAGGCAATATAAGTGAATAGCCTATTTTAATAAAAGGTGTTGCACTGCCCCACAGTGCACAGCAAAGTATTGCACCAAGTGCAACAAATATCGGGTTTGTGTAAAGTTTTTTAGTATTTTCCATTGTGTACTCCGTTAGTTTAAAATATTGTATAATCTTAATATAGTAATCATAGACTGCTCAGTAGAATAGCTCTCTTTAGGCGAAAAATTATTATCCCCTGTTCCATTCATAATTCCGTGTTGTTTCATAGTGTAGACCGAATTTTTTGCCCAGTCGGATATATAAATATCATCAGCAAAAAGCTCATCATCAGCCCTAAGCTGTTCGTCAAACAACTGATATACCCTGTGAAGTATGGTTGCAGCCTGTTCCCTCGTGAGATAATCCTGAGGGGCAAACTTACCGTCACCCACTCCGTTGATAATACCTAAATCTGACAGCATCAAAACTTTTTGATTATCTGTATCGGTGTAAGCAGTGCTAAGTTCATCATAAGTTTTTTCTTTAACAATAGGCAGTTCATAAATCAGCTCACAAAAGCTTTCCCGGGTAATATTTTTGCGGTATCTGCTTTGAAGATGCTCGGGTATAAGTCCAAGCTCTTTTGCCTTGTCAACATCTTCTTTTGCCCAGTCTGACGGGGTGTCATATGTGCAGCGTACAACGTTGCCGGCTATACATCCGGCTTTGCCTAAGCCTCTGCCGATATAAGCAATGCCGTTTTTGAACTCTCCGCCCATCATCCATCTGTGTCCGTTAGTCTCAATTTGAGAAAGAACTATTTCGCCTTTTTCGTTAATATACGAGGTGTCTCCATATCTGCTGTAAATCATATTTTGCACAACAGAAGCCATCCCCTCCGAAAATGCTGTCTGCACATAATAGCCCTTCGGCAGTGCAAGCATATATTCGCCGTCTGTGTTTATATAACCTTCAAAGCCATATGTCGATACACCTATATAGCCGTTATCTCCCACTTTTGTTACATAGTTGTAGTTACTGATAATTGTATTCCCTTTTGAATTTACAAGTCTTGTTCCGACCGAATCTGTAACAGCAAAAACATCCATTCCGATATGTTCAATGTGCTTAGCGTTATTTACAAGCACTGTTCCGTCTGTTGCAGTAACTTTGTAAACATTATTATCAGTGAACGACACGATATATCCGTTTTCGGTAATTTGTGTTACATTGTCATCGGTTTCAATCAATACATTATGATTTTCGTCTGTTATTATATTGTTTCCGTCGTCAAAAACAAGTATATACTCTTTGACGCCATCAAAAATAAACGGTTCTCCAGATTGATATTTTTTAATTAAGCTTTCATTTCCATCAACAAGGCACCATTTGCCGTCTATTTTAACTTTGTATAATTCATCACCAAATCTAAAAGCGTTGTCTTCGCCGTATTTTTTGACAAACTGTTCTCTTATTTCATCCTGAGGCTCGGTTTTCCACATCTGTTCTTTTGTAATTTCGTTGCCATACAAATCAAGGTACTTCGTTTCACCGCTGTACAGTTCAAAAACGTACCCAATAGATGCGTAAACATTAATATTTTTTACATTGCCGTAATCAATATACTCATAGTCATACAGAGGCTCAGTTTTTGTTTCAGGCTTAGTGCATCTGATTACGCCGTAATATGTTCCGTCGGTTACTGTAAAATCGTCTTTATTTGTAACTCCCCATAAATTTGCGTCTTCCCACCAGTATGAGTTGTCTACTCTGATATTCGTACCCGAAAAATCTGCAATTATATTACCGTCTTTATCTATAAGCTTTTTGCTTAATGTGTATGCAATACCATTGCGATAACCGTGTGACCATTCGTCTGACTCAAACGCAACATTTCCGTTGTAGTCAAGCACGTGATGATTCCAGCTTCCGTCACTGTTGGCTCTTGATGCAAAAGCAACCCCCTCATTATATGATGAAATCATACGATAATTAAAGTCTGTTACCTCTTTGCCGTCCAGATTGTAATATCCGCCATGGTCATATGATTTTTTTGCAGCTATTCTGCCCTCTGATATATCAGAAATATCAATATGCTCTAATGGCAAAATAGTATTACCTTCAAAATCTATAACTCCATATAAAGTACCATATTCATCTTTATCTTTACGGGTATTTTCGACAGAAACAACAATAAGTCTGTTGTCTATATATACTTTGTTTGGTTGGTATTGAAGTGTAGGTGAAATAACAATATTACCCTGAACATCAACAAGTCCGTAAAATCCGTCCTTTGATGTTACATAAAATGTGTTATATTCATCATACAAAGGCTTGATGTAATCATATTCAAATTCACCAACCTTAGTTCCTTCATAGTCAAGGAAGCCATATTTACCTTCATATTTTGCAACAAAAAGCCAACCCTCATAGGGCATTTGTATTTCATCATATATTGCAGGAATTACAACTTCAAAATTGTTATTAACAGTTCCGACTTTATAATTATCAAAATAAAGCATATGTCCGTTAAAAAAATTCATACAGTCGTATTGATTTTTTTGAATAAATTTACTGTAGGCTTGCGTTGAAACAAGAGTTTTTCCATGATACACGCCAAATTCACCCAGATAATACGAAAGCGGTCTGTCGTCATTATTACCCCCGTGGTCTATAAAAATGGTCTCATCAGAAATGCCGATTACATTGCCATCATATTCGTGTGATACATATCCCTGATATCCAAGCACATATGTTTTACCATCTTTGCCTGCCAAGGCATTAAATTCATCAAATTCACCGATATAATCGTAATTGTCAGATAGTTTGTTACCGTCTGTATCATATATGGCAACAGTGCCGTCTTTGTGAGTAGCTTTGTATATGCCAAAATTTTTAATACGCTCAACGCGGCTAAATTCAAGAGGCATAATGTACTCGTAGTTATCAGCAGTATTTTGAGCATACACAGGTAACGCTAAAATTAAAATTGTCAAAATTAAAATAAAAGATGTAATCCGTTTCATATCATATACCTCCTGTTTATGTATGTTTTTGCTTTCCAACACTTCTGTTGTTATATTATAATAACACAAAAAAGCTGACAATTCAACAATAGACACCTGATTGTAATATTACAATCAGGTGTCTCAAATTTGCGATGATTTATTAAAGAAGGTTTTTGTAACATTCAATTTGTATTAATCCTTATCTTTGAGCTCTGCAAATTTTGCCGCCATTGTGGGATTGTTTTTGGTAAGACGCTTGATTGTCAAATCCTCTGCCTTGTTGTTGGCAAGGCGAAGATTATTTTCTGACGAAAGCAATGCATCCTTTGTTTTTTGAAGATGGTCGATTGTTTTGTCTATTTCGTCAATTGCCTTTTGAAACTTTTCACTTGCGAGGCGGAAATTGCGCGAGAATTTGTCTTTAAAATCATTAATATCTTCTTCAAAATGAGTTATATCTATATTCTGATTGCGTATAACCTCTAATTCCTGCCTGTATTTAAGGGAATTAAGAGCCGCATTGCGAAGCAATGTAATAATGGGTATAAAAAACTGCGGGCGAACCACATACATTTTTGGATACTTATATGACACATCCACAATTCCTGTGTTGTAATACTCATTGTCTGCCTCAAGCATTGTAACAAGCACCGCGTATTCGCAATTCTTTTCGTTGCGGTCCTTGTCGAGCTCTTTAAAAAAGTCTTCGTTTTTATGCTTTGTCGCAGTTGTATCCATTTCGTTTTTCATTTCAAACATAATGGATATAAATTCTGTACCGTCGGCTGATGCTTCACGATAGATAAAATCGCCCTTACTACCTGTTTTGGCATCGTTGTCTTTTTCGAAATATGCATTTTGAAAAGCTGTTGCCCTTAGCTTGTTAAACTCTGTTTCGCAGTGCTGTTCAAGGCTCTCGCCAATCATTTTGGTAGACTGACGTGCTTTGAAGTCTTTGTAATATGCAATTTCCTCTTCCTTTTGCTTTATTTCGCCAGCGTGTCTTTCGCTGAGAGCCTTTTCTTTAAGTTCCCATTCACTTTGCGAAAGCTGCATTTTGTTTTGGAGCTCCAAAATTTTTGCATCTTTTTGGGAAACAGCATTTTTTACCTTTAAATCAGAATTTGTTTTGCTGAGCTCAAGCTCACTCTTAAGCTTTTCTATTTCAATTTCTTTTTGTGCAAGGAGCTTGTCTTTCTCGGCAGAAAGCTTTGCTACAGCCACATCAATTGCGCTTTCTTTTTCTGTTTTGAAAACATTTTCTCTCTGCAAAATTTCCTTTTCAAATTCTTTATCTCTTACCTGCTTTACAATTGCGGCATAGCCTGATTCATCCACCTGAAAAATTTCACCGCATTTTGGACATTTAATCTCCTGCATATTAATTCTCCTAAGATTATTATTAATTATATTCAGTATAGCATATTAATTTATATAAAATCAAGAGGCATACTTGGCGCTAAAAAGTATGCCTCTTGATTTTGTTGTCAAAAGTGTTGTCAAAGCAGTAGCATTTTAGTATCATAGTTGAAAAATATGGCTTGAAACCTATGGTTTCAAGCCATCATAAAGTTTTATGGTATTATTCCCACTCAATTGTACCAATTGGCTTTGGAGTGAGGTCGAGAAGTACGCGGTTAATGCCCTCAACTTCGGTTGTAATTCTGTTTGTGATTTTGTGAAGAACATCATACGGAATTTCTTCAATAGTAGCTGTCATAGCATCGGTGGTATTTACCGCGCGGATAATTGCAGGCCATCCCTCATAGCGTTTGTCATCTTTAACGCCTACGCTCTTCATATCGGGCACAGCAATAAAATACTGCCATACTGTTTTTGCAAGGCCGCATTTATCAAATTCGTCACGGAGAATTGCATCAGCCTCGCGAAGTGCATTAAGACGGTCACGTGTGATTGCGCCAAGGCATCTTACGCCAAGACCAGGACCAGGGAATGGCTGACGGTCAACCATTTCGGCAGGGAGACCAAGTGCTTTACCAACAACTCTTACTTCGTCTTTATACAAAAGCTTTACAGGCTCTACAAGTTCAAACTTCATATCTTCGGGGAGTCCGCCAACATTGTGATGCGCTTTTACGCCATCGCTTTCCAAAATGTCGGGATAAATTGTACCCTGAGCAAGAAATTCAACATCTGTAAGCTTTCGTGCCTCTTCGTCAAATACAACAATAAATTCACCGCCGATGATTTTACGCTTCTTTTCAGGCTCTGCAACACCTGCAAGTTTATCAAGAAATCTATCGGTAGCGTCAATATAAATAAGGTTTGCATCAAGCCCGTTGCGGAATACTTCTATAACCTGCTCGCTTTCACCTTTGCGCATAAGGCCATGGTTTACGTGAACACACACAAGCTGTTTGCCGATAGCTTTAATAAGAAGTGCCGCAACAACAGAGCTGTCAACACCGCCTGACAGTGCAAGCAAAACTTTTTTGTTGCCAACCTGATTGCGAACAAGCTCAATTTGTTCTGCAATAAACTTGTCTGCAAGTTCTTTTGTTGTGATACGCTCCATAGTATCAGGTCTTACATTTGAATTCATAAATATTCCTCCAGTATATAAAAATTAAGTACACTTATTCAAACAAAGGAGTAGAAAAATATCTTTCTGCAGTGTCTGGAAGTACAGTGACAACTGTTTTTCCTTTGCCAAGCTTTTGAGCAAGCTTGATTGCTGCGGCAACGTTTGTACCGCTTGAAATGCCGCACATTATGCCCTCTTTTGAAGCAAGCTCTTTTGCTGTGTTTATGGCTTCATTATCATTAATAATGCAAATATCATCAAATATGTCCTGATTTAGAATAGCAGGGATAATGCCGTCGCCAATTCCCATTTGCAGGTGGGTGCCGATTGAGCCGCCCGAAAGTATTGCTGCGTGCTCAGGCTCTACTGCCCATATGGTCATATCGGGATTTTGTTGTTTAAGAGTTTCGCCAATGCCGGTAATTGTACCGCCTGTGCCTATGCCTGAGCAAAACCCATGAATAGGCCCGTCTACTTGTTCCAGTATTTCAACACCTGTCTGATTGCGCTGAATTTCTACATTTGCGGGATTTTCAAACTGCTGTGGCACATACACCCTGCTGTTTTCTTTTTGCATATTGAGAGCGGTCTGCAGACATTTTTCTATACAATCGCCTATATCTCCTGCATCGTGCACAAGAATAACCTTGGCGCCATAATGCTCCACAAGCTTGCGCCTTTCTTCGCTTACCGAATCGGGCATAATAATTATTGTTTGGTACCCCTTTACTGCGCCCACAAGAGCAAGTCCTATGCCCTGATTACCGCTTGTTGGCTCAACAATAATTGTATCTTTGTTTATAAGCCCCTTTTTTTCTGCTTCGCATATCATATTATATGCTGTGCGTGTTTTTATGGAGCCGCCAACATTTAGCCCCTCAAATTTTACCAGAATACGTGCGCCGTCTTTTGGTGCCATTTTTGAGAGCTCTATTATTGGTGTATTGCCTATTGCTTGTAAAATATTGTTAAATATCATTAAATATACCTCCGCATACAATTTACATACGTTAAATTATATGCTACACAAATATGTGTGTGAATAAAACTACAAGGTATATTTTAACATAAAAATTATGTCATTTCAATACATATTGCCCAAAAAAATGTCAAATATCCAAATTTTTTATCCATAAAAAGTGTCACGCTATGGAGCATGACACTTTTTGAGGACAGTTTATATTCTGCCATACATTTTTGTTAAATTGCTTATTTTTGAAGAAATCGCGTCTGCAAAGGAAAAATCCTCAAGACGCCACTTCCAGTTGTTGCCAGTTATAGACGGCGTGTTAATTCTCGCACAATCCCCAAGGTTTAAATAATCGTAAAGAGGAATAATGCACATATCAGCAACGCTTGACATTGCGCATTTTATCATACCCTGTGCATAATCATCAGAATTTAAAAATTCGGACAAATAAGTCTTTTCATCATTGCCAATACTCTCAAGCCATCCGCAAAGAGTGTGGTTGTCGTGAGTGCCTGTATATACAACACAGTTGTTTGTGTAATTATAAGGCTTGTGCTCATTGCTGCTGTCATCTCTGCTATCAAAAGCAAACTGCAGAATTTTCATACCAGGGAATCCACATTTTTTGATTAATTCTTTTACACTGTCTGTTAAAAAACCAAGGTCTTCGGCAATAAAATTATCATTAAGCCCCAGCTTTTGAAGTGTTTCAAACAAGTGATATCCAGGCCCTTGCTCCCATTTGCCTGTTGTGGCATCGGGGGAATTAAAGGGTATTGAGTAATATTCGTCAAAACCGCGAAAATGGTCTATGCGCAAAACATCATACAGCTTTTTGTTAAATGCAATGCGTGTTGCCCACCAGATGTAATTTGATTTTTTGTGCTGCTCCCAATTGTAGAGAGGATTGCCCCAAAGCTGACCACTTGGCGAAAATCCGTCGGGCGGACATCCTGCAACCGCTATTGGCTCTAAATTATCATCAAACTGAAAAAGCTCAGGATTAACCCAACAATCACTGCTATCCATTGATGCATATATAGGTATATCGCCAATTATTTTGATGCCCTTGTTGTTTGCATATGACTTAAGCTTTTGCCACTGATTAAAAAATACAAACTGAATAAATTTGTAAAACCCAATGGTGTCACTGAGCCGTTGTTTGTATTTTTCTATTGCATAATACTCTCTTGTTTTAATATCCTTATCCCACATATACCAGGGCTTGCCGTCAAAGCTGTCTTTTATTGCCATATACAAGCTGTAATCATCAAGCCAATATTTGTTTGCATCGCAAAACGCAGCAAACTCACTGTCTGCATTCCACTTTTTGTATGCATAGTTAAGAATAACAAACCTGTTGTGATACAGCTTTTCGTAATCAACCCTTGAGGCATCTGTACCAAAATCTGTTTTGTCGCAAATTTCTTTGTCGAGTAAGCCTTGCTCAATTAAATCATCAAGGCTTATAAAATACGGATTGCCTGCAAATGACGAAAACGACTGATAGGGCGAATCGCCAAAGCCTGTGCTGCCAAGGGGCAAAATCTGCCAGTATTTTTGACTGCTTTGTGCAAGAAAGTCAACAAATTCATATGCACATTTGTCAAAGCATCCGATGCCGTACTTTGATGGCAACGAAAATATAGGCATAAGAATTCCGCTTGCCCTTTTTTTGCAGCTTACGTCAATGTCAACCTCTGCAAAAACTCCAAAATGGTCTGAAACACGTTTTTGGTCAAAGCATACCTTGGCAGACAGTACATTTACTTTTGCATTGTGCCATATATAGTCAATTCTTTTGGGAGCGCAGCCTTTCCATCCGTCTATGCTGCCCGGCACAGTGTGACCACAATCGGTGGAATACTCTCTGTACAAATCTGTCCAACCGCTGCTGCTTATTAAATCATAACCCTCGTCCTTTTTACTGTCGGGTGAGTTAAAGTCACCCATAAGCCATATTTTGCCGTCGGGCAATTTTCGCTCAAGCCGCTCCCATTGCTGTTTATACGGGTCTGCTTCGTCATCCCACCAACCCATATGAACATTACACACATATCCTATTTTGCCATTAAGCTTTACTACAAGGGCTTTTCGGGTACGCCAGTTATAATAATCATCTACGTGGCTGAGCAGTATTTCGTAAGCATCTATTATTGGGTACTTGCAAAGCACTGCAAGCCCCTCGTCATATTTTTCGTAACCCACTTTGACAGGCAGGTAACTCCAATAATAATTAATACCTCTTTTTTTTAGCTCTGTAACAACCCTCATTGCGTGATTGTCCGATTTGATGCTGCATTTGCCGCATCTAATGCAATCGCAGTCAACCACCTTGGCATCTATGGATTGATTAACCTCCTGCAGTGCAATTATGTCGGGCTGCATTTGTGATATTTCGTCTGTAAAAATTTTAAGCTTTTGTTCATAATCCGACTCTGCAATACTGTGAGCATTTAAAGTTAAAAGTTTTATACAAACACCTTCTTATCACAAAATATCGTTTATATCTGATTTTAGTACGTCTGCTTTTGGTCCATACACAGCCTGAACTCCGTTGCCTTTGACAATTAATCCGAGAGCGCCCTGCTTTTTCCACTCATCAACGGAAGCTACTTTTGATTCATCCTTAACAGTAACTCTGAGTCGCGTCATACAAGCATCTACAAGCACAATATTTTCTCTCCCGCCAAGCAGTGTTATTATTTTTTCTGCCTGAGAGTCGCCGCCGCCCGAGGTAACACTTTTGTTTACGTCTGAATCATCATTGTAGTTGCCCAGCCTGCCTGGAGTTGCATATGCAAACTTGCCTATCATATAATATGCAACAAAATAACCTATCACAAAAAATATTACACAAGCAATTACAAAGTTGATTATATCCCAACCGAGCCCTGCTTTGAGTGACATAGGCAGTCGTGTTAAAAATTCGATATTACCAAATGAATGAAGTCGCAAATTAACAATACCTGCCGTTGCAAAAGCAACACCCTGCAAAATTGAATAAACTATATAAAGAGGTATCGCAGTAAACATAAACATAAATTCAATTGGCTCTGTAACGCCTGTTAAAAAGACCGCAAGCACGGTTGATATAAACATAGAGTTGTATGCCTTGCGCTTGTCGTGGTCAATGCGGCGGTACATTGCAAGTGCAACGCCAAGCAAAAGACCTGTTGCACCTATCATCTGACCAACCTTAAAGCGGGCAGGAACAACTGTTGCAAGCAGGTGATTGTATGATGCAAAGTCACCATTGTTTTTGAAGTTGATAAGGTCGGTAACCCATGCGAGCCACAGTGGGTCTTGTCCAAACACAGCAGCGCCTGCATTTGCTCCTGTCTGAACAATATAAGTTCCGCCAAAAGAAGTGTAGTTCATTGGAATTGTAAGCATATGATGCAACCCGAACGGAAGCAGCAATCTTTCGAGTGTGCCATATACAAACGGTGCAAACACAGGCGATGTGTCTGCCGAATTTGCAATCCAAATACCAAAATTGTTGATACCGAGCTGAACAACAGGCCATACAACAGAAAGCACAAGAGAAACAATTACAGACCAGAAAATTACCGCAAGAGGTACAAATCTTTTGCCGTTAAAGTATGATAAAGCATCGGGCAGCTTGCGGAAGTTGTAAAATTTGTTGTATGTCATACCGCCCACAAAGCCCGAGATTATACCCACAAACACACCCATATTAAGTGCAGGGCTGCCGAGCACCTCGGTAAAATATCCGTCAACAGGTATAACTTGCCCAAAAAGGGTTTTGGTTACTGCATCGGGATTGGTAAGCATATCTGACGTTACGCCAAAAATATTACCTGTAATGTTATTGATTAGTATAAATGCTATAAGTGCTGCAAATGCGCCGCCCGAACGCTCCTTTGCCCAGGAGCCGCCAATTGCAACCGCAAACAGAATATGCAGGTTTGTAATAATAGCCCAGCCTATATTTTCGGCAATGGATGCAATAGTTGTAACAATGGTGCCTCCGCCAAGCATAGAAATGAGCTTGCCTATGCTTATCATAATACCTGCGGCAGGCATAACTGCAATTACCACAATTAAAACCTTACCAAGCTTTTGCAAAAAGTCAAAATTGATTTTGCTTTCTTTTTTTTGTTGTGGCTGCTCTGCTGCAGTACAGGAAAATTCTAAAATTGTTTCACGGTTTGCCGATACTTTTCCGCTTTTTTTGTTAAGGTTGTAAACCTCGCTTGTAATTACAACAGGTGTTGTTGTTGATATATTGTTCTTTTTGAGCAGGTTAAGGTCTGCGTTACAGATTGGCTGACCTGCATCAACCTTGTCACCTACTGACACAAGGCTCTCAAAGCCTTTGCCCCCAAGCTTTACCGAGTCAAGCCCGATGTGCACAAGAATTTCTACGCCATCTTCACTTTTTATACCATATGCGTGAAGTGTTTCGGCAACAGAAATAATTTCGCCTTTTACAGGGCTTATTACCTTGCCGTCCACTGGTTCAATTGCAATACCATCGCCAAGAATTTTTTGCGAAAACACCTCGTCGTTGAGCGTTTCAAGTGGCACAAGCTTTCCTGACATTGGCGAAAGTATTGAACATATTTTTTTGCTCATATCTTTTCCTCCAAATTCCATATATGTTCGTTATATTGTTTTATGGTTCGGTCTGACGAAAAATAACCTGCTTTTGCGATGTTTACAAGCATCTTTCTTCCCCACTCCTCTTTTGCCTCATAGTCGTTAAACGCTTTGTCTTTTGTTTTTATATAATCATCAAAATCAAGCAGTGTCATAAACCAGTCTTTGTTTATAAGCTCATTTTTGATACGTTCAAGTGATGTTTTGTCGCCTGTTTCAAGCATTTTGTTACAGGTAATAAAATCAACACATCTTTTAGCAGTTTCGCTTGAGTCATAAATGTTTTTGGAGCTGTAGCTGCCTGTTTTGTATTTTTCTATAATCTCATCACTTTTGGCACCAAAAATGTATATATTATCATCACCCACAAGATTATGAATTTCAACATTTGCTCCGTCCTCGGTTCCGAGGGTTACCGCGCCGTTGAGCATAAACTTCATATTTCCTGTACCGCTTGCCTCTTTTGATGCAAGGGATATCTGCTCCGAAATATCACAGGCAGGAATAAGCTTTTCGGCAAGAGTTACGTTGTAGTTCTCAACAAAAAATACTTTAATATATTTGCTTGCTTGCTCATCATTGTTAATAATATGCGCGAGGCACAAAATCATATGGATTATATCCTTTGCAAGCACATACGATGGCGCAGCCTTTGCACCAAATATAAAGCTGATTGGAGTTTTGGGATATTTACCCTCTTTAATTTGCAGATACTTATAAATAATATAAAGTGCGTTAAGCTGCTGCCTTTTGTATTCGTGAAGTCTTTTTATCTGAATATCAAAAATAGAATTTGAGTCTATGTCAAACCCTTGTGAGTTTTTGAGATAATCGCAAAGGTTCATTTTTGATTGGGATTTAATTTCGATTAATTTGTTAATCAGAACCTCATCGTCCTTGTGTTTTAAGAGCTGCTCCAGCTTGTTTGCATCTTTGATGTATTCCTGCCCTATATACGACTCTATCGTATCGGCAAGCAGCGGATTGCACTTAATCAGCCAACGCCTGAAGGTTATGCCGTTTGTCATATTTTTAAACTTTTGAGGATATATTTTGTAAAAATTATTAAGCTCGTTGTTTTTGAGAATTTCGGTATGAAGCTTTGCCACGCCGTTGACACAAAAGCAGTAATGAATAGCCATGTATGCCATTCTGACGGTAGTGTTGTCTATTATATAAACGGACTCATCCTCAAACCTTTGTCTTACCTTTTTGTCGAGAATTTTAATTATATCCACAAGCTCTGGAACTACGCTTTCCATTACAGACAAATCCCACTTTTCTAGAGCCTCGGCAAGGATTGTGTGATTGGTATACGCACAGCATTTTGTAACTATATCTATTGCCCTGTCTATATCAATTCCTCTGTCAGTTAAAATTCTGATAAGTTCAGGAATTATAAGTGTTGGGTGCGTATCATTAAGCTGAATTACCGCATAGTCATTTAAATCATACAAGCGGCACCCTGACTCAACACACTCGTCAATTATCATTTGCGCACTTGACGACACCATAAAATACTGCTGATACAACCGCAAGGCTTTACCTTCGGGAGTGCTGTCATCAGGGTACAAAAACAGCGTAAGATTTTTTTTGATATCACTTTTGTTAAACTCAATCCCGTCTGTTACAATACTCTCGTCAACTGTTTTTATATCAAACAAATTAAGCTTGTTTACCCTGCCGTCATAGCCTGCAATGCTTATTTGATTTAACTGCGAAATAACATTGCCGCCGGGGAATTTTACTTCGTAAGACCTGTCTGTTTTGGTTACAAAGCTGCTATTTTTGAGCCATTCATTTGGCAGCTCCTTTTGGTTGTTTTTTTCAAACACCTGACGAAATAAGCCAAAATGATACAAAAGCCCCATTCCGTCGCCGTTTAAGCCAAGTGTTGCAATAGAGTCTAAAAAGCACGCGGCAAGCCTGCCGAGTCCTCCGTTGCCAAGTGACGGCTCCGGTTCAAACTCTTCTATATCACATATGCTTTTTCCACTTTGTTCTAACTGATTTTTTACATCATCGTACAAGCCAAGGTTTATGAGGTTGTTGCAAAGAAGTTTGCCGATTAAAAATTCTGCGCATATATAATAAAGCTTTTTGCCCTTTGACTTGGTGCTTATGTTTTTCATTTTCTCGTTTACAATTTCTGATATGCACAGATATAATTGTTCTGTTGTACATTCGTTAATATCTTTTTGATATTTCTGATTGGTAATTTTGTTCAGGTTCATCTGCAAAACTCCTTTTGATGTAATTTTATACAACTATTATTATCAAAAGAAATATTTTTATGTATACAAAAAGGGAATGTAAAAAAACTTGAGTTTTTTTACCAATATCATTAAGTTAAGAGGAGCAAGTTCATTTAATGAGCTTGCCCCCTTTTTTTATGTAAATATTTAAAATTATTTTAAAAAAGACTTGACAAATGTTGAATTTTGTGGGGCTGATTTTATTAACTATCGTTAATAAAATCAACCCTTGTTAATAGAAGTACATTTTCTATTGACAAGGAGAAAAAATATGAAAT
>JAZQZC010000014.1:0-1585 GCA_045633845.1 Clostridia bacterium
CTTCATCTTCCGCACCAAAATTTACTCAAAATTCCATCCGTTTCAGGTCGTAGAATTTTAAAAGTGAGAATTTTTGGTTGCGTAAGGCAAAAACGCAGGTAATCCTTGATGGATTACCGAGTATTTTAACACAGCGAAAGCAAAAATTCACCTTTTAAAATCGAGGTTCGGATTACTCTCTTTCGGCTAAGATTAAATAAAAAAATTGGCGAATGTTACTTGTTGACTTTTATATACAATTTGGATATAATAAATATTGCATCAAAACATATATCCGGGGGCGTAAAGGTTTCGACGGGGGTTTTGAACACGAGAGAGCGAGTAGTGGCGGGCACCACTTAAAAAGTCCAATCTTAAATATAAAAGCTAACAATAATTTAGCATACGCTGCCTAATTAAAGGCAGCCGTTCTATCCGGGCAGACCGCGGCCTGGAATAGGGCGTCATCCTGCGGTGAACGTGAGCAGCCAAAGCTTTGAGGCTGCCATGAACAATGAAGCTACCAAGCTTACAAGTTTGTTTGTGAACTTGTAAGCAAGGGAATGTTGATCACAGACTGCACTCGGAGAGCTTTCGTCGGATAGGCTTTCGGACAGGAGTTCGATTCTCCTCGCCTCCACCATAAAAAATACCATTGGGTTGTTGCCCGATGGTATTTTTTATAATAGAGAGAATCGAACTCTGAGAGAGCATTTTGCGTTAAGAAAAATAGTCCTGCGGACTGTTTTTTAGCAAAATGTTGCGCAGACGGGTACCGAAACGCTTCGCGTTTGGGTCGGCAAGCAAGGCAGATTTGCTTGCAAATATGCTTCTCCTCGCCTCCACCACAAAAAAGTATAGGCCCGTGCCTATGCTTTTTTTGTGCGTATAATGGGAGAGAATCGAACCTTGAGCGGCTTGCGCGTTAAGCAAAACAATTCGGCGAATTGTTTTAAAATTTTTATCTTTTTATATTGTATCTTTGACAATTTAATGATACAATATAAATATAAAACGGAAAGGAGCATAATATATGTTAAGCATAAATGAAATTTCTAAAGCAGTGGCTATTGTTGCAAATGAGTTTGAAATCAAGAAAATTTTTTTATTTGGTTCATATGCCGATGGCACAAATACACCCGAAAGTGATGTTGATTTGCTTGTTGAATTTTTCAGCGATGCTGTGTCGTTGCTCACTCTTTCTGCTATCAAAATTCGCTTTGAAGAATTGCTAAATATACAGGTTGATATTATTCATGGTCCTATAGACAACAATTCCATTATTGAACCTAAAAAGGTGGTAGAAATTTATGCAGCATAGAGACAGAATAATCCTCATCAAAATCTCAGATGAAATAAAAGTCGCACTTGATATGACAAATAATATAGCTTTTGATGAATTCAACAACAACGAAATGCTTAAACGTGCAATATGTATGACTGTTATAAATATTGGAGAATTGGTCAAAAATCTTTCGGATAGTGTAAGAAATGAATACAAAACAATTCCTTGGAAAAGCATTGCCGGATTCAGAGATATTGCTGCACATAAATATCAAACCCTGAAAATGAATGACGTATATAAGACTGTTGTTGAGGATTTCCC
>JAZQZC010000015.1:0-5947 GCA_045633845.1 Clostridia bacterium
CAACGGGGACATTCCTCGCAAGAGGTGTGTCCCCGTTTGTTGTGCGAGCAATCGAAAACTAACCAGTGACAGATGGGGGACGCACCTTTTTCAAAGGAACTTCCCCCACTGTCACCTATGACAAACGGGGATGCTCGCATGACAACGGGGACATTCCTCGCAAGAGGTGTGTCCCCGTTTGTTGTGCGAGCAATCGAAAACTAACCAGTGACAGATGGGGATGCTCGCATGACAACGGGGACATTCCTCGCAAGAGGTGTGTCCTCGTTTGTTGTGCGAGCAATCGAAAACTAACCGCTGACAGATGGGGGACGCACCTTTTTCAAAGGAACTTCCCCCTTCTGTCACTTTAATTATCTTCGATTTTAAGTATCTGTCCCGGCTCTATACTGTAGAGCACATTGTCAATTTCAAACCAAAGAGTATAAAGTGTAGGATTGTACATAATTGACTCATCGGCGCTGTACTGAATAGAGTTATACGCCTCCACATATTCATATATTTCGATATTTGTGGCATACCAGGTGTCATCCTTGCCGCCAAGCTTTGCGCAGATTTGTTCAAGCAAATCCCAGTTGTTGTCGTTGTCAAACTCATAGCTGTGACCCCACATATAAAAGAGCCGCGAAAATCTGTGTGCACCGTAAACAAAAGGGCTGTTAAAATCAAGTGCTGTGAATTTTTCTATGTATTGCAAAATTTCGGGGTTTTTGTGATGAGCCGTAGGCATCCATCGGTGCCAGTCCTCGGGCAAAAGGAATAAATCGTTATCACCTGCAAGCGTACGGCTGTATGCAATATCAAGCTCTGTTAAATAGCTCTTTATTTTGCTGTAATCTGTATTTTTGTCGGGGTATCTTGTAATGCCCGAATCGGGATACGCCATACCGCGGATAATTGTGCCAAAGCGTTTTTCAAGGTCAAGTCGGCAATTAAGCACATCCTGTATTCCTGCTATCGGTCGCATTGTGCCCTCTGCCTTGTGAAGCAGCCCATGAACCGCAACCTCGTGACCCCTGTCCAAAATATATTCTTTTACCTGACTGTCACGCATACCCTTTTCGGGGGAGCGAAGTGACTCGGCATTCAGGTTAAATGTACATTTCATATTATATTTTAACAATATGTCCGAAAATCTCATATCCTGAACCACGCCATCATCATAGCTCAGTGTAACTGCTTTTGGCTTGCCGCCGGGGTAACGCATAAATCTGTAATGCATAATAATCCTCCAATAACTTTGGTTTGTGTTTATTTTAGCACAATAAATTTACAAATTCAATAGCTTTTATCAATCCTGTCATATTCCGTTATTGTCTTAAATCCCTCGCCAAGGACCTCTCTTGCATCGGTAACAATAACAAAAGATTTTTTGTCCAAACTCCTTACCATATGCACCACATAAGGAACCTCTTTGGGGCTTACAACGCACATAAGCATAAGAGAGTCAGCTCCCGAGTACATTCCCACCGATTTAACCCCTGTGATGCCTCTTTCAAAGTGATTTATAATTTTGTGAGATATTTCTTCATTTTTTGAGGAGATTATATAAATACATTTTGATACATTACCAAAGGTGAGCACCATATCCGCAATTTTGGATGCCACAAACATAGAAACTGCAGAGTAAAAGGTTATCATTAGACTTTTGAAAACAACGCCTGCCAAAACAATTATTGCGCAGTCAATTGCAAGAATAATAGTTGCAACCGAAAGGTGCGGCACAAAACGCTTTATAACAAGCCCCGCAAGGTCACTGCCCCCTGTGGATGCTTCGCGGTATACCACAAGACCTATGCCCAGCCCCACAACAGCTCCGCCAAGAATTGTGGACATAATAATGTCATCCCCTGTGAGCGAAATTTTTTTTGTCACCTCTAAAAACAGCGACAAAAAAACTACACCGAGAATTGTTTTTATAATTGAGAGCCTTCCGATATACCTGTATGCAAGGGCAAAAAGCACCACATTAAACCCGAGGTTTGTAACCGAAAGGGGAATTTTAAAGAAATAAAAAAGTACTGTGCCTATTGTACCAACGCCCCCTGCCGAAAGCTGACAAGGCAGCAAAAATGCATTAATACCAAACCCAAGCAAAAAAGTGCCTGTTATTATAAATGCCAAATCGTAAATAGCCTGTTTAATTTTCATTATATCATCCCTCAATCATTGTTGCTGATAAATTCCATTTTTAATCATATTATTACCTCAATTTCCAATACCATTACAACAAATTTAAATTAAAACATACAATGAACCGCCAATTTAAACAGCTATAATTTGCCACTCCAATTTTTTATGTGTTGCACATTGAAATTTGCTGTGCTTTATGTTATGATAAATTTGTAACATCAGACTGTGACATTTTGGTTCACTATTTTGCAGGGACGGCACATTGACAAATAATTCAAGGTTTACACAAAAGTAATTAAAGTGACAGAGGGGGAAGTTCCTTTGTAAAAGGTGCATCCCCCTTCTGTCACAGGATGGTATTTTGCAAAAATAGCCCCGTTCCCAACGGTTCGAACATCACTTTAACAGGTGACAAACGCAAAATTGAATGTTTCAACAAATGGGGACGCACGTGCAAGCACGAACATCCCCATTTGTCAAAACATCCCCGCCTGTCACACTACGAACGAAAGGATGATTAAAATGAAAATAACAGTATGCATCGGAAGCTCCTGTCACATTAAGGGTTCGCGTCATGTAGTACAACAGCTTCAAAATCTCATAAGCAAAAATAATCTTCAGGACAAAGTGGAATTGTGCGGAACATTCTGCCTCGGCAAATGTCAGCAAGGCGTTTGCGTGATGGCAGATGACAGCTTTTTTTCGGTAACTCCCGACACAGTAGACGAGTTTTTTAACCAAAACATTCTTGCAGTAATATAAACGAAAGGGAGTATCCAAATATGCCAAATTGTCTGACATTAAAAAAATCCAACTGCAAAAACTGCTACAAATGCATTCGCCACTGCCCCGTAAAAGCAATACGCTTTTCGGGTAATCAGGCACACATAATAGGCAACGAATGTATTTTGTGCGGTCAGTGTTTTGTAGTATGTCCGCAAAACGCAAAGCAAATTGTAGACGAAACCGAAAAGGTAAAGGTACTGCTTAAAACAGGGGAGCCGGTAGTTGTAAGTATGGCACCCTCATTTGTTGCCAACTACGAGGATGTGGGCATAAGCTCCATACGCGAGGCTCTTTTAAAGCTTGGCTTTTACGACGTGGAAGAAACTGCAATCGGTGCTACAATTGTAAAAAACGAATACGAAAGAATGCTAAAGGAAGAGGAGCGCGACGTTATAATCAGCTCCTGCTGCCATTCCGTCAATCTGCTTATACAAAAATACTTTCCGTCACTGCTTGAATATCTTGCAGATGTGCTGTCACCTATGCAGGCTCACTGTATGGATATCAAAAAGCGTATTCCAAACGCAAAAACAGTGTTTATAGGCCCCTGTGTGGCAAAAAAGGATGAAGCAGAGCATTACGAAGGTATAGTGGATGCGGTGCTCACCTTTGAGGAGCTTACAAACTGGCTTAAGGAAGAAAATATAGAGCTCACAAAACAAATGGACCACACACCCGAGAGCCGTGCAAGGTTTTTCCCCACAACAGGCGGAGTGTTAAAAACAATGGCACAGGATGCGCAGGGCTACACATATATGGCTCTTGACGGCATACAAAACTGCATTGATGCCCTTAATGATATGCAAAGCGGCAAAATACACAAATGCTTTATCGAAATGTCTGCCTGTGCAGGAAGCTGCATCGGCGGACCTGTTATGGAAAAATATCATCGTTCGTCACCTGTAAAGGATTATATAACAGTTGCAAGCTTTGCAGGCGAAAAGGATTTTGACGTACCACAGCCAAAGGCTATGGAGCTCAAAAAACAGTTTGAATATATAGAACACAGGCTGCAGCAGCCAACAGATACCGAAATATCGGCTGTACTTCGTCAGATGGGCAAATTTAAGCCGTCCGACGAGCTCAACTGCGGCTCCTGCGGATACAATACCTGCCGCGAAAAGGCAATAGCAATTTGTCAGGGCAAGGCAGAAATTTCTATGTGTCTGCCATTTCTCAAAGACAAGGCAGAAAGCTTTTCGGATACAATTGTTAAAAATACACCAAACGGTCTTATTGTTCTTAACGAAAATCTTGAGGTACAGCAAATAAACGAAGCTGCGCGCAAAATTATGAACATCCGCTCAAGTATGGATATACTGGGCGATTCGGTGGTGCGTATTCTTGACCCTACCGACTTTGCACAGGTACTGGGCAGCGGCAAAAACATTCACGGCAACAGAGTTTACCTTGCCGAATACAAGCGATATGTTGAGCAGTCTGTTGTATACGACCAGGACTCTCACCTTTTGATTGGTATTATGCGTGATGTTACCGACGAGCAAAACGAGCGCGAAAAGAAAGAAAACATCAGCCGCCAGACCGTAGAGGTTGCCGACAAGGTTGTAGACAAGCAAATGCGCATTGTACAGGAAATTGCATCTCTCCTTGGCGAAACAGCAGCGGAAACAAAAATTGCACTTACAAAGCTAAAGGAGTCGATTTCGGATGAATGATTTATGTGCAGATATCGGTTACAAAAGTATAAACCACTACGGCGAGCAGCTTTGCGGCGACCATGTTGACATTGTGGAGCAGGACGAAAACTCTGTGGTTATTGTTTTGGCAGACGGCCTTGGCAGCGGTGTTAAAGCAAGCATACTTTCCACTCTTACTTCAAAAATAATTTCTACAATGATGGCAGAGGGTCTGCCTGTGGAGGAATGTGTGTCTACCATTGCCGCAACGCTGCCTGTGTGCTCGGTGCGCGGTGTTGCATATTCCACCTTTACAATTATGCACATCAAAGACAACGAAACCGCCGACATAATTCAGTACGACAATCCTCAGGTGATTATTTTGCGCGATAATGTAAACTACGATTATCCAAAAACCGAAATGAACATCGGCGGCAAAAAAATATATACCACAAGCATAAGGCTCAAAGAAAACGATATTTTTATTGCAATGAGCGACGGCTGCCCCCACGCAGGGATAGGGCTTTCGTACAATTTTGGCTGGAAGAGAGAGGATATTATAAGCTATATGGAAACGATGGCAGCCTGCGGTCTTACCGCAAAAAACCTCTCAACTATGCTTGTTGACGAATGCAACAAGCTCTACGACGAAAAACCCGGCGATGATGCAACTGCGTGTATAGTAAAAATCCGCAAGCGCGAGCCTATGAATATATTGTTTGGCCCTCCTGCAAACCGTGATGACAACGGCAGGATGATGTCGCTTTTCTTTTCAAAAGAGGGCAAGCACATTATTTGCGGCGGAACAACTTCATCTATAGCTGCAAAATATCTGGGCAAGCCCCTTGAGGCAACCCTCAATTTTGAGCAGTCGGACATCCCCCCTATTGCAAAAATCGAGGGGGTTGACCTTGTAACCGAAGGAGTTATCACTGTAAACAGAGTGCTCGAATATGCCAGAGACTACCTTGGCGAAAACAAAATGTACGAGCACTGGAACTTCAGGCGTGACGGAGCATCACTTATATGTCAGCTGCTTTTTGAGGAGGCAACAGATATAAACTTTTATGTGGGAAGAGCAATAAATCCTGCACATCAGAATCCTGATTTGCCCATTAATTTCAGCATCAAAATGAATTTGGTTGAGGAATTGTCAAAATGCCTTAAACAAATGGGTAAAAGGATTAAGGTGAGTTATTTTTAATATAGTGTGACAGCCTTGCTTCATCTTCCGCACCAAAATTTACTCAAAATTCCATCTGTTTCAGGTCGAGGAATTTTAAAAGTGAGAATTTTTGGTTGCGTAAGGCAAAAACGCAGGTAATCCTTGATGGATTACCGAGTATTTTAACACAGCGAAAGCGAAAATTCACCTTTTAAAATCGAGGTTC
>JAZQZC010000016.1:0-21439 GCA_045633845.1 Clostridia bacterium
CTTAGCCTAAGTCTTACCTTAACTATATTCAATTTTCAAAAAGCATTTTTAACAATGCTTTATTTGCTATACACTTTTTTAGCTATACAAAATTATTTGAAAAGTTTTCATTTTTCTATTGACAAATCATAGTTGGTCTCCATAACAAAACAACATTATATATGTGTATTTTATAGCAATTATAACATACACGGCCATAAAAATCAAATAATTATTTGACTTTGCTCACATCATATGATATTCTTTTTAAGTACAAATTTTAAGAAAAGAGATAAATAATGAAAAAGACAACATATGCAACTCTGGCTGCACTATGTGCACAGATTATATTTGGATTTAGTTTTATGTTTACAAAAATTGCCCAATCAGACGCATCACCAATGACGGTAATTGCTAACAGATATATGGTTGCTCTTGCAGGTATGCTTGCTGCGCTTTTTGTAACAAAATCAAAAATAAAAATAAACAAAAACATATGGAAGCTTGCTTTGATGTCACTTTTTCAACCGGTATTATACTTTATATTCGAAAGCTACGGAATAAAGCTGACTACAAGTGCTTTTTCGTCAGTTATGATTTCGCTTATACCTATAATTTCGATGATAAGCGGAATATTTATTCTTAAAGAAATACCATCACCGCTTCAATACGTATTTACTGCACTGTCTGTATGCGGTGTTGCAATTATGACATACTCAGGCACAGTTGACGGAACTGTTACACTGCCTGGAGTTGCGTTGCTGTTTGGTGCTGTGATTTCTTCTGTTGGCTACAACGTTGCAAGCAGAAAGTTGTCTGAAGAATTTACTGTTGTTGAAAGAACATTTTCGATGACTGTAATTGGAACATTTACTTTTGTTGTAATAGCATTGATTGAAAATATTAATAGTCCGTTCAGTATTATTTCTTCTTTTACCGATATGTCATATACTGTGTCAATTTTGTATCTTGGAGTAATTTCTTCGGTAGCTGCATTTTTTATGTTAAATTATGCAAATACATACTTGCCAGTAGCAAAAACTACGGTATTTTCAAACTTTACAACAGTTGTTTCGGTGATTGCAGGTGCAATTTTTCTTGACGAAAAAATTACTGTTGTTTCTGCTACATCGTCTGTAATGATTATAGCGGGCGTATGGGCAGTACAAATTTTAGATGTCCGCAAAAAATGAGTTTGCTATAGCAGCAAACTCATTTATTTAATAATATTCTTATACATAATAGCTTTTAGCATAAAGCCAATACTCTGAATAAAGAAAATCACAGAAATCAGGCTGTTAAAGCCAACTGCTTCGTCAATAGGCTTTATCATCGAAAAAGTTCCCGATATAAGCTCTACATAACCTATAATAGCAAAACCAATCCAGCAGCTTATTTTTTCGGACTTCAGTTCGTATGAATCCATTACTTTGAGCACTCCCGAAAACAATTCCCAAAATCCAAAAAAGAATGGTATCATAATCGGAATAATCATCTGATTGAATAATGGAAAAAACGACAACAAGAGGGCTGTTAATCCATCTGTCATAAGCCATCTTGAACCATGAATTATACAGCTTTTTTTGTAACAAACAAATAAATTAATGAATCCTGCCAAAAACATTACAGCACCAAGAGGCCTTGCTATTGTTAAAATATTGTCACTTTTGTGAAAAAGCCCAAAAATACATCCTGCAAACAACAATAATGATACGAACAGCCAGCAGTATTGAATCCAGGATAATTTACTTGATGAATTTTTATTTTTCATAGGTTGGTCTCCTTATATTAATTAAGTTCAAATAACAAATTATATCACAATAATGATAAAAAAGAAAGAGACTATTCGCCGAATAGTCTCTCTGGTAGCGGAAAATGGACTTGAACCATCGACACCACGGGTATGAACCGTGTGCTCTAGCCAGCTGAGCTATTCCGCCGTATTTAACTCTTGTTGTTTTCACAACAAAAGTTATTATACTATTAAATAAATTAATTGTCAATAGTTTTTTGCAAATTTTTCTAAAATTAATTTATTTGATTTTTCGGCATTCAACATAAAATCTTTTGTCGTACGCTTCGCCCATTGAAAATGTTTTTCGCGGCAATGCTCCGCACTCAATAACCGACTTATACAAATCATTTTTACTCATAACATCCAAAATTATACCTATATTTGATGAATTTTGGGCAAGCTTATGTACATCATCATGGCCGTGTATATAATCAACCTCACAATCGTATTTTTTGCAATAATAGTCCAAAAACTTTTGTACCGCGCCAACAGTTAAAAACTCATCAGAATCAGTTATTGTAACAAAAATAGTTTCTTCATTTTTTACAACTGCAAATTTTTGTCCTGCTGCATTTTTGTCAAATGATATCGTGTACATTTTTGAAAGCTCATCAATAAACAAATCGTAGTTCGCATCAAAAACAACGCGATGTATTGGTTCAAAAACAAGAGAGTCATCGTGTAAATTTACAAGCTCACAAAGAGCGTAACGCGCAGGCGATTTGAGAGCTTTATCCCCTATTTGCTGCTTAAGATTGTTGTAATATGCCTTTGCCGTCGCAAGAGAATGATTGCCGTCACCAACCGCAAAAATCAATGGTGAATTTTCATTGCAGCTGTATTTGGCATTGAAATTTTGCAAATCATCAAGAGCCGCAAGCTTATTTTCCACCTCAATACAAGCAGCTTCAGACATTTTGTAGCCTGTTATATGACCACTGTTGTTATTCAAATCAAAATCATAAACAACCTCAAATGTATTTTTTATTAAATCATTACATTCAATAATGCTTTTACCATTATCGTCAATGAGCATCATAATATGCGGAAGCTCAATACAGGCATCCGTCCTGACCTTAAGTCGTGGAGGAATTCTTTCAAGCACTGTGCCCTCGGTAGCTCTGACTTTTGACTTTGAACCCTTGTTGTAGTCGTACTCTTCAAGGTCTATAGCACCGACTATACCGCGGCGCACTGCACCGTTTTTTTGCGTACGTTCAACATAAATAAAGGTGTTTTTTAATTCTTCAAAAATACCCTCATTTATATATTGATGCATTACATTATTTACATTTTTAATTTTTTTGTCAATATCGTTATCATTAAGATAAATTTCAGGAACAATAATATTGATTGAAGACCTGGCATCGCCAATATATTCTTTGGTGTTATTCCAGTATTCGTAATCCTGTGTGTACTGATCGCAGGCAATTACACTCCATTTGCTCATCAAAGCTGAATCTCTTGAAAATTTTGGCAATAAAACATTTGTTCGTTTAAATATCACATAATCACACCCATCATAATTAATATATGTAATTATATAGTAACGACTATCAAAAATCAAGCCAATCAATCAAAAAATGTCATAAATTTAAAAAAAGACTATCATTTTTATATAAAAAATGGTAAAATATATCTGTTATAACGAAAGGATACTCAAAATGTACAGAAAACAAACAGTTTTAAACCTTATAAATGATGAATGTTATGTTCCTATGAAGCTTAAAGATATAGCCGTTATCCTGTCTGTGCCAAAGAAGGATATTAACGAGTTGGAGAGAATACTCATTGCACTTTGTGACGAGGGCAAAATCATAAAAACATCAAAAAATAAATATATGCCGTTAAATAACAATGAGTATGTCAAAGGTATATTTCGTGCAAATGAAAAGGGCTTTGGCTTTGTTATCCCCGATAGCAAAGATGAGGATATATTCATTCCGTATGAGCATACATTAACTGCAATGAACGGCGACAAGGTAATTGCTTATATAACTCACAAATCTTCGGGTGACAAAAAACGCGAAGGTAGAATTTTTAAAATAACAGAGCGAGCAAACGAATATGTTACAGGCACTTACAGTGACGGCAAAAATTTTGGCTTTGTAATTGCTGATGACAAAAAACTGACAAGTGACATATATATACCTAAAGCCAACCGCCTTGAAGCAAAAAATGGTCAAAAGGTTGTTGCCAAAATAACAAAGTGGCCTGCTGACGGCAAAAAACCCGAAGGTATAATCACCGAAATTTTAGGCAACCGCGGCGATATAGGACTTGATGTATTGTGCGTGCTTAAGCGGTTTGGCATAAACGAAGAATTTCCGCAAAAAGTAATTTTGGAGACTGACAGGATTATTGACTGCATATCTGAAAGCGAATTAAAAGACAGAGAAGATTTTAGAAATTCCACAGTAATCACAATTGACGGAGCAGATTCCAAAGACCTTGATGATGCTATCTCTGTTGAAAAAATGACGGACAGATATAAGCTGTGTGTACACATTGCAGACGTTTCACACTATGTAAAAGAGAACTCTGCAATTGATAAAGAGGCATTTAATCGCGGTACAAGTGTATATTTTACCGACCGTGTTGTTCCAATGCTGCCAAAAAAGCTCTCTAACGGAATTTGCAGCCTTAACCCCGATAAAGACAGGCTTACATTGTCTGTTGTTATGGAAATAGATTTGAACGGCAATGTTGTAAATCACTACGTTACCGAGGGAATAATCAAAAGCTGCGAGCGTATGACATACGAAGACGTAACCAAAATTATCGAGGGTGACAAGACACTTTGCGACAAATACTCACATATAAAAGGTGATATAATCAATATGTTTGATTTGTCACGAATACTTGCTGACAAAAGAAAAAGTGCAGGAAGTATAGATTTTGAATTTCCCGAAACCAAAATTGTGGTTGACCAAAACGGAAAGCCCACAGATGTATATAAGTATACCCCTGGAATATCCAACAGTATTATTGAAGAATTTATGTTGATTGCCAACAAAACCGTTGCCGAAGACTTTTTTTGGTTGGAAACACCATTTGTATACAGAGTGCATGAAAAACCATCAAGCGAAAAGCTTTCGTCGTTTAACGAGTTTTTAAAGCCGATGAATCTTCGTATACATGGTGACGAGCCGCATCCTATGGAATTTTCTAAAATGCTCAAAAGCATTAAGGGCAGCGACAAGGAATTGCTCATTTCAAAGGTGATGCTGCGCTCGCTGATGAAAGCAAAATATTCACCGCAAAATCAAGGTCATTTTGGACTTGCGTTTAAATATTACTGTCACTTTACATCACCAATAAGACGCTATCCTGACCTAGCAATTCACAGAATTATTAAAGAATATTTAAAATACGGCTTGAGTGATGAACGTATGGCTTATCTTACCAATTTTGCTGCGGCAGCATCCGAAAAATCCAGCGAAGCAGAAATCAACGCAATGGAAGCAGAGCGCGCAGTAGAAGATATGAAAAAAGCTGAGTATATGAAGCACCATATTGGTGAGCAGTATGAGGCAATAATATCCTCTGTAACAAATTTTGGATTTTTTGCAGAGCTTGAAAACGGAATTGAAGGTTTGGTAAGAGTTGCCGACCTTGTTGATGATTATTATATTTTTGACGAAAAAAATTATACACTTACAGGAGAGCATAACGGCAAAATGTACAAAATCGGTGACAAAATTAATATTATAGTTACCGGTGCAAATGTATCATCTGCCCAAATAGATTTTTATCCTGCGGAGGATTTATACTATGAATGAAGAAAGAAAAATTATTACACAAAACAAAAAGGCATACCACGACTATTTTATAAACGAAAAGTTTGAATGTGGTATAGAATTAATAGGAACCGAGGTAAAATCCCTCAGAAACGGAAATGTCAATTTAAAAGACTCATATGCAACAATAGACAATGGTGAAGTCTTTATCAAGCAAATGCATATAAGTCCATATGAACAGGGCAACATTTTTAATCGTGACCCAATGCGCCCGCGAAAGCTATTGATGCATAAATACGAAATCAGAAGGTTAATTGGCACTTTAAAAGAGGATGGTATTTCATTGATTCCTCTTTCGCTTTATTTTAAAGGTTCAAATATTAAAGTAGAGCTTGGGCTCGCCAAAGGTAAAAAGCTGTATGATAAAAGGCAATCCATAGCAGAAAAAGACGCAAAACGAAATATAGACAGAAAAATTAAAGAATACAATCAATAAATTACAAATTTTGGTATGTTATATCATTTTGGAGGAAAAGGGAGTATGCACACAAGTAATCTCCCCTCCTCCTTTTTTATTACATCTCATACAAATTAAACATAAATAATCATATTTGATGTTACAAAGATATTTTGCTATAATAGCAAAGTAATCCCACAAGTCAATACAAGGAGAGTGATAAGAAATGAAAAAATCCATTTCTGCTTTAGCCTTAACTATGACATTATTATCTTCTTCCTTGCAAACAAGTGCAAATTATTCTAATGAACTTATTTATTTAGGTTCATGGCATACGGAGGTGCCAAAAATCCAGCAGATTTTGTCTGATAAAGGATACTTTAATCATGAAGTAACTGGATATTATGGCAACATAACAAAAACTGCAGTTATGAATTTTCAAGGTGACTGCGGAATATCAGTAGACGGAATCGTAGGACCTGTTACAAGGTCAAAATTATACTCCGAGTCCTACTCAAACGATGATGTATACTGGCTTTCAAGAATTGTACATGCAGAAGCCGAAGGCGAAAGCTATCAGGGTAAAGTAGCTGTTGCAAATACCATTCTCAACAGAGTAAAAAGCAATGATTACCCAAATACCATATATGGTGTTATTTTTGACACCAAGCATGGCATACAATACACACCTACCGCTAACGGTAAAATATATAATACACCAAATAACGATTCGGTTACTGCAGCAAAAGCAGCACTTAACGGATATAACAACGTTGGCAATTCGATGTTTTTTTATAATCCAAAAAAAGCATCGGGCAGTTGGATAAAAAACAACAGGAAATTTTATGCTTCAATAGGAAATCATAATTTCCATCTTTAATTTAAAACAGCATTATTTGTTAAGTAATTAGTAATAAACAAAAAATCCTCATTCATTGGAATGAGGATTTTTGGCATCCCGAACCGGAATCGAACCGATATCTAAGTCTTAGGAGGACCTTATTCTATCCGTTGAACTATCGGGACATTTAAATGCTTCAACCTATATTATATTAAACCAAACAATGTATTTTGTCAAGAAAATAAATACTATTTAATATCTTTTGACATTTTTTGATATATATGCTACAATGTATTTGTATATCTAAATATGGAGGTGACTTGGCTTACAGCCGACAATTATGGAAACTTTAATACTTGTAGTAGAAGATGAAAAACACATTTCGGATGTACTCAAAATTAATCTTGAAAAAAACGGATATAAAGTAATTGTAGCCGCTGATGGCGAAGAAGCGGTTAACAAAACATTATCAGAAAATCCCGATCTCATTTTGCTCGACGTAATGCTGCCTAAAATGGACGGCTTTTCTGTGTGCAGAAAAATCAGAGAAACACTTTCGACACCAATAATTATGCTTACTGCCCGCGAGGAAGAAGTTGACAAAGTGTTGGGTCTTGAGCTTGGCGCTGACGACTATATGACAAAACCATTCAGCCTCAGAGAGCTTATGGCAAGAGTTAAAGCAAATCTTCGCAGAACTCAGCTCACTACAAAATCGGGTGACGAGGTTAAGGTGCTTGAATTTGGCGAGCTTGTAATTGATACCGAAAAATACGAAGTTAAAAAGCGCGGTGCTGTAATTGACCTGACTTTCAGAGAATTTGAGCTTTTAAAATTTTTGGCTAACAAAAAAGGCAAGATTTTTACTCGTGAAATACTTCTCAACAAAGTATGGGATTACGAATTTTACGGAGATGTAAGAACTGTTGATGTTACCATCCGCAGACTCCGTGAAAAAATTGAGGATAATCCGAGCCTGCCTGCATATATTATGACAAAACGCGGTGTGGGATATTATTTTGGAGCGTAATTAACTTATGTTTAAAAGTATTCGATTTAAAATTGCATTGATGTTTGTAATGCTTACATTGTTTATAATCATACTCATCGGAACATTTATGGTTAACAGTACAGATTCGTATTATCACAGCGAATTTAAGTCGCTTATGTCTGTTATACTTACCAATGACTATGTTGAACAATTGTCGGACGGCATAAACAACGAGCAAAGTGCAAAAAAAATATTTGACAATATATCAACGTATTCCGGTCAGATGGGTATTGACTCATTCCGCAATTTCTATATTCTTGACGGCAAAAGCGGCAAAGCCATTGCTCAGCTTTCGACTAACGAGAGCCTTGCACAGAGTCTTGATATATCCACAAATATAATTACCGCAATGAACGGGAAACGCGGTGTTGAGGTCAATTCTGCACTGCCTTATATGGATTATGCGGTACCTGTTTTTGACCAAAGCAATGTTAAATATATTATTTATATAAGAGATACCAAAGAGGAAACCAACAGTATTGTTGAAAACATATTTTCAATAATGCTGGAGTCTTTGTTGCTCGGACTTGCAATATCGGTTTTGTTTTCGATACTTTTGTCAAAAACAATTCTTGCGCCAATCGAAACACTTACAACAAAATCAAAAAGAATAGCCTCAGGTGATTTTGAATCAAAAATCGAGGTGTCCGGCAATGACGAAATTGCAAGGCTTACACAAACCTTCAACACAATGGCGGAGGAGCTGAAAACCACGCTCAATGCTATTCAGAGCGAAAAAGAAAAAGTAGAGACCATACTTTTGTATATGACCGACGGCGTAGTAGCATTTGACACGGACGGATGTGTTATACACATTAACCCGGCTGCAAAATCACTATTAAATATACCTGTTGGTGAGCAGCCTTCTTTTACTGATATGTTTGAAGGCTGTGACATTACTGTAGGACAAGTGTCGTGCCTCGGACATTACGAAAACATTGAACGAAAAATGACAATCAATCAAAAAGAACTTAGCATATATTTTGCACCATTTAAAAGCAACAAAAAGCTCAGTGGTCTTATTGCAATAATTCAGGATATTACGGAGCAGCAACGTCTCGAAAAATCGCGAAGAGAATTTGTTGCAAATGTTTCACACGAGCTTCGAACTCCGCTTACCACAGTTAAAAGCTACACAGAAACACTTATAGAGCTTTCCAATGACAATGATTGCGATCAAGGTACTCTTGTGACATTTCTTAATACAATTAACAACGAGACAGATCGTATGACACGTCTTGTAAAAGATTTGCTGCTTTTGTCGCGTCTTGATTACGGAATATCAGATTTCAACAAAGAGTATTTTTCTATGTCTGACCTGATTACCGACATAGTGTCACGTCTTAAAATACAATCGCAGGAAAAACACCAGACAATTGCCTATGAGCCTACAAATCAGCTTCCTCTTTATTATGGCAACATTGACAGATTTGAACAGGTAATTACCAATATAATTACAAACGCAATCAAATATACCCCAAGCGGCGGTGCAGTGACAATATCAACAATGTATGTATTTGACTCCATTGTAATTAAAGTAAAGGACACAGGCATAGGTATATCCGAAGAAAACCTAAAGCACATATTTGAGAGATTTTACCGTGTTGACAAAGCACGCTCCAGAGAAATGGGCGGAACCGGTCTTGGACTTGCCATCGCAAAAGAAATTGTAGAAGCTCACAACGGTACAATTTCCATAAAGAGTATACCGGAATATGGCACTGATGTTATGATTAAATTGCCTGTAAATGACGATAACAGTGAATTTTTGTCGGAAAACGAGTAATATGTTAGGCTATTTTAAACTGTATGTAATATGGTTGTAATATTGATAAAGTATAATGATAATACAAAATCAATGATTGTGAGGTGTTGGCTATGAAAAAATCGAATATAGTATTTTCAATAATTATGTGCATCCTTGTTGTCTCGGCTCCACTTGCTTGTTTTGCTGATACACAAGACTCCTCTGTTGTATATACAACATCTTCGGAAGGTTCACTTCCTGCTACATACAGTGGTAATGTTGATGATATAATTTCACTCAAAAATCCACAGCTTCTTGTTTCATCAACTACTACAAAATCTTATGTTGTATCTGCAGTTGCTCAGACTGGTTCTGTTGTTTCTATGTATGCACTCAACAGCGAGAGCGGAAAATATGACAAAATGTACACAGATGATGGTGTGCTTATGCAGTCTACAATCGGTGCAAGTGGTTTGTATGCACAATCTGTTAACTTAAACAACGGCAAAAACAGTTTTATGATTGTTGCATCCAAAGGTTCAAATACCGAAGTAGTTAAATTTGAAATCACTCTTAATCAGGGCATTATAGCAAAAATACTTAATATTGGCTCTGATTTATCTCAATTATTCAGCAGATAATTTAGCGGAGCGGATTTTATGATTAAAGAACGTATTAAAACTTGCTTGCTCGTTATTTTGGTAGCGAGCAGTATTGTTCTTACAGTTGATATGTGGTTTAATGAAAAATTATGGCCGGACGGCTATAATTTTTTTTCTCATATAACGAATTTTACAAAATTAAACAACAAATCTTATTACCTGTCTAAAGAAAATATTTCAAATCCGGAAAAAATAATTGTAAACAACTTTGAAACCCGCAATTTATACACTCACACCTCAAAAGAATTTACCGAAATAATCAATCCTATATTGTCCGTCATAAAACAAAGTATCTCTTGTGCAGAATTCAACGAAGCAGATGATGCTGACTGGAATACTGCTCTTACTCTGGGCTCGGTATATATTTCGTACCCTGTTGCATATGACACAACACTGCTATGCAAAATTCTTGATGTTGCGCCATTAAACGCAAAAACAAAATCTATTAAGGAATTTATAATTGTGCCGTCAACAATTCAAAACAGTTCTACGGTTTCGGTGTATACCAAGGATTATACTTCCAAAAAGGTGTATAACACAGTGATTACTGCGGATGCTGAGTTGATTAACAAAATTATAAGCACGTACTCCGTTGATTCGCTGAATTTACTACCCTATTCTTTTGAGTTAAAATTTGATGAAAATGAAGATTTAAATGTAGAGCAAAAGGTTGTTATCGATCCAACTGTTACCTTAAGCCTTAATACGTCAAATTTAGCGATACTTAAATCAACAAACTATTTAAATGACATATATTATGACAATGAGCTTTCCAAAAGGCTGTTAAATTCCTTTGGTTACAATACCACAAACACAAAAGGAAGCCATGTTGATAACAACAACACTGCAATATATGTTGAAAACTTTTCGACATTAAAAATTTATGATAATGGATTGGTTGTGTACAAATCCATAGATTCTTCAAAAGGTATATCCCTTACAAATTCTTCAAATTTCACCTTGTATGACAACTTTATTGCCTGTATTGAATTTGTAAATAATTTGTGGGACAACACCTTGCCAAGCGAGCCTTTAAATATAAATCTTACTTCTGATATTGTTGCAAATTCTGATGGTAAAAGCTTTAAGGTTACAATGGACTATTACGTAAACGGAAATCTTGTTGTTTGCTCGGATGACTATCACGGAATTGAAATAACAGTAGAAAACGGAAAAATTGTTGAGTACAAACAATTGTTTAACAAATTTTATTCAACCGATGAATATGTGACCAATGGCTCCTCGATAGATGCAATTGATAGGTTGTTTGCAGACAAAACAGTAGAAAACGGCTCTATTTCTGAGCTCGACATCGTATACACAAAAGAGAACAATTACTGGATGCCTGCCTGGGCAGCAAAGCTTAACGGAAATAACAAAATAATTAATCGGTGATAAATTATGAACTGGAAAAACATTAAAACATTTTTGATATTTATGTTTTTGGCTGTAAACATTTTTTTGATAAGCCTTTCTGTAAATATGCACAATGCAAGCAAGCTTACTGACAAAAACATCGGTGAAACATTGCTTTTGCTCGAAAATAACAATATTATAATTGATGAACAAATTATTCCGCGGAATGCGTTTTCAAATAATCCAATTCATCTAACTGATATATATTTTTCGGAATTGATTGCCGAGCAAAATATTTACCGTGATGCTGAAGATGTTGTTATTACATTTAATTTTGATACAGACAAAGAAGCTAAAACAGAATACATAATATTGCAGGCATTAAAAAAATATGGTTTTGATACAAGTAATATTAATATTAAATATGTTAATAACAATTATGTAATCACCTCAAATTTCAACGAAATCCCTATATTTAACAATTTTATGACCGCTACCAAGGAAAACGACAAAATAACTTTGCGAGGCAGCTGGTATATTGCAAAGGATTCATATATGTGGCAGCAAACATCTCCATCGTATGCAACAAGTGCATTAATAAACTTTATATCCTGTCCATACAGAAACACACAAATAACATCGGTGATTACAAATATAGAATATGGTTACTACGCACAATCTGAAAATATGACTCAAAACATAAAAACAATATCATCTTCACCTTGTTACAGATTGACAACCGATGATGGTATGATGTATTATTATAGTGTTAATGAAGGTAAATTTGTTAAATAAAACTTTGGAGGAGTACTAATATGGCAAAAAACAAATTCCCTATGGGTGGCATGGGCATGGGCGGCAATATGAATAATATGATCAAACAGGCTCAAAAAATGCAGCAGGAAATGATGAAAATGCAGGACGAAATAGAATCAACAGAATTTGAATCTACTGCAGGCGGTGGTGTAATATCGGTTAAAATGTCAGGTACAAAGCAATTACTTGATGTAACAATCAAGCCCGAAGCAGTTGACCCCGATGATGTTGAAATGCTTCAGGACCTCATTATTACGGCAGTAAATGATGCAATGAAAAAAGTTGATGAAGCCAACAACAGCAAAATGAGCAAGTTGACTGGCGGAATGAATATTCCCGGCTTGTTTTAATTAGAAAATCCACTTCAAACCGAAGTGGATTTTTTGTTACTCAAACAATTGTGTAGATAAATATCTGTCACCTGTATCGGGAAGTATTACCACAATATTTTTGCCTTTGTTTTGCTCAAGCTTTGCATATCTAATTGCAGCAAACAATGCCGCGCCCGAGGATATACCAACCAGTATGCCTTGCGTACGTGCAAATTCCCGCGCAGTATTCATAGCATCCTCGTCCGATACTGCAAATACTTCATCATAAATTTTAGTATCAAGCACCTTGGGAACAAAGCCTGCACCAATGCCCTGAATTTTGTGCGGTCCTGCTTTTTTACCCGATAAAACTGCAGAAGCTGCCGGTTCAACGGCAATTATTTTAATACAACTGTTTTTTTCTTTGAGATACCTGCCTGTTCCGGATATTGTGCCTCCTGTACCAACACAGGATACAAAAATATCAACTTTCCCATCTATATCCTCATAAATTTCGGGTCCGGTTGTAGCGTAATGTGCGTCAGGATTTGATTTGTTTACAAACTGACCTGCAATAATGCTTCCGGAGGTTTGCTTTGAAAGCTCCTCTGCCTTGTTTATCGCTCCGGTCATACCAAGCTTGCCATCTGTCAGCACAAGCTCAGCACCATACGCCTGCACTATTTTTCTTCTTTCTACTGACATTGTGTCAGGCATAACAATAATTGTTTTCAATCCTCTCATTGCAGCTACGGCAGCAAGTCCAATACCCGTATTTCCGCTTGTAGGCTCAATAATTACGCTATCCTGCGTCAAGGTTCCTTTTTTAATTGCATCATCAAGCATATGTCTGGCAACTCTGTCCTTTACAGAACCACCAGGATTAAAACATTCCATTTTTGCATAAATTTTTGCATTTAAATTATATTTACTTTCAAACGCACATAATTCAAGAATTGGAGTGTTACCTATCAGCTGGTCGGCAGATTTATATATTTTAGCCATACTACTCTCTCCCATTGTTATTAATTAATGCAAGTGCACATTTAATTCCGTCTACTGCAGCAGACATTATGCCGCCTGCATACCCTGCGCCTTCACCTGACGGATACAACCCGCTAATATTGCTTTGACAGGTTTCATCCCTTACAATACGAATTGGGGACGAACTACGCGTTTCGGGTCCTGTGAGAAGTGCATCATTATCATTAAAGCATTTAAGCTTTTTTGCAAATTCAGGTATAGCCTCTGTCATACTATTTACAATATAATCAGGAAATAAATTTCTTAAATTAGAAAATGTAATTCCGGGCTTAAATGTAGGTTTTACTTTTCCAAATTCATTACTGATTTTGTTTTTTAAAAAATCGCCGAGCAACTGGCAAGGTGCCTTATAGTTACAACCGCCTAATTCAAATGCTTTTTGCTCAAGTCGTCGTTGAAAATACATTCCATCCAAAGGGTTTTTTCCAAAATCATCGGGTGTTACACTTACCAAAAAAGCACTGTTTGCATTAATGCCATCTCTGGCATGATAGCTCATACCATTTGTAACAACACTGTTTTCTTCGGAAGCAGCATTTACAACAACTCCTCCAGGACACATACAAAATGTATATACCCCTCTGCCGCTCTTTGTGTGATAGCTGAGCTTATAATCTGCTGCGCCGAGATTTTCATTACCGGCAAGCTTTCCGTATTGACAAACGTCAACATCGCTTTGCAGATGCTCAATCCTCACACCAACAGAGAATGCTTTTGGAATCATATCAATTCCTTTATTATACAGCATCTCAAATGTATCTCTTGCGCTATGTCCTAATGCAAGTATTATATTGTCGGTTGCAAACTCTTTGCCCGCAACTGCTTTAACAACTTTGTTATCTTCAATCAAAATATCGGTAAGCTGTTTCTCAAAAAGCACTTCACCACCAAGTTCATTAATTCTATTTCTTAAATTTTTAACTATTTTAACAAGATTATCTGTGCCCAGGTGAGGCTTTGACAGATACAAAATTTCTTCATCGGCGCCACATTCAACAAATGTATAAAGCACTTCCTTGCACAACGGATTAGAAATTTGTGTAGTTAATTTGCCATCCGAAAATGTACCTGCTCCCCCTTCGCCAAATTGAACATTAGACTCAGGATTAAAAGCGCCATTGTTCCATAAGTCATTTACATCTTTAATTCTGTCGTCCACACACTTGCCTCGCTCAAGCAAAATCGGTCTTGCTCCCGCCTTTGCAAGAATGTACGCAGCAAAAAGCCCACAAGGACCACTGCCAACTACAACAGGTCGTTTGCTGAGGTTGCATTTGGGTATATCAAGTCTGCTTACAAGCGACAAATGCTCGTGTTTCTTGCACACTTCTACATTATATACAAAAAACACATTATTAAACCTTGCATCAACAGATTTTTTTATTATACGAACCTTGTGTGGTCTGAACCCGCACTTTTTGTATATAGCAGTATTTAAGTCATTATCTGTGTGATCGACAGGTAATTTAATACCATTTATTATCATAATCATCTCCTGTTACATTGCTTTTGCCGCTTGTGTTCCTGCAACAAATCCGCTTGACCAGGCCCATTGAAGATTAAAGCCGCCGCAATCTCCGTCTATGTCGAGTATCTCGCCTGCTGCATACAAGCCTTTGCACAAGAGAGACTCCATTGTAGAAGGATTAAAATCTCTTGTGCTTATTCCTCCTGCGGTAACTTGTGCCTGCTGCCATGAATTTGTGCCTGTAATTTCAAATTCCCAGTTTTTTATAGTGTCAGCAAGCTTATTAATAGCAGCATCATCCAAAATTTCTGCGGTGGTATTGAATTTTTGTACACCGCATTTTTTGAGCAGCTGACGTGCACAAAGCTTGTTAATCATACCTGTTAAAAAATCTTCGACAGGCACCTGACGATTTCGGCAGCATAAATGATAATACACTTCATCTCTTGAAGCTTGTGGCATTATGTCAACCAAAAAAGTAATTTTGTGACCTGTTTCAATCCCTACACAAGCAATTCTTGACAATTGAAATACTGCAGGGCCTGACAAGCCATAATCGGTAAAAAGCAATTCACCAAACTCGGTTTGTTTAAGCTCTCCATCTGCATATACAGACACATTAGCGTCAGTTTTAACGCCCTTCATTGGTGTAGTATGCTTAGGGTTGCATTTTACCTGCACAAGTGAAGGATATATCGGTAAAAGCTTGTGCCCAAACCTTTGAAGAAGCTTGTATGCACTGCCGTCAGTGCCAAGCTTTGGTGCTGCGGCACCGCCAGCGCATATAATAACTTTTTTTGATGTAATTGTTTGTCCGTTTTGAGATGCCAGTATAAACACATCATCTTTTTTGTTTGCAGATACACAATTAAAATTGCATATTTCACTTATATCAAGGTTTTTAAGTGTCAAGCGCAAAACATCAACCACCGAAGCTGCCTGCAAACTGTTTGGATATATTTTGCCATCCACGTTTTTAGGATAAATGCCCATCTGCATAAAATACTCAAGTGTAGTATCTTTATCAAATTTTGTAAGCGCACCTTTTGCAAATTTTACGTTTTCGCCGTGATATCTGTCAAGGGTGATTTGTGCATTAGTAATATTACATCTTCCGTTACCGGTAGTAAGTATTTTTTTGCCCACACGGTCATTTCGTTCCAAAACTGCAACAGATAGCTTGCTGTTGTGGTATTTTGCAGAAATGGCAGCAAAAAGCCCCGATGCGCCACCGCCTATTACAACTATATCATACATATTGCTCACTCCTGCTCACGCACACATTTACGAAGAATTGTATATTCGCCAAGCTTTTTACCTACATTGAGTTTTACTGTCATTTGTGCATGAGGTGCAACTTCAATAAGCTCATCATTGTGGTTATACATATCTTGTACAACAAAAGAAAAATCTTCACTGTCAGGAGTAAGAACCTCGATGGTATCACCTTTGAAAAACCTGTTTCGTTGTTCAATAATAACATTGCCTGTTTGCTCATCATACCCTGTAACCACTCCAACAATTGTATAATCCTGAATATAAGTATTGCTTGTGTACAACTGCTGCTTGCCGTCGGGCTTTCCGTCATAGAATCCGGACGTATACTCCCTGTGGCTGACCTTTGTAAGCTCCTCGTTAATATTTTGGTCAAAAACATAGTTTTGAGGATTTTCAAAATATGCGTCAACCGCTCTTCGGTATGCTTTTACAACTGTGGCGACATACAATTCATTTTTTACTCTGCCCTCTATTTTAAAGCTGTCGATACCTGCTTTTATCAAATCTGGAACTCGTTCAACCATACACAAATCCTTTGAATTATATATAAATGTTCCACGTTCGTTTTCGTACACAGGCATATATTCACCGGGGCGTTTTTCTTCCATCAGATAATACTTCCATCTGCAAGGATGAGCGCACGCACCCTTGTTTGCATCACGGTGAGTCATATAATTGCTCAAAAGGCAGCGGCCTGAATATGATATGCACATTGCTCCATGAACAAAACATTCAATTTCACAGTCCTTTGGCAATTTATCTTTAATTTCCCTGATTTCATCAAAATTCAAATCTCGGGCAAGCACTATTCTTTTTGCACCCATTGAACACCATGCTTGTGCACTTTTGTAATTTGTGTTATTTGCCTGTGTGCTGATATGAACCTCAAGCTCAGGTGCAACCTCACGTACAATAGAAAATGTACCCAAATCGGACACAATTATTGCATCGGCACCCATATCATAAACCTCTTTTACAAATTGCGGAAATTCCTTTAAATCCTCATTATGAGGTATAATATTTGCAGTAATATACACTTTTTTGCCATACTTGTGAGCAAATTCAATGCCCTCTTTAATTTCTTGGTTTGTAAAATTCTTTGCAGCTACACGGAGCGAAAAGGCTTCGCCGCCAATATATACAGCGTCAGCTCCGTACATTATGGCATATTTGAGCTTGCTCAAGCTGCCTGCAGGAGCAAGTATTTCAGGTTTTTTCATAAATTAATCCTCCGTTTTTGTACGCTTGACAGAAATTGTTACACCATCTCCTATAGGTATGATCGAAGTAGACAACTGTGGGTGATTAGCCAAAAATGGCAAAAATTCACGTAGTGCTCTTACAATTGTGTAGTGCTTTCGCGGCAGAAGCTCGTCGTTGCTGACCATACCTTTATACAGAATGTTGTCACATATCAAAAGACCGCCCTCTTTGAGCTTGGGAAATATAACATCAAAATAATGTCTGTATTTTGACTTGTTTGCATCAAGAAAAATTAAATCAAACTCACCATCAATACTCATAATTGTATCAACAGCATCGCCCTCAACTATTTTAATTTTGTGCGAAACATCGGATTTGGCTATATTGTTTTTTGCACGCTCTATGTAGTCCAAATCTCTTTCGAGAGTAATAACTTCACCGTCATCATCCGTATGCATTGCAAAAAATATTGCCGAATAGCCAATTGCAGTACCAACCTCAAGAATTCTTTTTGGCTTTTTGTATGTAAGGATGCTGTCAAGAAGGCACCTTACCTCTTTTTGAATTATAGGAGTAAGGTGGATTTCAGCGTAATCCTCAAGTTCTCCCAGCAATCCGGGAGATTTTGGCAGCGTTTGGTTTAAATAGTCTACTATATGCTCGTAATTAATGTTATCTGTCATTTAATTTATCTCCAATTTCTAAATATGTGTTTGGTACATCACCAATAATAATTGTCTGTGAAATTATAACCGATGAATGTATTTTTGAATTAAATCTGTAAAAAGGCATCATTGCGGAAACATCTACGTTTACATCAATAGCAACGTTATCCTGAACCTGATTTATCCCCGATGATACAAAATTGTTTGTAAAATCAATGCTTACATTGCCGTTTGGTGAAACCGTAAGAGGAAGCTTAGGTCCCCAAGAGCCGAGCCCAAAATGACCTATAAGCATACCGAGAGTAATTTCAAGGTCATCATTTGAAATGTCATTTACTCTGTTTACAATCATTTTAGCAATTTCTGACTTGAGTATATTTGCGGCATATGGTTCAATGCTGATTGTATTGATTTTGCCATTATTATCCTTGTCTATTACCATCAAAGAATTATAATCAAATTTGTGCTTTTCAAAACATTCGTAAACAGATTCGTCAATAATATTTGTAACCAGATATTCAAGTCTGTTAAGTGCATACTTGTTAATAATATCACGCATACCAGCAATCCACACAAACAAAAATACTGCAACAAATACTATATAAAACAAAAATACTGTTTTTTTAATGATTTTTGATTTATAACAAGGTGAGTAAAAAAACATTGTTCTCATTATGTACCACCCCATTAATATTTTATTAAATCAATGGCGGATTGTTACATAAAATTTGCTGCTACCTGCCTAGCACCTCATTTATACATTTTTTTACAATTGCGACTTCCTCGTCGGTAACTTGTTCATCAAAATCACAAAAAGAATTGTTATTGATATCATTTCCCGACAATACAGCGTACCAAAGTAAACCGATAGCATATCGTCCAACACCAAAGCTTGCATGAAATGTATCTCTATGCACTTTTTCTATTCCTGATTGAATAAGCTTTTGAAGCAAAAATCCCGATGTAATTACCATATCGGCATCAATATCCTTTACAGCAGATGAATATGCATTATGCAAATCATCAAACATATCACTCTGATTATTGTACCCCAAACTGGAAAGCCTGTCACTTCCCTGTTCATATGCCCAAGTTTGATGAATAACAATTTTAGCCTTTGGAACATACTCCCTCACATATTCAACCAATTTATTAAGATACGGCTGATATGTTGAATAGTCAATTGACTTAGTACTTGCCTGCTGAAATGTTATAACATCCCAATCCCTGTTTAAAAGTGCCTGCTTAAGCGAAACTTTAAAGCCTGTACCTTGTCCGTTCATCTCAAGATCATATACACTGTCATTGATTAACATATTTCTGAAATGTAATGACAATGGACAGCCTCCGATATAAAGATTATACGTATTTAACTCATATTTATCTGAACATGCAATTTTATGCAAATATCTTTGTGCATCCTGTGAAAAACTATTACCTATAGATAAAATGTTCATATTACTACTCCCTTGTATAAAATTACATTAATTATAGCATACAAATAATAATTTTTCAACTTATATCAATGTTTTATATTCGATATTTGCGCCTAAATTTTGCAATTTGCCCACAATATTTTCGTATCCTCTGTTAATGTAGCTGCTGTTAGTAATTTTTGTGGTTCCTGCTGCCGAAAGACCGGCAATAACAAGAGCCGCCCCTGCACGCAGGTCAGGTGCTGCCACTTCGCACCCAACCAAAGAGCCTGTGCCGTTAATTACAATGTTTCTGCCTTCTACCTTTATGTCTGCATGCATTCTGAGCAATTCGGCTATATGCATAAATCTGTTTTCAAAAACAGTTTCGGTTATTACACCGGTGCCGACGGCGTTACACATCAAAGCACAAAATTGTGATTGCATATCTGTTGGAAATCCGGGGTGCGGCATTGTTTTTATGTTTACCGATTTTAACATACCATCCGAACATACTTTGATTTTGTTACCATACTCCTGTACCTTAACACCCATTTCCCTGAGCTTTGATGATACCGGATTTAGCATATCGGCACTTATATTATTTAATTCAACGCTGCCGCCCGTAATAGCTGATGCAATCATATATGTTCCTGCTTCTATTCTGTCGGGGATAACGCTGTGTGTGCAGCTATGCAGCTTATCCACTCCGCAAATTGTCAGCTCTTTTGTGCCTATTCCTGATATTTTTGCACCGCACTTTATCAAAAAAATGCATAAATCCACAATTTCGGGCTCTGTTGCAGCATTGATTATTTGTGTTGTGCCCTGTGCAAGCGTGGCGGCTATGAGCAAATTTTCGGTTGCGCCAACAGACGGAAAATCAAGGCAAATTTTGGCTCCCTGTAGCTTTTTACAGATAAGCTGAATAAAGCCTTGCCCCTGCTCAATTTGTGCACCCATCTGCATAAATCCTTTTAAATGTAAATCAACAGGCCTTGTACCAATGCAACATCCACCCGGCAGCGAAATTCTTATTTTTTTGTATTTTGCAAGCATAGGACCGCATATTATAAAAGAAGCACGAAGCTTATTTACAAGCTCGTAGGGCGCAATATATTCATTCACCTTGTTGTTGATTATAAGTGTGTTATCTTTTGCTTGGATGTCACATCCAAGGCTTTTAAGTATCCGCGACATATTTAATACATCGGCAAGGTCAGGCACATTTTTTATTATTGTATTGCCATCTACCGCAAGACATGCTGCCATTATGGGCAATACGGCATTTTTTGCTCCTGAAATATCAACAGTTCCCTTTAAGTTGTTTGATTTTGAAACTATAATCATTTAATCACCAAAATATATTATATCCTCAGGTAATTAAAACAAACAACATTGGACAAACTTCCATAATTTACAAATAATTGACTTTTCATATGTTAAATGATATACTTTTGTTAACAAATACAAAGGAGACCAACTATGATTTGTCAATAGAAAAATGAAAACTTTTTAATAAAATTTATATAGCTAAAAAAGTGTATAGCAAACAAAGCATTGTTAAAAATGCTTTTGAAAATTGAATATAGGTAAGGTAAGACTTAGGCT
>JAZQZC010000017.1:0-68934 GCA_045633845.1 Clostridia bacterium
GATTTGTTTTGCAACAAGTGGGGAAGTGGTGCCAAATGGATAAACAAGGCAGAGGCAAACGCTCCTCATGAGGCTAATTTTCTAAAGTTGGATTGTTCAAAATTAAAGTCAATGTTTGGTTGGTCTGCAAGATGGCATATAAGTGAAGCTATTGAAAAAGTTGTTGAATGGACAAAGGTATATTTTGACAACGATGATATACCTAAATGTATGGATAATCAGATTTTGGAATTTATGAATAGGGGTTAAACATAATGAAAAAAGTAATTGTTACGGGTGCTAACGGCTTTATTGGTAGTAATGTTGTTAAAGAATTAATATCTAATGGTATTGAAGTTCTTGCAATAGACCTGCCTGATAATCATAAAAATATTCCTGTTGATAAAAGAGTATCTTTTTTAGGTGCGGATGTTTTTAATATTGATGAATTGACATCCCGTATAGATAAAGATACATATGATACAATATTTCATTTTGCATGGGTTGGCTCTGCAGGTAATGCCAGAGTAGACAGCGAACTGCAATTAAAAAATGCTTTAATGAATGTTGGGTTTATTAAGATGGCAAAGCAAATTGGCGCAAAAAGGTTTGTTTGTGCAGGAAGCATAATGGAAAAAGAAGTTGTTGCTGCTCTCAATGCTCAGGGTAATTTGCCCGGTATGGGATATATATATGGTATTGGTAAATTAACGGCACATTGTTTGTGTAAGTCGGTTGCGGCAAACGAAGGTATTGAATTAATTTGGGCAATTATTACCAATGCTTATGGAGAGGGCGAAGTTTCACCAAGATTTATTAACACAACAATAAGAAAAATTATTAATGGTGAACGTTTGGAATTTACTGCTGCAACACAAGGTTATGATTTTGTTCATGTAACCGATGTAGCAAGAGCATTCAGATTAATAGGCGAAAAAGGCAAGCCTTTTTATGAATATGTAATAGGCAGTGGCAATGCCCGTCCGTTAAAAGAATTTATTATTGAGTTAAGAGACACTCTTGCACCGAATGCGGCACTAAATTTTGGGGATATTCCATATACAGGTGTTGATATGCCACTTGAATGTTTTTCAATTAAACAAATCAACGAACATTGTGGTTTTACCCCGCAAATATCTTTTTCTGAAGGTGTTAAACGAACTATGTCTTGGTTAATGGAGGAGTAGTTTTTATGGTGCAAAAATTTGAGTTTGAACAACTTAGTTTAGATGGTGCTTATCTGATTAAGCCGTTTTATGCTACCGATGAAAGAGGTGGTTTTGTTAAAGATTATAATATAAATGTATTTAAAGATAATGGTTTACAATGTGAACTCAAAGAAGTATTTTATACAATTTCAAAAAAAGGCGTTATTCGCGCGCAGCATTTCCAAATTAACAAAGAACAGGCAAAACTAGTTCGCTGCATAAGCGGCCATGTTTATGATGTAATAATTGATTTGCGCCCTGATTCAAAAACTTTTAAGCAGTGGCTTGGATTTGATTTAACAGGCGAAAATCAGTTATGTCTTTATGTACCTAGGGGTTTTGGCCATGGATACCTTGTTATTGAGGATTCGGTTGTCAGCTATAAATGTGAAGAAGTTTTTTATGGAGAATATGATTCGGGTATTAAATGGGACGACCCTGATATGAACATTAAATGGCCACTTGATAAAATAGGTGGTATAGAAAATCTTATTATTTCTGAAAAAGATAAAAACTTACAGAGTTTAAATGAATATATTAATAGTTTAAATAATGGTGAATAAATCATGAAATTTTTGATACATATACCGCAGTTGATATACGGTGGGGCTGAAAAAGTATTAGTCAATTTTGCAAACTGCCTTGTAGATAATGGACATTATGTAGAAATACTTGAAACTTATGAAAAAGGATATTTAAAACCTCAGTTTGATGATAGAGTAGTATTTAATGCAATATGCAGTAACGCATATACAAAAAAATATTATGCATCATTGAGTGATATAAAAGCCGAAAAACGATTTATCAAAAAAATCATAAAATGTTTTAAATTTATATTTTCAAAGATAGTAGGTTACAGAAGATTTGCCGAAAAATTATGTGCAAAGTATTATTGCGACAAAAAATTTGATGTTGCAATTAATTATTTGGAAATCGAATCTCCCGACTTTATTCTTAACCATATTGTTGCAGATAAATGTTTGCAATGGATACATACTGATGTTTCAATGTATCCAAGAGAAAATTTTGATAAGTTTTATGACGGATATTTAAAAATGGATAATATCATTTGTGTTTCAAATACTGCTAAAGAATCGTTTTGCAAATTGTATCCACAATTATCAGAAAAAGTATCTGTAATTTATAATTTTTTTGATGTTGATGGTATTATTAAAAAATCTAAAGAGTCAATTGATTTTGAAAATGAACATTTTACATTGCTTTCTGTTGGTAGGTTAATTGAAGCAAAAGCATATCCAAGAGCAATAAATATCGTAAAGAAACTAGTTGATGATGGCTATGAGTTTAAGTGGTACATAATCGGAGAGGGTGCTGACAGGCCTTTTGTTGAAGAATTGATTGAAAAGTATAACTTGCAAGAAATTGTAATTTTACTTGGTATAAAAGATAACCCATATCCTTATATCAAAAAATGTGATTTGTTCTTTTTACCATCTATGTATGAAGGGTTTCCAACAGTTACTATTGAAGCTAAAATACTTAATAAGCCTGTTTTAGCAACTGATGTTAGTGGTATTAGAGAACAAATTGTTGATGGTAAGCATGGTATTGTTGTAGAAAATGATGAAGAAAGCATTTATAAGTCATTGAAATATTTGTTGGATAATCAAGACAGTATTCAGTTGTTATCAGACAATACCGGCATGGAAAAAGTTATTGAAAATTTTGATAAATACAATAGTTTTATGTTATTGTTGAGGTGACGTAATATGAAAAAGCAACGTGAATCAAATTTTGAATTGTTACGAATTATATGTATGTTTATGGTTGTTTTAAACCATTGTATATCTTTTAGCGGGCTTAATTTAGAAGTTGGAACCATAAATTGGTATATTACACATGCGGTTTATGCAATAGTTTATGTTGCTGTTAATATATTTGTGTTAATCAGTGGATATTTTATGTGCACAGGAAAGCTTACTATTAAAAAAGTAGCTACAATATGGTTGACGTCCACTTTTTATACTGTATCTATATATTTATTATTATGTCTATTCAATTCCAGTGTTGTATTTAACATAAAATTGTTATTTAAAAATTTTTTGATTTTAACATTCAATCATTATTGGTTTATTACTGCATATATTATAATGCTTCTATTGTCTCCAATATTGAATTTTGCAATCAAATCAATGAATAAATATCAGCATTTGATGGCGTGCGTATTGTTGTTTTTTACATTTTCTGTTATCCCGCAACTAACACTTTTTGTTCGGGATTTTACTGGTGTTAAAAATGGATATAATTGGATATGGTTTATTGTGTTATATATGATTGGCTCATATATACGATTATATGTTCAAATTGATGGCAATAAGAACAAAAAATATTTGCTTGCATATTTATTAATTTCATTGGTTATATGCGGAAATAGATATTTTAGTTTTGCATTTTTAAATGGAAATGGAGATTCACTTCTCTATGCATATAATTCAGTTACTATGTTTGCTTCAAGCGTTTGTTTATTTTTATTTTTTAAAGGTATCAAAATCAAAGATGGTTTTATATCAAAGTCTATTACAAAAATTTCTGGACTAACACTTGCAGTTTATTTAATACATATGCAACAAAATTTAATTTATATTTTGTGGGATGCCACAAACTGTTCTGAATATTCAAATTCGCCATTTATGATGCTTTACTGTATATTATGTAGTCTGATTATTTTTATCGGATGTTGTTTGATTGAAAAAGTAAGAGTTTTTGTTTTTAATAAAACACATATAAATGCTGTTCTTTACAAAACATGTGATTTTGTTGAAAACAAAATAAAGTGTTTGTTTTGTAAAATTTAAGAATTATTATCACCACATATGTGATTAAATTTTTGGAGGAAATGTATGCCGACTGTTAGCATAATAGTGCCTGTATATAATGTTGAACGATATATTAGGAAATGTATTGACAGTATATTAGAACAAACATACAGAGATTTTGAGTTATTATTAGTTGACGATGGTTCTACTGATAATTCTGGTGTTATTTGTGACGAGTATGCTTTTAATGACAATAGAATTAGAGTGATTCACAAAATTAATGGCGGAGTATCTGATGCAAGAAATGCAGGAATAGAGGCTGCTTTAGGAGAATATGTTGTTTTTTGTGATAGTGATGATTACGTATCTTCAAAATACTTAAATGATTTAATATGTGCTAATGCTATAAAAAATGACTCTTTGGTTGTTTCTGATATTTTTGAATTCAACGATAATATCAATACATATATATATGAATCATCAGATGAAAACAGTTATAAAATTATCTCTCTTGACAATATGAATGAACAAGATTTTTCATTGTTGTTTTTGCAGTACAAACTATGGGGACCATATTGTAAACTGTTTTCTGCTGAAATTATAAAATCACAAAATATCAAATTTGATACGAATCTTAAAACAGCAGAAGATTTTTGCTTTAATATGCAGTATTTAAAGTATGTTAATGACATTGTTTTTTTAGAAACTAAAAGCTATTATTATCGTGTTGGTTATAAAGAATTGAAATTAAAATATATTACTGACTCCGATATACGCTCTATACACGCAATATCAGAAAAATTAACTGAGTATGCAATCAGAGGGAATGTGTACCATTATGTTAAGGAGAAAATTGCATCTTTAGTTGCAAATAAAATTTTTTTTCACAGATTACCGTCTTGTTATATCATTAATGACAGCATAACTTTTTTAGAAAAATATCGAAACTACAAATGTTTGATGTTTGGAAATTCTTTTTGTACACAACTATATAGAATGGGTTTAAAACATTTAAATTCAAATAAGTATTTGAAAATTGCATTGTTTTTCAATAGTTATTTAGTATGGTATATTTTTTATAAACTTGTCGAAATTAAACAAACATTAGTTAAGTTCTATAAATTACATTAATAATCAAATATGTTTTTGATAAGGGGTTAATTATGAAAAAAATTGCGATTGTTTTTACATCTATGATTGTTGGTGGAGCTGAAAAATCATTAATTAATTTTTTGAATTCTATTAATTATAAAAAATATGAAGTTTCTTTATATACATTTGATACAACAACTGAACTTATAAAACAAATGCCAAAAGAATTGAATATAATAAGTTGTAAACCTGATATGAAAATGTGTATTTTAAACTATATTAGAAAATTAGATATAATTAATATTTTCAAATGGATTATCTTTAGAACATTATATTCAATTACAAAGAATAAATTTAATAAATATATGTATTTGAATAAATGTTTACCTAAATTTACGAAATCTTATGATTGCGCAATATCGTACAGAACTGGTAGTTTTGATTCGGCGATTGTATTATATAGAATAAATGCGAAGAAAAAATTTTTTGTAGTTCATAATTCTGTTACGGATTTAAATTACAATTTATTTTATAAAATAGTTTTAAATAAATTTGATAAAACTTTTTTTGTGTCTGAATGTTCGAGAACTTATATTGAAAATAAAATATCAAAATATTCTAATAAAACTTTAACATTGCTAAACATAGTTGATAGCAACTCGATTGTTACTAATGCACAGTGTAATCAGTCGCATACATACGCTTCAGATGTTATTAATTTATGTACAGTGGGAAGATTGTCACTGGAAAAGGGGCAACATTTTATTCCGAAAATTGTACGATTGCTTTTAAATAACGGCTATAATGCTTTTTGGTATATAATAGGTGATGGACCTGATAGAATTGAATTAGAAAATGAATGTAAAAATTATAATGTAGAGGATAGAGTTATTTTACTTGGCACTCAAAAAAATCCGTATCCATATATAAAGAATTGTGACATCTATGTTCAACCTTCTATTTCAGAGGGATGGTGTCTTACTGTTCAAGAGGCGAGAATTTTGCATAAACCAATAGTTGTTACGCCTATTCCGGTGATGTATGAACAAATTGTCGATGGAGTTAACGGACTGATTGCAGAAAGCGTTTCTTCTGAGGGTTTATATAAAAGCATAAAATTGCTTCTAGATAATCCAGATTTATGTGATAAGTTTTCGAGCGAATTAAAAAAACAAAAACATGATAATAAAGATGAAATCAATAAACTATATGAATTAATAGAAGAATAAGTATGAGGTTTTTATGAAAAAAATAGCGATAATCACTTTACAAGGAATGTGGAATTATGGTAACAGATTGCAAAACTATGCTGTATCTACAGTCCTGTCAAAAAAAATGGATAATGTATCTTATAATATATTGGAATCAAAATATATTTCAAAGTTCAGAACGATATTGTCATATCTTATAAAAAAAAACCATTCGAGTTTTAGGTATTTAAAATTTTTAAATTTTAATAAATTATATTCCAAAGATATTGTAAAAATAGATTCAGTTAAGGATGATTTTGATTATGCTGTTTGCGGTAGTGATCAGATTTGGATTTTAAGTAATTCAAACAAATCGTTATTTTTTGGAGATGTCGTTTCAAAAGATAAACGAATTGCATATTCTGCAAGTTTTGGTGTTTCGGAAATCCCCGATGAATATAAAAATATGTATATAAAACACCTTTCGGAAATGAAAGCAATTTCTGTTCGCGAAGATTCAGGAGCCAAAATAGTAAAAGATTTAATAGATAAAGATGTACCTGTATTAATTGACCCCACTATGATGTTAACGAAAGAAGAATGGTTGAAAGTTGCCAAGAAGCCAAAATTTTATAATAAAAGCAAAAAAATTCTCTTGACATATTTTTTAGGTGAAGTATTAGATGAATATAGTGAATATATTGATAACTTTGCCAAAAAAAATAATTGTGAAGTAATCAATCTTGAGTTTTATAAACATAATAAATATTGGTATCAAACCGGTCCATCAGAATTTGTTTGGCTTATAAAAAATTGTACCGCAATGTTTACCGATTCTTTTCACGGTTCGGTTTTTTCTATACTTATGGATGTCCCGTTTATAGTTTTTGATCGAGATGGGAATGGTGCCGGAATGGGTTCGAGAATAGATACTTTACTTGATAAGTTTAAATTGAAAGACAGAAAATTTTCGAATCAAAGTACACAACAAGTTTTGAATATTGACTATTCACATATTGAACCAATATTAAATGTTGAAAGAAAAAAATCAATTGATTTCTTGAAAGATGCGATGGAGATGTAATATGAAGGTTAATCAACTTAAAGCAGGTTCTATATTATCGTTTGCGGGAATATTTGTAAGTTTGGTAATACCTATGTTCTATACACCTATTATGCTTGATATATTAGGTGTAGAGCAGTATGGTGTTTATGGACTTGCTAATTCATTTATGCAATATTTTGGCCTTTTAAATTTGGGTCTTGGCGGAACTATTATCAGATATATGGTTAAATACCGCGCAGTAGATGATATCGAGGGCGAAGAAAGAGTATTCGGACTGTTTATAAAGTTATATTCTATAATAGCTTCTGTTGTGTTTATTTGTGGAATATATCTTTCTTTTAATATGGATTTTTACAAAAATTCATTATCAGATTCGGAATTTGAAACGTTAAAAATACTTATTCGTTTATTGACAATTAATTCTGCAGTATTTTTGCCCATTAGCACACTTGGTTCTATTGTTATTGCAAATGAGAGATTTGTTTTTAATAAACTAGTAGCACTTATTTTAAATATAATTTCTCCATTTGGCAGTCTGCTATTTTTAAAATTAGGTTTTGGCTCAATTGGTTTAGTTATTAATAGTATTCTGTATGAAATTCTGATTTATTCTATATATGCATATTATGTTTTTGTTCGTTTAAAACTCAGACCTCGTTTTTCAAGTGTAGAAAAAGGATTGATAAAAGAAATTTTTGGATATTCAATTTTTGTTTTCATTGCTGAAGTTGTAAATATTCTTTATTGGTCAACAGATAAATTAATTATCGGATGGGCACTTGGTGCAAAACCAACTGCAATTTATAATGTAGGTGCAACATTCAACACTTATTTTATGAGTATTTCTACTGCTATCCAGGGTGTATTTATGCCGAGAGTTACCAGTATGGCAGTTAAAGATACTCCAAAGAGTGAATTTACTGAACTTTTTATCAGAATTGGTAGAATCCAATTTATACTTTTAATTTTTGCATTAACTGCTTTTATTGCATTTGGCAAACAATTTCTTATTCTTTGGGTAGGAAATGTGTATGCAGATGCTTATTATGTGGCACTATTTGTCTTGGTACCGTTGATTATTCCGCTAATTCAAAATATTGGTTTAACTATGCTATATGCAATGAACAAACATAAATTCCGTTCAATAGTATATTTCTTTATTGCTATCATAAATGTTGTGCTAACATTTTTGTGGGTAAATAAATTTGGAATAATTGGCGCTGCGTTTGCAACTTGCATTGCATATTTAATAGGACATGTGCTAATAATGAACTGGTACTATCATAAGAAAGTTGGAATTGATATACCGCTCTTTTGGAAAAACATTTTGAAAATGAGCATTTTCCCTGCATTTTGTTGTTTATTATTTGTATTTGCAAATAAATTAATAGTGTTTAATAATTGGTTAATATTCTTAATATTTGCTGTTATATATTCAGTGGTATATTTTGTAGGTTCGTACCTATTCTGTATGAATAATTACGAGAGAAATCTGTTTTTGTCACCAATTAAGAAAATTTTACGCAGAGGTTAATTATGATTAATATAACAAATAAAGAAAAATGCTCGGGTTGTCACGCCTGTAGTAATATCTGTCCTGTTGGTTGTATTACTATGAAGGCAGACAGAGAAGGTTTTGTTTATCCCGAGGTTGATAAGAAAAAATGCATTAATTGTAATAAATGTACCAAGGTTTGTAATATAATTAACCCGATTGTAAGTAATAATATTCCTCAAGCATACGCTTGTTATAACAAAGATGAAGATATCAGACAAAATTCAAGTTCGGGTGGTATTTTTACTTTGATTGCCGAATATGTTTTGGATTTAAATGGCGTTGTGTTTGGGGCGGCGTTTGACAATGATTTTTCGGTAAGACACATTGAAATTACCGAAAAACAACAATTGTCAAAACTGAGAGGTTCTAAATATGTTCAGAGCAAAATCGGGGATACATATAAATTCGTAAAAAAATATCTTGATGTCGGTAGAGTAGTATTTTTTACAGGCACTCCTTGTCAGATTGATGGTTTAATTAAGTTTTTAGATGGCAGAGAATATGATAATTTATATACTCAGGATATAATATGTCACGGAGTACCTTCGCCTAAAGTATGGAGAGATTATGTTTCACATATAAAGCAAGGATTAGACTGTGATGTTGATAACATTACTTTCAGAAATAAAGATAACGGATGGATAAATTACTGTATAAGATTTAATTCCAAAAACGGAGTTATATACAATTCAGTTTTCAGAAATGATTATTTTATGAAAGGATTTATAAAGAACCTTTATTTAAGACCATCATGTTACAATTGCCATTCAAAAAGTATTAACAGAAACAGTGATATTACTCTTGCAGATTTCTGGGGAATTGATAATATAGCTCCTAAAATGAATGACGATAAAGGGACTTCCTTAATTTTTGTAAATACAGATAAAGGAACAAAATTATTTAATAATATTTCTGAAAAGATAATATGTCAGCATGTTGATTATCGTGAAGCTGTTAAGTATAATAGTGCTGCACATACATCGGTATATAAACCTAAACACAGAGATAAAGTAGTTAAAAAAATCAACAGTAAAAATTTTGATAGAATTATTAAAAGATATACAACAACTTCTTTTTTGGGAAAATGCAGAATAAAATTAAATATCATAATTAAGTCAATAAGAAAGAAATAAATTAATAAACCTACAACAATTTGTTGTAGGTTTATTTTCTTAATTCTTCAAAAAAATCACTTATAATCTCACTGCATTTACTTTCCATAATGCCGTGATATACTTCAACTTTGTGGTTAAAGTGCTGTTTTGTTATTATATCGAGGTTTGAGCCGCAGCAACCTGTTTTGCTGTCGGGTGCGCCGATGTAAAGTCGCTTTATCCTTGCACCTATTATTGCGCCTGTGCACATAGGGCATGGCTCAAGGGTAACATACATGTCACAATCGGTTAAATATTTACCAAGCTTTTTTGATGCCTCATTTATTGCGTTGATTTCGGCGTGACAAGTGGGGCATTTGTTTTGTTCAACAGTGTTGTGAGCTTTGGCAATTATTTTTTCATTGTGTACAATTACGCAGCCAACAGGAACTTCGTTTTGCTCTTTGGCTTTTTGCGCCATATCGAGTGCTTCAGACATATATTTATGCATTGCGTATATCACCATCCCAACCTGATATTGAGGAGCGCTTAATTGCACCAAACATTCTTTCCTTAAGTCCTGGGTAGTCTTTGTTAAGCTTATAAAGTAAATCTTTAACTTCCTGACGCTTTGTATTTCCGTCAGCAGGGCAGGAATTTTTTACAATGGGTAGGTTTGCTTGCTTTGCATAACCTTTAATATAGCTTTCCGGCGTGTAAATTAAAGGTCGTATAAGTGTAACATCCATTCTGTCAAGATAGGTGACAGGGGAGAAGCAGCCTATTCTGCCTTCAAACACAAGGCTCAGCATAAATGTTTCGTTTACGTCCTCGTTATGATGCCCAAGTGCAATTTTGCGGCATCCTGCATCAATTGCAGCATTATTAAGTGCACCTCGGCGCATTTTTGCGCAGAGGGAGCAAGGGTTTTCTTCCTTGCGGATGTCAAACACAATTTCACGTATGTCGGTTTTGATTACTCTGTATTCTACATCGAGCTGACTGCACAATTGTGCAATCGGTTCAAAGTCCATATCATCATAACCAAGGTCAAGTGTTATTGCAACTATATCATATTTTTTTGGATAAAACTTACGCATATTTGCCAAAGCTGCAAGCAGGGTAAGGCTGTCTTTGCCTCCCGAAACGCCCACGGCAATTTCATCTCCATCATTAATCATATTGTAATCATCAACAGCTCGGCGCATATAGCTTAATATTTTTTGCAAAACAAATCACCTCTTTTGTTTATATAAAAAGAAAAAGCACTTCATCAAGAAGTGCTTTTGGAGCGGAAGACGAGATTCGAACTCGCGACGTTCACCTTGGCAAGGTGACGCTCTACCACTGAGCCACTCCCGCATACGTAATTTAAATTACTTGTTTATTATAACAATCAAATTGCTATTTGTCAACACTTTTTTGAAAATTTAAAATAAATTAATTTGTTTTGGTAAATATTATCAATATGTACAAATCAAACTATAAATTAATGTATCATTTTAACAAAAACAAATTTTACTAAAAAAACTCTTGCATTATGGCAATATTTGTGATAAAATATTTAAGGTTTAATACACACATACTTTGATGTCTGTAAGGGTTGCACTTGATCCGACATAGTCAGGTGTCTTACAGTTCAGGTGATAAGTATGGCGGGTAAAATTTTATGGAGGTGAATAATATGTCAGTTATATCAATGAAACAGTTGTTGGAAGCAGGTGTTCACTTTGGACACCAGACAAGAAGATGGAATCCTAAAATGGCGGAGTACATCTACACAGAAAGAAATGGTATTTATATCATCAATCTTCAGAAAACAGTAAAAAAAGTTGTTGAAGCTTATGACTTCATCAAAGAAGTTGCTGCAAACGGCGAAGATATCCTTTTTGTAGGTACTAAAAAGCAGGCTCAGGATTCTATTAAAGAAGAAGCAGAAAGAGTTGGAATGTATTTTGTAAATGCAAGATGGCTCGGTGGTATGCTTACAAACTTTAAAACAATCAAAAAGAGAATTGAAAGACTCAACCAGCTTAGAAAAATGGAAGAAGATGGTACATTTGACCTTCTCCCTAAAAAAGAAGTTTCTAAACTCAAGCTCGAAATTGAAAAGCTTGACAAATACCTTGGCGGTATTAAAGATATGAAGAAGCTCCCTGGTGCTATGTTTGTTGTAGACCCAAGAAAAGAAAAGATTGCAGTTGCAGAAGCTCACAAACTCGGTATTCCTGTTGTAGCTATTGTTGATACAAACTGTGATCCTGATGATGTTGATTACGTTATCCCAGGTAACGATGACGCTATCAGAGCAGTAAAACTCATTGCTTCTACAATGGCTAATGCTATTATAGAAGGCAGACAGGGTGAAGATGCTCTTCCTGTTGTTGAAGAAGCAACAGAAGAAGCTGCAGATGCTGAATAATTAAATTGATGCAAAATTGCGTAATTGATTTTACGCAATTTTGTTACTGAATTATATATTGGAGGGAAATAAAATGTTTACTGCTAAAGATGTTAAAGATTTAAGAGAAAAAACAGGATGCGGTATGATGGACTGTAAAAAAGCTCTTACAGAATCAAATGGCGATATGGAAAAAGCTGTTGAATTCCTCAGAGAAAAAGGTCTTGCTGCTGCTGAAAAGAAAGCAGGCAGAATTGCTGCTGAAGGTATTGTTGATTCATATGTAAACGACGACTCAACAGTTGGCGTACTTATTGAAGTTAACTCCGAAACAGACTTTGTTGCTAAAAACGAAGAATTTAAAGGCTTTGTTGCTACACTTGCAAAAATCGTTGCAGACAATAATCCTGCAGATGTTGATGCTCTTAAAGCACTCAAATATACAGACTCTGACCTCACTGTAGAAGAAATGCTCAGAGAAAAAATTCTTACAATTGGTGAAAACCTCACTATCAGAAGATTTGCAAGATACGAAGGTGCTGTTGTATCATACATTCACGGCGAAGGCAGAATTGGTGTTATGGTTAAAGCTGCAAGTGATGTATCAGGCGCTGATGCTCACGAAGCTGCAAGAGATGCTGCTATGCAGATTGCTGCTATCAATCCACTTTACCTCTCAAAAGACACAGTTCCTGCAGAAGATGTAGAAAAAGAAAAGAACATCATTCTTGCTCAGATTAAAGAAGATCCTAAAAATGCAAACAAACCCGAAAACATTCTTGAAAAGATGGTTGGCGGCAAAATCAACAAATTCTTTGAGCAGAATTGCTTGCTCCAGCAGGAATTTGTTAAAAATGGCGACTTTAAAGTAGAAGCTTACCTCGCATCAAAGGGTGTTACACTTGTTGACTTTGTAAGATTTGAAAAGGGCGAAGGCATCGAAAAGAAAGTTGACAACTTTGCAGAAGAAGTTGCAAGCATGATTAAATAATTATGTATTTTAAGACCATATGGCTTGTGTCATATGGTCTTTTTGTTTTAATTTTACGATTTTTTGCATAAAAAATACAAAAAATAAACATTTAGGTGTTTATTTTTATAAAATTATGTGATATAATTTAATAAATATATAATTGGAGGTATAATATGAAACCTGTTTACAAAAGAGTTTTGTTAAAATTAAGCGGTGAGGCACTCGCTGGCCCAAACAGCTTTGGCCTTCACGCTCCAACAATAGGAGCTGTTACAGATACAATCAAAGAAGTTGCAAATATGGGTGTTGAAGTTGCGATTGTAGTTGGCGGCGGTAACTTTTGGCGTGGCAGAACAGGAGAGAATATGGACAGAACAAGAGCTGACCACATGGGTATGCTTGCTACTGTTATTAACTCACTTGCTCTCCAGGATGCTCTTGAGCAAAGGGGTGTACCAACACGTGTACAAACTGCTATTGAAATGCGTCAGATTGCAGAGCCTTACATCAGAGGCAAGGCTGACAAGCATCTTGAAAAGGGCAGGGTAGTTATTTTTGGTTGCGGCACAGGTAATCCATTCTTTTCTACAGACACAACTGCAGCACTTAGAGCAGCCGAAATAAATGCAGATATTATACTTCTTGCAAAAAAGGTTGACGGCGTATACGACAGTGACCCAAACCTCAACCCCGATGCAAAAATGTTTACAGAACTCACATACATTGATGTACTTAACAGAGGTCTTGGTGTTATGGATTCAACAGCAACTTCACTCTGTATGGACAACAAAATTCCAATTCGTGTATTTGGGCTTGAAGATGCAGATAACATTATAAAAGTTGTATGTGGTGAACAAATAGGCACCATAGTTAAGGAGGAAGAATAATGGCAGATTTAAAAATTTATCAGGAAAAAATGGGCAAATCTATTTCTGTTTTAGAGGCAGATTTGGCAACACTTCGAGCAGGAAGAGCAAATCCTGCGGTACTTAACAAAATCAGTGTTGAATACTATGGCACTGCAACACCACTTCCGCAAATAGGCAACATTTCGGTTCCTGACCCTCGTACAATTCTTATTCAGCCATGGGATGCTTCTATTCTCGGTGAGGTTGAAAAAGCAATTCTCAAGTCAGACCTTGGCATTACACCTACAAACGATGGTAAGGCCATAAGACTTTCGTTCCCACCTCTTACAGAAGAGCGCAGAAAAGAAATTGCAAAAGTAATCAGAACAAAATGTGAAGATTCAAAGGTTGCAATCCGCTCTATCAGAAGAGATGCAATGGAAAGCTTTAAAACCGCTAAAAAGAACAGCGAAATCACCGAAGATGATTTAAAAGGTATCGAAAAAGATGTTCAAAAGCTTACTGACAACTTTATAAAAGACATAGATACCATTATGGCTAACAAAGAAAAGGAAATTATGGAACTTTAAAATTATGAGGGCTGTTTGAATAGCAGCCCTTATTTTTCAATTATAGTTTACGGAGAATTGATATGTTTAATTTTGGTAAAAATAAAAAACTTATTTCGCAAATCGATATGAACAATATTCCTCAGCACATCGGAATAATTATGGACGGCAACGGCAGATGGGCAAAAAGACGTGGACTTCCGCGCTCGGCAGGTCATGCAGCAGGAGCTAAAACTCTAGACAAGATTACCAGATGTGCGGAAAAGTTGGGCGTAAGGTATGTAACTGTATATGCTTTTTCTACCGAAAACTGGAAGCGCCCCAAAGACGAGGTTGAAGCTCTTATGAAGCTTATGATAGATTACCTTGACGACTACAAGCGCGTGCTTGGAGGCGAAAATATACGTATAAGAATTATCGGACGCAAAGATGAACTCTCTGAGGAAATAATCAAAAAAATTGATATTGTTGAACAAAACACAAAGCAAAACGACAAAATCACTCTTACTCTTTGCGTTAACTACGGCGGTAGGGAAGAACTTGTCAATGCAACAAAGCAGGTTTGCAAAAAAGTGATGTCAGGTGAGCTTGATATCGATGATATTGACGAAAACACAATTTCTCAAAATCTGTATACAAATTATATGCCTGACCCTGATTTTATTATCAGACCTAGCGGCGAACTGAGATTAAGCAATTTTCTTATGTGGCAAAGCGCATATACAGAATTCTGGTATTCTGATATTTGCTGGCCTGATTTTTCGGAAAAAGATTTGCATCAGGCAATTATTGATTTTCAAAACAGAAACAGACGTTTTGGAGGTGTGTGATTTTGATTGAAAGAATAATTTTTGGCGCGATTTATGCAGCCCTTGCAATATGTCTATTTTTGTTTGCAAGTCCTGCTGTTACAGGAATTGTTATGGCACTTATTTCGATTGCTGCGCTTACAGAATTTTTGAAAGCCACATCTGTGCTCAATAACAAATCAAGATTACCCCTTACAATAATATCATACATTTTTTGCGTTGCAATGGCTATTGAAATTATAGAGGGCGGAAATTTATACCAGATGAAATCACTTACGGTTTTTGCCAATGATTATGGTTATTTGATTGCTGTTATAATGGTATATATTATCATATCTTTTGTTGCGATGGTATTAAATCACAAAAATATCTCATTTAACGAAGTGTCAGCTTCTGTTGTTGGCAACATATACATAACAGTTTCACTTATGCATCTATATCTTATCCGCATTTTACCTGACGGAAAATTTTACATTTGGCTTCCGTTCCTTATTGCATGGCTTACAGATACCTTTGCTTACTTTACGGGGTTTTTTATCGGCAAGCACAAGCTTATACCGAGTGTCAGCCCCAAAAAAACCATAGAGGGTTCAATAGGCGGCATTTTTGGTGCTGTGCTAATTGTTGCATTGTTCCAGTTTGTATGCTTTAAATTTTTCGACTTTAAGCCGAATTATGTTAAAGGCGTGATTGTTGCAGTGGTTTGTTCAATTGCTTCTCAATTTGGTGATTTGGCTGCCTCGTGTATAAAACGTGAGCACAACGTAAAAGATTTTGGCAGCATTATGCCTGGACACGGTGGTGTGCTTGACAGATTTGATTCTGTAATTTATATATCGCCGATAGTATTTGTTGCACTGAATTTTATTAAAATAATCTAAAAGGAATAAAATATATGAAAAATCTTGCAATTATAGGTTCAACAGGTTCTATAGGTACACAAACTTTAGAGGTTGTTGATTGTTTTGAAGATATTAATGTAGTTGCTCTTTCGGCAAACAACAATGTGCAGCTTTTTGCTCAGCAGATACGCAAATATAAGCCTGATATAGCCTGCATAATGAATGAGAGCAAATTTGCTGAGCTAAAGCAGCTTGTGAGCGATATGGATGTAAAAATCGTCACAGGTATGGATGGCTTGATTCAGATTGCAGAATATGCAAAAAGCGATATGCTCTTGACATCAGTTGTTGGCAATGTTGGCTTAATTCCAACTGTTGCTGCAATTAAAAAAGGCAAAAAAATTCTTTTGGCAAACAAAGAAACACTTGTTACTGCAGGCGAGCTTATTATGCCACTTGCTAAAGAGCATAATGTTGACATTTTGCCTGTTGACAGCGAGCACAGTGCAATTTTTCAGTGCTTGCAGGGCAACAACTACAGTAAAATCAAAAAGCTTTTGCTTACCGCCTCGGGAGGGCCTTTCTTTGGCAAAAAAGCTGATGAACTTAAAAATATAACCAAAACTGACGCCCTAAAGCACCCAAACTGGTCTATGGGAAGTAAAATCACAATAGACAGTGCAACTCTTATGAATAAAGGGCTCGAAATGATAGAGGCAAAATGGCTTTTTGGTGTAGATATTGATGACGTTGAGGTCGTTGTTCATCGTCAAAGTATTATTCATTCTGCGGTTCAATTTTGCGATAATTCGGTAATTGCGCAGCTTGGAGTGCCTGATATGAAATTACCCATAAGCTATGCAATCAATTATCCTGAAAGAACTATTGATGTTACACCTGAGCTTGATTTGTTTAAATACAACAATTTAACATTTGACAAGCCTGACAGACAAACATTCAGATGTCTTGATATTGCAGTTGATGCAGTAAAAAAAGGCGGGCTTGTTCCAACAATAATGAACGCCGCAAACGAGATTGCAGTTGAAATGTTTTTAAATGACAAAATAGGATTTTTGGATATTGCAAGCCTCATTGAAAATACTATTAGTGGCATAAATGTCACCGACGAGCTTAATTTTGAGTCCATTGTAAAATATGACAGTATTGCTCGTGAGTATTGCACAAAGTTAATTTGATTTGGAGATGAAATGATTTGCTGACATTTGTTGCAGCTGTAGTCGTATTTTGCTTGATAATTTTTATACATGAGTTTGGACATTTTGCTTCGGCAAAATTGTTCGGAGTTACTGTTCATGAGTTTTCAATCGGTATGGGCAAGCAATTGTTTGGCTTTAACAAAAACGGAACTCAGTACAGTGTGCGAATTCTACCTATTGGCGGATATGTAAAGCTTGAGGGTGAGGATGAACATTCTGACGATGTTAATGCATTTAACAATAAAAATGTTTTTATCAGATTTATTGTGTTATTTTCGGGAGCTTTCATGAATTTTGTGCTCGGATTTTTGCTGTATCTTATTATAATGAGTTCGGCGTCGGGGTTTTCTTCAAATATTGTAGGGGAGGTTTTGCCAGATTCAGCATTTTTTGATGCAGGAATTGTAAGCGGTGATGTAATTGTTAAGCTTGAGGGCGAAAATTATTCAACAAATGTAAAAAACTTTAATGACATCAGCTTTTTTAACTACCGCAACGGTAATAACCCTGCAACTGTTACTTATAAGCGAGAAGGCATTGAAAGGGCAATTGTGGGTATTGCGCCAAAATACTCGGCAGAAAATGACAGATATCTTTTTGGATTTACAACTCAGGTTGAACAAAAAAGCATAGGTACAGTTATTAAAAATGCATATTTTCAATCAACTTTTGTTATTAAGGTGGTGTTATATTCGTTTATTGATATTATAAGAGGCTCGGTAGGAGCAGGGGAAATTTCGGGTCCTGTTGGCATTGTAAACGAAATAGGTAATGCTGCACGCGCCGGATTAATGACTCTGATTAACCTTGCGGCAATGCTTTCCATTAATCTTGGGGTAATAAACCTGCTGCCGCTTCCCGCTCTTGATGGAGGTAGGATATTCTTTTTGATTATAGAGTTATTCAGACGTAAACCAATACCGCCCGAAAAAGAGGGTATAGTTCATGCAATTGGATTTATGATTTTATTGGCATTTATGCTGACTATTACTTTTTTTGATATATCAAAGTTACTGACATAACAAAATGGCAGACACTCATTATGTCTGCCATTTTGTTTACATATAAATTACGCAGCATTTGTTTGTAATTTATATATTTTTAAGATGCTGTATATCAATTTCCTTTTCGTCATAATTTTCGATATATTCAATAACATCGGAAGGGTCACTGAAAATCTTAAATATTTCCAGGCATTCCTTTTTCATAAATCCTTGGTCAACAGTATCTCTGAGCAGTTTAATCATACTGTCGTAATAACCATCAATATTGAAAATGACAATTGGTTTATTGTGCTTTGCAAGCTGTTTTAATGTAAGTATTTCAAAAAATTCTTCGTATGTGCCTATTCCACCGGGAGATACAACAAAAGCATCGGAATACTCTTCGAGCAATTGCTTTCTTTCGCGCATTGTTTCTGTATAAATAAATTCGGTGCAGTCTTTGTACAATATATCTTTTATATCAAAAAATCTCGGCGAAATTCCTATTACATTTCCGTTTTGTGAGCGTACGCCTCTTGCTGCAGCTCCCATGAGGCCATGAGAACCACCGCCAAAAACAAGGGAATGTCCTTTTAGCGCCATTTGCTTTCCAAGTTCAAAAACAGTATCAATATATATTTGTTTTATATCATCACTCGACGCACCATATAAACATATTTTCATAAAATTACCACCTTTCATATTTTTAATTTTAGCACAATATTGCATTATTATCAACAGTAATTATTGATTTTTTGTCCGCATTGATTTATAATTATAATACGGAGGTGCAGTATGGATATTAAAATTAATTACATAAAATCTTTCTTTTCTTTATTGGGTAAGCACTCAATATGCACATTAGGCTGCATTTTGTTTGTGATGATTTTTCCGGCGATGGTTGAATCTGGATTTACACAGATAATATATACGGCTTTTGCATTAATTGTTGCGTTTGACCTCATGTTTTCATGTGCATGGTCCATTGGCAATAAACATCGGAGAAATGTTAATATTTACAATCGAAAGCTTGACCAGCAGTGCAAAGATAAAATTAAATATAATTATCTTTCGGGTTTGATTATTGCAACAATTTATGCTGCATTTAATATTATAATATGCATTATTTGTTATATGCTAGCAGTAAGTAATTCACCTTGGCTTACTGTTGCAGGCAATCTTGTGTACAAGCTTTGGTTTTCACCTTTTATTGTTGCTTTTAAATATGTTATAAGGCTTCAGTATTTTTTGTGGCTTATAATTGCTTTTATGCCTTCAGTACCGATTGCGCTCGGATATATCTGCGGTGTCAAAGATGTAAATTATTTTGAAGCTTTTGTAAAAAAACTTGTATACAAAAACAAATGATTTTTTTGACTGTAATCTTTTGGATTACAGTCTTTTTATATCATAAAATTAATATAATTTAATATATTATAAAACGAGGTGGACATTATGTTTTTGACAATAAAAAAATATGATATCATTTCGTGTTTTATGGCTGTGTTTTTGGCGCTATTAACATTTATAATTGTCAAATTTGGGTTTAACAGTGTTGCTGTATCTGCGCTTCCGTTTAACGGCAAGGTAATCATTTTGGATGCAGGTCATGGCATCCCCGACGGCGGTGCTGTAGGTATATCCGGAACTGTTGAGCAATCCATTAATCTTGAGGTTACACTAAAGCTTCAACAATTGCTTGAGCAAAGTGGTGCATACGTAATATTGACAAGAGCAGACGAAAATGCTGTTGCTCCTGATTTGAACAAAAAAATAAAAGAAATAAAAAGAAAAGATTTAAAATACAGAAGAAATATGAGGGATAGCGGATGCGATGCTTTTGTAAGCGTTCATATGAATAAATTCGAAGTAGAAAAATACAGTGGTGCGCAAGTGTTTTATTCAGACAATGAACAAAGTAAACTGCTTGGTGAATGTGTGCAGGCAAGCCTCAAGCTGCATGTTGACCAGAGTAATAACCGCGTCGCAAAAGAAAGCAAAAATAATATTTATATACTCAGCGACAGCAACGTTGCGTCTGTTGTTGTGGAATGTGGCTTTTTGTCAAACAAAAATGAAGAGATGTTGCTCAATACCCAAGATTATCAACAAAAAATCGCCTATGGCATATATAACGGAATAATAGACTTTTTTCAAAAAAGTGGGGTACAGAGCTAACTCTGTACCCATAATATTATCTAATATCAATATCGGTGTATTTTTTGCCTTTTTTGATAAGCGTTTTGTATGCAGGTCGTATAATTTTGCCGCCGGATTTTAATTCTTCCATTCTGTGAGCACACCATCCTGCAGTTCTTGCTATTGCAAAAATAGGAGTGAACATCTCCTGAGGTATTTTGAGCATTCTGTATATAAGCCCTGAATACAAATCAACATTTGCACACATAACTTTTTCAACACCTTTAACTTCGGCAAAGGCTTTTGGGGCAAGCTTTTCAACGGTGTTGTACATATTGAACAATTCCATTTCGCCTTTTTCGTTACAAAGCTGACGTGCCTTTTCTTTAAGCAAAACTGCTCTCGGGTCGGAAAGAGTATATACCGCGTGACCCATACCATATATAAGGCCTGAATTATCGTATGCTTGCTTTTTTACAACCTTAACAAGGTAATCATAAATTTGCAACTCGTTTGTCCAGTCGGATACTGTATCCTGAAGGTTATCCATCATACCTATAACCTGTGCATTTGCTCCTCCATGCTTTGGACCCTTGAGTGAGCAGATGGCACTGCCGATAGCAGAATATGTATCGGTACCTGCCGAAGAAAGCACACGGCAGGAAAATGTAGAGTTGTTACCGCCTCCGTGCTCGGCGTGGAGCATAAGCGATGTGTCAAGAACCTCTGCCTCAAGTGGAGTAAATTTTTTGTTGCTTGACAACATTCTCAATAAATTCTCAGCTGTGGAAAGCTCTGGCTTTGGATTATGAATGATAAGACTCTTTTTGTCATAATGATGTACCTTTGCGCTGTATCCGTATGCAGCAAGCAATGGCATTCTCGCAAGCAAAACAAGTGACTGACGCATTACGTTTTGCAAGTCTGTTGCGTCGGGATTTTCGTCATATGAATATAATGAAAGCACAGAACGTGCCATTTTGTTCATAATGTTTCGGCTTGGTGCTTTAAGTATCATATCTTCGGCAAAATATTGTGGTAATTCTCTGTTTTGTGCAAGATAATCACAAAATGTGACAAGCTCGTCTTTTGTTGGCAATTCACCAAACATAAGCAAATATGCAGTTTCTTCAAAACCGAAGCGATTGTTGATACCGGGTGATTTTGTTAAATCATTGATATCATAGCCTCTGTAGCTGAGCTGTCCTTCTATTGGTGTTTTTTCGTCTTCGCTCATAACATAGCCATGTACCTGACAAACTCTTGTAACTCCTGCAAGTACACCAGTGCCGTCCTGATTTCTCAAACCTCTTTTTAAGTTGTGCGAGCTGTATGAGTCGGATGGGATATCGTAACAATCATAAGAATGATCTATCAATTTGTTCATTTTATTTTCCATTGTTGCACCTCCGTAGTTTATAATATGAATTATAACATTTTTTTACTTGCAAATCAATACCAAATTCAAAATTTCTTATAAAATACTGAAAATTCGATATTTTGCGATTTTATAAGGTATAAAATTCATACAAACCTATACAGAAAGCGAGTTAAAAATGAAATTTTTTAAAACAAAAATTGCAATTCTAATATTGTTGATGTATATCACACCATGTATTATAGGGATATCATTTTCTCAAAAAATCAGTGAAAAAACAATTAATGTCTGGGACGCCAAAAACAAAATTATTCTCAATATTTCTGTAAACGACTATCTTATAGGAGTCGTCGCTGCAGAGATGCCTGTAGAGTTTGAATCTGAAGCTCTAAAAGCTCAAGCTGTCGCCGCAAGAACATATCTGATAAATAAAGTTAAATGCGAAAACAATGAAAGCTGCGATATATGTACTGACCCTGCACATTGTCAGGCATACAAATCACCAAATGAACTGAAAAAGCAATGGGGTAAAGATTATCATAAAAACTATAAGAAGATTTACAACGCAGTTTTTGATACAAAAAATAGAATAATTGTTTATGAAAATCAACCGATTTCGGCAGTTTTTCATTCAACAAGCTCAGGCAAAACAGAAAATTCCGAAGATGTATGGAGCAAATCGCTGCCTTATCTTAAAAGCGTTGAAAGCAGCTATGATATCAATAGCCCCAAATATAACTCACAAGCTGTTTTTACCCTTGATGAATTCAGAAAAATACTATGCATGAGTAACGATATTGATTTTGATGATAAAATTATAGGCAAAATTACATATACGGACGGAGGAAGTGTAGAACACATAGAAATAGGAAGCAAAACCTTTAAAGGTACAGAAATACGAAATTTGTTTGATTTAAACAGTGCAAATTTCAGCGTAGATATCCGCGGTGATGAAGTGTGTTTTAATGTAAAAGGATATGGTCACGGAGTGGGTCTTAGCCAATATGGAGCTAATTTTATGGCACAGGCAGGAAATAACTATGTTGAAATTTTAAAAAAATATTATACAGGAGTTGATATTGTTAATACAGATTATGCATACATTACCGAATAGTGTTAACAATAATACTGAGGTGTATAATGATGAACAAAAAAATTAAATTCAGCAAAAGCGTTATGACGGATAAATCGCGCACTAGTAAAAACAAACTGATTAACAGTATACTCTTTATACTGATATTTTTGCTTACTGTATCAACAATGATTACTATACAAATACGTTCCGAAAAAAATAATGTAACACATAACAGTGCTGAAGCCACATTAAAAATTACAGATGATGACATAGCACATCAAGAGCAGGAGATAAATTTAAAAACATCAGATAATATTAATATTCAAACCAGCCAGCAACCTGTGGTGGATACTGTTGAAAATTTTGTTTTACCTTGTCAAGGCGAAATAATTAAAAGTTTTTCTGATACAGAGCTAATATACTCAAAGACAATGGATGACTGGCGAATACATTGCGGATTGGATATAAAAACGGCGCAAAATACAGAGATTGTCAGTATGTTTTCCGGAAAGATTTGCGATATTATAAAAGATGACATATACGGAACGACACTTGTTATTGACCATAAAGATGCTGTTGTTAAATATTCAAATATTGATGTATATGATAAATTTAAAATCGGTACAGATGTTATAAGTGGTGAGCCCCTCGGCATTGTACAGACTAATCCAATGTGTGAAGCTGCAGATAGCTTGCACATCCATATCGAAGCATATAAAAATGATGTGGTTATAAATCCTCTTGATTTAATTAAATAAATAGGGGATTTAAAAAAACTTTGGAACACAAAAGACAGCATTTAAGAATATTCAAATGTTAACAAATGAATAGTAAACTGCATTGTTTGCTCAGTTTGTCCGTTCCAAAGCTTTTTTCTCATCCCAAACAAAAGGAGGTGTAAAAAATATTAACAATTTTTTACACCTCCTAAATTTATGCTTCTTGTACTGATTCTTCTAAATCGCAGTTAAATATTTTTTCAAATTCTTCGCCGTCGATTTTTTCTTTTTCCATAAGTACACCAGCTACTTTTTCAAGCTTGTCGAGATTATCGGAAAGGAGCTGTGTACATCTTTTGTATGCAGATTCGATTATATTTCTTACTTCTGCATCTATTTCTGCAGCGAGAACCTCGCTTACATTCTTGCTCTGAACAAAATCTCTGCCAATAAATACTTCATCGTGCTCGCTTCCAAGATTTATTGGACCTATTTTGTCGCTCATACCAAATTTTGTAACCATTTGACGAGCAATTTTAGTAGCTCTTTCGATATCGTTTGATGCGCCTGTGCTTATATCGTCAAGCTTAAGTTTTTCGGCAACACGACCACCAAGCAAAACAATAATGCTGTCAATCATATCGTTTTTGGTATTGTAGTATTTGTCTTCACTAGGAAGGCTCATTGTGTATCCGCCAGCTCTTCCTCTTGGAATGATAGATATCTGATGAACAGGGTCTTGTGAAGGCAAAAGCTTTGTAACTATTGCATGACCTGCCTCGTGATATGCGGTAAGCTTCTTTTCTTTTTCACCCATATTTCGGGTTTTCTTTTCAGTTCCCACCACAACCTTAATCATAGCATCTTCAATTTCAGGCATCTCGATAACTTGTTTTCCGTGTCTTGCCGAAAGCAAAGCTGCTTCGTTTAAAAGGTTAGCAAGGTCTGCACCGGTAAAGCCTGCAGTTGATTTGGCAATTACGCTTAAATCAACGTTGGAAGCCAGCGGCTTATTTCGTGCATGTACCTTAAGAATTTCTACACGTGCTTTAAGGTCCGGGGCATCAACTACCACTTGTCTGTCAAAGCGTCCAGGTCGCAGCAGTGCACTGTCAAGAATGTCAGGTCTGTTTGTTGCTGCAATTACAATTACTCCCTGATTTGCCGCAAATCCATCCATTTCTACAAGCAATTGATTGAGAGTCTGTTCTCGTTCGTCGTGACCGCCACCAAGTCCGGCACCGCGCTGTCTGCCCACGGCATCTATTTCATCAATAAATATAATGCTTGGAGCTTCTTTCTTTGCCTGTTCAAACAAATCTCTTACTCTTGATGCACCAACACCTACAAACATTTCGACAAAGTCTGAACCACTGATAGAGAAGAAGGGAACACCTGCTTCGCCTGCTACCGCCTTTGCCAGCAATGTTTTACCGGTTCCCGGAGGGCCAACCAAAAGTACACCACGGGGTATTTTTGCGCCTAATTTCTGAAATTTACCCGGGTCTTTTAAAAACTCTACAATTTCTTCAAGCTCACCTTTTTCTATATCAGCTCCTGCAACATCATCAAATGTAACTTTTTCTTTGTCATTCTGATGCACTTTTGCAGTGCTTTTGCCAAAACTCATTGCACCGCCTTTTCCTCCGCCCTGAGTTTGTCTGAAAAAGAATATCCAAAATCCAATAAGAACTATCATAAATATCAGGCTCGGAAGCATTGACACCCACCAAGGCGGTGTAACAGGCTCAGGAGTTTTGTATATAAGGGTTCCGTCGGTAATTTGCTTATCAATAGCTTCACCACAGTGATAATACAAAACAGTTGCAGACGGAATGTAACATTCTGCCTGAGTATTATCTTTAAAAGTTACATAGGCAGTGTTGTCAATTATTTCGAGGTTTGTAACCTGATTTGTATTTATTTTATTAACCAAATCGCCAAATTCAAGCTTTGTTGGCTCGATTGAATAGCTGAGCAAAAAGTATATTACAAAAATTACTGCAAGTAATATAGCATAAAAACCAATACCTTTTATGTATTTTTTCAAATTATATGCGCCTCCTGACTGATTGCGGCAAATCCGCGTTGTAATAATTAATTGTATATTTGTTCTTTGAGAACTGCTATGTACGGAAGATTTCTGTAATTTTGTGCATAATCAAGACCATATCCGACAATAAACTCGTCATTTTCCATGGTGAAACAAGCATAATCGGCTGAAATATCCTGTGTTCTTCGGTGAGGTTTGTCTATCAATGTACAAAGCTTGATTGACTTAGGATTGAAGCCTTCGATATACTTAAGTAAATTAACCATAGTAAATCCTGTGTCAATAATATCTTCAACAATCAACACGTTTTTGTTTTCGATATCAAGACTGAGAGGTTTTTTTACAGTAAATTTGCCGCTTGATACAGTTGATGCACCATAAGTTGATACCTGCAAAAAATCAATTCTGCAATCTACGGTCAGCTTTTTAATCAAATCAGATGTAAACATAAAAGAACCGTTAAGAATTGAAACTAAGGTAACCTCTTCACCTGCATAATCTTCAGAAATTTTTTGTGCAATCTCTTTGCATTTTGCTTCAATTATCTCTTCTGAATACAATACTTTTTCGCATGCTTCGTTAATTTTTGTCATGTGTTCCTCCAACAAAAGATATTTTAAGTGTTTTTTTTGTTTTATCTGTAACAACAAAATTGTTGCTGACTCTGTGTCCGATAACAGCAGCAATTTCGTTATTAATAATTAATAATGGGGTTTTGTTACGAATATTCAGCGGAATTTTTAAATCAATAAAATATCTGCTGATTTTTTTGTGTGTTGTCATTCCCGAAGGAATAAACTTATCACCATCACGTTTGTTTCTGATAATCATGTCCTGTGCAAAATCACCATTTACATACATACAGCTTTTGTCACTCATATCATTATCTTCAACAAACTCAAATTTTATACGCAAATCATTAATATTGTATATTTTGTTCAATTCCACATCAATGTAATAATCTTCATCATCTGGATAATCATGACATATAAACAGGTTATCATATTGTGTATAAGCCTTGAGATTTTTTTCAATGTCATATTTTTTGCCCGTTCCCTTCAAATTACACAATATATTAAGATGCTTGTTTTCAATGTCACATTTATCGCCTTTTAAAATTGATACAGCATATAATATTATACGCTTTTTAAGTGAAATATGCAAGCTTGATAGTAAATTAAGGTCAATTTTAACCGAATTGTTTACCGTTTGTACACAGGTTTTGTAATATTGTGCTGCACATTGCCATATAAAATCATCGTCATCGCAAATGCTTCGGCTGTTGTTATACACAGTAGTAACAAATGATGGATTAATTCTGTTGAACTCTGTTACAATTTTGTTTCTGATGATATTTCTGGTATATATATCTTCATAATTTGTTTTGTCGGTCATAAAGCTTACATCAATTTGTTTTAAATAAAGCTCAATTTGCGCTCTTTCAACATTTATCAGAGGACGGATAATATTGCCGTTAACAGGGGATATACCTCTTAATCCGTTTAAAGAGCAGCCTCTTGACAATTTGATTAAAATTGTTTCTACCGAGTCATTTTTGTTGTGGGCAACAGCTATTTTGGTTGAATTTGTAATTTGTGCTACTTCATCAAAAAATTTATATCTTTCATTTCTGCCACACAACTCTTCTGATTGTTTTGTGCTTTTTGCAATTGCAGGTATATCAACAGTTTTAGTGTAACACTCTACTCCGAGTGCTTTTGAAATGCTTTTTACATATTGCTCATCTCGCAAGGCATCTATACCACGAATTCCGTGATTTAAATGTGCGCACACAATAGTAAGATTATACCTGCTTTTTATAGCACTGAGCGAGTATAAAAGAGCAATTGAATCCGCTCCGCCCGATACTGCAACAACAATCTTGTCGTTTTGACAGAGCATATTATATTGTTCAATTGTTTTTAACACAGACATTTCCAACTGTTTCAAAACAATAATACCTCTAACTTTCTTTTTTGTTGGCAAGGTTCATAAACTTGGTGAATTCACCGCGCCAACCAAGCTCAATTGTACCGGTACTGCCGTTTCGGAATTTTGAAATTATACACTCGGCAACGTTTTTCTTTTCAGAATTTTCGTTATAGTATTCGTCACGATACAAAAACATTACCATATCAGCATCCTGCTCGATAGACCCCGAATCACGAAGGTCGCTGAGAACAGGTCTGTGTTGCTCTCGTTTTTCGCTGGCACGGCTTAATTGTGAAAGTGTAATAACAGGAACATCCAGCTCTTTTGCAAGTATTTTAAGAAGTCTGCTGTTTTCACCAACTTCGTTTTGTCTGCCTTCTCGGGTGTTACCCTGAATAAGCTGCAGGTAATCGATTACTACAAGACCAAGCTGGTTTTTCAGCTTTAATTTTTTGCATTTGCCTTTGATTTCAGCAACAGTAATACCCGCAGTATCATCAATATAAATAGGCGCCTTTGAAAGACTATTAATTGTCATAACAAGCTTACGCATATCGTCACCATTGATTTCGGCACGGCGCAATTTGTCACTCTCAATAAGTGCCTCTGAACACAAAATTCTGTTTGCAAGCTGCTCCTTGCTCATTTCAAGACTAAATATTGCAACAGGCACATTGTATTTTACAGCAGCATTTGTAGCAATATTGAGAGCAAAGCTTGTTTTACCCATGGCTGGACGTGCAGCAATCAATACAAGGTCTGACGGCTGAAAACCATTAATGTGGTAATCAAGATCCTTAAACCCGGTTTTTACACCTGTGGTTTTGTCGGCGTTTTTGAGCATATCCTCAAGCTTTGACAAATTCTCATTAAGAACTTCTCTGATGGGGTACAGCTCTGTCATTTGACGATTTTGCAAAATATCGTATATTTTTGATTCTGCATTATTTAATATTATATTGACATCATCGCTTGCGCTGTAGCTTGAATCGACAATTTCACCGCAAGAGCGTATAAGACGGCGAAGTATAGCCATATCCTCTATAATTTTGATATGATGCTTTAAGTTTGCCGTTGTTGTAACCATCAATCTTATTTCGGTAAGATATTCAACACCGCCGGTATTGTCAAAAACGCCCTGTAGTTCATTTTTCAGTGTAATAATATCAATAGGCTGAGCGCTGTTTGAAAGACTGATAATTGCATTATAAATCAATTTGTGCTGCTCAAGATAAAAATCATTTGTTTTAAGACGGCTGATAACCTCAGGTACACATTCGTTATCAAAAATTATCGAACCGATAACATATTGTTCGGCTTCAACGCTGCAAGGCATTGTTCTGACAATATCGTTAGCCATAATTTAACACTCCATTATTCTTTAGTTACATTTACCTTTAGTTTGCCTGTAATACCCTGGTGTAATTTGATGTCAACAACTGTTGTACCAAATACTTTTATGCCGTCAGGCAGTACAAACTTCTTTTTGTCAATTTCGATATTGTGGTCTGTTTTGAGCTTTGTAGCAATATCCTTGCTTGTTACAGAGCCAAAAAGCTTATCACTCTCGCCGCCTTTTGCTTTGAGAGTAACAGTGATATTTTCAATTTTTTGCTTTAACTCATTTGCAAATTCTATTTCTTTTTCTTTTTTAAAAGCTTCAGATTGTTTTTTGCCTTTTAAGTCATTAAGATTGGCAGCTGTAGCTTCAATAGCATAACCTTTTGGGATAAGAAAGTTTTTTGCATATCCGTCACTGATGTTTTTTTGTTCCCCTGCTTTTCCCTGACCTTTTAAATCTTTTATAAATATTACGTTCATATCTAAACCTCCTGAATTTTATATACTTTCATCTATAGCTTGAGTGAGCATATTTTCTGCTTGTTCAAGTGTACAATCCTTCATTTGCGCTCCGGCAATAGTCATATGACCTCCGCCGCCAAGCTTTTCCATAATAACCTGTACATTTGTATCACCAAGGGAACGTGCGCTTATGATTATGTTTCCTCCGCCCATATCGCATAGTACAAAAGCTGTGGTTATTTCGGATATATTAAGCAACTCATCAGTTGCAGATGCAACTATTATCTGCATATCGCTTTGATCAGTCTTTTCACAGGTGGCAATTGCTATAGACTTGCGAAGCTGCCTTACATTTTCGATAATATTGCATTTGCTCATAAAAGTGTCTATATCTATCTGGAACAGTTTTTTAATTCTAATGGTATCCACATCATTGCGACGAAGAAATGCAGCTGCCTCGAATGTTCTTACACCTGTTTTAAAGTTGAAGCCTTTTGTGTCAAGGTAAATTCCAGCATACAAAGCCTCAGCTTCAGCTTTTTCGAGCTTCATATTTTCATCCATATACTGTATAACTTCTGTTACAAGCTCACTTGCCGATGATGAATATGGCTCGTGATAGGTAAGTATAGGATTTTGTATAAAATCGGTACCTCTTCTGTGGTGGTCAATTACAACAATATTGTTCGTAATATCCAGTAATACAGGCTGCTCAACAAGCGAAACCTTGTGTGTATCCACAACAATTACAAGTGAAGATTTGTCTACCAGTTCAACAGCAGTGCTTCTGTTGATAAATACATTATTGTATTTGGAATAAATATTATTTAAAAACTTTTCAACAGTTTGATTTTCTCTGTCAATCACAATATAAGCATCTTTGCCAAGGCATTTAATTGCTCTGTACAACCCAAGAGCAGAGCCAAGCACGTCAAGATCGGCACGCTTGTGTCCCATAATAAAAATTTTATTTGAGTTCGATACCAGTTCCTTAAGGGCATTGGCAACAACTCGCGATTTTACTCTTGAGCGTTTTTCGATACCTGTTGATTTGCCACCGTAAAAATGATATTGCTCACCATCCTTAATAATAGCCTGATCGCCGCCACGACCAAGTGCCATATCAAGTGCAGAATAACAATATGCATCATTTACATTCATATTGGCTCCGCCAACACCTATGCCGATGCTGAGAGTAGGGGATATTTTATTCCCTACGTCTATTTCTTTGATGTCATCCAATATACGGAATTTTTCGTTGCGGAACTTAACAAGATATTGCTTTTGAAAATAGAAAAGGAATCTGTCTTTTTCGTATTTTTTGAGAATTCCTCCTGAATTTTGCGCAAAAATCTGTAATTTTTCTTCGATGGTTGCTGTTAATTTTGGCTTATCAGAATTCTGTGTGTTTTGCATAAGCTCATCATAATTGTCTATAACTGCAACACAGCTGACAAATTGTTCATCGTTATATTTTTTTGTTAAATTTTCGTAGTCAGTTACGTCATCCCAGTACATAACAATATATGACCCAGAGCTTTTTTCACTATTGCTTATTACTATATTTCCAAATACGTTGTATATTCTGTCATTGTGCCATACTCTGATGTGCACATGGTCATCGTTATAATTCAGCTCATCAATGTTAAATGAAGGTATATAATCGGCAATGTTAAGCTCATATACAACATTTGCATCGATTAATTCCGAAAAAGCTTTATTATTCCATATCAATTTACCTTCTAGAGAAGTGATTGCTACAGGCAGCGGAAGGTTACCCAAAGGCTCCTTTGAATAAATTTTACCAAATCTATCGGAATTTATATATTCAGAAACTGATGTCTTTTTGTTGTAACTGTTCAGCTTGTATGCAACGGTGAGTAAAGCGGTCAGAATATACTCAACAATTGCTGCATATATGTCAAATATTAATGTCACCGTAGAAAACATAAAAAGTACCCAAAGATAGTAGGGGACATTCTGACTGAGCAATTTTATGAATTTGTTATTACTCACACTGTTCACAACCTTTCTGACGTTTTAGAATAATTTTTTCTTTTTTCTGATTTTGCGAAAATCAAAATTTGCATCAAACAAGCCTACAAAAAATAATATTGAAAGTCCATTGATTGAAGTAATAAGCGAGCTTGAAACAACAGCAAAAACCAACACAATCAATGAAACAAGCATAGCGATTGCTTCATTTTTGATTTTTTTGTATATATAAAAACATATTATTGCAAAACCGCCTGCCATATACAAAAACGCAGCAACCAACACAAAATTAAGTACAACGCTTTCAAAATAAGAGCTGCCTGACAGCGTTGACAAAATCAAAAGTAACAATGTGGCAACCGACAGCGAATTACCCACAGACACTAGTCTGAATTTTTGATTGTTTGCACGATTTTTAATATATGATTTAAAAATTATTGATGTTATTTCATATGTGACAAATGAAATAACAATATTAATAATTATAAGCACAGCGGGGATGAGCATAACGAGCGCCTGACGTGCCATATTAAACATATCAATAATCTGCTGCTGTGATGCTCCGCTCATTACACCCGTCGATTTAATCATTGCGGCACTTGACTGGGTAATTTGCATAATAGATGAATTTACAACATCAATTATGTCAATTTTGTGATAATATCTGATTATTGCAATATCTGCAATTGTTATCAGCAAATTTGCACCTGTAAGAGCAATCAATGTTTCTTTAAAAGAAAAATTATCAGATTTTAAGCAATATGCCAACACTAAAGCACACAGATGAATTTGCAAAAAAGCAAACAGGTAATTCAGCAAATTGTCAATAACCTTTAGGTCGAATACAAAAGAGTATGACATAAGCGAACACAACATAGCAAAAATCATATATATAGCTGTTTGCTTTTTGTTTTTTAATGCATAAAACACAGCGCATACAACAGGACAGGCAAAAAAAGCAATCACGCCTGACATATGCGTAGAAAATACAATGTATTCAAGCAAAGCAATAATCATAAGTAAAAATATGTGATTGATGCGCCGTGTTTTTGACATAATTTCCTCCAAATGTATATAAATAGCCATTTTGATACTATATTAAAATATTATACCACCAAACTTATGTTTTCGCAATAGCAAATTTTATTTTAATTAAATATTGTAAAAGTAAAAAAATTATGTTACAATTATTAATATCAACTACAATGAGGAGAAGTTAAGTAATGTCTGACAATCAGAACAAAATACGTAATTTTTGTATTATAGCACATATAGACCACGGCAAATCAACGCTTGCAGACAGAATGCTCGAAAAAACAGGTGTACTTACAGAGCGCGAAATGCAGGATCAGATTCTTGACAATATGGACCTTGAACGTGAAAAAGGTATAACAATAAAGGCACGCGCCGTAAAGCTTATATATAAAGCAAATAATGGTGAAGAATATATACTTAATCTTATAGATACACCAGGACATGTAGACTTTAATTACGAGGTTTCGCGAAGCCTTGCTGCATGCGAAGGCGCAGTACTTATTGTTGATGCCGCCCAGGGTGTTGAGGCACAAACATTGGCAAACACATATCTGGCAATAGACCATAATCTCGAAATTGTACCTGTGATAAACAAAATTGATTTGCCAAGCGCGCGTCCTGATGAGGTTAAACAGGAAATAGAGGATATAATTGGAATTCCAGCGGACGATGCGCCTCTTATTTCGGCCAAACAGGGTATCGGCATTGAAGATGTGCTCGAAAAAGTTGTTGAGCTTGTACCGCCGCCATCAGGTGACCAGAATGCTCCTCTTAAAGCCCTTATATTTGACTCTTATTATGACAGCTACAAGGGCGCAATAGCATATGTACGTATAGTTGACGGAGAAGTAAAGGTTGGCGATACAATAAAGTTTATGGCCACAGGAAAAGTATATCCTGTTGTAGAAACAGGATATCTTTCACCTCTTGGTTCTGTGCCGTCAAAATCGTTAAAAGCTGGTGAGGTAGGATATATATGCGCAAGCATCAAAACAGTATCTGATGCCAATGTTGGTGATACAATCACCAATGCTGATTACCCCGCATCCGAGCCGCTTCCAGGTTATAAGTCCGTAAATCCAATGGTATTTTGCGGTGTTTATCCTGCGGATGGTGCAAAATACGGAGACCTTCGTGATGCCCTTGAAAAGCTCAGATTAAACGATGCTGCACTTTCTTTTGAAGCAGAAACATCTGTTGCACTCGGCTTTGGGTTCCGCTGTGGTTTTCTTGGACTGCTCCATATGGAAATTATACAGGAACGAATTGAAAGAGAGTTTAATCTTGATATTGTAACCACCGCTCCAAGTGTTATTTACAAGGTTATCAAGACCAACGGCGAAACTGTTATGATAGATAACCCCACAAATCTCCCAGCTCCGTCGGAAATTGACTATATGGAAGAGCCTCTTGTAAAAGCTGATATAATGCTTCCTACAGATTTTGTTGGCAATATAATGGATTTGTGTCAGGAACGCAGAGGTATTTTTAAGGATATGCAATATCTTGACAAAACCCGTGTTGTACTGCATTACCATATGCCTCTAAACGAAATTATATATGACTTTTTTGATGCACTTAAATCGCGTACTAAGGGTTATGCATCACTTGACTATGAAATGCTTGGATATCAGCGTTCGGAGCTTGTAAAGCTTGATATTTTGCTTAATGGCGAGATGGTTGATGCGCTGTCTTTCATAGTTCACAGCGAAAAAGCTTATTCAAGAGGCAGAAAAATTGCGGAAAAACTCAAAGAATCTATTCCAAGACAATTGTTTGAAGTGCCTATTCAGGCAGCAATCGGAAACAAAATTATCGCAAGAGAAACTGTCAAAGCAATGCGCAAAGACGTATTGGCAAAGTGTTACGGCGGTGATATTACACGAAAGAAAAAACTCCTCGAAAAGCAAAAAGAAGGTAAAAAGCGTATGCGCCAGGTTGGAACTGTGGAAATTCCGCAGGAAGCGTTTATGTCTGTTTTGAAGCTTGATGAGTAGGGGAGTCACCTCTCAAATATATGTAAAAAAGGATGAATTTAAATTCATCCTTTTATTATATAAAATTATTCAGTATCTGTATTGTCAATATCAGAATTCAGCTTTAAATCAGAAAGAGGATTTTTGTTTGCAGCCTCACGCAAATCATCATTCCTTATATGTGTATATATCTGAGTGGTCGAAAGCGAAGCATGACCGAGAAGCTCCTGCAAAGTTCTTATATCTACGTTGCCTTCTTTAAACATCAGTGTTGCTGCCGTGTGTCGAAGCTTGTGCGGCGAAAACAATTCAAAATCAAGGTCAGCTGCCTGAAAATATTTTTTTGCAATCAGCTCAACCATTCTGTTGCTAATTCGGGTGCCGCGGCTGCTTACAAATAAAGCGTCTTTGTGTCCTGGTTTTATAATATCATTAGGCCGAACAGCCATATAGCTGTTTATGGCGTCTATGCACAAATCATTCAAAAATACCATACGTTCTTTATTGCCTTTACCAATAACACGCAGTGTACGTTTTGCGAAATCAATATTGCGCAAGTTAATTCCAACTAACTCGCTTAAACGTAATCCACAATTCAAAAAGAGCACAAACATAGCCAAATCACGTTCGCGAAACTTGCCGTCAATAGCCTTTAAAAATCTGATAGATTCTTCGAGTGTTAAATATCTCGGCATACGTTTTTTGATTTTTGGCGAATCAAGATACGCAGTCGGATTATTTTGGATAAATCCAATTTTAATGTGCAAATAATTAAAGAATGATTTTAAGCTTGCAACTTTACGCGCTCTGTAGTTGTCATTTGAAGATTTTTCGTTATTAATATAAGCCATAAATTCATACAAATCACTTAAGGTGATTTTTTTTAACCAATTGTCATCAAAATCATCCAGCTTGGTCGAATCAAGCTCCGAAATATCAATTGAACATTCAATAACATACACATAACGAAAAAACATCCGCAAATCATAATAGTATTCACGGACAGTATTTTCAGATTTACCTTTTATAACTGTCATAAAATTAAGATAATCACGGAGTATTTGCGGTACATCGCTATATTTTGAACTTTTGTCATTTGCAGCCATTTTTGCCCTCTTCCATTTCGCAAAATTTTAATTTTGCGAAATAACCAATTAAATTTGTAAACCTGTTCCCTTACACCTTATTTGTAAAGCATCTCAGTAATCAGATTGTCAGCCACTTCTTTGGAATTAAAAATTTCAACAAAAGCTTTTGCAAATTCGTGAGTTGTTCCTGGGCCTTGCGAAGTTATTATGTTATCATCGCATACAACTCGCTCTTTAATTAACTGTGCATTTTTCATATCATCAAAAAAAGCGGGATTTACGGTTGCTTTTTTATTTTTTAAGTAACCAAACTCCTCAAACACTACATAAGGTGATGCACAGATTGCTCCCATAAGTATTTTATTGTCAAATGCATAGTCAAGCAATGCTTTAACAGATTGGTTATCACGCAGATTGTATGCACCAGGCAAACCACCTGGCAATACAACTGCTTTAATTTGTGAGTAGTCAATATCTTTTATATTATAATCTGCAACAACCTTTATATTGTGAGAGCCTGTATTCTGACCGTTGTTGTCTGTAGAAACTGTTACAGCATTAACGCCTGACCTTCTTAATATATCCACAAAAGCAAGGGCTTCTATTTCTTCAAAACCATTTGCCAATAATACGCATATCATAATTTATACCTCCGTAATGATGCATTTATATTTATCTGTAAGAAATGCGGGCTTGTAAGACATTTTTGCTTTTCTCAGTCCGTCTATTCCCATATCCTCTTCCCTGTTAATATATTTAAATTTTTTGTTTAATACATTGGAAAATTCATAATTAATTGCTGCAAACGAACCATTATAATTTATATCTGCTTTTTCTATATGAACAAGCGCAGTATCTTCTGTTCGTTTTTCACCAATTGTGTATGCTACAAGATTATCATCAACAAATATCGCTCCGCCGACAAGTCCAAAATACTCAAAATTGTCCAAAGCACATTTAACGCTTACATATTCACTTGCAAATGCTTCGGTGTCTCCTTTATATTTATTGTGCAGCCATTGGTGGGTTTTTTTGATGCACATAGGAATAATAGATTTGTCAACATCAACATATCTGTAATTGTAAAGACTTTTGAATTTGTTTACGTGATTTTTTTTGGAATGGAGCTCTTTGCCCGATAAATTGGCAAGATTTTCACTTAAGTATACATATTCCTGATAATTGCGTATCTGAGAATATTCAACATTCAGCTTATCACAACCACAAATTGCATCAACAAAAGCCTGATTGCCATCGAGAACCTTAAATTCAATATTATTGTGCCTGCAATACTTTAGTACCTTTAATGTTGGTAAAATCAGGTCACAGTTATTTGTATACGGCATTGAAAAAGCAATATTCCCTTTTGAATTGTTATATTTTAATACAAGTGCATCATCTGTAACCGCATATTCTGCATTATATTGATTTTTCCACATCATAATATTTGCAAATGACGCTTCGGAATTAATATAGTTACTTGTAAATCTGTTAAACAGAGCTTTATCTGTTAATTTAAGTTTTGTAAATTCAATCAATTTTCCAACATACCTCTTTCAGAAAAACTTGTATAACGGTCTCGGTAGCATATAATATGGTCTATAAGCTTGATATCTGCAGCGTCAAGGAGCTGAGCTATTCTGTGAGTATTTGTAATGTCCTCATTAGAAGGCTCAAGATTACCGCTTGGATGGTTGTGACAAAGTATTATACTTTTTACTCTGCTAACCATTGCAGCTCTCAAAACCCTTAGCGGATAGTTTTCTGTGCTGTCCTCATCGCCCTTGCTGATAACACGTGTATCCACAACCTTTGAATTGTTGTTGATACAGATTATGTGCAATGCTTCGTTTACATCGTATCCGTAACGTGATGCACAATATTCACCTGCCCGTTCACAATTTATAAGTATGTCATTTTTAGGTCTGTTATAAAAATGCATAAACTTTTGCACTTCATTATACTGGCTTATGATAATTGCCGAACGTTCTGTGAGCCCTGCCAGCATAAGTTCATCGATATTGGCATTAATAACGTTTTCAAAGCAGCCAAAATGCTTAATCAGATTTATTGCAATGCCATTGGTATCCTGTCTGAGATAGCAATTATACAAAAGCATTTCAAGAACCTCGTGATCTTCAAAATCGTAAAACAAGCTATCTCGATATTTGGCGTACATTCTTAATCTGTGGTCTTTGTGCGGTGCTACGCCATGCAGCTTTTTGTTGTTTTCTTTTGCTATTTTTGTAAAATCTTGTGATTTTTTATCATCAGCTGCAATTTGTTCTGCCCTGGCAATTTCGGCAGACATTTGTGCCTCGGCTTCGTCGTACTCGTCATCATATCCAGAGTATAGTTCATATAGCTTTTTGTCTTCTTCGTCAATCATATCAATATTGTATTTCATATTTGTACCCCGTCACATATTATGTGCTTCATTTGTAATTTGAATTATTTTTTGCTCACTTACAAGCTGCCCCTGGGCAGCTTTTCTCAGATGCAGCAAAAACTCAATGTTTCCTTCCGGGCCTTTTATTGGTGAAAAATCAACATCAACAACAGAAAATCCTATTTCGTTTGCAATATCAATTGTATTTTGAATAACCTTTTTGTGTATGTTGATATCCCTGACAACACCTTTTTTTCCAACTTCTTCGCGCCCGGCTTCAAACTGCGGCTTGACAAGTGCAACAAGCTGTCCTCCTGCACAAAGCATTTCAAATGCCACCGGCAGAACAAGCCTTAAGGATATAAATGAAACGTCGATAGATATAAATGAAATATCATCTGTAATAAGTGACATATCTATATATCTGATGTTTGTTCGTTCCATATTAACAACTCTCGGGTCATTGCGAAGCTGCCAGGCAAGCTGTCCGTATCCTACATCAATTGAATATACTTTAGAAGCGCCATTTTGCAGCATACAGTCGGTAAAGCCTCCTGTTGAAGCACCGATATCTGCACACACCAAGCCATTTAAATCAAGAGAAAAACTTTTAATTGATTTGTCAAGCTTTAAACCACCTCGGCTTACAAAAGGCAGCTGACCGCCTTTTACTTCAATCATTTGACCTTCTTTTACTTTGTCGCCAGCTTTATATGCTTTTTGACCGTCAACATAAACCTGACCTGCCATTATAAGTGCTTTTGCTTTTTCGCGGCTTTCTACAAGTCCTTTGTTTACAAGTTCAACATCTAATCTGTTGTTCATTTTAACTCCTCTTTGATAATTCGGGAAATTTTTTCGCTTGTAAGTGAATAAATATCAAACAGCTCATCTTGTTTGCCATGCTGAATAAATTGACAAGGGAATCCAAGCTTAACACACTTTACATTATATTTGTTTGCAACAGAAGTAACTGTATCCCCTACTCCGCCAATATTTATATTGTCTTCAAGCGTAAATACCGTTTTTACGTTTTGGCAAATAGTTTGTATGCATTGTTCGTCTATAGGTTTTACAGTCCTCAAATTAACAACAGAGCAACAGATACCCAGTTCTGAAAGCATCGAAGCTGCCTTTATAGCAACATCCGTCATTTTGCCACAAGTAAATATTGCAGTGTCACTACCCTGCTTTATTATTTCTGCCTTTGAAATAGCAAATGCATCTGCAGTCTCTCTTGAGCTGACACTGCCCTTTGGATATCTGATTGCAACAGGTCCGCTACACTCATTTGCAGCATAATCCATCATTTGTACAAGCTCGGTGTGGCAAGAAGGTGTCAGTATTGTCATATTGGGCATATGACTTAAGAATGACAAATCAAACACACCCTGATGGGTTTCGCCGTCATCACCTACAATACCAGCTCTGTCTATAGCAAATACAACATGTAAATTCTGCATACAAACATCGTGAATAATCTGATCGTAAGCTCGCTGCAAAAATGTGGAATATATACAAACAAAAGGTGTAAGTCCTCCGGCGGCAAGACCAGCAGCCATTGTAACAGCGTGTTCTTCGGCAATGCCTACGTCAAAGGTTCTGTCGGGAAAATCTTTATAAAATCCCGAAAGTCCGCATCCCGAAATCATCGCAGCAGAAATAGCCGTAATTTTTGGGTTTTTTGCAGCCATTGAGCGTAGAATTTCACCAAAAGCATCAGAATATTTAAGATCTGCCGATTTATCGCTGTCACATAAAGCAGAAACACCATGGTATTTGTCAGGGTTTTCTTCGGCATCTTTATATCCGCAGCCTTTTTTGGTCAATGTATGAATAAGAACAGGCTCTTTTGTATCTTTTACCTGATTAAAGATGTTGGTTAACTCCTCGATATTATGTCCGTCAATAATACCTACGTACTTTATACCTATACTTTCAAAATATGGTGCAGCAACTGCAGCAAGCTTAAATTTATCACGAGCAGATTCAAGAAAATTTGAAATGTTTTCTCCTGCTTTGCCATGCTTGCCCAAAAATTCCGAAATGGCACTTTTGGTATTTTTGTATTTAGGATTAACATGCAATTTTGCCAAATGTGCAGACAAGCCGCCAACGTTTTTTCCGATAGACATTTCGTTGTCGTTTAAAATAATTATTAATCCGCTTTTGCGCTGACCAATGTCATTGAGTGCCTCAAAAGTCATACCACCGGTCAAGGCGCCATCGCCAATAAAAGCTACAATATTGCGATTGTCGCCATTTAAATCGCGTGCACGCGCAAGCCCTACTGCTGCCGAAATAGATGTACTGGCATGTCCAACATCAAAAGCGTCATAAATACTTTCGCTCCGCTTTGGAAAGCCCGATAATCCATTTAACTGCCTCAATGTAGGAAAAGCATTTTTTCGTTCGGTAATTATTTTATGTACATACGACTGATGCCCGACATCAAATACAATGCGGTCATAATCAAAGTCAAATACCTTGTGAAGAGCAAGCGTCAATTCAACCACTCCAAGGTTAGAAGCAAGATGTCCGCCTGTCGTAAGCACATTATCTATTAAAAATTGTCTGATATCTGCAGAAAGCTCGCTGAGCTGACAAGAAGTAAGCTGCTTTAAATCTGCAGGAGTGTTGATTTTTTCAAGAATGCCCATATTATACATCCCTTTTCTTAAGCATAAATATTCTTTTAAATCTATAAATAATCTTACCGCAGTTTTCGACAATAATATAACTCTTGGAAATAGCAAAGTTTTTGCCATAAGCTTTGCCACCAACCATAAGTGCCGAAACAATTGCAGTCATAAGTAAATTTACCATTACAGAACTGACAATCGGTAATTTGTTATATACATTTATTGCAACAGCTGCAGCCAGGCTACCCGACAATACACCTGCAATATCTCCGATTACGTCGTTACAAAAGCTGGATACTTTTTCGGCATTTCGTATCAAATCAATAGATTCTTTTGAACCAGGAACTTTTTTTGCGGACTTTGCATGAAAAGGCACCTCAGTTGCGGTAGCTACTGCAAGTCCTATAATATCAAAAACAATACCAAGCAAAATAACAAGTATAAGCACAACTACAGAAATTGCGATACTCAGGTCATTTACAACGGTATTGGTAAGCAAGCCTAAGGATATTGATATTATAAAAGACATAACTGTAACTTTAATTACCCAATTATAATCCGGTTTGAATTTTTTCATCTGATTTCTCCATATAATTTAAAAAACACAATGGTGGTAATATACAAAGTAAAATTTACGGCTTAGGTCCGGCTGGATTTCCCATAAGATTACTGTTTCGTCGCCAAATCAGCAGTTCCCTTTTAAAATCTTATATGCACAGTTACCTGATGCATTGCCGGATTACCACTTAGATCCGTACTGCAATCCTTTGTATAAAACAGTCTAGGAGTTTTCCTCACAATCGATTTAATTCTTAGCCTCTTTTGCAAATGAGGTTTAAAGAGCGATTACAACAAATCAATGGCCGTTGATTTGTTGTATGAACAATTTTCCACCACATTCACTCAAGGCAGGCTACACTGCTCACAGCATATTGTTACCTATACCGCAAAACAGGTTTTATCCCGCAACATAAGCAGCTTTGAATAAAAAAGCACCTTGCGGCACTAAGGGGAACAGTATTGTAATAAATACAACCTGCCCCATCATTGCCTACATATACGGGTCTCCACGGAAAGAGGGTCAACGCCCGCATGCCATTGCGGATCGCCCTGATTCCTTAACTCCCAGCAAATGCCCCAAACTGGGCGTAAGAAGCACTCACCAGGAACTTCATCGATATGCCCTTTAATGGATTTTTAGGCCCATCTTACAAACTAAAACGACTGACTAGAATACTGCACCACCATATGTTTAATTAACATAATTTATCACTCAAGACTATCATCTTGCGATATAATTTTAACTTGCTGTTGAGCGTCTTCTAGCATTTTTGCACACTCTTTAGAAAGCTTTATACCCTTTTGATAAAGGTCTATACACTCATCAAGCTTGGCATCTCCGCTTTCTAATTTTTCGATAATTGCCTCAAGCTCTTTTAAATTTTGTTCAAATGATTTTGTTTTTGGCATAAATACCTCACTGTTTATATAATCTGTGATTTAACTGAACCATCAGACAAAGTAATATCAACAATGTCTCCCTTGCTGACGTCATTAACACTTTTTATCGTAATATCATTACCCGAAACAACCGCATAACCTCTTGCCAATACCTTAAGGGGACTCAGTGCATCAAGTTTGACACATTTTTGCAAAAATTGCGCACAGAATTTATCAACAATGCCCGAATATGATATTGTCATATCACTTGTCAAATCATCGGTATACTGGCGAAAATCGCAAATGTTTTTGCTTACCAAATTGTAAATATTTTTAGAAACAATGCTATCAAATTCAGCCGCTTTGTATTTGACAAGTGCATAAAGTGCATTGTTGCACCTTGAAATACTGTCTTCAAAATACTGTTTTAACTGCCGGCAATCAGGTACTGCCAGCTCGGCGGCCGCCGAAGGCGTAGGAGCACGAAGGTCAGCCACAAAATCTGCAATTGTAAAGTCGGTTTCGTGGCCAACTGCAGAAATTACCGGTACCTCCGAATTATATATCGCATCGGCTACAATACGTTCGTTAAAAGGCCACAAGTCTTCAATGGAGCCTCCGCCCCGCCCTGTTATGATAACATCAGGAATTATATTGCTGTTAAAGTAACGTATTCCGTCTGCAATTGTTTTTGCCGCACCTGCACCTTGAACCTGAGCAGGATATACAAATACTTTTGCCATAGCAAAGCGTCTGCCGGTTACATTAATTATATCCTGCAGTGCTGCTCCGCCGACGGCTGTAACTATGCCGATTTTGTCTGGATATTTTGGTATTGGTCTTTTGCGATATTCATCAAAATACCCTTCGTATTCCAGCTGCTTTTTTAATTGTTCATAAGCAACATAAAGCTCACCAACACCATCCGGAACAATCTCACTGATGTACAACTGATATACGCCATCTCTTTCATATACCGAAATTCTGCCGTTTGCAATAACCTTCATTCCATTATCGGGTAAAAACTTTAAATGCAGTGCATCAGAGTAAAACATAACACATTTTACAGAGGCGGTTCCGTCTTTTAAAGTAAGATATATATGACCTGATGTGTGTCTTTTAAAATTTGATATCTCACCCTTGAGCCAAATGTTGGTGAGTAAATCGTTGTTATCAATATATCGCTTGATATAATTATTTAACTGACTTACTGTTATAACTGTCATATAAGTCACCTGTTATTTAACAAAGCATGCCAAAACACCGTTAATAAACGAAGGCGAATTGTCGTCACCGTATGTTTTTGCAATATTGACAGCTTCATTAACAGTAACCTTTGCAGGAATACTGTCAAGGTATGATATTTCGGTAACTGCAAGTCTTAAGATAGACAAATCAACTTTTGACAAACGTTCAATTTTCCAATTCTTAAGGTTTGGTGCAATTTGTTCATCAATATCTGCAACATTTTTAAAGCAATTTGTTATTGTGCTGATAATATATTGTTTATCATCCTTTGAGATTTCTTCATTTATGTTATCAAAAAAGAAATCAAGTCTTTCCTCATAACGTTCGATGCCGTAAAACGGAATTTCAAATATAAGTTTGAAAACGTTTTCTCGTGCTTCTCTTCTTGTCATATGTTCCTCCAAGTGCAAATCATTCTTCGGGTTCAGGCTGTTCGTCGCTATGAACAGCTTTAGGTTGCTCAACGCCCACAACGTGAACATTGACTTTTTCAATTTCAAGACCACTCATAAGCTCAACGCTTTTTTTGACGTTGCTTTGAACATTCCAAGCCACCTCGTGAATTTTTGCACCGTAATCAACAACGATATTTACATCAATAGTAAGCTGTTCACCCGGGGTTACTTTTATACCTTTTGTATAATTTTTTTTGCCAAAAATTTCCGCAATACCACTTAATGCTCCGTTCATAGTGTTTGCGCCGTCAATTTCAGCAACAGCAACCGCCGCAATTGTTGAAATGACTTCATCAGAAATTTTAATATTACCATTATTATCCATAGCTTCATAGTTTTCCGGCATATATATTACCTCCCAAGCAAGTTAAATACAAAATTTTGTATTATATTATTATGTATTATAACATAAAAATTAATCGACTGCAACTATTTTTATATTATTATTGGAGTTATTTGTATGTTCAGATACCACATCACGTATTTTTGATATATCATTTTGATTGAGTTTGTCCGCTTTAACAGTAACATTTATTGCATTATCTGTAATATAAACTATTGCATCCTTGTATCCTTTTGAAATTATAATACTTTCAGCATCGCTTTCATCAACCGAAATATCTGCAATTTTGTTGACTTTATCGGCAGCCTCGGTTCGTGATTTTTCAGAAGCAGCAGAATTGTTGATTATATCGTTTAAAACCCTGATTGCCTGCTCTCTGTCTTTAGCCTTTTTGTTTTTTAAGCTGTCAAATTGTGACTCACTGATATTTTCGCCCGATACCAGAACAGTTGAGCCAATCGGTATATTCTGACCTTGTGATGTTTCAACCGAGGCAGACTTTTCAAATTCAAACAATCTGCAAATCGTCAGTGAAATTAAAAAAAATATAACAAGAACTGCAATTATAAAATTACGTTTTCTAAAAACCATAAACATAGTTAGCCTCCTAATTATAAATCACTATTACTTTACTGTCCGAAATACCCAAAAGTGTGGCAACTGCATTACGTATTTCCAAAGAATGAGTATTGCTGATTCCTTTTGCCGAAATAAGCGCACCGCGTACGTACGGGAGCTTTTCGCTGGTTACAAAGGGTGAATTATCCGAAAAGGTCATATCGCTTTTTGTGTTGTTATTTACAACTTTTTCGCCATTGGTATCGTATGTAAGAATTACCGAGCAATGCTCGATGTCATACGTAAGCTCTATTATATCTGCAATTTTTTCTTCCAAAACTAGACATGTATCTGCGCTTTCTGTTTTGTCATTGTTAAAGTCCTTTTGAGGTATCAGCATCAAAAATACTCCAATCAAAATTGCAATTACAAAAAATTTATATTTAGTAATTATCTCCATTGTGTTTTTCATTTTCTGTCACCTTCCGGATATCGTTAAAATAAATATTAACATTGTCTCTGAATTTTTGTGAATATTGAGTATATTCATCAATATATTTTTCTGCAGAAAAGCTGTATGGTGCAAATTTAAGACCGACAGCTGAATTGATAACAATTGCGGATATGGCACACACAACAATTAAATTGATGCATATTTTGGATAGGTCGTCAGGCAATATTGAAGATATAATCGACGCAAACAAAATTAAATGTATAATAATACGCAGAATTTTCATTATGTATCCCCTTTAAAATACTGATATTTCGGTTGCGATTGCAATAACAAAAGTGACAGATATGCATATCAAAACAATTGCAAGCTCCGTCAGACAATCTGAAAATGCAATAAATAAACTGCATATATTGCTTTTAGATATACAACTAAAAACACTTCCTATCAGCTTTATTATCATCGAAAACAAAAACATTGCCGCAAAAGGGGCAAAAACAATTGCAATAACGATAACAATACCCGCAACTCCAATTGAATTATGAAGCAGAATAATAGAACCAATCATCGCTTCGGCCGTGTCAGACAAAAAAGAACCAACAACAGGTACACTTCTTGATACAGCATATTTTATACCTGTCAAAAACAGCCTTTGAGATCCGTATGTAATTGTCTGTGTCAGTTTAACTCCTACAATAAAAAATGTGGTGTACAACCCCAACAACCAATGTATTATATTACAAATAAATTTTTTAACACCGGATGTATCAAATTCCGGATATACGGATGTAATAATTGAAAGCACCAACAAAATATTTATTGCAGGAAAAATAATATTAACTGCCAGATATTGAAAAACACCTGTAAATATCAAAAAAGTACTGTAAACGCTTACCGGTATTTTGTTCATAAATACAGATGAAACGCTAAAATATACCGGAAGTGACACCTGCATAAAGCCAACAATAGAATTTACTGTTTGAGATGCAATCTCATAAAATTTAATATATATATTTGTAAATATTCCCGAAACAAAATACGCTATTAAAAGCTCGTCGTAACTATTTGCTTTTGAACCTTGAATAATTTTGATAACAACAGAAAACAAACATATGGCAATTAAAGTAAACATAATTGTGTTATTGTTAACTATCGAAGAATTAATACTGTTTTTTAATTCGCTTATAATTACATTTACAACATCATTAAGGTTGCCCTGTTTTATTAAATTTAACAGATTGTCAAAATTTATATTATTTGATTTGATGCTGAAAAGATATTCATTTATTGATTGCAAATCAATTTTGATTTGAGGCTGATTTGCATAACACTGCGACGGAGCAAAAATCAACAGCATAAAAATCGCAAAAAATTTGTTTACCATATTGCACCTTTACAATAATTTGTTTATGTTAACCAATAGTTCCTTTAACCAGGGAATACAAAGTGAAATCATAGCAATTCTTGCTGCCAAATCCACTTTATCTGCAATTGATTTGTGTCCGTAATCATTGCATAAATTACATATAAAGTTTTTTGCAAGAGTAAGAATACATACTTCAAAACACAATTTAATAATATCAGAATCAATGTTCATATCGGATATCAAAAGCATTACGTCTGATTTTACTGTATATATTTCCTGTATAATCAGTTTTAAAATTACTGTGCCGGTTATAATGTTTACGGGAAGCGCAAATTCACTTTTAAATTCTTTGACAATATTGATAATTATAATGCCTGTTACTGAGATAATAATTATTTTGTAAAACATCAAAAGCTGAACATTGTACGTATTGCTTCAAAGAGTCTGTTGATTTCGGTTACTATCATAAGCATAACTGCTATAAGTCCACCTATAGATAGCATAAGTGCCTGCTCTTCCCTACCCGCCTGCACAAGAAGCCTGTACAGAATAGCAACAATAATTCCTATTCCAGCTATTTTGAATATTAAATCAATCTCCATTTTTACCTCCGCTCATATAAGTATCAATATAATAAAAATTCCCGATAATGCCGATATGTACATAGTAAGCTTGTTGTTTTGTCTGTTTTGATTAAGTTTGTTATCTAAAACTTTGTTTAACAGTTCAATTTGTCTGTCGGCGCAATTTTTGTATTCCATTGTGTCACCAATTCTTAAATCGCTGCAAAAACTATTCATTATTTCTATTGTGGCTTTTGAATAACCTGCTTTGTTGCACCTGCTCCATGCATCAGAGAAAGATACAGAATTACTGTCTTTTATTTGCTCTGCAAATGACTTGAAAGCATCTTTATGTACAAAATTTGTATTTTTGATACTGTTATTAATTGCCGATGCTATATCGTTCGAATTGTAATCTACTTCATTTTTAAAATTTTCGTAAAATTTAATTGTTTCTTTAATTTGGGCTAATACAAGATTACTTTCTTTGACTATATTTAACCCAAAAATAATTGATGACAAAAATATAATCAGTGCACCTGCAACTTTAAAATATATCATCAGACAAACCTCCTGATGTTTTCTATGGTTCCTTTGCCGTTTTTGTCACTCATTTCTACAACCAAAAGCGGTTTTAAAGCATCAATGTCCGGCCTATTCAGACAAGTATCAAAATTTTTGCCGTGGAGCGAAAACACACATTTAATACCTGATTTAAGTATATTGTTTACAGCTTCGGCTTCGCTGGTGCTCCATATTTCATCACACACTACCATATCAGGTGACATGGTACGCAAAATAACCTCTGCAGATGCGTTTTTTGGACAGTCGGACATTACAGAAACACTGTTAAATGTACAATCTGTGCTTGTCCCCATATCCGATGGGCATATTTCGCCTCTTTCATCAATTACACACAAATGCATATGAGGATGCGTACTGGCAAGATATGAAACAAAATTTTTTATAAATGTTGTTTTGCCGCATCCCGGAGGTGAAATCACACATATGTTTGATAATTTGTTGTTAACAGTTAATTGTTTAAACAATCTGTGGGAAAACAGCTTTCTGTTTTTTGAAATTCTGATATTAATTGAGCTTATATCTTTTATCAAGGCAATTTCGTTATTTTTTATAACCGTTTTTCCGCATATTCCTATACGATGACCGCCTTTTATGGTTATATAACCATTTTTTAAATGATATTCATACGCATATGCTGACATTTTTGTTGCGTTCTGAATTATATTGTAAGCAGTTGATTTATCTGCAACAAAGGGTTTGTCCGCTATTGTTCCGAGGTTGTACTGCTCTGTTAATACAAAAGACGTATTATCTGCCTTAATTCACAAATATCCCGAATTGTGTATTCTGATTTCTTCACATTTATCCCACATTACATCGTCCAATGCATAATCCAATGCATTTTTAATTTGCGAAGTAAATATTTCGTACAGTTGTTTTTTTATATTGTTCATATGTTTCAACTCCTGATATAAAAATTATATTAATGACAACGTATTATAGAACCTTGACATTCAAAAAAAAATTGTGTACTATAGTTTTGGTGATATAAATGAAAAACAATAATTTTAGTAATTATACAGATGAAGAAATTGCAGTAATGGCATCAAAAGGCGATTCGGATGCCACTGATTTTTTGCTTTCAAAGTATAGTAATATGGTCCTTTCCATTACAAGATCTTATTTTTTGATAGGTGCAGATTATGATGATGTTATACAAGAAGGTATGATAGGTCTATTTAAGGCTATACGTGATTACAAAAAAAATGACACGTCATTTTCAACATTTGCACATATGTGCATTAAAAGGCAAATAATTACCGCAATTAAGTCTGCCACACGCAAAAAGCATATGCCGCTTAACAGCTATGTTTCGCTAAACAAAACAATATACGATGACGAGCAGGAAACCACATTGCTTAATTTGCTTTCGGACAACATAGAACCGTCACCAGAGGATATTCTTATAAACAAAGAAGGTTTTACCATTACACGAAATAATATATTTTCGGTTTTAAGCTCGTATGAAAAATCTGTTTTGGAAAAATATCTTCAAGGTATGTCATACATCGACATTGCAGGCGAACTTGACAAATCAGAAAAATCTATAGACAACGCGCTTCAAAGGATTAAAAAGAAAATAGAAAAACTGCTGTAAAAATTAATTAACAGCAGTTTTTCTATTTTTCTCGTCTATTACAAATGTATTTATTCTATTTATATTTATGGCAAGCTTGGCAACCAAAGCTTGCACAACACCCCAAAACACATCAATTACCGAATGCTGCTTGAGAAACACTGTAGATACACAAATTGCAGCTGTCCAGAATACAAAATAAATTTTACAACAAAAATTATCAAGCTTTCTGCATCTTTTTGAAGCAAACAGAGTAACCAAAGTTCCTGATACATGAAGTGACGGACATACATTTACTGGCGTATCGAATGAATATATCAAAGATACAGCCTTTGTAAATATATTATCTCTTGCAAAAGCTTGCGGCCGCAGGTTGAGTCCGTTTGGATAGATAACATAAACAAGACAGGCGGTAACGCTTATAAATATAATCATTTTCATATAATATATAAAGCAATCCTTGTCGTTAAATAATGTATAAACAACCATCGACCCCATAAATATAAACCAGTAAAGATACGGAATAACAAAAAACTCATTAAATGGTATATAATTATCAAGGGTGCTATGCACAATAGCGTAATCTGTAACCACAAATCGTTCAACACACTGAAACATAATCAGATATACAATCCAGTAAAGCAGCAGATATACATATCTGTATTCGGGTTGTTTTAACATATACATCAGTTTTTTTTAATGTGTCATACAACAGTTGTTACCTCCAAAAGTTCGTCAAGTATTATTTGCTGAGCAGGTATGCAAAAATCTTTATCTAAATTAGTTTTGATTTTGTTGTATAAAAATCCGTCAGAAAGCAGCAGACCAACATTCTCGACAACTTTGTCCACATCGTACGAAGAAAGAGCATATGTGTTTTGAGCAAAAAATTCCCTGTTGTATGCCTCGCAACCCGAAACTGCATTTACAAATACAATCGGAAGTGAAAGGGCAGCCGCTTCGGTAATAGTAAGCCCACCAGCTTTTGTAATTAAAATATCTGCAGCCTGCATATGAACTTCTATATCCGAAACAAAGCCATAAAGTATAAGCTCTGGATATTTTTTTAAGGTATCGTACAATTTTTCGTTGCTGCCGCAAATAACTGCAACATTACATTCGTTTTCGTAATTGCTGATAAGGCTTACTGCAATATCCTCGATAGGTCCGCATCCCATAGAGCCCCCTGCAATAATTACAAGCTTTTTGTCATTTGTAATATTCAGCGCTTTGCGTGCATCCTCTTTGGAAATTTTATCTTCAAAAAACACATCTCTGACCGGTATTCCGCAGTATACAAGCTTTTTGGTATCAATGCCGCATTCTGCGTGTGCATTTTTGAGTTTTTTGTGTGCAATAAAATACTTGTCAAGATTTGTGTTTGCTATTTCGGGATAGCAGGTATAGTCTGTTGATACATGGCAAGCATATATCAAAGGGTCAAGATTCTTTTTTATATAATCAAGAGCAAGCGAAGCAAAAACATGAACCGAAATTATACAATCATAATTGTTTTGCTGCAAAAACTCATACAGCTTTTTTGCATATTTTGAACAATATTTATATATGATAGTTTCTTTGCGTTTTGTAGTCTCGTTTTCGGATATTTTGTACCCTATTTCAAAAAGCTTTGGAGCATGTCGGTATATAAAAACATGTCCGTTGCATATTATATTGTTTGCAATTTCTTTGCCAAATCCCAAAAAATCTGCAATATCGCAGGTTACATTATATTTATCAAAATATGATTTCAACGCAAGTGCTGCACTGTTGTGCCCACCGCCGGTATTACATGTCAGAATTAAAATTTTCATCCTTTTTCTCCAATCTGTGCAAAAGTTTGATAAGGCGTGGTCTGTTATACCTTTGAACAAGTATAAAAGGTATATTTCCTAAAATTCCGTAAATTACAAAAAACCAAAATCCTCCGCTGCCTTCCCACATAAACAAAATTCTTACTGACAGTATCAGCAAAACAACGTGGCTGATTTCTGCAACACAGGTTTCGGCAATAAGCTTTTTGACATCTGCCGTGCTTATATGTATTTCTGAAATTTTTTTGGGCAGTAAATTTTTAAAAATAAGACTTATATCCGGTATTTTGTCTTTCCATTTTGAAATTTTAATTTTTTCATAAAGTGTGGTATCAATTTCCCATTTATATGGTTTGTATGGTGCTTTGTTATAATCAAAGCGCTCTCTTGGTAAAACATACCAGTAAACATAACAACAACAGAGCATACAAAGGCATATATAATTGTTCGTCTTATGTAATTCAATATAATCACCTCGAAAGCTAATATGTATTATAACATATATGCACAATTAATTCAACAAATTTATACAACAGCAAACAAAATTCCAACAATAATAACAAATGCACACAGCAGCTTGTACATAATATTCTTTTCGTTAAAGATAAATTTGCCTGTCAGTATACTTACAATAACGCACGATTGTTTGACAAGTATCATAATACTTACCTTACTATCGGGGTCACTGTTAGCAATAAACAACGCCCTGTCGGCAAGTACAAACAGAATACTCAAAATCACTATCCAGTAATTTTTTGTAACTGTTTTTACCGAAATCTTTGTACCTGTAAAAATAAGATATGCTACATACAGCATAACCATAAAAAACATAAACCAAAACTGGAGCTGACCTGGTGTCACATAGTTTGTATATACTTTGTCAAGTGTACCGCTGACGGCATTTAAGAGGCAGGCTGCCAAAGCCAAAATTATGTATTTTGAATTTGTTTCACCATCTGTTTTGTCTGTAGTTTTTATATTTACGAGATAAAGCCCCAAAGCTACCAGAATTAGGCCTGAAATATTTTTAATGGTAAGATGCTCGCCAAGCAAAAAAACTCCCATAAGGGTTGAAAATATAACGCCGGATACATCTATAATGCCATAGCTGCTGACAGGCATTTTTTTAAGCGACTTAAAGCTTAAAATCCATGCCATAAATACAACAAAGGATTTTAAAAATATCAGCAAATAAAAAAACGTAGGTATTTCAAAAACATCCTCTACAGTGGGTATTATAAATATAAATGCCAGCAAAGAGTGAAAAAACAAAACCTCCATCATAGAGCTTTTTTGCATAGCAAGCTTTTTCATAGCATCTCTTAAGCCCTTTGAAACACCATAAAAAAGCACAAGTAAAATCCAAATATGTTCCATATAAATATCCTTTCGTTTATTTGTGATACTGCTCGTTTGCGTTTATTTTAAATGCCCGATACACTTGCTCGCACAAAATCAAACGCATTAACTGGTGAGGAAATGTCATTTTTGAAAAGCTCAATTTAAAATCGGTTCGCTCTTTTACCTTGTCACACAGTCCCAAAGAGCCGCCAATAACAAAATCAACGGTACTGCTACCGTTTAATGTTATATCCGAAATTTTTTGTGCAAGATCTTCGCTTGACAAAAGTTTTCCTTCTATACAAAGACTTACAACATATTCATTGCCTGTAATCTTTGAAAGGATTTTTTCACCCTCGCAGGCTTTAATTTTTTCACATTCGGCATTTGATGCATTTTCGGGTATTTTTTCATCCTGTAGCTCAATAATTTCAACGCCAGCAAATCTGCCAAGTCTTTTGATATATTCTTGTATGCCTTCTTTCAGATATTTTTCTTTTAATTTACCAACACATATAATTTTAATTTTCATAAGCTTCTCCACAACATAAAATCATCTGCAAAAATACAGATGATTTTATAATTTATAACAAATTAACAGCCATCAGGGCTTTTGCTACTTCATCTTTAGTATTAAAATTTCCAAAACTGAACCTGACTGCACCACTGTCGCCGCTTCCTATTGTCCGGTGGGCAGTATATGCACAATGATATCCGGCGCGGGATGCGATTTTAAATTTATCGTTTAACATCTGCGACAATGTCACGCAATCATAACCTGATTTATTAAAGGCTACAACACCTGTTTGCCTTTTAATGTCACGCGGGCCATATATCGTGATGCCCTTAATGTTACCAAGACCCTCCATAAAATACTTTGCAAGCATTGCTTCGTGGTGACGGATTGCATCGATACCGTGAATTCTGACATATTTAATCCCTTCGCATAAACCTGCTATTCCCGGAGCATTCAGTGTACCGCTCTCATATTTATCGGGCAATTCGTCGGGCTGATCAAGGTGTGTAGAGTAACTGCCTGTGCCGCCCTCGGTAAGACACCCCAATTTGTATTTGCAATTAATGCACAATATTCCGGTACCCATTGGACCATAAAGCCCCTTGTGACCTGCCAGCGCAAAAAAGTCCGCGTTGCGGCTGATATCTACCACACCGCCGCTCTGTGCACAATCAACGGCAAACAAAACACCGTTTTTATGAGCAATATCCCCTATTTGCTGTATATTCTGAACAGTGCCGCATACGTTTGATACATGATTTACAATTATAAGCTTTGTATAAGGATTAATTTTATTTTTAATATCATTGGGGTCAACATATCCGTTGTCGTCGCCGTTAACTATGTCAAATTTTACACCATTATGTGATAATTTGTCAAGTGGACGAAGCACCGAATTATGCTCCATAGATGTTGTAATTACGTGGTCACCCGGTTTTAAAACACCTTTTATAATTATATTTAATGCCTCAGTGGTATTTTTTGTAAAAATAATCGAAGAGCAGTCGGAAATTCCAAACATATCTGCAATCAATTCGCGACATTCATATATCACACGCGAGGATTTTTGTGCCATATCATATCCGCTTCTGCCAGGGTTTGCTCCGTATTTTTTCATAAATTCATATACACCGCGATAAACTCTGTCGGGTTTTGGCCATGTTGTAGCACTGTTATCAAAATATATCAAAGCAAACACCTCATATTATTTTTTTGAAATCCTTTTCTCTGAAAACTCCTTTTGTATATACATCAAGACTCTTTACCATATTCCAAGCCTTTGACATATCAGCTTCCGAAACTTTCACGCAGTAGCTGCAACTTTTTACAGGTATATTTTTTGGCGTTTGTAACACCTTTGATTTTATTGAATATTTTTTTTCGAGCTCAGATTTGATTTTGTTTGCAGTAGTAAGAGAAGAAAAAACTATCAAAACAAATTCCATTTGTATCCTCCTTTGTAATTGATGGGTAAGCACACGAGAGTCGAACCCCGTATGCTTAATAAATACACCCGATTTATAATATGACTCAAAGTGATTTTTGTTGCAAAAAAATATTGATTTATTCCAAATTAAATGTATAATATAATTATAAACATAAACAGAGGTGATTATATGTCATTTTGGAAAAGTCAGGAAATCGGGATAGATTTGGGTACTGCCACAATATTGGTTTATATAAAAGGAAAAGGAATTGTACTTGATGAGCCCAGCGTTGTCGCAATTGATACAAACACAAACGAGGTGCAGGCCGTAGGAAGCAAGGCACAGGAAATGATTGGAAGGACTCCGTCTAACATTAATGCAATAAGACCACTCAAAAGCGGAGTAATTTCAGATTACAAAACCACCGAAATTATGATTAAATATCTGCTGGACAAGGTATGTACACGCTCATTGTTTAAGCCAAAGGTTGTTGTATGCATACCAAGCGTCGTCACCGAGGTCGAAAAAAAGTCTGTTATTGACGCAACAACAAACGCAGGTGCAGGCAGTGCATATTTGATTGAAGAACCAATTGCAGCTGCAATTGGAGCAGATATAGATATTTCAAAGGCTGAAGGTACAATGGTAGTTGATATTGGCGGAGGAACTTGTGATATTGCTGTTATATCTCTCGGCGGCACCGTTGTGCACGATTCTGTGCGTATTGCAGGCGACGATTTTGATAATGCGATAATCAAATACGTTAAAAAAAGCTACAATATGCTTATTGGTGAGCGCACTGCCGAAAAGGTAAAGCGTGCAATCGGCTGCGTGTATCCCCTTGTTGACCCTCTCAGTATGGAAATTAAAGGACGTAGTCTGCAAACAGGACTTCCTGCAAAGGTTGAAATTACTTCTACCGAAATTATGGAAGCTCTTGGTGAATGTGCAATGGAAATTGTAAACGGTGTAAAAGCAGTGCTTGAACAGACGCCGCCCGAGATTCTGGGTGATATAATTACAAACGGCATTTTGCTTACAGGCGGCGGCTCAAACCTTCGAGGTCTTGATTTGCTTATCGAAAAATGTACAGGTATAAATGTTTATGTAGCTGAAAATCCTGAGCAATGCGTTGCAATCGGCACAGGACGAGCTCTCGAGAATCTGCAATTTATATCCGAAAATTCTATTTGATATTATAAAATCATAAAAACAAAAAACATACTTTGCAAAATTGCAAAGTATGTTTTTTTATAATCTGCTTATCTTGACACGCGTCCTGAACCGTCACCTTTCATAAGGTTTTTAACTTCGTCAAGTGTAACAAGGTTCATATCACCTTCGATTGTGTGCTTGAGGCAAGATGCAGCAACAGCAAATTCAATTGCATCCTGGTTTGAATAACCTGCAAGCATTGAGTAAATAAGACCACCGCCAAATGAGTCGCCGCCGCCAACTCTGTCGATGATAGTCATATGATATTTTTTGGATTTGTAGAAGCCGTCTTCTTTGGCATCATAAAGAAGTGCAGACCAGTCGTTTTCCGAAGCGGAAATACTTTCGCGGAGTGTGATAGCAATGTGTGAGCAGCCAAATCTTTCAACAAGCTGACGTGCAACATCTTTGTAGCCCTCGTCACTGATTTTGCCGCCTGTTACATCGGTGTTTGCTGCGTGAATACCAAATACCTTTTCGGCATCTTCTTCGTTTGCAATACAAACATCAACATATTTCATAAGCTCGCCCATAACCTGACCAGCTTTTTCGGTTGTCCAGAGTTTTTTTCTGAAGTTAAGGTCACAGCTGATTTTGATGCCCTTTTCTTTGGCTTTTTTACAAGCGTCAAGGCAAATTGCAGCAGTTTCATCACTGAGTGCAGGAGTAATACCTGTAAAATGGAACCAATCAGCACCTTCAAAAATAGCATCCCAGTCAAAATCTGCTTTTGTAGCAGTAGCGATAGAAGAATGTGCTCTGTCATATACTACGTTTGAAGCTCTTTGCGAAGCACCTTTTTCGCAGAAGTAAATACCAAGTCTTTCACCGCCGCGGGCAATGTGCTTTGTGCAGATGTTGTATTTGCGAAGCTGTGAAATACAAGCTTCACCAATAGGATTGTTAGGGATTTTTGTTACAAAACAAGCAGTTCCGCCATAATTTGCAACCGATGCAGCAACATTTGCTTCACCGCCGCCGTATTCAACTTCAAAGCTCTGTGCCTGAATATATCTCTGATGGCCGGGAGTCTGAAGTCTCATCATAATTTCACCAAAAGTAACAACTTTCATTATATGTACCTCCAATAATTATTTTTTCATATTTGCTCTTGCAGCTTTTATATTTTCAACAAATTTTTTGGCTTCAGCAGTAATTGCATCGTAATCACCTGTTTTAGCACCCTTTGTAAGTGAAGAACCTGCGCCAACAGCAACAACACCTGCTTTTATCCACTCGTCAACATTGTCTGCCGAAACACCGCCTGTTGGCATAATGTTTGCCTGCGGAATAGGACCTTTGATGTCTTTAACCATATTTGGTCCAAAGATATCACCAGGGAACAATTTGATAATATCGCATCCCATTTCAAGTGATTTAACAACATCGTGCATTGTCATGCAACCCGGCATACAAGGAACTGCATATCTGTTACACAATTTGATTGTTGCTTCATCGTAATATGGGCTTACTACATACTGAGCACCTGCAAGTATAGCAATTCTCGCAGTTTCAGGGTCAAGCACAGTACCTGCTCCCAAAATAATTTCATCCTCACTGTAGTGCTTGGCAAGTTCTTCAATAACTCTGTTAGCACCAGGTACAGTAAAGGTAAGCTCAATTGCAGGAATTCCGCCTTTAATGCAAGCGTCTGTAATTTTAATTGCCTGCTCAGCACTTTGCGCTCTGACAACAGCAACAACGCCAACTTCTTTGATTTTGGAAATAACTTTTTGTTTATCCATTGGGTATGTCCTCCTCAATTTAAAAATACATAGGTATTATAACATAATTTTTCTGAATTGTCAAAATAAACATACATAAAGCATCAATTTTTTTGTATTTTTACTTTTAAAAAAACAAAATTAGTATATTTTTTTAAATTCGGCAGTGATATTTACAAATTTATATTGAAAACACAAGTAGAATTTGGTATAATTATTTTAATATTTTAATTTTTGAAAGGGGCTTTCCTTATGACCAAATGTGAAAAATCGGACAAAATTCTCGAATTACTTGACAATGATTGCACAATGCCTTTGGAACAGATAGCAACACTTGTTGATTTACCCGTAGAAAAAGTCGCGGAAATTATAGAAAATTTAAAAGATGAAAAAATAATTTTAAAAAACAAAAGTGTCATAAACTGGGAGCTTACCGACAAAGAGTTTGTTACTGCTCAGATTGAGCTTAAGGTTACACCGCAGCGTGGTGAGGGCTTTGATAAAATAGCTGAACGTATATACAAATTCCCTGAGGTAAAATCTCTTTATCTTATGGCAGGCCAATACGACTTGCTTGTATTTATTGAGGGCAAAACTATGAAAGAGGTTGCTCTTTTTGTTGCAAACAGACTTGCTCCTCTTGAATTTGTAGTAAGCACAGGAACCCACTTTGTGCTCAAAAAATACAAGGATCAAGGCGTAATATTTGATGATAACGAAACAGATGACAGGCAGGTAATTACACTATGAGCAATTTTGACATTAACAATTTTATAAACAGCTCTGTTACAAATATGCAGCCAAGCGGCATACGAAAGTTTTTTGACATTGTAAGCACAATGAAGGATGCTATAAGTCTTGGCGTTGGTGAACCCGATTTTGCCACACCCTGGCATATCCGTGATGCGGGCATATACTCGCTTGAAAAAGCTCAGACGCACTACACTTCAAACTCGGGTCTGATTGAGCTTCGTGAGCAAATTTGCAGCTATGTGCAAAAATTTAACCTTAGCTACAAACCTGATGAAGTGCTGGTAACCGTTGGCGGTAGCGAGGGTGTTGACCTTGTTATGAGAACAGTGCTCGAACCTGGCGACGAAGTGCTTGTGCACGAGCCTGCATTTGTTTGCTACAAGCCGTGTGCACAGCTTGCAGGCGGAGTGCCTGTTACCATACAGACAACGAGTGACAACGGATTTAAGCTTACTGCACAGCAAATCGAAGAAAAAATCACACCAAAAACAAAAATGATTGTTCTATCCTATCCCAATAATCCAACCGGCGCAATTATGACAAAAGAAGATTTGGAACCAATTGCCGAGGTTGTAAAAAAGCATAATATAATTGTGCTTTCGGATGAGATATATGCTGAACTTACTTATGGTGGTAAGAAGCATTTTTCTATAGCTTCGCTCCCTGATATGAAAGACAGATGCATAGTTGTAAACGGATTTTCAAAAGCTTTTGCAATGACTGGTTGGCGTCTTGGCTTTACACTTGCAAACAGCACCCTTACAAAAGCTATGACAAAGGTACATCAGTATGCAATTATGAGCTCGCCCACAACAAGTCAGTACGCTGCCATTGAGGCTCTCAAAAACGGCGAAAAATCAATTCGTGATATGTGCGCCGAATATGATGACCGCAGAAAAATTATTGTTGAATCATTCAACAAACTTGGTCTTACATGCTTTGACCCCGAGGGCGCATTTTACATATTCCCTTCAATACAAGCAACAGGCTTGTCGAGCAACGATTTTTGTGAGCAGCTACTTATGGACCAAAAGGTTGCGGTTGTGCCCGGTACTGCGTTTGGCGACTGCGGTGAAGGATTTATCCGTGTTTCGTATGCATACAGTATAGAGCAGATAAACAAAGCGGTAGATAGAATAGAAAAATTTTTAAACAAATAGCACGGAGATACAAAAATGGCATTTAACATTGTTCTTGTAGAGCCCGAAATTCCGCAAAATACAGGCAATATAGCGCGTACCTGTGCAGTTTCGGGAACAAATTTGCATCTTATAAAACCATACGGTTTCAGAATTACCGACAAAAACTTAAAAAGAGCCGGTCTTGACTACTGGCATTTGCTCAACATTACCGAATATGACAGTGTTGAAGAGTTTTTTGAAAAAAATAATGGCGGTACATTTTACTATGCCACATCAAAGGGCAGGCATCGTCACTCGGATGTAAATTTTAAGGATGGCGATTATATTTTGTTTGGCAAAGAAACAAAAGGTCTTGATGAACAATTATTAAAATCAAATGAGCAATTTGCCATCAGAATACCAATGGTTAACGACACAAGATGCCTCAACCTTGCAAATTCTGTTGCAGTTGTATTGTATGAGGCTTTGCGTCAGAATAATTATTTTGACCTTGAAACAAGCGGAAACCTTACAACATTAAACTGGGATGAATAATTCCCGATAAATTACATTTAATATTATAACGAAAGGATTGATATCAATGAAAGGAATAAAAATTATTACAGACACAGCTTCGGATATTACACTTGAGCTTGCAAAACAAAAAGATATTCATCTTATTCCTATTAATATCAACATCGACGGCGTATCATACAAAGATAGATATGATATTGATTGCGAACAATTCAACAAAATGCTCCCCAAATGCAAAGAAATGCCCAAAACAGCTCAGATATCTGTTAGCGAGCACTATGATGAATTTAAAAAATTCAGCGATGATTATACAATTATCTATTGCTGTATTTCGGCAAAAGCAAGCGGAACAATTCAATCTGCCCATATGGCAAAGCAAATGATTGAAGAAGAAAATCCCGATGCAGATATCAACATTGTTAACTGCAACACTTTTTCGTACTGCTATGGCTACTGGGTGCTCAAAGCTGCAGACATGGCAAAGGAGGGCGCAAGTGTTAAGGAAATTGTTGATATGATAGAAAAAAATTCTGAGCAAACCGAGGCGATTTTTGTTGTTGATGACCTTACCTATCTCGAAAAAGGCGGCAGAATAAAGCCTGCAGCAAAAATTGTTGGTAACTTACTGGACATCAAGCCCATTCTTACAATCGAGGATGGCCTTATCGGCAGCAAAGATAAGGTAAGAGGAGCAAAAAAAGTAAACAAAAAGCTTCTTGATATACTTATGAATGACATACGCGAGGATTACGACCAGACGATTATTATATTTCATATTAATGCTGCCCAAAAGGCCGAGGCGCTCAAAGCTCAGCTTTTGGAAAATACTCCTTTTAAAAACACCATTATTGTCGAGGTTGGCCCTACCATAAGCATACATGCGGGTCCCGGAACATGCGCATACGGATTTTTAAAAAAATAACAACAAATACTGTATTTTGAATTAAGTATTTGTTAATTTTATAACAATATTAATTATATATTGCTTTTTTTAAATAAATCTCTTGCAAAATTTTTCCAAATATACTATTATTATATTTGTGTAATTATGTTTTTAAAATAATTTAAAATATATTTATGAGGTGAAAAGAAATGAACAAAAAAACTATTGAAGATATCGTTGTTACAGGTAAAAAAGTACTTGTAAGATGTGATTTTAACGTTCCACTTGATGAGAACAAAAATATCACAGACGAAAACAGACTTGTAGGCGCACTTCCTACAATCAAATATCTTTCGGAAAATGGCGCAAAGGTTATTCTTTGCTCACATCTTGGCAGACCAAAGGGCGAATTCAATATGAAATACAGCCTCGCTCCAGTAGCGGCAAGACTCTCGGAGCTTCTTGGTAAAGAGGTTAAAATGGCTGATGATGTTATCGGCGAAAGCGCAAAAGCTACAGTTGCTGCTCTCAGCGATGGTGATATATGCCTTCTCGAAAACGTTAGATTCCACAAGGAAGAAGAAAAGAACGATGCTGAATTTTCGAAGCAGCTTGCTTCACTTGCCGAAATTTATGTAAATGATGCATTTGGTACAGCTCACAGAGCACATGCTTCTACAGCAGGTGTTGCAGACTATCTTCCTGCAGTATGCGGCTACCTTATCGGCAAAGAAATTGACGTTATGGGCAAAGCTCTTTCTAACCCTGCAAGACCTTTTGTGGCCATTCTTGGCGGAGCAAAGGTTTCTGACAAAATCGGTGTAATCGAAAACCTCCTCGACAAGGTAGACAGCCTTATTATCGGTGGCGGTATGGCTTACACATTCCTCAAATCACAGGGATACGAGGTTGGTAAATCAATTTGCGAAATGGATAAGCTTGACCTTGCAAGAGACCTTATGGCAAAAGCACAGGCTAAAGGCGTTGAGCTCCTCCTCCCTGTTGAAACTGTTGTTGCTAAAGAATTCAGCAACGATGCAGAAGAAAAAACCGTTCCTTCTATTGCAATTCCTGCAGATTACGAAGGTCTTGATATCGGGCCAAAAACTGTTGAGCTCTTTTCAAATGCTATCAGCAAAGCAAAAACAGTTATCTGGAACGGACCTATGGGTGTATTTGAAATGCCTAAATTTGCAGTTGGTACAAAAGCTATTGCAAAAGCAGTTGCAGAAGCTGATGCTGTTACAATCATCGGCGGCGGCGACTCTGCTGCAGCAGTTCAGCAGCTTGGCTTTGCTGACAAAATGACACACATTTCAACAGGCGGCGGTGCTTCGCTCGAATATCTCGAAGGTAAGGTATTGCCTGGCATTGATTGCCTTAACGACAAATAATTTGCTATTTTACGAAAGGAATTGATTAGTTATGAGAAAAACAATAGTTGCCGGAAACTGGAAAATGAATATGACTCCAAGCCAGGCTAAAACTCTTATAGAAGAGCTCAAGCCACTTGTTGCAGACAGTAAAAACGGATGCATTATCTGTGTTCCTTACACAGACCTATATGTAGCTTTAGAAGCAACAAAAGGCTCCAACATCGAGGTTGGTGCCGAAAATATGTATTTTGAAGAATCAGGCGCATACACAGGCGAAATCTCCCCTGCTATGCTCGAGGAAATGGGCGTTAAATATGTTATCATCGGTCACAGTGAAAGAAGACAGTATTTTGCCGAAACTGATGTAACAGTTAACAAAAAGGTTCTCAAGGCGTTTGAACACAACCTTATTCCTATTGTTTGTGTTGGTGAATCATTGGAGCAGAGAGAGCAAGGCATCACATTTGAGCTTGTTTCTATGCAGACAAAAATTGCCCTTCTCGGTCTTACAGCTGAGCAGGTTAAAAAGACAATTATTGCGTACGAACCAATTTGGGCTATCGGTACAGGTAAAACTGCTACAAATGAACAGGCTCAGGAGGTTTGTGCAAAAATCAGAGAAACTGTTGCTGCAGTATATGGCAATGATGCAGCCGAGGCTATTACAATTCAGTACGGTGGCAGCGTAAATGCTAAAAACAGTGCCGAGCTTTTTGCTAAAGAAGATATCGACGGCGGTCTTGTTGGCGGTGCTTCTCTCAAAGCAAACGATTTTTCAATAATCGTAAACAGTTAGTGTGACAGGATTCGAACCCTCAATGCCTGACATCTGAAATTTTTGAAATCTTTCAGATTGTCGGTTTTGACGGGCGTCAGCCCGCCTGCAACCTGTAGCACTGAAATCTTAACAAAAATTTCAAGATAGCAGGTGCAAAGCAGTTTCACATAGAAAAATTTTTCTGAAACAAAGTAAATTACGAAGGGAATACTCGCGTATTTTCAAGGAATTTACTGAAGTTTCAGGTAAATTTTCCATGTGAAACCACTGTTGGTTCGAGTCCTGTCACACTAATTACAAAAACTCTGCTGCGTTTGCGGCAGAGTTTTCTAAAGAAACAGAAAGGAATTTAAGTTATGAGTAAAAAACCTGTTGTACTCGCTATACTTGATGGTTACGGTGAAAGCGAATTCAAAAACGGCAATGCTATATATACTGCAAAAACACCGCGTATGAATGAATTTATGACAAAATATCCAAAGTCGGTAATTCACGCAAGCGGCCTGGATGTTGGTTTGCCCGATGGTCAGATGGGCAACTCTGAGGTTGGCCACACAAATATCGGTGCAGGCAGAATTGTATATCAGGAGCTTACCAGAATTACAAAATCAATTAACGACGGTGACTTTTATGAAAACGAAGCACTTTTGGGTGCTTGTGAAAACTGCAAAAAATATGACAGTTCCCTTCATATTATGGGTCTTTTGTCTGACGGCGGTGTTCACAGCCATTTTGAACATTTGCTCGGTATTATAAAGCTTGCAAAGAAAAATAATCTGGATAAAGTCTATGTACACTGCTTTATGGACGGCAGAGACGTGTCCCCCACCAGCGGTATTGATTTTGTAAAAAATCTTGTAGAAAAGCTTCGTGAAACAGAATGTGGACAAATTGCTTCTGTTATGGGCAGATATTACGCAATGGACAGAGATAACCGCTGGGAGCGTGTAAAACTTGCATATGACGCTATGGTTAAAGGCGAAGGAGCAAAATGTGAATCTGCTGTTGTAGCTGTTGAAAAATCATACAATGAGGATGTAACCGACGAATTTATTGTTCCAACTGTAGTTGTAAAAGATGATAAAGCTATCGGCACAATTTCTCAAAACGACTCCGTTATATTCTTTAACTTCCGTCCAGACAGAGCAAGAGAAATTACAAGGACAATTGTTGACAGTGAATTTAATGGCTTTGAAAGAGAGTTTTTTAACACATACTTTGTTTGTATGACACAATACGATGCTTCAATGCCTAATGTAAACGTTGCATTTAAGCCGCAAAAATTAGAAAACACTCTTGGCGAATACTTGAGCAACAAAGGCTTAAAGCAGCTCAGAATTGCAGAAACCGAAAAATATGCTCACGTTACTTTCTTTTTTAACGGCGGCGTAGAAAAGGTATATGACGGCGAGGACAGAATTCTTGTTAACTCACCAAAGGTTGCAACATACGACCTCCAACCCGAAATGAGTGCATATGAGGTAACAGACAAACTGCTTGAAGCTCTTGACACAGATGCATATGACGTTGTTATACTCAACTTTGCAAACTGCGATATGGTTGGCCACACAGGTGTTATGGAAGCAGCAGTTAAAGCTGTTGAGGCTGTTGATGAATGCATTGGAAAAGTAGTTGACAAAGTAAATCAAAAAGGCGGTATTATCTTTATTACAGCCGACCATGGTAATGCAGAACAAATGACCGACCCTAAAGACGGCTCTGTATTTACTGCTCACACAACAAATGTTGTACCTTTTATAGGAATTGGTCTTGAACAAGGCACAAAGCTCGAAATTGGTCGTCTTGCAGACCTTGCTCCTACAATACTTGATGTTATGGGGCTCGAAATCCCATCAGAAATGACAGGTAAATCATTAATAATCAGATAAGCGCTGATCACTGACAAGGTGTCGTATCAGTAACAGAAAAATCCCTGTATCAATTTGATACAGGGATTGGTTTTATTCAATAATTGCTTTGTGATATACTTTTTTACCTTTGCGGATTTTAACTCCGTCTGTAAGAGCTGCCTCTGTAATTACATAGTTAATGTCTGTAACCTTTTGATCGTCAACAGATACACCACCCTGCTGAACAAGTCTTCTACCCTCCGACTTGCTTGCAATGAGTCCACATTCTGTCATAAGGTCTAAAATTGCAATTCCACCATCAATCAATTTTGCTTTGTCAATTGCAGTTGTAGGCATATTGGAATCATCACCGCCGCCTGCAAACAACGCATGTGATGCGGTTTTTACCTTTTCTGCCTCTTCTTTGCCGTGAACAAGAGCAGTAAGCTCATAAGCAAGAATTTCTTTTGCCTGGTTGAGCTGGCTACCTTCCCAACTATCCATCTCATCAATTTGCTCAAGTGGGAGAAATGTAAGCATTCTGATGCATTTGAGTACGTCGTTATCTCCAACGTTTCGCCAGTACTGAAAAAATTCAAAAGGCGAAGTTTTGTTAGGGTCAAGCCAAACAGCTCCGTTTGCTGTTTTGCCCATTTTTTTACCCTCAGAATTCATAAGCAAGGTGATTGTCATTGCATACGCATCTTTACCGAGCTTTCTTCTTATAAGTTCTGTGCCGCCGAGCATATTTGACCACTGATCATCGCCACCAAATTGCATATTACAACCATAATTTTGGAAAAGATGATAAAAGTCGTAAGACTGCATAATCATATAGTTGAACTCAAGGAAGGAAAGCCCCTTTTCCATTCGCTGCTTGTAGCACTCTGCACGGAGCATATTGTTAACAGAAAAGCATGCGCCTACTTCGCGGAGCAACTCGATGTAATTGAGATTTAAAAGCCAGTCGGCATTGTTAACCATAATGGCTTTGTCATCGCCAAATTCGATAAACTTTTCCATCTGTTTGCGGAAACATTCACAGTTTTGGTCGATTGTTTCTTTAGTCATCATAGAGCGCATATCGGTTCTGCCTGATGGGTCGCCTATATGACCTGTACCGCCGCCGATTAGCACGACAGGCTTGTTGCCTGCCATCTGAAGTCTTTTCATAAGGCAAAGTGCCATAAAATGACCTACATGAAGTGAATCGGCAGTAGGGTCAAAACCTATATAAAAAATAGCTTTACCATTATTAACAAGTTCTCTTATTTCTTTTTCATCAGTAACCTGAGCTATAAGTCCTCTGGCTACGAGTTCTTCGTAAATCTTCATATTAGCCTCCAAAAACAAGATACTTTATTATAGAATATTTCTGACAAAAAATCAAGTATATTCCTAAATGTTTTCTATTTGCCAGTCAATAGGCTGCAAATTGTTTTTTGCAAGAAATTCGTTGGCAAGTTTAAAATGATTACATCCAAAAAATCCTCTTGAAGCCGACAAAGGGCTAGGGTGTACGCTTGTAAGTACAAGGTGCTTTTTACCATCAATAAACCAAGCCTTTGACTTTGCATTATTGCCCCACAGCATAAACACAACAGGCTCATTTTTTAAATTGATTTTTTTGATAATTGCATCAGTGAGTATTTCCCAGCCTTTTCCGCTGTGTGAATTTGCATTATCTGCCTGAACTGTGAGCGCAGTATTTAACAAAAGTACTCCCTGTTTTGCCCATTTTTCGAGGTAGCCGTTGTTTGGAATATAACATCCGAGGGATGTACTCAGTTCTTTGTATATATTACGCAGCGACGGCGGAATGGCTATGCCCTTTTTTACCGAAAAAGCAAGCCCATGGGCCTCACCCTCACCGTGATACGGGTCCTGACCGAGTATAACAACCTTAACATTTTCATACGAAGTAAGCTTTAGTGCATTAAAAATATCGTTCATATGCGGATAAATTGTTTTGGTGGAATATTCTATTTTTAAAAATTCTCTAAGACGCAAGTAATATTCTTTATTAAATTCATCTTTAAGCAATTCATCCCAGCTGTTATCAAGTTTTACCATATAAGGCACCTGCCAATCATTAGTTTTTCTTGGATTTAGCTCTTAAGGATTTGTCAAGAATTTTCTTTCTAATTCTTAAGTTGTTGGGTGTGATTTCCAAAAGCTCATCATCAGCCAAAAATTCTATACAATTTTCAAGACTCATAGATATTGGTGTAATAAGCCTGAGTGCATCATCGGAGCCGGCAGCACGAGTGTTGGTAACGTGCTTCTTTTTGCACACATTAACAACTATGTCCTCTCCTCTGTTTGTTTCACCTACAACCATGCCCTCATATACATTTACGCCGGGTCCAATAAACAGCGAGCCTCTCTCCTGAGAGTTGTACAAGCCGTAAGAAACTGCCTCGCCATCCTCAAATGCAATCAACGAGCCGCGTGAACGCGTAGGGATGTCGCCTTTGTATTCTTCATAGCCTGTCAAAACGTGGTTCATTATACCATTACCTCTTGTATCTGTAAGAAGCTGAGAGCGGTAACCAATGAGGCTGCGCGATGGTATATTAAACTCAAGGCGTGTAAATCCGTTTGAGCCTGTATTCATATTGAGCATCTGGCCTTTACGTTCGCTGAGCTTTTCTATTACGGCTCCCACGTATTCATCAGGTACATCAACAACAAGGTATTCAACAGGCTCCATATTTACACCATCTACAACCTTGTTGATTACTTCAGGCTTAGATACCTGAAACTCATATCCCTGACGTCTCATAGTTTCTATAAGTATAGAAAGATGCAATTCTCCCCTGCCCGATACTTTAAAGCAATCTGCCGAGTCGGTTTCTTCCACCTTAAGGCTTACGTTTGTTGCGGTTTCTTTAAAAAGTCTGTCACGCAAATGCCTTGATGTAACATACTGACCATCCTGACCTGCAAATGGGCTGTCATTGACAGAAAAGTTCATCGAAAGTGTCGGCTCATCTATATCAATAAACGGAAGCGGCTCTATGCAGTCTACTGCGCAAAGAGTTTCACCTATGTGAACATCCGATACACCAGACACCTGTACAATGTCACCAACAGACGCCTCGTTTGTTTCAACTCGTGTAAGACCCTGATACTCATATATTTTTGTAAGACGCACATTAGAGGTTGTTCCGTCTTTTTTGCAAAGAGCAACTGTCTGACCAACAGTCATTTTACCTCTTTCAATTCTACCGACAGCCATTGTGCCTACATATTCATCATACTCAATGTTTGATACAAGCATCTGGAATGGTCCGTCAAGCTCTCCTTTTGGTGCAGGTACATGCTCAACAATTGCATCATACAAAGGCTTTAAATCAGTACCTTTGGTTTCGGGGTCAAGTACAGCATATCCGTCACGACCTGAGGCAAATACAACAGGCGAGTTAAACTGGTCATCTGTCGCATCAAGCTCCAAAAACAGCTCGAGCATTTCGTCAACAACCTCGTGCGGGCGCGCATTTGGCCGATCGATTTTATTTACCACGATTATTGGTTTTATATTAAGCGAAAGTGCTTTTTTGAGTACAAAGCGTGTTTGAGGCATACAACCTTCAAAGGCATCAACAAGCACAAGTACGCCGTCAACCATTTTAAGCACTCGTTCTACCTCGCCGCCAAAATCGGCATGTCCGGGAGTATCAACAACATTAATTCTTATTCCGTTGTACATAAGAGATGTATTTTTTGAAAGTATGGTAATACCTCTTTCTCTCTCAAGGTCATTGTTGTCCATTACTCTCTCGTCTACCTGCTGATTTTCTCTGAAAATGCCGCTCTGCTTAAGAAGCCCGTCAACAAGTGTGGTTTTGCCGTGGTCAACGTGAGCAATTATAGCAACATTTCGCAAATTTTGTATTGTATCCATATGTGTATTTCCTTTCAGGGTTAATTATAGCCATTGGAGGATTATCCGAACCCGCCTGAAAGTCAGTATTTTCGGTGCTTTTTGGATTGTCGTCCTTGAAAGACACGAGCATTCCTTCGTCCTCCGCACCAAAAATCCCTCGAAAATACGAGCCTTTCAGGTCGAAGAATTTAAATATAATAAAAATTGTTGTAAACAAGGCAAAAGCGCAGCGAATACTTGATGTATTTGCGAGCATTTTAACACAGTTTACAGGAATTTTTATATATTTAAATCGGA
>JAZQZC010000018.1:0-35152 GCA_045633845.1 Clostridia bacterium
CGTGAACACATCCTGCTTTCCCGTCAGGTTGGCGTTCCTTACATCGTAGTATTCATGAACAAAGTTGACCAGGTTGACGACGAAGAACTGCTCGAACTCGTTGAAATGGAAATCCGTGATCTGCTCAGCGAATACGAATTCCCAGGCGATGACACACCAATCATCAAAGGTACAGCTCTCGGTGTACTCGATTGCACATCTACAGATTCAAGCGATCCTGCTTATAACTGTATCCACGAGCTTATGGATGCTGTTGACAGCTATATCCCATCTCCTGAAAGAGATGAATCACTCCCATTCCTCATGCCTGTAGAAGACGTATTCTCAATCACAGGCCGTGGTACTGTTGCAACAGGTAGAGTTGAAAGAGGTGTTGCACACGTTGGTGATGAAGTAGAAATCGTTGGTCTTGCTGACGAAGCAAGAAAAGTTGTTATCACAGGTCTTGAAATGTTCAGAAAGCTTCTTGACTCTGCTGAAGCAGGTGACAACGTTGGTGCTCTTCTCCGTGGTGTTCAGAGAAACGAAATCGAAAGAGGTCAGGTTCTCGCAAAACCAGGTTCAATTCACCCACACACAAAATTCAAAGGTCAGGTTTACGTATTGAGCAAAGATGAAGGTGGTCGTCATACACCATTCTTCAACAACTACAGACCTCAGTTCTTCTTCAGAACAACTGACGTTACAGGTGTTATCAATCTTCCTGACGGTGTAGAAATGTGTATGCCTGGTGATAACGTAGAAATGACAGTAGAACTCATTTCTCCTATCGCTATTGACCAGGGTCTCAGATTTGCTATCCGTGAAGGTGGTAGAACTGTAGGTTCAGGTGTTGTATCTGAAATCATTGAATAATTTTAGATTATAATAAAAAACTCTGCGAAATTTTTCGCAGAGTTTTTTGTGTTACATAGAAAAATTTTGCAAAATATTGAAATGTACAAAATAATGTGATAAAATTGTTTTATAATTAATCTAATAAGGTATAGTAATTATGAATAACTTACAAAGATACACATTTATAGATACGCTGCGCGGTTTTGCTCTTATAAATATGATATTGTATCACACCTTGTGGGATATAAATTATATTTTTGGCGTCAAAATAGCCTGGTATACATCGCACATCGGCTACGTATGGCAGCAGATGATATGCATCACCTTTATTTTTGTTTCGGGGTTCTGCTTCCCAATGGGAATGCATAAGCTAAAAAGAGGCTTGATTACCCTGGGATGTTCTGCTATAATAAGCATAGTAACAGCGGTTTTTATGCCCCAAAGCATAATTTTGTTTGGTGTGCTCTCGCTTATAGGCAGCAGCATTGTTATTATGATTCCTTGCGAGAGGCTTTTGCAAAAAGTTAACTGCTATTTGGGCTTTGTTGTTTTTGCAATTGCTTTTGCGGTTGCAAAAAATTTTGCATCGTATCCGCAGTGGCTATATGCAAATATGTTTACGGCATATTTGGGTTTTCCGCCGACAGGCTTTACATCGATGGATTATTTTCCGCTGATGCCCTGGATATTTTTGTTTGTGGCAGGGTATTTTGCACACAGTATATTTAAAAAGCATAATCTGATGCCCTTACTGACTAAAATAAAATGTACACCGTTAGAGTGGGCGGGCAGACATTCTCTTATAATTTATATGGCTCATCAGCCCGTTATATATGCAGTGCTTTTGGCTGCAGATATGCTGATATAATAGTTGATAAAGGAGAACAAATATGGAATTCAAACAGCAATTACAAACAAAAGTAGATGATATCGAAAAAATATTATACAGCTATCTTCCAAAAGAGGAGGGCCTCCAAAAAACTGTTATTGAGGCTATGAATTACAGTGTAAAGGCAGGGGGAAAACGCTTACGCCCCATGCTTATGCAGGAAGCCTACAAGCTGTTTGGGGGAAAAAGCAAGGTTGTTGAGCCTTTTATGACAGCTCTTGAAATGATACATACATATTCACTTGTACACGACGACCTTCCTGCTCTTGATAACGACGAATACAGACGCGGCAAAAAAACAACCCATGCAGTATATGGCGAAACAATGGGCATTCTTGCAGGCGACGGGCTTTTAAACTATGCATTTGAGGTTGCCTTAGCGGCATTTGATATAGAATTTAATGAGAGAGTTGCAAAGGCACTCAAGGTGCTAGCAACCAAAGCAGGCATTTACGGAATGATTGGCGGTCAGATTGCCGATATTGAGAGCGAGGGCAAAAGCGTAGGCATAGATACGGTGGAATTTATCCATCGTCTTAAATGCGGTGCCCTTATTGAGAGCGCAATGCTCATTGGTGCTATCCTTGCAGGTGCATCTGAGGAGGAGCAGGCAAAAATTGAGCAAATTGGTGCAGATGTAGGCTATGCTTTTCAAATTCAGGATGATATTCTTGATGTGACAGGCACAACAGAGGTATTGGGTAAGCCTGCGGGCAGCGATGACAAAAACGAAAAATCCACGTATGTTTCCATTAAGGGCTTGGAACAGGCTAAAAAGGACGTGGAGCTTATGTCGGCCCGAGCACTTAAAAATCTGGCATCATTTAAAAACAAAAATGCTTTTTTGGAAGATTTGATTAAAATGCTTATAAACAGAGTTAACTAAAGTAGGTTACTATATAAGCTCACGTATAAACCTTTCTATACATATTCCCTCTTCCCAGGTAAGCCCCGCTTTTTGGGAATATTGTGTTACTTTGTGTACATAATCTGTGGCAAATTCCACACTTTCAAAAATGCTTTTGCCGTTTGTAATGTCCGATGCAACAATAGACGAAAATACATCTCCTGTTCCCGAAAAATATGTAGGCATAAGAGGGCAGGAGTATTTTTTTGTGCTTTTGCCGTCAAAAACATAGTTTGAAATGGTATCGTTATTTTTTACACCCGTAAGCACAACATTTTTTGCACCCAGATCGTGAATTTTGATGCATATGTCAATTGCCTTTTGTTCACTTATAAATTCATCTGTATATGGCATATCTGCAAGAACGCACGCTTCCGTAATATTGGGGGTTACCACATCGGCGTGAGCTGCAATTTTTTTGATTGCTTTGCACATAGAGTGAGTATAGGTAGTGTATATTTTGCCGTCATCACCCATCACAGGGTCTACAATAAGCTTTGTATTTTGTGTGGTAAACTTTTTAATAAAATCTGTCACTACCTCAATCTGATACTCCGAGCCTAAAAAGCCGGTGTATATTCCATCAAATGTGAGCTTTTGCTTTTGCCAGTTTTGTATAAAACACCCCATTTTATCGGTATAATCATCAAAAAAGTAATGCTCATAGCCTGTGTGGTTTGAAAGTATTGCCGTAGGCATTACGCAGCACTGCAGCCCCTTTGCGGCAATAATGGGCATTGCCACAGTAAGGGAGCATCGGCTGGAGCCTGACAAATCATTTATTACGGCTATTTTTCTGAGTTTGTTCATCGCTTGAGTCCTCTATCATCTTTAAAAATTCTGCTTCGTCAATAACAGGTATTCCAAGCTCATTTGCTTTTGTAAGCTTGCTGCCTGCCGCTTCACCTGCAAGCACATAGCTTGTCTTTTTTGACACTGAGCCTGCGGCTTTGCCTCCGTTTTTTTCTATAAGCAAGGTTGCATCCTTGCGTGAAAGGGTAGGGAGAGTCCCTGTTACAACAATTGTTTTGCCTTCAAGTATTGCGGTTGTTCCTTGCTCTTGTATATACGTTGTGTTTACTCCTGCATCCTTAATTTTTTGTATATACTCTTTTGTATGGCTTTGTGCAAAAAAGTCTGCTACACTGTGAGCCATTATGCTGCCAAAATCGTCAATGGTTGTAAGGTCATCAACTGTCATATCAAAAAGAGCATCAATTGTTTTTGCTTTTTTGGCAAGGAGCTTTGCCGCACCGCTGCCGATGTGCCTTATTCCTAGGGCATACAGCAGACGTGACAAGTCGTTTGATTTTGATTTTTGTATTGCGGCAATCAGGTTGTGTGCACTTTTTTCGCCAAGCTTGTCAAGATTTGAAAGCTGTTCCTTTGTAATGTAGTAAATATCTGCACTGCTCTTTATAAGTCCTGCCTCTAAAAGCTTTGCTACAACAGACGGCCCCATTCCTTCAATATCCATTGCATCACGTGAAACAAAGTGTATAATGTTGCGCTCAAGCTGTGCAGGGCAGTCAAAATTGGTGCATCGGTATGCCGCTTCGCCCTCTTCTCTTGAAACAGGACCGCCACATGCAGGGCAGCTTTTTGGCATTTCAAACTGCACTTCACTTCCTGTACGTTCTTTGGGCAGCGAGCATATAATTTCGGGTATGATATCTCCAGCCTTTTGCACCATAACACTATCGCCTATGCGTATGTCCTTTTGAAGGATGTTGTCAAGGTTGTGCAGCGTTGCATAGGAAACAAATGACCCTGCAAGTGCTACGGTATCGAGCTGAGCACGTGGGGTAAGCACCCCTGTGCGTCCAACCTGAATTATTATATCAACAATTTTTGTCTTTTTTTGCTCCGCGGGGTACTTAAATGCAATCGCCCACTTTGGAGTTTTTGCAGTAGAACCTAAGCTCTCACGCAGTGCCAGATTGTCAACCTTAATTACCGCGCCGTCAATGTCGTAGTACAAATCGGAGCGCATATCTCCGATTTTTTGTATTTGGGTATACGCATCTTCGATGCTGACAAATTTCTGCTTGTTATCTATTACTTTAAAGCCTGCCTTACGTAAAAATTCCAGACCCTCTAAGTGAGTATCAAAGGTTACGCCCTCTGCTTGCTGAATATTAAAAACAAATATATCAAGATTTCTTTTTGCGGCAATGGATGAATCAAGCTGCCTGAGGCTTCCTGCTGCAGCATTACGAGGGTTTGCAAATGTAGAGAGCCCCTCCTCTTCACGCTGCTCGTTAAGCTTTGCAAAGGCTGCCTTGCTCATAAAAACTTCGCCGCGTACCTCAAGGTAAGGTATGTCAACATTAAGGCGCAGCGGTATGCTCATAATTGTTTTGAGATTATTTGTAACATCCTCGCCGACAAATCCGTCACCACGTGTTGAACCGCGCACAAATACAGAATTTCTGTATTCAAGCGAAACCGAAAGTCCGTCTATTTTTTGCTCCACAACATACTCGGGAGTAAAGCCTAAATCGTTTGTAACACGGGTATCAAAATCCTTTATTTCCTCAAAGCTGAATGCATCGGTAAGGCTTTGCATCTGAACTTCGTGCTTTACTTGTTCAAATCCTTTAAGGATGGTTCCGCCGATTTTCTGTGACGGAGAATCTTCTGATATCAGACTCGGATTTTCTTTTTCAAAATCCAAAAGTTCACGCATTAACTTATCATACTGGGCATCTGTAATCTCGGGATTGTCAAGTACGTAATATTTATGTGAATGATACGCTATTTCTTTTTTTAATTTTTCATAATATTCATTCATTATATAATCCGCCTTTAATTTAATGTTCGCGTGTGAGATGTATCACATACTTTCTGCGCGAATATGGGGCGGCGACTCGCCGCTCAGAATACACTTTCTCCGTCATCAAAAAATATTTTCTTTCTGCAAATTTCAATATCTGTTGCCCTAAAGCCCAGGTATTCGCTCATTGCGCTAATTACAAGCTCAGGCTTGAGGTTCGAAAAATTACCTGCGTTTATGTGCATCTGTAAACCATATTTTTTGTGGCTTTTAATTTGTGTTAATGCGCGTATAAAGTCTTTTATGTTTACCATGTTTAGCCCGCGCTTTGATTTTTTTTCAATAAGAAATTCGGGCACGTCAACAAACCTTTGTATGTCAATATCCGCATCTGTGTTAAAATGAGCCTCATATATTGCACTGTCTATCATATGAAGCGGCTTTAATCCATCTGCCTCTTTTACTGCAGTAATTCGTATGCCGTCGGGGCAGGTTGCATTAAGGTCATCTATAAGCTTTGCTTTGTCAACGCTCTCGGTAAGCTCAATGTCAAGCACATCGCACTCGCTTGTTGTTCCTACCGAAAGGGGCAGACCAATTGTCATTACAAGGTGGGGGTTAAATCCGTTTGAAAATTTAACAGGAGTTTTTGCCCTCATAAACACTCTGTTTATTGTACGCAAAAAATCAAGATGCGAAATAAACTTTACATCATCATTCTGTGAATATTGTATACGATATTTACTCATAGCATACACCGCCTTTAAAACAGCTTGCTCCGCATGCCGAACATTTTTGGCGGCAGTTTGGAGTAACAATTGCCTGCTGCGCTTTTTTTGCCTCGGAAATAAGGAATTCTTTTTTTACTCCCACATCTATCATATCCCATGGGAATATTTCGTCAAAGGAGCGCTCTCTTGTGTAAAAAAACGGGTCTATGCCACATTCGCGGAAAGCCTCCATCCATTTTTCCATGCTGAAAAACTGACTCCATCCGTCAAATTTTATGCCTTTTTTGTGAGCGGCAATAAGCACATCCGCTAGGCGTCTGTCACCCCTTGCAAACACACCCTCCAGCACGCTTACGGGCGCCTCGTGGTAGTTGTGCTTAATTCGCTTGTCCGTCATACATTCTTTAAGGGCTGCCTGCTTTTGCCGCAGCTCCTCCATTGTGTTTTGCCTTGCCCACTGAAATGGCGTAAAAGCCTTTGGCACAAAGGATGATACCGATGTGCTGACGCGAAGCCCCGGCGAGCGTTTTTCTTTAGGTACTGTAAAATACTGTGCCACAACCTTTTTGGAAAGGTCGGCAATGCCGCACACGTCCTCAATTGTTTCGTAAGGGAGTCCAATCATAAAGTACAGCTTGATGCTTGAATATCCACCCTCAAATGCCATTTTGGAGCTATTCATAAGGTCATCCTCGGTAATACCCTTGTTTATTACATCTCTCATCCGCTGTGTGCCTGCCTCGGGAGCAAATGTAAGTGAGCTTTTGCGCACCTTGTTGACCTTGTTCATAAGCTCCATCGAAAATGAGTCAAGACGCAGTGACGGCAGCGACAGGCTGACCTTTTTGCTTTCGGTCATCTCAAGTAATTTTTCCGAAAATTCGGGCAGCTGTGTGTAGTCGCTTGTAGAGAGGGATGACAGGCTTATTTCGTTATATCCTGTGCTGTCAATCAACTTTTGTGCACAATCAAGCAGTCTGTCGCTGCTTTTTTCTCTCACAGGGCGGTAAATCATACCCGCCTGACAAAAACGGCAGCCGCGTATGCAACCGCGAAATACCTCAAGCATAATGCGGTCGTGCACAACCTCTATAAAAGGAACGATTATTTTGTCGGGGTAATATGCCTTGTCAAGATTTTGGATAACTCTTTTTTTGATGGTTTTGGGCACCTCGTCGTTAATCGGATTGATTGCTTTAACTGTGCCGTCGTCGTTGTACTCTATGTCATAAAATGACGGAACGTAAATACCGGGGATTTTGGCAACCATTTTTAAGAATTCTGCTCTTGGTAAGCCCTTTTCCTTCCACTCGTTGTAGCAGTCCATTACTTCCATCATCATTTCTTCGCCTTCGCCAAGCTCAACAAAATCGGCAAAAGGCGCAATTGCCTCGCCGCTGTATGCACAAGGCCCGCCAAATACCACAAACGGGTCGCCCTCGCTTCTATCCTTTGCAAGGAGGGGCACCTTTGCCAGGTCAAGCATATTGAGTATGTTTGAATAGCTCATTTCGTACTGGAGTGTAAAGCCTATAAAGTCAAAGCTTGTAATTGCCTCCATAGATTCCAGTGCAAAAAGAGGTATGTTGTTTTTGCGCATTTGCTCTTCCATATCAACCCACGGTGCAAAAACTCTCTCGCACCAGGTGTCCTCACGCTCGTTGAGCATATGATACAAAATTTTTATACCCAGATGAGACATACCTATTTCGTATGTGTCAGGAAAGCAAAATGCAAATCTTATTTTAATCTTATCAGGATTTTTGCGTACACTATTAAATTCACCGCCTGTATATCTTGCGGGCTTTTCAACAAACGGCAGTATGTTTTCTATCTGTTTTCTAAGCATAGTACAGTACCTTTCGTATTTATTTAAATTAATTATACAACAAATCCGTGTTAATTTCAACACATTCGCCAAAGGTTTGATGAATTTTTAACCCATTGAGTATTTGGGACTGAGTCACAAAGCCGCAATACTTTTCGCCGTCGTCAACTGCAACAACCAGTGTGTAGTTAAAGCTGATGTGCTTTATGGCAGTGCTAAGACAATCCCATTTGTGCCTGGTTATTAGCTTGATTTTTTTGTTCGACTCTACACACTCTGTAAGAATTTTGCCAGTAAGATGTATAACAGTGGTTTTTGTTTTGATAATGCTTGTAATAATAATCAGTGCAACAATAATAAGTGTAATGTTACCCCCGCTGTATGCACAAAGCAGGCAGCCTCCAATCAAAAATATCGTTTCAAAAAAATACGATATATATGTAATAATTTTGTACGAATATATAATGCCGCACCTGCGGCTTATAAAGGACCTGAGTATTTCGCCGCCGTCAAGGGGAGTGCAGGGCAGCATATTAAACAAAAAAAGGGTAAGGTTTGCATTTGCAAAAAAAGACACATAAGAGCTGCTGCAAAAAAGAAATGCACCTTTGCCGAGAGCAAAAAGTAAAAATGAGCAAAAAGGCCCGGCCAGAGATATAAGTATCTGCTTTTGGGGACACACAAGTGATTGGGTTTTTAGCTCGGCTCCGTAAGGCAAAACCGAAATTCCATATGTTTTTACTTTTAGCCTGCAGCACATTGCAAGGTGTGCGCACTCATGTGCCAGTACCGATGCATATACAATAAGCACATAAGGTGTAAGCCCCGACACAACCGAAACAAAAATGAGCAGATGACAAAATCTGCTCACTTTGATGTATTGGTGTTTTAATTTTTTGGCAGGTAGTTTTCGGGGTCGACGCATACTCCGTCAATCCTCACTTCAAGATGCACATGTGGTCCTGTGGCGGCACCGGTTGCGCCTACAGAGCCTATGCGGGTGTTGTCGTCTACCACTTCATCTTTTTTTACCATTATTTCACTCATATGTCCGTACACCGTTTCCATACTTTCGCTGTGGCGCACCTTTACATAGTTGCCAAGATTTGCATCAAACCCTGTGTCGGTAACAGTGCCGGGCAGTGACGATATTACACAGTCACCATAATTTGCCGCAATGTCAACACCGTAATGAGTGGAGCTGTCTCCGTTTATGGGGTGCTCTCTTGCGCCGAATTTGGATGTGATTTCGCCAACTGCAGGATAGCGGAATTGGGGCTGCTGCTCCTGCTGCTCCCTAAGCGGCTGCTGCTTTGTAATTTGTCTTTGCGGGTATATGGCAGGCTCGCTGAGCTTTGTTGCCGAAACGGGTATGCCCATTTTGCTTTTGTCAAGTCCGCCGTCAAAAAATGCAGTCATTACATCAAAGTATTTTCCGCCTGTGTTAATAACGGCAGAATATATGTCCTTTGATTTGTTAAGCGCATTTTTTATATCACTTTTACTCCACGTAATATTAACTGTTTTATGTAAAAATTCCTTGTGATTTGGAAAATAGTTTACGTTTGAAATAATTACACAATAAATAAGCAGCACTGCGGCTGCGATGCCCTGAACGGCAACCTTTTTTTCAAAGCTCATCTTTTTTTGCTTTTTTGTCATTTGTATGGGTTTGTATTTTTTTCTCAAAAAACTCACCTCACACAATATAATTGTATGAGGTGAGACTTTAAATTATGATTACATACCAAGCTTGCTCATTAAAGCATTTAAGTTAACACCAATGTTTGATTTGTTGTACACGCTTTGCACAAGCTTTGCAAGAGCGTTGTATCTGTCAATTGCTATCTGCTCATTCCACTTGGCAGTGTCCGATTCAAGCTTTGCAAAATCATATGCAAGGCTGTCGCTGTCTTTTTGCTTTTGGTAGTCAAATTCCTCCTGCCATCTGCGGTCCTCTTCACTGTCGCGCTGTGCCTGATACTCCGCCTCGGCGCTTGCTGCAATTTTGTCAAGTGCGCTTGTAAGCTCATTGTTAAATCTGTCGTACTCAAAGTCGCGCGCATCTTTGTACGCATCAACATCATCAAGGTATCTCAAGTAGTCATTTTTGTCTGCCTGCTCAAGCATATCCAGAATGTCATACTGTCTGTTTATGCCGTCAATATATCTCTCATAAGCGGCATTGTACAACTCTGTTGCTTTGTCTGCAAGGGCAGAGTTGTAAAAGTTTTGAGCCTGAGTGGCACTTGCAGCAGCATTTGTGTTTACAATTCCTCCGGTTTTTATGGAGCTTTGAGCCATTGCTCGGTCATATGCATCGTTGCCCATTTGTGTGTAAACCTTTTTGTAAAGCTGGTACATAGGGTCGCTTTCGGGATTGTAGCTAAAGTCATCAATGTTAATAATCCTTTTTTGTGCTTTGCTGATTTGGTCATCATAGCGTGAGCTGAATGTGGGCTTCTCCAAAACAGGGTAGTAGCCGCTGCCGTCATCGCCGCCGGTGTAGCCGCCGTACTGACGTCGTATGCTGTTGGCATAGGCATTTGCCTGAGCCATACCCGCCTCATCGCCCTTTGCCTGAGCTTTTGCATAGTTTTGCTTTGCGGTTTTTATTCCCTCTTTTGCAGCAGTGCTTAGAGTTTCATCATACTGTGATAATTTGCTCATTTATTTTCCTCCTTCATTTAATAAAAAGTATTCTCTTGTAATATTTTTTAGGGTAAAGTCGCCTTTGCCTTCAAATTTTATGCGTATTTTCCTGCACTTAATTCTCGGCAGCACAACAATGGAATATCCGTTGTTTCCGTACTCATAGTCACCATTTATATGAGTGAGCTGCACGTTGTCATCACAGGTTGTCTTTAAAGTAAAATATCCTCCTTTGCAAAGAGTATATTTTAAAAGCAGCCTTGTGTAGCATTTGGTGTTAAAGGTACCCTCGTCAAACTCCATTTCAAAGCTCCACTTGGTGTTGTCTGCATTTTTTGCATTTAGCCGCGATATTTTGCTTTTGCCTGCCGCATACACCCTTGCGCCATCGTTTATAAGCAAAAATTCGTCGTCTGCAGCTCTTTGGTGCCACACTTTTTCGGCAACATAATATACAAGCATTTTGCGTTTGCCATTTTGCTGTGCAACAACATAATAGTTGGTTCCGTCTGTTGTGGCGGCAATTGCCGTTATGTCGCTGCCAAGCTTTTCCGAAATGCACACCGGTACACCGCCGCTGTATGCATAAAATCCGTCAACGCCCTTGTAGTACAAAATTCCGTTTATACAAACAAGCGTTTTTTGAGCATTTTTTTGCACACCGCTTAAGGATTGAGTGTAAAGAGTGTATTCCTCCGGCTGGCTGCCGTAAATTTTGTGTACGCAGTTTTCTTTAAAGGCAAAAATATTTCCGTTGTATACGCATATTGCAGTAAACTCTCCGCCTGTATCAACCTCCAGAGAGTAGCACGACGACGGCAACGTTCCATATGTATCTGACGAAAAGTCGTACCAAACGGACGCATCGCCAAGCAGTGAGCATCTTATGGAATTGCCCTCAACACCCCACACTCTGTTGCCGTGAGTACACATATGCTCAAGGTCAGGCACTCTTTTTTCGATTGTAATGCTTTTTGCATAAATCTTGTCATAGCCGTTTGTGTCAATTGCATTGTCATTAAACACAAGCATATAGTTAACCTCCTCGGAGCCGTAGAGGTTTTTGTTGGTAACAGTGCTTATTCTTGTTATTTCAAGCGTAAAGCCCTCTTTCCATTTTTGTTTGTATTCGGTGTATTTTGTATAATCCGATACATCGTCAACAAATATGTCTGCACTTATGTGTACAAATTCTCCAACCTTTACATCCTTGGGGCGCATACACAGCCATGTAAACGCACTATATGATATAGATGTTGATTGAACATTGTTTGAGCTTATTACGGCTACGCCGTCGGGTACCGAATAAGCACCTCCAATTTTTTCTGTTGCGTCTTTTATGGCAGTAGCCAAACTAAAATACTGGCTGACAGCCAAATTTTTTGCTGTGTTTGTTGATGGTGTGTAAAGCACCTTGTCGGGCATAACAAGCATCTGGTCCGACATACACGCAAAATACCTTTCGCTCTTTCCGTCGGTGTCTGATATCTGAGCCGAGCTGTCGCCGTAATACATAGTACACACATTGCTGCCGTCGGGTGACGAGGTGTAAAACAGCTTGTTGTAAAAAGACATACCGTTGATGTTGCCCTCCGATGTGATTTGAATTTCACTTTCATTTGCACTCGAAAGGCATGGGTAATCCTTTGCACTCATATTAAATGATGACACAAGCTCGTTATCCGATTTTGACTCCGAATAATTAATACCTGCAAATTTTGTAATTTGCGCAGCCTTTTTGGTTATTTTTTCTGACATATATGGCAGCATAATTTCACCTCCTATTGAGTTATAACTGTGTTTTTTGGCGGAATATGTTGTCTGCGGTATTTTTTTTGCCAGTCGGTCATAAGTGAATTAAACATTGCACTGTGATTGTTGTACATGGCAATATCCGAGTTTGCCATATCCATCATTGACAACAGGTAGTATACATAAATGTCGCTGCCCTCGCTGCCTAAAATAAGCTGTGGGTTATCCTCGCTCTCAAAGCTGTCATCATATTCCGTCTCGCCGTACATAGACATAAAATATCTTATTTTTGCCTCCAACGTGTACAGCCAGCTGCGTTTTTGCATCTGCAAAAAATTGTTTGGCGAAATGGCATCTGCAGCTGTTACTGCATCAAGAAATGTAAATTTCAACCTTCGTTTCCTCCTTTCTGTAATTGTTTGATAATTTCCAGTTGATTTTCAATGTGTTTGAGCCTTGCCTCCGTTTCATATCGTATTTGCTCAACATACAGATACACCTTGTAGCTGTCCGAGTCGGCAGATTTAAGGCCGGGTGCAAATAAGTTTTCCATAATTCCTCCCTCCTTTGGGTCGAAATGCTATTTCGACTGATATATCAAAGACACATTTTTATTATAAATGAAATATAATTATCATTTCGCCTACTAACCTATTGATTTTTGGATAAATTTGATGTAAAATAATTTTGTGGGTGATATATATATGATGATATATGTTGATGCAGATGCTTGCCCTGTTAAAGACATTATCGAGGCAGTTGCAAAAAAATACAAAATTCCTGTTACTATGATTATAGATGTAAATCATATACTTTACTCCGACTACAGCGAGATAATCACTGTTTCACAAGGTGCCGACAGTGTGGACCTTGCACTTATAAACAGAGTACAAAAGGGTGATATTGTTGTAAGTCAGGATTACGGCGTTGCGGCGCTTGCCCTTGGCAAGGGTGCATACGCAATAGGCAACAGCGGGCTTTTGTACACTAAAGATAATATAGATAGGCTCCTCTTTGAAAGGTTTATGCACGGCAAGGTTCGCCGCGCAGGCAAAGCAGGCAGAGGCGGCAGCATAAAAAAACGCACAAGCGCCGATGATGAAAAATTTTTGGCATCATTCGACAAGCTATGTGCATCAGTTATATAAATAATTTTAGGAGGATATAAAATGAAAACATCACTTGTAATTATGGCAGCAGGTATTGGTTCACGCTTTGGAGGCGGCATCAAGCAGCTTGCACCGGTTGGACCAAACGGCGAAATTATTATGGATTACTCAATCCATGATGCACTTGAGGCAGGCTTTAATAAGGTAGTATTTATTATACGCCGCGACCTTGAAAAAGATTTTAAAGAAATTATCGGCAACAGAATTGAAAAGCTTTGTGAGGTAGAATACGCATATCAGCAGCTCGACGATATTCCAGAGGGCTTTACAGTGCCTGAGGGTCGGGCAAAGCCTTGGGGCACAGGTCAGGCAATACTTTGCTGCAAGGATGTTGTTTCGGAGCCTTTTGTTATCATCAATGCCGACGATTACTACGGCAAAGAGGCTTTTGTTAAGGTTCACGATTACCTTGTAAGCGCAAAAAATACAGACGTGCTTGACTGGTGTATGGCAGGCTTTATTCTCAAAAACACCCTTTCCGAAAACGGCGGTGTTTCACGAGGAGTGTGCGTAGCAGACAGTGAAGGCAACCTTACCGATATTAACGAAACACACAATATTGTAATAAAGAATGGCGCTGCTATCGACAACGGCGACGGTACATATACCAAAATTGACGAAAACAGCCATGTATCTATGAATATGTGGGGCGTAACTCCCGATATTTTTGATATTCTGGAAAAAGGCTTTAAAGAGTTTTTGAAAGGATTAACAGAGGCAGACATCAAAAAAGAATATCTGCTCCCCGATATTTGCGATACGCTTATCAAAACAGGTAAAGCAAAAATCAAGCTGCTCGAAACTGCAGACAAATGGTTTGGCGTTACATATGCCGAAGATAAGCAGTATGTTATGGATTCGTTTAAAAAGCTTATTGCAGAAGGTGTATATAAGGAAAAACTCTTCGGTTAAAATACAAAAACGGCTCGTGAATGCGAGCCGTTTTTGATTGTTACCATTTTGGTAGTGGTGAAAGCCGTTTAGAATGGTAAAATTGATACCAAAATCGGTACAAACGTCGTCTGCGGATGACAAATTGTAATTTTTCTGACGTCTGATTTAATGGCACGCGCAGAATCGCTCAAATTTTTTCGCTCGTTGCGCTAAAATGCCGAAATGCCAATGGAACTTATTATATTTTTCGGCATTTTACCATTAAAGCAGACGTCACATAAAAACAACTTGTAAAAACCATGTCATAGGCAGACTCTGTTTTGTGCCGATTTTTTCAAATTGGATCGAAAAAGAAGTCACTCGATTTAGGAAAAAAACAGTTCAGAATACCATAACTATCTAAGGGTGCAAGAAAATAGGGCAGAATGGACAAACTTCATCAAAGCAATGTCGGCATTGCTTTGACTTGCCCGACGGCGTATATAGATACGCCGAGCGGTGAAGTTTGTTCATAGCATTTATGCAGTCTGGTCATTTTCTTGTGCCCGAAAATTTATAAAAAAAAGCTCCGTTATATACGGAGCGGCAAACCTGCTACCACAATAAATTTGTAGACGGATGTGAAAGCTTAAACCTAAGGATATGATTTCTAATTTACTGCGGTTTTGTTTGCGAGGAATTTAACATATTCTATTGTTAGTAGTATATCATATACCAGTGTATTTGTCAATAGCTAAAAATTAATAATTTGGAATTTTTTTCAAAAATATTATCCATTTTATGCTTTACAGCTTGCTCACAACCACTCACTGGTTATAACAGAGGACGCACGTGCAAGCGCGAACTTCCCCTTTTGTCAAATTCCGTCAGTCACCTATAAAGCAACCCCACATTCTTTGATTTAAGAATGTGGGGTTTCGCTCTGATAATATGAATTATTGTGGATTGTTTTGTTCTGCCTGCTTGAATATAGCCTCAAGCTTTATTCGAGCAGCCTCTTTTTCATCCTCCGAGGCAATTTCGCTGTTAAATGTCTCCACAAGCTCGTTTAATTCGTCGCCTGTAACATCTGATACATCAACATCATTCTGTTCCTTTTTGGACTGTTGTTCATTGTTCTGTTCCTCTTTGCCGGCTTCATCCTGTGTGCCTTTGCCATTCTGCTGCTCAACCTGTGTCTGCGAATTGTCAGCAGCCGTTTCGTCCTTTTTGCCGCAGCCTGCAGCAAGCACCATACAAACAGCCAGCATAACAATAAGTAATTTTTTCATCAAAATGCACCTCTCATTAGTAATATATATTAATTATATAATTAACCTAAGGCTTTGTCAATTACATACAATAGAAATTATACTTAGGCAAATTATGGGGTGCATCCTGGAGAGGATTTTCCTGCAATGGTTTTGCAAGAATATTTTTTCGCGGAGTAATGGGGTTTTCCATCAGCACATATCGCACACAGTCGTAAATGTGGTCCTCCGACTGCGTGTCAATATCCTCCACGTTTGTGCTGTCGTATACAAGGGCGGGGATTGTGCGTATAAAATGCTTGCAGGTATTAAATACGTACATCATAGGTATGCCGCTACTGTCAAATGCAAGCCTGTAGTGATATTGCATTTTTCCGGGCAGCCGCTCGTGGTCACCCATATTAAAAAACACACCCTCCCGCGCCATCATATCTTCAATTGATTGCCCTGTTTCGGCCTTTGCAATTGCAGGATCGGCAATCCCATATATTTTTTTACCCTTAAGGTTTGGATGCTCGTTTTCCATTTGCTTTATTTTGCCTGCAATTTCCTGCGGGGTGTAGCGTACACCCTCATCTGCATTTTCGGTGCAGCCGTAAAGCTCCGCAACAACATAAACACGTCCGTCGTGGTCTACGGCAATCCATTCTACCGCAAAGGGCTTTGAGTAGCCAAAGTCAAAGCCGCGGTATATTTTCCACTCCTTTGGTACAGCAAAAGGCTCTATAACGTGAGTAAATTGCCTGTCGCCATAGTGAGCAGGGTCGTTTTTCCATTCCGAAAACACCTGCCCGCAAAAGCTGTCCCAGTCGCCGTAGAGCAGAGCATTGCGCTCTTTTTCGGGCAGCATAGAAAGGTTTGCAAGGTAGTTTGGGTCGTTGCGGAGCAGCTCCTGATTGTCAAAAACCGTAGACGGCACAAAAATACGGTTTCGGGTGACAGTAAGCAGCTTTCCGTCGGGCTGTGCAACATTCATTTCGGTCTTTATGGGTGTAAGGGGCGGAGCGGCTGTTATAAACCGCTCCTTTACCCAAGCATGACCTATTCCGCCGGGGTTTGTTGTGGCGCGTATGTACACCCTTGTGCCGCTGCCCGACGGGCGGTTACGTGAAAACATATACGAATACTCGTCCCACGTAAAATGGGTAAGCTCGTCAAATGCAATAAAGTCGTAGCGCTTTCCCTGATAGTTTATGCGGTCCTTTGTGTGCTGCATTGCACCAAAATATATTTTTGCACCGCTTGGAAAAAGCCAAAAATGCTTGCTGTCGTTGTACTTTGCTTTTGGGTAAGCCCGGGAGTATAAATCACGGCTTCTGTCTATAAGCTCGGATAGCTGCGGATATGTTTTACGCAGTATCAGAGCGCGGTAATGGGGAATGTGCACCTGACGGAGCGCTTCGGTCAGCAGCGCGTCCGATTTTCCTCCGCCTGCCGCACCTCCGTAAAGTGCCTCATATTCCCCCCGTGACTGAAATACTGCCTGTTTTTGCTGAGGTGTCCATATTGTTTTCATATCAATCTTCTCCGCTGTCGTTATCCTCATTTCTGTCCTCCAATGTATCCTCATCAATGTCACCAAGAATAATAATGCCGCACTCGTCGTCATCATTCTGGCTGTCGTTGCCCGTAAAGCTCATATGTATGTCTTTTATGTCCTTAAGGGTGGACACAAGCTGCTTGAGCCCCATTTTGTCTATCATACCGTCAATTATTTCGATATTTTCTTTTTCTTCGATACATTCGCTGACAGGCTTTTTCAGGTCAAAGTCGTATTCTACATTTTTTGTGCGTTCTTTTGTTTTTACAACGCACCTGTCAATTTCGTCAATTGACTTTTCTATTTTTTCAAGCAGCTTGTCGCTTATTTGTAAAATACGATCCTCTCTTGATTCGGGAGTATTATTCATTAAGCTCCTCAGCGCCCGATTTAGCAGACAATTCCATCTGATACTGTGCGCTCTCGCCGTCCTGAATTTGTGAGTTGTCAAGTGCGATTGCGTATTTGCGCGGAATTTTTACCTCTTTGCCTCTGGGCACAATCATCCCCACACCATTAACACCAACAAACACATCGTCCTTGTATCTGTCGTTGTCTTTAAACAGCTTTACTGTAACAAGCTCGTTGTAGTAAGCGTTTTCCTGCTCCAATGTTTCAAATTTTTTTGTTGTTTTAGCTTTAGCCATAATTATTTCCTCCGTTTTAATTTAATTAAGCACCAAAAGTAGATGCGCTTTCAATTCTGATCATATAGTTTTCAACAAGTCGCTCTGCAGTCTTTACAGCCTTCCAGCCTGCAGTTGCTCTCTGGTTGAGCGGGTCTGCAGTTCCGCCTGAGCCAAGCTGCTTAACAATTGTTTTGAGTCCGCCGCCCGTAACCTCGGTTACGCCGTAGGCGTTTGCGCCGAGTACAAGTGTTGAGTATACGGTTGTGTCGCCGGCAAAGGTTTTTGCTTCGGTGGTTTCTACAAATCTTACACCGCCGATTTTGCCTATTTCGCCTTCAAAAAGCTCGGTTGTTGCAGCATATTTGTGTGCTTCAATCCACTCCTCGTCTCTCATAAGGTCGTATGCAACATCAGGGTGAATAATTGCAACGTAGCTGCCGTCAATTTTGGGCGCATTCTGAGTTTTGAGGAACCTTGCAGCCTTGTAAATATCGTCAACTGTAAGCTTGCAGTCTGCAGTGATTGAGCTTCGCGCACTTACACCGCCTGAGTACATTACGTTTGTACCGCCGTTTATAACCTCTCTTGTAATAGCGTCAAGAGTGCTGCCTGCCTGATTGCCCAAAAGCTTTGTTGTTTCGACAAGAGTGTTGTCAATGCTTGTGAGCATAAGAAGGTCGGAGAGTGTTACGTAGTAGCCGTATTCAGCAACGCTCGATGTAAGGCTTGTAACAGAGAGTGTACCGCCGCTTGGTGTAACACCCTCGGTAAGAGCAGTTGTTGCTTTGTCAAATGGCACAAATCTGCGGAAGTTTATTGTTTTGCCGCCGTTTTTTGGAATGTTGTGCTTCTGTCCAAACTGGTCGTGCACAAGGTTCGGCTTTGCGTTGTCAATAAGATAATCGCTGTAATATGTTTTCATTTCTGCCGAAAGTGATGTGGTTGTGTTTGGGTTTGCATCAAATAATGTAAGATTAAGTTCAAAATTTTTCATATTATATCTCCTTTATAATTAAAATGTAATTGTTTCGCCCATTGCCGCGCGCTTTGCAATTTGTGCACGCTGCTCGGGAGTGAGCTTTGACACGTCTGTTTTAACAAGTGCCGGGCTCTGTGCCGACAGGCCGTTTTCAACAGGGCGGCCAGCTACAGAAAGAAGGCGCTCAGTTGTCTGCTTTTCGGCTTCCATAGCACTTTTGTTTTTGATTGCTTCAATAATATCTGCGTGGTGAACAACCTCGTATGCAGTTTTCATATCAACACCGCTGCGGAGTAACTCAATAAATTTTGCATTTGCAATTTCTGCGCTGATGTCAAAATCGGGGTATGCTTTTGCAATTTCTTCCGATTCGTCATACCATTTTTTAACCTGCTCCTGCATTTTGTGCTGCTGAGCTTTTTCCTGCTCAAGTGCTTTGTAATACTGATTTTCTTTTTCGAGATTTTTGATGTATCTGTAATTTTGTACATCCATACCCTTTTCTTTGGCATTGTCGCTTATAAGGGCATCGTCATCTGCAACCTTTTTGGTAAGAGCCTCCAGGTCGTTTTTGTCAACCTTGTATCTGTCTGCCAAAACCTCAATAATTTCTTCAAGCTTAGCAAGCTTGCCTTTAAGAGCCTCGTTTCCTTTTAGTCTTTTGGAAATGATTTCCTTGATTTTTGCTGCGTACAAATCCTTGTACTCGCCTTTGATAAGGGCTTCAAATTCAGCTTTTTTGTCTGACTTCTGCTTTTCGGCAGGTTTGTTTTCGGAAATTTCGACTTTTTCTTTTTCGTCAAACAAATCAAGTTTAAAATTGTTTTTCATTTTTGTTTTTCTCCTTTTCTGTTTTTACAAAATTATGAAATATTAAAATTTAGGGGTGCTTGGTTACACCCTTGCCGGCATCAAGCGGTCTTTCCCGCGGGTCAGGTGCGATGAGCTCTTGTCGCGACCTAATACCATTATAAATAATTTAAAATGCCTGTTTCGCCAACCAAAATTGCAAAAAATGAAAAATTTTAAAAAATTTTATTACCATTATGTAAAAAAACTTCCATATTAATTGAAACTGACATGAATTTCTGATATAATTACCAGGTTGATAAATATAAATAAACTATGGAAGGTTATAATAAAATGAAATTTAAAAGAATAACAGTTATAGCATTAATAATATGTATGATAACAACAACTGCACTTGCCTCGGTTTTGGGTAGCGAAACATATTCTGCATTAAAGGTGGAGGTTGCAAAGGGTACAACATATGTAAACAATGTGTTTATAAGCGACCAGAGCGGAGTTGGTAAGCAGAGCGAAAACTACTATATATATGAGCCAAACGACGGCATAGTTCCCATAATTGCCAACGACACATACATCTACGGCAAAACCAAGGTTTCGCAAATGGCACAAAAGCTGCAAAATCAGGGCTTGTACCCTATAATGGTTATGAATGGTGACTTTTTTTCGCTGCAGACAGGTGTTCAGATGGGCAATCAGGTGGTTGACGGAGTTGTTGTAACCAAAGATTCAAGCGGTCAGGACGCTCTTGGTATCAGAGAGGACGGCACCGCATTTATGTCGTGGCTGCAAATTAACACAAAGCTTACTGTCGGCGACAAAACCTTTGCAATAGAAAATGTTAACAAGTACCCGCAACCATACTCTATATATCTGCTTACCGATGAGTTTGCCGCTACTACCAAAAGCGAAAAACCGTCCTATAATGTAGTAATAGGGCAATTGTCGGGTGATATGACAGTTAATACTGATGTAACAGGCGTTGTGGAAGAGATAATTGAAGCTGACGGCGAAATAGATATTCCAAAAGGTAAAATTGTTTTGTGCGTGGACAAAACAATCGCTGCCGACAAAATGGAAAATATCAAGCTCCTTAAGGTGGGCGATGAGGTAACAATAAAAAATAGCGCCGAGGGCGATGCACGATGGAGAGAGTGTAAATACATTCAGGGCTCAATAGGCGGCAGGCTGATAAAAAACGGCGAAATTCAGGATGTTGACCAGACGGCATCGCCGCGCAGTGCAGTTGGTATAACAGAGGACGGCAAAATTATTTTTTACACAATAGACGGCAGACAAAGCGGCCACAGCTACGGCATAAGGCTCAAAACCCTGTCAAAAAGGCTGCTCGAGCTTGGCTGCACTGATGCAATCAATTTTGACGGTGGCGGCTCTACCGCAATAGTGGGCAAATACCCGGGGTATGACAACATTGAGCTTCTCAACAAGCCCTCCGACGGCAGTGAGAGAGCAGTTGCAACATTTATTGCACTTATGAATACCCGCGAGGCAACAGGAGTTCCAAGCAGGCTCCATTTGTCACCATACGGCGGCAATTACCTTTCGGGCACAACACAAAAGTTTATTGTTTCGGCAACCGACCAAAATGACCACCCCGCAAAATTTGACGGCGAGGTAACATATTCGTCAAGCGGCAGCAGCTACACCTCAACCGACGGAACGGCAGTTCTTTCGGGCAACGGCAATGTAACAGTTACCGCAGCAAGCGGCGACCTTAAGGGCAGCACAACCGTTACTGTTTTTTCAACCCCCGACAGCATAAGCTTTTACAATAAGGATACCAAAAAGGCGGTAACCTCTCTTAATGTGTCGAGCGGCGAAAGCATAAAGCTAGGCGCAAATGCAATGGTTGGCAGCAAAACTCTTGTTGCAGACGACAGCTGCTTTAGCTGGAGCGCAGATGAGACAATCGGTACCATAACGGCAGATGGTACATTTACCGCGTCGCAGGTTTCGGGTGGCGGCAAAATTACCGTTACGGCAGGCAACAAAACCGCAGTTCTTCCTGTTACCGTAACAGGAGACAAATATGCCGCATACACCAATGCGGAGTTTGCAAGCGACAGTGATAATATATATGTAACACTTGTTTCCAAAAGCGGCATAAACGTACAAAAAGAAAATATCAGCATAACCGTTGACGGCGAGCCTGCAGAGTTTGAGTATAAGGACAATGTGGCTACAATAAGCCGCACCAGCGAAAATATGGCAAAGGTAATAATTGCGTACACAAACTCTATGAATATGCGCTCAATCCACACCTACACCGCAGAGGGTGCAGCTTTTGTCAATAATTTTGTTGATATGGCAGGGCACTGGAGCGAAAGGGTTGTTGCTTATATGAACAACAAAGGCGTTGTAAACGGATTGCCAAACAGTGACGGAACCTTTAGCTTTAACCCCGATAACAATATGACACGGTACGAATTTGCAGTAATGACCGCAAATTATATGGGTATAGAAGTGAGCGACTTTGAGAGCGTACAGCTTGCTTTTGACGATGCAGCGGCAATTCCCGACTGGGCAGTAAACCAAATCAAGCTGCTTGTAAATACAGGTATTATGAACGGCAAAACCAACCCCGACGGCACAGTGACATTTTCGGGCACCGACAATATCACCAGGGCAGAGGCGGTTGCAGTTCTCGGCAGAGTGTTTGGCGAATCTCTCGATACAAAGGAAATGAGCTATTCAGACTTTGACTCGGTGCCAAGCTGGGCAGCAGACGGATTTGTGACAATGATAAGTATGGATGTTATGTCGGGCTACGATGACGGCACCTTAAAGCCTGACAAAAAAATAACAAGAGCCGAAGCCGCAAAACTTATGTATGGCATATATTAAAAGGTTGACAATATGTGGTAATTGGGTTATAATATTATCACAAACTTTTGATAATTTTTAATGCAAAGGAGATATTAAAATGTTCAGATTAGATGGTAAAATTGCACTTGTAACAGGTGCTTCCTACGGTATCGGTTTTTCTATTGCAAAGGGTATGGCAAATGCCGGTGCTACAATTGTATTTAACGATATCAAGCAGGAGCTTGTTGACAAAGGTATCGAGGCATACAAAGCCGAAGGTATAGATGCTCACGGCTATGTTTGCGACGTGACCGACGAAGATGCAGTTAACAATATGGTTGCTCAAATCGAAAAAGAAGTTGGCGTTATTGATATCCTTGTTAACAACGCAGGTATTATTAAAAGAATTCCTATGCACGAAATGACCGCTAGCGAATTCCGCCAGGTTATTGATGTTGACCTTAACGCACCATTTATTGTATCAAAAGCTGTTATCCCTTCAATGATTAAAAAAGGTCACGGCAAAATCATCAACATCTGCTCAATGATGTCTGAGCTCGGCCGTGAAACAGTTTCGGCTTATGCAGCAGCTAAGGGCGGTCTTAAAATGCTCACACGTAATATCTGCTCCGAATACGGCGAATTCAACATTCAGTGTAATGGTATCGGACCCGGATACATTGCTACACCTCAGACTGCACCTCTTCGTGAAATACAGCCTGATGGTTCAAGACATCCGTTTGATACATTTATCTGTGCAAAAACTCCTGCCGGCAGATGGCTCGATCCTGAAGAGCTTGCAGGCCCTGCAGTGTTCCTTGCATCTGATGCATCAAATGCAGTTAACGGTCACATTCTTTATGTTGACGGTGGAATACTTGCATATATCGGCAAACAACCTAAATAAAAAATAATCGGGTGTCGTTATGACACCCTTTATTTTTTTACTTTGCAAAAAGTCAAAAAATGCTTGACATTACCTTTTTGTTGTGATACAATATAGCGGTAACCGCGCAGAATTGGTTAAAAATTGCATTTGTTTTGCAATACCATACTCAGGCGAGATTGGATGAGGGAGGTGCTTTTATAATGTACGCAGTAATTGAAACAGGCGGCAAGCAGTACAAGGTTGCTGAAGGCGATGTTCTTTTTATCGAAAAGCTCGATGTAGAAGAAGGTGCTGCTGTTAAGTTTGACAAGGTTCTTGCTATCGGCGGTGATGAAACCGTTATCGGTACACCTGTTGTTGAAGGTGCATCAGTAGACGCTAAATGTGTTGAAAACGGCAAGGCAAAAAAGATTATTGTTTTCAAATATAAACCTAAAAAGGGTTATAAAAAGAAACAGGGTCACAGACAGCCTTACACAAAGGTTGTAATTGAAAAAATCAACGCGTAATTATGATTAAGGTTGATATTTTCCGTGACAAGCTTGGTAATATTACCAGGTTTGAGTGCAGCGGTCATTCGGGATATGCGCCTTCAGGCAGTGACATTGTGTGCGCAGCTGTTACAAGCGTAATATATTCCGCAATGAACGGCATCGAAAATGTGCTGCACATCAATTTCGGCTACGAGCAGAGTGACGGTTACGTGTTCTGTGTTATGCCGAGCGATTTATCAGAGATTGATACAAAACATATAAATATATTGCTGGAGTCGATGTTTTTGTTTCTTAAGGAATTGGAAGCGCAGTATCCGGACAATATATCAATATCCGAATTGGAGGTGTAACTAATGTTCGCATTAAACATACAGCTTTTCGCTCATAAAAAAGGTATGGGTAGTACAAAGAACGGCCGTGACAGTGAGTCCAAAAGACTTGGCGTTAAAAAGGCTGACGGTTCTTATGTAGTTTCAGGTAACATCCTTGTTAGACAGCGTGGTACAAAAATTCATCCGGGTGTTAATGTAAAAAGAGGTAGCGACGATACACTTTTCGCAGTTGCTAATGGTAAAGTTAAGTTTGAAAGACTTGGCAAAGACAAAAAGCAGGTAAGTGTAATCGCGCAGTAATTTAAACATAAAAGCCGAGTGTACTTGATGAGTTCACTCGGCTTTTAATATCTGCGTAAGCAGATATATTGCTGACGCAACTCGATATAATTGTGTAGAGAACAATTTCGATATGTTATGCCAAAGGCATAACGATAATAATCATAAGGAGGTAATTTATAGATGCTTGCAGATACAGCCATTATTACCATCGAAGCCGGCAACGGCGGCAACGGACTTGTGTCATTCCATCGTGAAAAATATGTTGCGGCAGGCGGCCCCGACGGCGGTGACGGCGGCAGAGGCGGCAGCGTAATATTTGTTGCCGACTCAAAGCTCAGCACTCTTGCCGATTTTCGTTACAAAAAGCACTACAAGGCGCAAAACGGTGAGGATGGCAGAAGTGCCCGTTCAAGCGGCAAAAACGGTGCAGACCTTGTTGTAAAAGTGCCTGTTGGCACAGTTATAAAAGATATTGAGCGCGACCGCGTAATAGCCGATATGAAAACAGATGGGCAGGAATTTGTTGCTGCAAAAGGCGGCAGCGGCGGCTGGGGCAACTCACATTTTGCAACTGCAACAAGGCAAATTCCCCGCTTTGCAAAAAGCGGCACCGATGGAGAGTCCAGACAAATCAGCCTTGAGCTTAAGCTTCTTGCAGATGTTGGACTTGTGGGCTTCCCTAATGTGGGCAAATCCACATTGCTCTCTGTTGTCAGTGATGCAAAGCCAAAAATTGCAAACTATCACTTTACCACCCTGGAGCCAAACCTTGGCGTTGTAGACCTGGGTGTTGGTAATAGCTTTGTTATTGCAGATATTCCGGGGCTCATTGAGGGAGCAAGCGCAGGCATTGGCCTTGGGCACGAGTTTTTACGCCATGTGGAGCGCACAAGACTTTTGCTCCATGTTGTTGATGCGTCGGGCATAGAGGGGCGCAATCCAATAGAGGATTTTGACCTTATCAATAACGAAATTACAACCTACAATCCGCTCCTTGCCGAAAAGCCGCAAATTGTGGTTGCAAACAAAAAAGACGTTGTGTATGACGATAGCATATACGAGGGATTTTGCACCGAAATGGAATCACGAGGCTACAAGGTTTTTCGTATTTCGGCCGCAACACAGCTCGGCACAAATGAGCTTATGCTTTATGTTTCGTCAATTCTCGATACAATCCCTGTTCCTGTTTTGTGTGATGAAGAGGAAGAGGAGCTCACTGTTATTGCATTTGAGGATGAAATAGATTATACAATCACCCGTGACGACCGCGGTACATTTATTGTGGAGGGTCCCTGGATTAAAAAGCTTATCGGCTCCACCAACTTTGATGATACAGAGTCGCTCACATATTTCCAAAATGCACTTCGACGCAAAGGCGTTATCAAAGACCTTGTAAAAAGAGGCTGTGCAGAGGGTGATGCTGTGCAGATGTATGATGTAGAATTTGATTTTGTGGATTAAATATTATTAAGAAAATATTAGCCATCGGAGTTCGGATTACTCTCTTTCGGCTAAGAAATAAAGAAATTCACACAAAAATAACTGCCATTGACAAATGGCAGTTATTTTTGTATAATAGTAAGGTGGTAAATAGGTTTTACACACGAAAGGAATTAAAATATGCTTACAAGTAAACAAAGAGCGTTTTTGCGTGGGCTTGCCTCTACAAAAAATACGCTTATGCAAATAGGAAAAGGCGGCATCAGCGAAAATGTGGTTGCCCAGATTAATCAGCTTTTGGAGGCTAACGAAATTGTAAAAATTCACTGTCTCGAAAATACTCTTGTAGATGCAAAAGCTGTGCTTGACGAAATAGCGGAGCTCATTCCCGATTGCGAGCCTGTTGCAACAATCGGCAGACGCGTTATTATATACAGACAGTCAAAAGAAAATAAACAGATAGATTTAAACAAGCTTTGCGTTATCCCAAAGGAGGATAAAAAGGCTGCAAAGCCTGCAAAAGCTGCAAAGCCAAACAGATTATCTGCCAAGAAAAATGCAAAGGCAAAACCCTTTGGCAATACAAAATCTGCTTCACGCGGCAGCCGCGGCGACTTTGGGCGCAAGCAAGAGCTCAAATCAAAATAAGGAATGATGTAATTGGCAAAAATTGGTATTTTTGGCGGTACCTTCAACCCGGTTCATACAGGGCATATGCAAATGGCACACTGTATTATAAAAAACACAGACGTTGACAAAATAGTTTTTGTGCCAAACGGCAATCCTCCTCACAAAACAAATAAGATTATTGCGGATGCGCATCATCGCTACAATATGCTACTGCTTGCAACAGAGGGCAACAAAAGCTTTGAGGTTTCGGATTACGAAATTTCAAAACCCGGCCCTTGCTACACAGTAGATACAATTCGCCATTTTAAAAAGCAAAACCCGCAGCATTCATTTTGCTTTATAATAGGAGCCGATTCTCTTGATTATATTGACAAGTGGATGGATGCACAAAGCTTGATTGCCGAAAATGAGTTTGTTGTAATCAACCGAAATTTTAAGCAAAACTACAACCTTGACAAAAATATTGAATATATATTGTCTTTAGGCGGAAAAGTAAAAAAAGCGGATATGACGGCAGTTGATGTATCGTCATCTCAAATCAGAGCCATGATACAAAACGGCATAGATATTGAGAGCCTTGTAGGGCAAAAAGTAAACGAATATATTTTAACCAACAAATTATATCTTGGGAGAAATGAATAAATGACCATCCAACAAATGACAGCAAAACTTAAATCCGAGCTACTGGAAAAAAGATTTGTTCATTCCATAGGCGTTATGGAATGCGCTGTTGAGCTTGCAAGGCTTTACGGAGCAGATGAACAAAAGGCTGCAATTGCAGGTTTACTTCACGACTGTGCAAAAAATTATTCGAGAGACGATATGTTTGCCCTGTGCGAAAAATATCGGATTTCCCTTGACGATGTTATGAAAAGTGCAACAGGCCTTATACACGGACTTCTCGGTGCTGAGGTTGCGCGCCGTGAGTATGGAGTAGACGACCCCGACATTTATGATGCTATATATTATCACACTGTGGGCAAGCCCGATATGAGCCTCTTAACACAAATTATTTATATAGCCGACGGAATTGAAAAAAACAGGCACTACGACGGAGTTGACCGCATAAGAGCGCTTGCGTACGAAAATCTTGACAAAGCTCTTATACTTCAGATTGACTACACAATCAAGTCGGTACTTTCAAAGGGCGCGCTTTTACATACCAATACCATTGATACACGAAATTTTTATCTCAGCAAACAGAGATAGACAAAAAGAAGGGCGGAGCATATGAATAACAGAAAACTAAAAGCATATATACGATTGACTCTCACATTTACACTGATATTTTCGATAGTTGCCGCAACGGCTTTTGCGGTTGTTATAAATATGATGGACGGAAAGTTTTTGGGTTATGATATCGGAGGCGAAAATTCCAAAACCTATGTAAATGTTGCACTGCTTGGTGTAGACAAAGATGGAACGCGTACCGATGTTATTATCCTCGGTCAGCTTAATATGGTAGACAATTCAATAAGCCTTTTGCAGATACCTCGTGACACATATGTGGCAAACAACGGCAGACGTGACCGCAAAATCAACTCGGCTTGGGGTGCCGGCAAACAAAATCAGGTTTTTAAAGAAATTGAAATGGTCACAGGCATAGAGGTAGAAAATTATGTGCTTGTAGATACATCACAGTTTCGCGATATTATAGATGATATGGGCGGCGTTGAATTTAATGTGCCCATAAATATGAACTACGACGACCCTGCACAAAATTTGCACATACATCTCGAAAAGGGCTTGCAGGTTCTTGACGGCGATAAGGCAGAGCAGTTTGTACGTTTCCGTCAAAACAACAACGGCAGCGGATATGCACGTGGCGACGTAGAGCGCCTTGAGGCACAGCAGGGCTTTATCAAAGCGGCTATCGACCAGCTGTTTTCGCTTACAAATACATTCAGAATACCAAAAATCGTTTCGAGAATATCGGGTATGCTCCAAACCAATATGTCAAACTCAAAGCTGCTTTCGTATGCACCATATATCTTTAAGGTTGACAGAGCAAACGTAAACATAATGACTCTTGCAGGCGAGGGCAGATATATCGGTGGCGGCTCCTACTATGTACCTTTTGAAAGTCAGAATCAGCAAATCGTTCAGCAGTATTTTACACCGCAGTATGAAGAAATGAACGAGGACGAAATTTCTATGATAAACGATGTGATAGGTAGCGGCGGCGAGCAGATGGAAGTGGATTATTCAACCGGTGAGGATGCAAAAAAATCTTTTGCAAACAGATTTGTAAAGGTGGATATAATAGATGCATCGGACGGAGTTGCTGATATTGAATGGGTAGAGCAGATGCTTGGGGATTACGGCTACAGCGTTACTGCAGTTACCGACACACTTTCGTATGTGAGCGAAAGCACACAGGTTGTTGCAAAATCAGACAACGGCAAAGGCGACAATATAGCTAAAATATTCGGACTTGCCGAGTTTACACTTAATAACGACAAATCAAACGGAACACAAATTACTATTATTCTCGGAAAGGATATGTCATAAATGGAACCAAAACAACTTATGGAGCAAATAGTTAAATTTGCAGACGATAAAAAAGCAAAAAATATCACAGTGCTTGATATAAGCCGGCTCACCACTCTTACCGATTACTTTGTAATATGCGAGGGCGGCTCGTCAACTCAGGTTAAAGCAATTGTTGACGAGGTAGAAGAAAAGCTGTCGGAGCAGGGAGTTACAGTTCACGGAATAGAGGGCTTTAGCTCTGCAGATTGGATTTTGATGGATTATACAGACGTTGTGCTGCACGTGTTTACAGAGCAGTCGAGAGAGTTTTTCAATATCGAAAATCTGTGGTCTGATGCAAAGCAAATTGATGTTGACGAAATTTTGGGATTATAAATTTGACGGGAGAGATACACTATGAATTATAATTTTGCACAAATAGAAAAGAAATGGCAAAAAAAATGGGAGGATGACGGCAGCTTCAAGGTAACCGAGGACGCGTCAAAGCCCAAGTATTACACACTGGAGATGTTCCCTTACCCATCGGGTAACCTTCATATGGGTCACGTTCGTAACTATTCAATAGGTGACGTTGTTGCACGCTTTAAAACAATGAACGGCTACAATGTACTTCACCCTATGGGCTACGACTCATTTGGGCTTCCTGCCGAAAATGCTGCTATCAAGCACGGTGCACAACCTAAAAAATGGACTCTCGAAAATATACAAACAATGACAGGTCAGCTCAAAACAATGGGTATCAGCTACGACTGGGACAGACAGGTTGCAACCTGTATGCCCGACTACTACAAGTGGACACAGTGGATGTTCCTTCAGCTCTACAAAAAGGGCCTTGCATACAAAAAAAAGCAGTATGTTAACTGGTGTCCTTCCTGCCAGACAGTTCTTGCAAACGAGCAGGTTGTTAACGGCAAGTGCGAAAGATGTAAATCCCTTGTGGGCAAAAAAGACCTCGAACAGTGGTTTTTCAAAATTACAGATTATGCAGACAGACTTCTCGCGGATATCAACAAGCTCGACGGCTGGCCCGAAAAGGTTAAAACAATGCAGGCTAACTGGATTGGCAAAAGCAAGGGTGCAACCGTTGACTTTAAGGTTGACGGCAGCGACAAAACTCTTACAGTTTATACTACAAGACCTGACACTCTCTATGGTGTAACCTTTATGGTAATGGCTCCCGAAAGCCCCCTCACCGAAGAAATTATTGCAGACAGCGAGACAGAGGCAGAGTGCAGAGAATTCATCCAAAAAATTCAGCACACCGACGAAATTACACGTACAAGTGCCGATGTAGAAAAAGAGGGCGTGTTTACAGGCAAATATGTAATCAACCCGCTCACAGGCCGCAAAATACCGCTCTATCTTGCAAACTATGTAATTCTCGACTACGGCACAGGCGTTGTAATGGCAGTTCCTGCACACGACCAACGTGACTTTGATTTTGCAAAAAAATATAATTTGCCGATAGACGTTGTTATTACTCCCGACGGCAACCAAATAGACGGAAGTAAGCTTACCGAAGCATTTGCTGCCGAAGGTATTATGGTAAATTCGGGCGAATTTTCGGGACTTAGCAACAAAGAGGCTATGGCTGCGATTATAAAGTATCTTGAAGATAGTAAAATCGGCGGTGCAAAAACAAACTTCAAGCTTCGTGACTGGCTTATTTCACGTCAGAGATACTGGGGCGCACCTATTCCGATTATCTATTGTGACGATTGCGGTGCTCAGCCTGTACCCGAAAGTGATTTGCCTGTTATGCTCCCTGAGGATGTAGAATTTACAGGTCTAGGCAAATCACCGCTTGCAACAAGCAAAACCTTTATGAATACAAAATGTCCTAAGTGCGGCAAGCCTGCCACAAGAGAAATTGACACTATGGATACATTTGTGTGCTCATCATGGTATTTCCTCAGATATTGCGACCCAAAAAATGATGCAATGCCTTTTTCAAAACAATCACAGCAGTATTGGATGAACGTAGACCAATACATAGGCGGTGTAGAGCATGCAATACTTCATCTCCTTTATGCGAGATTCTTTACAAAGGCACTTTACGATATGGGCTATGTGTCGGTAGACGAGCCGTTCAAAAACCTGCTCACACAGGGTATGGTGCTCAAGGACGGCACAAAAATGAGTAAATCTCTCGGCAATGTAGTAAGCCCCGAAGAAATCATTTCAAAATACGGCGCAGACACCGCAAGACTTTTTATACTGTTTGCGGCACCGCCCGAAAGAGATTTGGAATGGAGCGACACTGCGGTAGAGGGCTCATACAGATTTTTAAATCGTGTGTTCCGCTTTGTGGACGACAATGCATCAAAAATTGATTTGAGTGCAAAATGCGACCCGTCAAACCTTACAAAAGAGGACAAAGAGCTCCGTTATGTGCTTAACTACACCAAGAAAAAGGGCACAGACGACATCAGCATCCGCTTCAACTTCAACACATGTATTTCGGGTATTATGGAGCTTGTAAATGCGCTGTACTCATACACAGGCACAAACACTGCCCTGGTTAGTGAAGCGGTTCACGACCTCATTATTATGCTTGCGCCTTTTGTTCCTCACATTACAGAGGAGCTCTGGCAGATGGTTGGCGGCACAGGCAGTGTGCATCAGCAGAGTTGGGTAACATATGACGAGTCTGCTCTCCAAAAAGACGAGGTAGAAATTGTTATTCAGATTAACGGCAAAATCAAAGACAAAATCAACGTTGCATCAGGCCTTGATGATGAGGCAATAAAGGCTGCTGCAATGGAAAGCGATAAAGTAAAAGCTCTTGTTGAGGGCAAAACTGTTGTAAAGGTTATTATTGTTAAGGGTAAGCTGGTAAATATAGTAATCAAATAAACGGATTGTTGAATTTAGCGAATATCGAACAAACTTCATCTAAATTCAATCAATCTGACGGATTACATTGAATTTGGCAATAATAGAGGGGATTCTCAAATAGAGAATCCCCTTTGTTTTGATATTGCTATTCAGTAACCTGTTCTTCAACAGTATTTGAAGTATCAGCCTGCTCATCAACAATCGCTTGCTCTTGTTGCTGCTGTTGTTCAAGCTCAGCCTTGCGCTTTTCTTCCTCAAGGCGACGCTGCTCTTCTTCCTGCTCTTTTATCTTTTGCATTTCTTCAACATATTTTTTTCGTTGTTCTCTTTTTTCATAAATATCCTTTGTGCCTTTTACTGTGTGCGAAAACTCGTTGTGGTCTGTCGCCATAACAATTTTTGCATCAAGCTCACTGTAACCCACAGGCAAATCTATTACTGCAATTACCTTTTTTGTTTCCATTGGTTCTACAGTATTTCCCGATACAAACCTTGCTTCGTTGTCGCTGTCCTCAACCAGATAACGCGCCATATAGCATTCGCTGTCGTATATTGCGCACACGCTGAGAAGAGAGTGCAGATTTGTGTTTTCAAAGCCTTTGTTGGTTACTTCAAATTCAGATGTGAGATATACATATTCTTCGTCGCAATCACTCACATCAGGGGCATTATCGTACAATTTGTCACTGTACTTGGACCCATTGTACAAAACCTTAACAGCCTTGCTCGAAAAGCTCTGACCAATTTGTATATTTTCCGATGAGTCAATGTAGCTGTTAAGAGTATAATTTACCACATATTCTGTCTTGCCCAAATCAAGTGTAATGGTATAGTCCATATCTATAGGGTCTGTGGGGATACAAAGTGCCGCGTGGAATGTAGTTTGCAAATTTTCGGCAATTTGCACATTTGCGGCAACATTGCGGTTGTCATCGCTCTCTGCCGCACAAACATACTGTGTATAGCTTTCGCCGCTTTGCACACCCACGGCGCTTACCTTTGCAATTTCGCTGCAGTTAACGGCGGTTTTGCCATTTGCAAGGCGAAATACCATATCTATATAGCATATGTCACTGCTTTCGGGCTTTATATATGAGCCGCCCTTTACTGTGGGCATAATTGCGTGGGTTGTATATATCTTTTCAAAGGTTGCCGTCCCCACTCCCCTTAAGGACACCTTGTCACCGGGGGTAATTTCGTTTTTGTGGGTATCTGTGCTTGTAGTTGTGCTGCCGCAGGAGCAGGCAAACACCATCACAAATGCCGCAAGCAGCAAAATAAATTTTTTCATATTATGTTCATCTCCTAACTGTTAACTCGTACATTTTAACACACCAGGATGGGTTTTGTAAAGGAGAATTTTGACAAGCTTTAAGGACAAAAGGGACAAAAGGGGACGGTCCTTTTTTGTCAACTTTTTAGTGACAGATGGGGATGTTCCTTTGTAAAAGGTGCGTCCCCTCTGTCACCGATTAGTTTTTACTTGTTCGCGTGGGCAACGAGGACACACCTCTTGCGAGGAATTTCCCCGCTTGTCATGCGAACGTCCCCATTTGTCCTGTGACAAAGGGGGATGTTCCTTTGCAAAAGGTGCGTCCTCCTTTGTCACCTGTAAAGTAGCTAAAACATATTAATTTTGTCCTTTGGGTGAAAAATTCCCTATTTACAAATTCCAAAATATGTGTTAAAATAACACCGATTTGTATTGTATCTCGTAAGAGAATAATAACAAGGAGGAAATTTTAATATGAAAAAAACAAACAAAATGTCTACACAGACATTGGTACTGGGTGCAATTTTGACTGCATTGGTAATTTTGCTTCAGTACGTAAGCATGTGGATTAGGTTTGGCACATTTTCTATTACTCTGTCATTAATACCAATTGTTATTGGTGCTATTGTATGCGGTAAAGGAATAGGTGCTTGGCTTGGATTCGTATTTGGTGTAATTGTTTTGGCAAGTGGTGATGCTGCTCCGTTTTTGGTGTTCAGTGTTCCAGGAACGGTTGTAACAGTGCTTGCAAAGGGTATACTATGCGGCTATGCTGCAAGTGTAACCCATAAGATGATTAACAAATTGCTGGAGCAAAAATCACAAAAACATAAGACAATTGCCACTTTTTGTGCTGCAATAATATGCCCGATTGTAAATACAGGTGTATTTATACTCGGTTGTTATGCGTTCTTTCTTGGAGATATTTCTTCAATGGCGGCAGAGGCGGGAATGGGTGGTAATATATTTGGCTTCATAATAACAGCTTTTGTTACTATAAATTTTGTTTTTGAACTGCTTCTAAATATTGTTGCAACACCTGCAACAATCAAAATATTAAAAGCAACTAAAAAAATATAAGGAAGATTAGAATGGTTTTACTTATCGATATAGGAAATACAAATATTGTGATGGGCTGCGCCGAAAACGAAAAAGTATTATTCTGCGAGAGATTTTCTACAAATCATACCGCAACCTGTCTTGAATATTGCGTAATTCTTAAAACTGCATTGGAAATGCACAATGTGGATTATAAAAAAATTGACGGAGCAATTATATCATCGGTTGTTCCTGCAGTTACATCAATCATTAAAGGCGCGGTACAAAGTGTAACAGGGGCAGATGTTTTAGTGGTAGGACCTGGTATGAAAACAGGCTTAAGCATAATGATAGACAACCCTGCGCAGCTTGGCAGCGACCTGGTTGTTGATGCGGTTGCCTGCCTTGCCCAATACAGCGCACCCCTTATTATAATTGATATGGGCACAGCCACCACTGTTTCGGTAATAGACGGCAAAAGAAACTACATCGGCGGCGCAATACTGCCGGGTCTTGCAATATCCCACGATGCACTGGTAAGCAGGACATCACTTCTTACAAAAATTGCATTCGAAGCTCCAAACAAAGTAATCGGCTCAAACACAGTTGATTGCATAAAAAGCGGACTCATCTACGGTACTGCAGGCACCCTTGACGGACTTATCAACCGTATGAATGAAGAGCTTGGGCAAAAATGCACTGTTGTTGCAACAGGCGGACTTGCAAATACTGTAATCCCGCTTTGCAAAAACAAAATCATCGTTGATGACGATTTGCTCTTAAAGGGCCTTATGATAATTTACAACAAAAACAAATAAAAGGGAGTGGTAAAAAAACCAATATCATTAAGTTAAGAGGAGCAAGTTCATTTAATGAGCTTGCCCCCTTTTTTTATGTAAATATTTAAAATTATTTTAAAAAAGACTTGACAAATGTTGAAATTTGTGCGGCTGATTTTATTAACTATCGTTAATAAA
>JAZQZC010000019.1:0-44527 GCA_045633845.1 Clostridia bacterium
ATACGAAAGTATTCCCTTCGTAATTTACCTTGTTTCAGAAAAATTTTTCTATGTGAAACTGCTTTGCACCTGCCATCTTGAAATTTTTGTTAAGATTTCAGAGCGACAGGTTGCAGGCGGGCTGACGCCCGTCAAAACCGATAATCTGAAAGATTTCAAAAATTTCAGATGTCAGGCATTGATGGTTCGAATCCTGCCACACTACATCGAGTATTTCAATTATACACCTGCACCACACGCGCATTATGTCGCAAAATAATTGCGGGAAATTAAAAAAGCGGCTGCTCGCCGCTTTTTTATACAAATAAACTACTTATCTGAATTTTTTTATAACTGATTTAAATACCTTAACAGATGATGCCTTTTCCCATTCCTCTGTCATTGCGTCCATACGTTCTGTTTCGCAAGCTGCTTTTGCAGCTTCGCTGTACTGGGCTAATTTTTCGTCGTTAACTTCAAAAGGAATTCTTTTTATAATGTGATAACCATAAGAGGTTTCTACAATGTCACTCACCTGATTTTCGCTAAGTGCAAATGCAGCCTCTTCAAACTGAGGAACCATTACACCTTTTGTAAATTCGTAGCCGTCAGGGTATTCTGCAAGGCCTGTATCTTCGCTGAGCTCATTCATAAGCCCCACAAAATCCTCTCCTGCTTTGATTTTTTCGAGAGTTTCTTCCGCTACATGTCTTTTGGACTCCTTGGTAGGCTCATCATATATTTCGCCTGTTGCAGGATCTTGTGTCATAAACAAAATGTGCTGTGCTTTGATATAATTTTCGGTAATGTAATTTTTTACATCCTCATCGGTAACTGTAAGTGTGCCATCCTCTTTAAGCTTGTCGTAAAGCTTGCCTGCAACAATGTTCTTTTTATAAAGCTCTTTAAATGCCTCAGGTGTGGTGCCAATCATTGCGAGCTGTGAATTGTATGCTGCTTCGCCGCCCATCTGCTCCTGCATACTTGCAATGTCACTGTCAAGGCTTGCCTGGTCCTCTTCGGTAAATTGTATACCCATCTCTAATGCCTTGTTGTACTGAACAAGAATGTATACAGCTTCATCTGCTGCATTTTCACATGCTATTTCGGCATTTGTTTTGCCGTCTGTTTTTGTCTGCCAGAATTCCGAAACGGCTGCTGCATCGGTTGTGTCAATGCCCGATTCCTGAAGAAGCTGCGACTGTGAGATATACACATAATATCCGAATTCGTCGGGAGTCATTTCGGTTTCGTTTACTCTTACGGCAGGGTTGGTATTTACAATACAGCCACTAAAAAGTGCGCTGAAAAGCACTACGCATACTATTAAAGATAATAATTTTTTTATTTTCATAGTAATTCATCCTTTCTGTACACTAATTATAACTGCTCGTTTGTTTGTTGTGTTAAATTTATAAGTTTTTGTAATATAATTTTAATATTGTATAACAAATTATCTGCATATTTGTAACACAAATATGATTTTTCACCTGAAGAAAACATAATTTTGCCGTTAAAATCGTGAATAACAGTAACAATTGCCTCGGGAGAGATATTGTTGTTGCCTATTGTAAACATTACATCGCCATTGTCGCGGACAACAGACTCTATACCAAGAGCTTCACACATTGACTTGATGTACATACAATCGAGAAGATTTTCAACGCTTTTTGGCATATCGCCAAACCTGTCAATAAGCTCTGCCTGCATACTGTAATAATCCTCCTCTGAGTAAATCCCCGATACACGCTTGTATGTGTCAAGGCGCTGCTCCTCGTTCTCTATATAGCTGTCGGGGATGTGAACATCCACTTTCAGCTCTATTTGAACATCCTTTTTGGAAGGAGCCGCTTCACCCCTCTGCCGCGCCACCGCCTCTCCAAGAAGCGAGCAGTACATATCGTAGCCCACAAGGTTCATATTGCCATGCTGCTCTTTGCCCAGCAAATTGCCTGCACCGCGTATTTCAAGGTCACGCATTGCAATTTTAAAGCCTGAGCCAAACTCGGTAAATTCACGTATTGCCGAAAGCCTTTTGCGGGCAGTTTCGTCAAGGACCTTGTTGCCCTGATACATTAAATATGCATAAGCAAGAGTTCCGCTCCTGCCCACTCGGCCTCTCAGCTGATAAAGCTGCGAAAGCCCAAGCATATCTGCATTGTCAATAATCATTGTGTTTACATTGGGGATGTCGATGCCTGTTTCTATAATGGTGGTGCACACAAGCACATCTATGTCGCCGTTCATCATATCGAGCATTTTGCTCTCAAGCTCACGCTCTGTCATCTGACCGTGGGCAACCTCTATTACCGCATCGGGCAGCATACGGCGCAGGTTTGCCGCCTTTACCTCAATGTTGTCTACGCGGTTTGACAAATAATACACCTGACCACCTCTTGCAAGCTCACGCTCAATGGCATTTTTGATTACATCGCCGTTGTATTCCATTACAAAGGTCTGCACAGGGTACCTGTTTTGAGGCGGGCTTGTAATAACGCTGAGGTCGCGTATCCCCACCATTGCCATATTGAGTGTACGGGGAATAGGAGTTGCAGTAAGGGTCAGCACATCCACATTGTTTTTGAGCTCCTTGAGCTTTTCCTTGTGGCCAACGCCAAAGCGCTGTTCTTCATCTATAATAAGAAGCCCCAGGTTTTTGAATTCAACATCCTTTGACAAAAGCCTGTGAGTACCGATTACAACATCCACACTGCCGTGCTTAAGCTTTTCGAGAGTTTGTTTTTGCTGCTTTGGAGAGCGAAAGCGGCACATAAGCTCAACGTTTATTCCGTAGCTCTCCATACGTGAGCGGAAGGAGTTGTAGTGCTGCTGCGCAAGTAGCGTGGTAGGCACAAGATATGCAACCTGCAAGCCGCCCATAATGCACTTGAACGCAGCGCGCATTGCCACCTCTGTTTTGCCGTATCCAACATCGCCGCATAAAAGGCGGTCCATACATTTGCCCTTTTCCATATCGGCTTTTATTTCTTCAACACATTTAAGCTGGTCGGGAGTTTCCTCAAATGGAAAATCGTCCTCAAAGTCCTTTTGCCACACAGTATCGGGCTCAAAAACGTGACCCTGTATGCTCTCGCGGGCGGCATAAAGTTGTATGAGCTGACCTGCCATTTCCTCTACACTTTGCTTTACTTTTTTTACGGTGTTTTTCCATTTTGAGCCGTTGAGACTGTTGAGGCTGACTGCCGAATTTTCGCTTGCGCCCACATATTTGTGTATGCTTTCAAGCTGATTTGTTGGGATGTATAGCACATCTGTGCCCTTGTACTGAATTTTTAAAAAGTCCTTTATGATATTGCCCACATTGTGCTGAGCAAGACCAACATACTTGCCTATGCCGTGGACATTGTGCACAACAAAATCACCCACCGACAGCTCGTCAAAGCTGCGTATTTTGTCTTTTGCACTTGCAGCAGACGAAATGGATTTTCGTTTTTTGCGGGCTTGAAAAATATCGCCCTCGCAAATTACCGCAGTGCGAACAGACGGATATTCAAAGCCATGGCTCAAATCACCCTCGCATATTGCAACTGTTCCGTAAGGGAGCAGTGCACTGTTATTTTGCAAAATTGTTGCCTCAATATCTGCATCATCAAGCATTGTGTGCATTGAAGCAACTGTCTTTTTTTGTGACACAACAATAATAACCCTGTAGTTGTTTGACTTCCAGAATTTAATATCCTCTATTAAAAAATCTGTATTGCCGCTGTAATTCTGTGCCTGCTTGGCAGTAAAGTTTACTATCTCCTTAGGCAAAATTTGAGGAGTTGTGTACGAGAGGGTGCTTATGCTTACAAGAGCGCCTCCCGAAAGACGCGACGTAACCTCTGCATAGCTTAAAAAATACTGCTTTTTTGTTTTTGGAAAAATGCCCTTTTCAAGCATTGAGGTTATAATTGCGCCTGTATCGGTGCAAAAACCGTCGGCACTGTCACTGAGAGCGGTTGGTTCGTCGTATATTACAATCCAGTTATCATCTATATAATGTGAAAGAGTGGTAATTTCATCATACACAAAGGGCATATATTTGTCTGATGACGGAATGTAATGCTGCGCCTTAAGCTTTGTAATATCGCTGTTTAAATTTTCGTTTTTCTGACGGGAGATTTTTTCGGTTAATTCATCAAGCTCCCTGTCGTTATATATAAGCTCCCTTACAGGAGTAATTACACATTCGGTTATATTTTTGAGTGAAAGCTGACTGTCTTTGTCAAATTCGCGGATAGAGTCTACCTCATCATCAAAAAGCTCTATTCGTATGGGGTATTTGTACAAAGGGCAAAACACATCTATAATAGAGCCTCTGCGGCTGTACTGCCCTGCACCCTCAACAAGTGAGGTACGTCTGTACCCTGCAGTGTTTAAATTTTTGCACAGCTCATCTGCGTCGATTAAACTTGCGCAGCTTATGTGAGTTGTGTATTTGTCCAAAACATTTTTGGGTATGGTGTATTGCACCATTGCTTTCATTGTGGTTACAACTGCATTTGCATTTTGCATATTTGCAAGGGTCTTTATGCGGGCATATTCGCCGCCGTGATTTGCGGCATCCACATCATAAAACACATATTCACGTGCAGGATACCCAAAAACTCCATTACAAAAAAGGAACGATAAATCATCCTTTATCCTTCCTGATTGTGTTTCATCCTGTGCAACAACAAGGCATTTTTTGCCTGTTGCTTTGCCAAGAGAATATATTAAGTGACTTTTTTGACTGCCCGACAAGCCGTAAACGTGAACAGGGCCGCTACCCCTACCTACACACTCACACAGAGCGCGGTATGACGGCATATCGTCTAAAATGTGCGAAAAAAACATAATATCACTTTCCGTTAAATCTATTCATTGCCATATCGCAATTGCCGTTTTGAATTATAAGGCGTATTGCCCCACATACATTTTGCGCCGATTTGTCAAGAACTGCAATTTCGTCCTTTGAAAATCTGCCCAGAACGTGTGCTGCCAAATCTGCATCGGGGTGAGGCTTTGCCCCTACACCAATGCGTATGCGTGGGAATTGGTCACTGCTTAAATGATAAATAATTGACTTAAGCCCGTTGTGACCGCCGTCACTACCCTTTGGACGTATGCGCAAAACACCTGTGTCAAAGTTGATATCGTCCACAAGAACAATTATATTTTGAGGTGGAATTTTGTAAAATGAAGCAATGTCGCGTACAGCCTCGCCGCTATTATTCATATATGTCTGAGGCTTGGCAAGTATTACTTTTTCACCGCATATGGTTCCGTCGCCGTAAACCGACTTGAATTTGGTTTTATTAAGCTGTATTTTTTCGCTTGATGCAAAAACGTCAAGCATATCAAAGCCGACATTGTGCCTTGTGAGATCATATTTTTTTTCGGGATTACCCAAGCCTACAATAAGATACATATAACTACCTTTCCAAGACAAAAGGGGATGTCCCCGTTGTCATGCGAACTTCCCCCACTGTCACAACTGTTTCAAGACCTTATGTATAGCCATTGGAGTGTTATCCGAACCCGCCTGAAAGTCAGTATTTTCGGTGCTTTTTGGATTGCCGTCCTTGAAAGGCACGAGCATTCCTTCGTCCTCCGCACCAAAAACCCCTCAAAAATTCAAGCCTTTCAGGTAAGAGAATTTAAATATAATAAAAATTGTTGTAAACAAGGCAAAAGCGCAGCGAATACTTGATGTATTTGCGAGCATTTTAACACAGTTTACAGGAATTTTTATATATTTAAATCGGAGTTCGGATAATACCCCAATGGCTATCAGTTAAACAACGGGCTTACAGCCACATTTTCGTAAATTCGGTCAATTGCTTCGGCAAAAATAGGAGCAACTGATAAAACCTTGATTTTGTCTATCTGTTTTTCGGGAGTAAGCGGAACTGTGTCAAGAACAAGAAGCTCCTCAATAACAGAATTCTGAATTCGCTCAATTGCAGGACCCGACAGTACTGCATGTGAACAGCAGGCATAAACGCTTTTTGCACCGCGGTCTTTGAGTGCCTGAGCACCGTTAACAATTGTGCCTGCAGTATCTATCATATCGTCAACGAGAATAACATTTTTTCCTTTGATGTCACCGATGATGTTCATAACCTCGGATACATTTGCCTTTGGACGTCTTTTGTCAATAATTGCAAGAGGCACATCTATTTTGCTTGCAAACTTGCGTGCTCTTGTAACAGAACCGAGGTCAGGAGATACAACAACTGTTTCATCCTCTTTGCCTGCAAACTTTTCTTTATAATAATTTGCAAGAATAGGAGCACCGAGAAGGTGGTCAACAGGAATATCAAAAAAACCCTGAATTTGTGCTGCATGAAGGTCCATTGTAAGAACTCTGTCGGCACCTGCTTTTGTGATAATGTTTGCGCAAAGCTTTGCCGAAATCGGATCTCTTGCTTTTGCCTTACGCTCCTGTCTTGCATAGCCAAAGTAAGGAATAACCGCTGTTATTCTGCCTGCAGAAGCTCTCTTTAATGCATCGATAATTATAAGCAGCTCCATAAGGTTGTCGTTTACAGGTGAGCAGGTTGACTGAACAACAAACACATCTGCACCTCTGACAGATTCGTTGATGTTAACAAAAATTTCACCATCCGAAAATTTGCCCACTTCGGCATCGCAAAGCCTTGTGCCAAGCTTTTCTGCAATTGCGGCAGCAAATGCAGGATTTGAATTTGCAGTAAAAATTTTAATGTTATTACCGTGTGTTATCATTTGAAAAATCCTCCCGGGTTTATTTATACCATCCGCTTTTTACAACCTGACGTGCTCTTGCTATTGCAAGTGCGTCAGATTCCACATCATCTGTAATGGTTGAGCCTGCAGCAATAAATGCATGGTCGTTTATTTTTACAGGTGCAACAAGGTTTGCATTACACCCGATAAATACATTGTCGCCTATAATAGTGCGGTGCTTGTGCTCACCGTCGTAGTTGACGGTTACAGTTCCGCAGCCAAAGTTGACATTGCTGCCAACATCACTGTCACCCACATATGTGAGATGTGATATTTTGGTGCCGTCGGCAATTTTTGAGTTTTTGACCTCAACAAAATCACCAACCTTAATTTTGTTGCCGATTTCACAGTTTGGTCTGATATATGCAAAAGGCCCTATACTTGTGTTGCTGCCCACCTTGCTTTTTGTAAGCACAGAGCTCAGAACTGTGGTTTCATTTCCGATTGTGCAATCTTCAATTATACTATTGGGGCCGATTTGGCATCCTTCTCCGATTTGTGTGTCACCCTTTAAGTGACAGTTGGGCTGCACAACGGTGTTTTTGCCAATTTTAACACCAGCCTCAATATAAGTATTGTCAGGGTCGATAATTACAACCCCCGATTGCATAAGAGCTATGTTTATGTTTAATCTCTCTTGTTTTGCTTGTTTTGCCAAAGCATAAAGATCAGCCAAAATGAGCAACTCCTTCTACTTTATTTTATAAATACATACACAACTATATTTTATTATTTTTACCGATATATTTCAAGTATATTTTGAAAAAAAATCCTATTTTTATACATAACCATCAAAAAAGCAACGTTTTTTTAAATTTTATATGCATATTTACAAAACAACATAAAGTATAAAAACAAATTATCGCGGCAATAATTTAGTGTAAAGGAGTGAGCGTCTTTGATTAACAAGGTGGAAATTTGCGGAGTAAACACATCAAAGCTGCCTGTGCTGAGCGACGAGCAAAAGCAAAAGCTTTTTGAGCGCATAAAGCAGGGTGATATGACAGCGAGAGAGGAATTTGTGCAAGGAAACTTAAGGCTTGTATTGTCGGTAATTCAGCGGTTTGGCAACCGCAACGAAAACCCCGACGATTTGTTTCAGGTGGGAACAATAGGCCTTATAAAATCCATTGATAATTTTGATACAAGTCAGAATGTAAAATTTTCCACATACGCAGTGCCTATGATTATAGGTGAAATACGCAGATACTTAAGAGATAACAACTCAATAAGGGTAAGCAGGTCACTTCGTGACATTGCGTACAAGGCACTTATTGCAAAAGAAAAAATCACCAAAGAAAAAGGACGCGAAGCAACAATTGACGAAATTGCCAAAGAAATAGAAGTAAAAAAAGAGGATATAGTATTTGCTCTTGATGCCATTGCAGACCCCGTTTCGCTTTATGAGCCTGTTTACAACGACGGAACAGATGCAATTTTTGTTATGGACCAGCTGAGCGACGACAAAAGCAACGACGAGGACTGGGTGGAGCACATTGCCATACGTGATGCAATAAAAAAGCTTGCCGACAGGGAACGGCATATTTTAAACTTAAGATTTTTTAAAGGCAAAACACAAATGGAGGTATCAAAGGAGCTTGGCATAAGTCAGGCTCAGGTATCGCGGCTCGAAAAAAGCGCCCTTGCACATATGAAAAAGCATTTGTAATATTCCCACAAAATCGGTGCAAACGTCGTCTGCGGATGATAAGTGGTTTAACAATTTGTAATTTTTGAGCCATATTTTTTTGCGGCACGCGCAAAATCGCTCAAATTTTTTCGCTCGTTGCGCTAAAATTTCAAAATGGTATGGAACTTATTTTGTTTTTGAAATTTTACCGCAAAAAAAGATGTCACAAAAAACAACTTGTAAAAACCATATCATAGGCAGACTCTGTTTTGCACCGATTTTGCTAAAGAGTGCGTGCTTTATAGAAATGCTGCAATCCGCAAACTGCCTTGATAAAGGATTTACAAACTGTTTTTTTCAGGTGGCGTTTTGGCAGGTGACAGTGGGGGATGTTCGCATGACAACGGGGACATTCCTTGTCAAAGGTGTGTCCTCGTTGCCCAAGCGAACAAAAAGCAGTGACAGATGGGGGACGCACCTTTTGCAAAGGAACTTCCCCCACTGTCACCCCGTTGTCATATGAACTTCCCCCACTGTCACTTTACAAATTCAATATCATTTTTGCATTTGCGTTATACAGCGCATCAACGCTTGCAGGGCTTTTTTTTGCCAGTATATCGTACGCCTTTTTCATATCGCAGGGGCGGCTGCTTGTGTTGTGCATATCACTGCCCATTACAACTGTATATGGCGCAAGCTTTTTTAAAAACCTGCGACCGGGCATAGAAAGCACACATTCGTTGTTAACCTGATATATAATTTTGATACCGTCAAAGCTTTTTATCATTTCACTGCGCTGTGCGTACCTGTCTATATGGGCAATTATGGGTGTGATGCCCTTTATGGTAAGGTTGTACAGCCATTCGGAATAATTATCGGTGGGCACACCTCTGCCAAACTCAACAAGCATAAAATTTGTGCCGTTAATGCAAAGCCTTTGTATATCGGGGAACTTGCTTATATCGTTATCCAGATAAACCTCTGCTCCCAGTATTATTTTGGGAATGTCAGAGTTGTGCGACCCTTGCATTAATGCATTGTATGCATCGATGCGGCTATTTAAAAAATCATCAACCGCATTTTGTTTGTGCAACTCGCAATGAGAGGTAGCAACGCATACATCAACTCCCTGACGTTTTGCTTCCACAAGCATTTGTAGTGACTGCTGTATATCTTTTGCTCCGTCATCTATTGCGGGCAAAATATGTGAATGCATATCTATCATTGCAAAAACCACCTTTCGTTTTTTAGTATGACAAGGCTTACAACAGCTCTTTTCTAAGTGTTGCTCCGTCTTTTTGTGAAAGATACGCAGGGGCAACATCCAAAACTGTTTTGCAGCCGCACATACCCTCACTGTTCATACGGTATGCCGCACGTGCATATGCAACAATTACCGAAGAAGTAAACTCAGGGTTTGAGTCAAGCTTTAAGCTGTATTCGATAATATGATTATTTTCGAGATTTGCGCCAGTTCTGCCGCTGCGTATTACAAAGCCGCCGTGAGGGATACCGCTATGTTCACTCTCAAGCTCCTCTTGTGATATAAAATGAACAGTTGTGTCATAATCGGCAAAATAGTTGGGCATATTCTTAATCTGCTGCTCAATTTGTGCTTTGTCTGCACCATCCTTTGCCACAACAAAGCACTCTCTTGTGTGCTTTTGTCTTGTGGTAAGCTCGGGATTGGCGCCGCTGCGAACTGCATCCAGCGCGCTTTGCACAGGAATTGTGTACTGCTTTGCATCAAGCACACCCTCAATTCGTCGGATTGCATCGGAGTGACCCTGGCTTACGCCCTTGCCCCAGAAGGTGTAATCCTTACCGTCGGGGAGCACCGCACCTGCATACATTCTGTTAAGCGAAAACATACCCGGGTCCCAGCCAACAGAAATCATTGCTATTTTGCCTGATTTTTTTGCTGCTGCATCTGTATTTTCAAAATGCTCGGGTATTTTTGCGTGTGTGTCAAAGCTGTCTACAACATTAAAATGCTGCGCAAGCTCGGGAGTCTGAACAGGCAAATCTGTAGCACTTCCACCGCAAAGTATCATAACATCTATTTTATCCTTTAATTCTACTGCTTTGTCACAGTGATAAACAGGAACACCCGTTGTTGCTATTTTAACGGTTTCGGGATTTCTGCGTGTAAACACTGCAACAAGCTCCATATCGCTGTTTTGACGAATGGCACACTCAACGCCCTTGCCAAGATTGCCATATCCGTATATACCAATTTTAATACTCATAATGCATCCCTCCTGTATGATGATATTATATTTTATCACAAAATTGGGTTTTATTCAAGTATTTGAATACAAAAAAATACAGAACAGCATATATTGCTGCTCTGTATTTTTATTAATAATTCTCTGCGTGAACCTCAAAATAACTCTGCGGATGCGCACAAGTAGGACAAAGCTCAGGAGCTTTTTTGCCTACAACAATGTGTCCGCAATTACGGCATTCCCATACCTTTACTTCGCTCTTTGCAAATACCTCTGCAGTTTCTACATTTTTAAGAAGTGCGCGATATCTTTCTTCATGTGATTTTTCAATAGCTGCCACAAGTCGGAATTTATTTGCGAGCTCAGGGAAGCCCTCCTCTTCGGCAGTTTTTGCAAAGCCGTCGTACATATCTGACCATTCGTAGTTTTCACCGTCTGCTGCAGCGCCGAGGTTTGCAGCTGTGTCGCTAATGCCTTCGAGCTCTTTAAACCACATTTTTGCGTGTTCTTTTTCGTTATCTGCGGTTTTCAAAAACAGTGCAGCAATCTGCTCATATCCTTCTTTTTTTGCAACAGATGCAAAATAGGTATACTTATTGCGTGCCTGCGATTCGCCTGCAAAAGCAGCTTCGAGATTTTTTTCGGTTTGTGTACCTGCATATTTACTCATAACAACTTACCTCCGTTAATTATTTTTGTATATTAAAATTATATCACACAAAAAATCGAAAGGCAAGAAAATATTAAAAATTTCATTTTTGTAGTCATATTTATGACTATTGTCAATAATCAGATAGTATTTTATGCTTAAAGTATAGAAATAAAAGGAAAGTGATATTGTTGATAAGTTATGCCCCGTTTTGGAATACACTTAAAAAATTGAATATAACCACATACACGCTTATAACCAAGCACGGCATAAGCAGTGCAACTATAGACAGAATGAAAAAAGGCAACGGAATAACCACTGCAAAAATAGACGATTTTTGCAGAATACTTAATTGCAAGGTTTCTGATATAATTGAATATACAGAGTAGTTATTTTGGTTAAATACAAAGTATAAAGGATTGAATTGTTGGTTAAACCATAATTCAATCCTTTATTTTTACAGCTAAATTAATTCAAAATATAAATCATAAAATTAAGATATGCCGCAAAGGTTACCCACAAAAGATACGGAATTTGCAAATATGCCGCAAGGGGGCTTATGCGATAGAATTTTACAATCATAACGATAATAAGCACCCACAAAATGAGCAGCCATATAAATGCAAAAAGGAACCATTGTAAGTTAAAGAATACTATTGTCCACAAAAAGTTGAATATAAGCTGTGTAATATACACCTTGAGTGCACCTGAGCGTGAAATTTCTTCACCCTTTACATAAACAAGAGCTGCACCTATACCCATAAGTATATACAGTATTGTCCATACTATGGGGAATATTGACTCAGGGGGAGCAAGAGCGGGCTGATTGAGCTGCCCGTAAATATCCATACTGCCTCTTGTTAAAAGGGATGCAAGAGCTCCGACAAGCAAAGTGCCTACAACAGCAATCACATATGGTTTAATTTTATTCCACAAATAAATCACCTCTTGTTGCATTATATACAAAAATCCCGCGGCTTATTCATCCGCGGGATAAAATTTTATTCTATTGTGTCATACAATGCCTGAACGTTTTTTATAACTCTGTCAACATCGCACTCTTTTGTTTCTTCAAGTACAATCGGCATATCGGGCTTGTTGTGCTTAATCCATGTAAGAATTTTTTTGATGTTAAGCATACCCTCTGCAGGAAGTACCATTCTGAAGCCGTTTTCATCATCGATAAAATCCTTAAGATGAATTGCACAAATTCTGTCGCCGTAAAGCTCAAATACTTCATCTATCATTTGATCCTGATTATTATAATTTTCTTTGCACAAAAAATTTAACGGGTCAAATATGCAAAGCACATTGGGACTGTTTATGTCGTCAAGCATTCGCTTGATACGCTTTGGCGAATTGATAACAAACACTCTTACGCCCTCAACCGCAATCATAACGCCAAGCTTTTCGGCGGTATTTGCAAGCCTTTTTAAGTTTTTTACGCAATACTGATATGCGTGCTCGGTATTATTTGCTTTTGGGTCACAGCTGTCGCCAACCCAGTTTGTTTCGGTTGCAACGGCAAAGGCACCTGTAAAGCGGGCGTATTTGAGCTGCTCTTCAAATCTCAAAAGCTGGCTTTCGAGTGCATCAACATCTGTACACGAAGGATTGATGTAGCAGCTCTGAATTGCAAGCTTTACTCCGTTTTTTGCAAATATGTCTTTTATTCGGTCGGCATAGGCAGGTGTAAACTGACCCACTTTATAATCGGGCACAGTTATATTCATTGCAAGCTGCGCTCCGTAAAGCTTATGCTCTGCGCATTTTTGAGCAACACCCTCTATGGATTTTACATCAAAATCGTGACCTCTCATACAAAAATTAAGCATTTTAATTTCCTCCAGATATTATATTCCAACAAGAGTTATAACTGACATAAGCCCTTCGTTATTTACTATTGTTGCATTTTTTGAAAGAGAATTCAACTTATCTGCTATTGAATCTTCTACAAGCATTGATTTTGCCTGTTCAAAAATTTCGTCGGTATATGTATTTTCCACTCTTTTTATAATATGATAGCCATACTCGGTTTCTACAATTCCGCTTATTTTGCCTACTTTAAGACCAAATGCCACAGTTTCAAATTCTTCTACCATTTCGCCCTTTGTAAACAGATATCCCTCAGGTGATTGTGTCATTCCAGGGTCTTCGCCGTATTGTTCCACAAGCTTTTCAAAGTCCATACCTTGGCGGGCAAAACCGTAAACCTTTTCGGCAAGTGCCTTTTTTTCTGCCTTTGCAGCATCGTCAAGACCCTGTGTTGAAATAAGAACATGTTGTGCCTGGATATAGTTGGTATCAAGATATTTTTTTATTTGGGTATCGCTCATACCAAGATCTTTTTCGTATTTGCTGTAAAGCTTATTAAGGATAGCTACATCCTCAAGATAAGCTTTTAAATCCTGCTCTGTTGTTCCGAGCACTTCAAGAACAGAAGCATATTCTTCATCACTTACATAATTTGCACGGAAAACGGAAATCGAATCTTCAACCGATTGCATATCAGCATCGTCAAGAGCAATGCCTTCGCTTTGGGCGGCTGATTTTGCGCTTTTTATAAGTGCAATATTTTCAACGCAGGTTTCGGCAACATATCTGCCGAATGTAACACCATCAAGCTCGGATGTCCACATACTGTCAAAATCTTCAAGAGTTGTGCCTAGGCTTTGCGCCAGACTAATTTCCACATTGTACAGGCAGTAGTTAAAATAACCTACCGATACGCTTTCGTCATTTATTTTTGTAATTTCAACATCAGAAAGGTCCGAAACAATAACAACTGTATTAATTCCGCCGTTCCAGTCTACCTGGCATCCGTATGCTTCGCTTATTGCGCGCACAGGCACGAGAGTTCTTTTGTCAACAAGCTTTGCAGGAACATCAAGCTCAATTGCTTTTCCGTTTTTGTAAAGTGTGTTGTCATCAATGGTAAGTGATATTTTTGTATCACCCTTTGCCGATGTAACTGTGCGGGTTGCATCATCCCAGCCGACTGTTGCCTCAAGTGCTTCAAAAATTGCGCGGACAGGCACCATTGTGCGGTCGTTTATCATTTGCGGTTCAACGTCAAATTCTATGTACTTTCCGTCAAGCACAACCTTTATGGGAGCTTGCTGCGCCATTGCAGGAACCATTGTAAGCACAAGGGCTGCTGCGATTAATAATAAGATTATTTTTTTCATAAAAATTTTCCTTTCAATTGTTGTATAAATGTATTTTAACATCAAATATTGTATTTTTATATATTTAAAGGGCAAATTTAATATGTTTGTAAACAAGCGGGCAGCGCCTTGTTTACAACAATTTTTATCTCTCCCTTTTGTTTTATAAATTACGTTATTTAACATCTATAATATATGCCTTGTTATGCGCAACAAGCTCTGCCATAATATTGGTACTTACATCCTTTGTATCTGAGGGAACGTCAAAAATACAATGCACAAAAACGGTCTGCCCTGCAGCAATTTCTATATTGTTGGCAAATTCAATATTTTTGCCCTCGTCAGTTTCGATAGCAGTAAAGCAATTGTACTCAGTGTTGTCACAGCGTGCAGTCATTTTTATTGCTTCGCTGCCCTTAATTATATTTTGTGATGTGTTTGTATATGCAATTACCACATCCATATACACATTGCTCTCAAGATGGTTTTCGTAATATGAGCCGAATTCCTCTGCTTTTGAGGGATTGATTTTCTTTTCAAAAACACTCCCCTTGTACTCTACTGTGCATTTTTCGGACACAACGCAGGGCTGGTCCTGCATCAAAAGCATAAGTGTTGAATGAGCAGGTGTTTTTTCCATCTCCTCAACAATTTTGCGTTCGCTGCTCATTGCAAGATTTTGAGCTATGTGCGCCCTCTCTACTGCCACGGTAAGCGCTACAATCACCACCGTATAAACAAGAATGAGCACAGGGTACGAAATCCTTCTGTTTTCGTCAACAAAAAGAAAAAACTCTTTTATTTTGTAAACAAACGAGTACACCTTTTTGTTGCTCAATATTGCTTTTTTTACATTTACAAAAGTGCTTTTGCATTTGTTTTTTGCACCCACAGCAAAGCTTTTTATGCTTTGGGGAATTTTTTTGATACCCAAGCCCAATTTTACAAAAAAGCTTTTTGTTTTTGATGGCAAGCCGCAAAAAAACCTTTTGATTTTGTTTAATTTTTGTTTCATAATAATCTCCATTCTGAACATTTTTGAAACCGTTGGGGACGGCTGGTGACAGACGTAGATGACAGTGGGGGAAGTTCCTTTGCAAAAGGTGCGTCCCCCATCTGTCACTGAGTCGTGACGAACAACAAAGGTTGGCCGGTGACAGATGGGGGCAGATAGAGTGACAAGCCGGGGACGCACGTGCAAGCTCGAACATCCCCGTTTGTCACATCCCCCTGTCACCCAAAAGTAATCAGCCTATTGTGACACAAGCACCGAAAACATAAATTCGCCCTTGCCGAGACGTTCGTCCTTTTGAGACACACACAGCTTTTTTGCCGAAAGATATGAAATATTCTTTTTGTCAACACAATTTATGTATTCGCCAAGGATATTTTTGTCCGCTTCGCCGTTTGATGTGATAATATATGTAAGATTGGTCGCTATGTCGAGATACGTCTGACTATCAAGGCACAATGCAAGGCACCCAGCCTTGTATTTGTGGCTGTCGGTCTGAATATTTGTTTTTACCGACGCAAAATATATATTGTTTTTTTGGGTAAATACCTCTTTCAGCTCCTCATAGGTTGCTATTCTCTTTTCCGCGTTTACATTGCACGCCGACGAAACTGCAAAAAGAAACCTTGCTGCCTCCACATCAAATTTGTCGATATAGCCGTCGTTCATAACCACAACACCATCCGCAATTTCGTGGAGCTCCTCAACATATTCCATTGCAGAGCTGTAGCTCCCATCTTTTGATGATGGAATGTGCACAACCGCAACGGTAAGTGCCTTCATCCGTGATGACATTGCACATATTTCGCAGCACAGTGCCGCATCGGGCGACACGGCACAGTCCGCAATTACAAAGGATGTGTCGGTTTGTGACATATACAGCTTTTCGGCGATTGCCATAAAATCAATTTTGGAGTCGCAGGCAAATTCTGCCTTTGAATTTGCACTACTCCCAACAGTAACAAGCCTTGCTCCCGTAAAATTGCATTTTGACGAATTAGTCACTGCCTTAGCACCTGCATCGCCTATACCTATTATATTTGTGCCTATCTTAAACACAACATCACCCCATTATGTATCTTAGCCGAAAGAGAGCAATTCAGCTAAATAGATTGTAGCACAAATTTTACCAAAATTCAACAGTATTGAATTTTTATGGTTAAATATGATATAATGTCAACATATGGAGGGGATTTAATGGGTAAACATTATGCATATATACTTGAGTGCGCCGACGGCACTCTTTACTGTGGGTATACCACCAACCCAAAAGAGCGCGAAAAAACTCACAACCTGGGAACAGGCGCAAAATACACAAGGTGCCGTCTCCCTGTTAAAATGGTGCACGTTGAGTGCTTTGACACTAAAAGCGAGGCATTAAAGCGTGAATGTTCAATTAAAAAGCTTACACGGGAGCAAAAGCTCAGGCTGATAAATAACTAATGGGATTTTCCTTTAAAATGGCGAGCCTATAACCGCTTTTCTAATAAATATCTGCCGATATATCTTGACGAAGCAGGGCATTTAGATATATAATATATGTAATTTTATTAAAGGATGGTAATACATATGGGACTCACACTTGCAGAAAAAATCCTCAAGGCTCACGTTGTTGACGGCGAGTTTGTAAAAGGAAAGGAAATAGGAATCAAAATTGACCAGACACTTACTCAGGACGCAACAGGCACAATGGCTTATCTTGAATTTGAAGCTATGGGTGTACCTAGAGTTAAAACAGAGCGTTCTGTTGCATATATCGACCACAATACCCTGCAATCGGGGTTTGAAAATGCCGACGACCACCGCTTTATAGGCTCTGTTGCCAAAAAGCACGGCATTTACTTTTCGCGCCCGGGCAACGGCATTTGCCATCAGGTACACCTTGAGCGCTTTGGTGCACCTGGCAAAACTCTTATAGGCTCCGACAGCCACACTCCAACAGGCGGCGGTATAGGTATGATTGCAATCGGCGCAGGCGGAATGGACGTTGCAGTTGCAATGGGCGGCGGCGCATACTATATTACATATCCCAAAATTGTAAATGTAAAGCTTACAGGCGCACTTAAGCCGTGGGTATCTGCAAAAGACGTTATTCTCGAAGTGCTAAGGAGACTCACCGTTAAAGGCGGGGTTGGCAAAATAATAGAATACACAGGCGATGGCGTAAAAACCCTTTCGGTTCCCGAGCGTGCCACAATCACAAATATGGGTGCAGAGCTTGGCGCAACTACATCAATATTCCCATCGGATGAAATTACAAGGAGCTTTCTTGCGGCTCAGGGCAGAGAGGATGTTTATACAGAGCTTTGTGCAGACGATGATGCAGTATATGACGAGGTTGTACAAATCAATCTTTCAGAGCTTGTACCTCTCCTTGCATGCCCTCACTCACCCGACAATGTAAAATCTGTCAAAGAGGTGGGCGCAATCAAAATTGACCAGGTATGTATAGGCTCATGCACAAATTCATCACTTATGGATATGCTTAAAGTAGCACACATACTTAAAGGCAAAACCATTCACCCTGATGTGTCACTTTCTATTGCACCGGGTTCAAAGCAGGTGCTCAATATGCTTGCTCAAAACGGAGCTCTTTCCGATATGATAGATGCAGGCGCAAGAATACTTGAGAGTGCGTGCGGCCCTTGCATAGGTATGGGTCAGTCACCCAACTCAAAGGGTATTTCACTTAGAACATTCAACCGTAACTTTGAAGGCAGATCGGGCACTAAAGACGGGCAAATATATCTTGTATCTCCCGAAATGGCAGCAATATCTGCAATTAACGGCGTGCTTACCGACCCGAGGGACATTGGCGATATGCCTGAGTTTAAACTGCCCGAAAAGTTTGTTATAAACGACAATATGATTACACCTCCTGCAAGCGAGGAGGAGGCTGCAAATGTGGAAATTCTCCGCGGTCCAAACATCAAGCCGTTCCCTGTGGCCGAGCCTCTTGTTAAAACAATTGACTGCGAGTGCAGCCTTAAGGTTGGCGACAACATTACAACAGACCACATTATGCCTGCAGGTGCAAAAATACTGCCGCTGCGCTCCAACATTCCCGAAATTTCAAAGCACTGCTTTGCAGTATGTGACGAAAGCTTTCCGCAAAGAGCAAAAGAGCTTGGCACAAGCGTAATAATAGGCGGCTCAAACTACGGACAGGGCTCTTCAAGAGAGCACGCGGCGCTTGCTCCGCTGTACCTCGGCGTAAAGGCTGTTATTGTTAAATCCTTTGCGAGAATACATATGTCAAACCTTGTAAATGCAGGTATTTTGCCGCTGGTGTTTGAAAATGAAAGCGACTACGACGGCATTGAGCAGGGCGACGTAATAGTTATCCAAAATGTAAAACAACAGATACAAAATGGCAACGTGCTTTGTGCGTCAAACAAAACAAAGGGCACAAGCTTTAATGTTGTGCTCAACGTGTCTGACCGCCAGAAGGAAATGCTTTACGCAGGCGGACTTTTGAATTATACAAAAAACAACTAAAGAAAGGAAATGTCATTATGTCAAAAATTGTTATGAAAACTCCCCTTGTTGAGATGGACGGGGACGAAATGACCAGAATTATCTGGCAAATGATAAAAGACATTCTTTTAACACCATATATTGAGCTCAACACCGAGTATTATGATTTGGGTCTTGAATACCGAAACCAAACTGACGACCAGGTTACAATCGACAGCGCAAACGCAACAAAAAAATATGGTGTTGCGGTAAAATGTGCTACCATCACACCTAATGCGGCACGTATGGACGAATATAAGCTTAAAGAAATGTGGAAATCCCCTAACGGAACCATAAGGGCAATTCTTGACGGAACAGTGTTCCGCACACCTATTATAGTTAAGGGCATTACTCCATATATTCCTACCTGGACAAAGCCTATTACCATTGCACGTCACGCATACGGCGACGTATATAAAAACACCGAAATGCAGGTTAAAGAGGGCTCAAAGGTTGAGCTCCTGTGCACCGACAAAGAGGGCAACGTTACAAAGCAGCTTATACACAGCTTTGACGGAACTTGCGGCATAGTTCAGGGTCTGCACAACAAGGACAACTCAATCCAAAGCTTTGCACGCTGCTGCTTTAACTTTGCACTTGACACAAAGCAGGATTTGTGGTTTGCCACAAAAGACACTATTTCCAAAAAATATGACCACCGCTTTAAAGACATTTTTGCCGAAATTTACCAAAACGAATACAAGCAAAAATTTGAAGCACTCGGCATAGAATACTTCTACACACTCATAGACGATGCGGTTGCAAGAGTTGTCCGCTCAAACGGCGGATACATCTGGGCATGCAAAAACTACGACGGCGACGTTATGAGCGATATGGTAGCTACCGCCTACGGCTCTCTTGCAATGATGACAAGCGTGCTTGTATCACCCGAGGGCATTTACGAATACGAGGCTGCTCACGGCACTGTTCAGCGCCACTATTACAAGCACTTAAAGGGTGAAGAAACATCTACAAACAGTGTTGCCACAATTTTTGCGTGGACAGGCGCACTCAACAAGCGCGGCGAGCTTGACGGCAGCAAGGAGCTTTGCGATTTTGCAAAAAAACTTGAAAAAGCTACAATTCAGACTATTGAAGAGGGTGTTATGACAGGCGATTTGTACGCTCTTTCCACCCTTGCCGACAAGAAAAAGGTTAACACAGAGGACTTTCTTAAAGAGGTTAAAGTAAGACTTGATAATTTGTTAAAATAACACATATCTAGTGTGCGGCATCGGCTCCCTTGCCTAAAGGGAGCTATCAGCATGACAACGGGGTGACAGTGGGGACATTCGCATGACAACGGGGACATTCCTCGCAAGAGGTGTGTCCTCGCTTGTTGTGCGAACAGGTCGGGCACGCACCTTTCGGGCAGTGACAGATTGGGGACCCACCGTCCCAAAAATGACTCAAGGAGACCGACCTTGGGTGACAGGGGGATGTTCCTTTGCAAAAGGTGCGTCCCCTCTGTCACCCACCATCCCAAAAATGACTCAAGGAGACCGACCTTGGGTGACAGGGGGATGTTCCTTTGCAAAAGGTGCGTCCCCTCTGTCACCCACCGTCCCAAAAATGACTCAAGGAGACCCACTATGACTATCAAATTATATGACAACGACAGCTTTGCAACCGACTTTGAAGCAACTGTTGTAAGCTGCCAGCAAGTTAAAGACGGCTACAAAACAGAGCTTAATCAGACATTATTTTTCCCTGAGGAGGGCGGTCAGTGCGCAGACAGAGGCACAATAGACGGTGTCGAGGTCACCCACGTGGAGCTTTGCGGCAACACGATTTACCATTACACAAGCACACCCTTTGATGCAGGCAAAGCAGTGCAGGGCAAAATAGACTTTGAATTGCGTTTTTCAAATATGCAAAATCACAGCGGTGAGCACATTATATGCGGCATTGCCCACAAGCTGTACGGATGCGAAAATGTAGGCTTTCACTTAGGTGACGGCTATGTGACAATGGACCTTGACAAGCCTCTTACAAACGAGCAGCTTGCAGTTATAGAAGCAAAGGCAAACGAGGCAATTTACCGCAATTTGCCTGTTACCGCAGAGTACCCATCAAAAGAGCAGCTGCAAAATATGGACTACCGCGCCAAGAGTGAAATAACCCAAAGCCTGCGCATAGTTACAATAGGTGATGTGGACTGTTGTGCCTGCTGTGCTCCCCACGTAAAATACACAGGGGAAATAGGCATAATAAAAATACTTGATGCCATCCACTACAAAGGCGGTATGCGGCTCAACATTCTTTGTGGCTCTTTAGCGGTTGCAGACTACGGCGAAAGATACAAAAGAAATGTGGAAATCTCAAATCTGTTATCTGCAAAGCAGCCCGAAATTGTGGGGGCGGTAAAAAAGCTTAACGACGATAACGGAAAGCTAAAGCAAAAGATAAATGAGCTGTACAACCTGATGGCAAAATCCATTGCACAATCTGCTGCGCCAAGCAAGGGTAATATATGCGTATTTTGCAATGACCTGCCTGCAAACTATTTGCAGACAGTTGCAGCCGAGCTTGCACCAAAAGCAGGCGGTGTAGCAATAGCTGTCACAGGCAGCGATGATGAGGGCTACAAATACACAATAGCGGTAAAGAACGGCGACATTATGCCTTTTGTAAAGCAGGCAAACCAAGCTCTTTCGGGCAGAGGCGGCGGCAGGGGCAGCATTGCCTCGGGCAGCTTTAAATCAACAAGACAACAAATAGAAAAGTACTTTTGTTAATTGCAAGAGACCATCGTTTTGGTGGTCTCTGCTTTTTTATTTGATGACATAGATATGCAGTGCACAACAAACAAAATATGTCCACTGATGACACCTTTAATGATAACAAAATACAAATAAATTTTCGCCTACCAAAAATGCTAAAAATAACAATTTTTAAATGATAATATAAATTGCGCGAGCTTGTTGCAGCAATTTGCTTAATTGTTATTTTAATATATAAGTTTATATATTTATTTTTATATATTATTATTTATTGTTCCCATATTATGAACCTGTACGAGCCCAAATTTTGAACTGCTCAATCCCAAATTATCAACCACCCAAGCTCAAATTATGGACCACCCGAGCTCAAATTTCGTACCTGGTGTAACAGAACTCAAAAGTTATCAACATTTACATTATGTTCATTGACTAATTTAAAACATTGTAGTATAATACAAATATAATGGGAAATTAGTTGTACAAAGGAGGTTATGCTTTATGAGTGAAAACAAAAACAAATGCTGTCATATGACATCTATAGGCGGTCAGGCAGTTATGGAAGGCGTTATGATGCGCGGTCCAAAGCTGATTGCCACAGCAGTGCGCAAATCCTCCGGCGAAATTGTTATGCAGGAATTGCCTGTAAACGCTGCCACTTCAAAGCTTGCTAAAATACCCGTGCTTCGCGGTGTTATAAACTTTTTTTCGTCTATGGTTACAGGGGTAAAATGCCTTATGTATTCTGCAGACCAGTACGACCTTGATGATGGTGAAAGCTATGAGCCGTCAAAATTTGAAAAATGGCTTGATGATAAGCTTGGTGACAAAATCAAAGACATTGCAATTTACTTTGCGGTAATTGTTGCAGTTTGTTTCAGCGTGCTTTTGTTTATGATGCTGCCCCACTTTTTGTCCAGCTTTTTGTCTAATTTTACAAGCAACACTGTTATACTTAACACTGCAGAGGGCATTATAAAAATGCTTATATTTGCAGTTTATATTTTGTTAATTTCAAGAATGAAAGATATTCAGAGGGTATTTGAGTACCACGGCGCAGAGCACAAAAGTATTGCCTGCTACGAGGCAGGTATGGAGCTAACTGTGGAAAATGCGGCAAAATGCCTGCGGCTCCACCCACGATGCGGAACAAGCTTTTTGCTTATTGTTATGATTATATCTATCATATTTTTTGCACTTTTGCCGTGGGAGGGCACAAACTTTTTTGTGCGTTTATTGTACAGATTGCTTTTGCTGCCTGTGGTTGCGGGAGTGTCTTACGAAATACTCAAATTTGCAGGACGAAGCAATAGCAAAATAGTTAAAATTCTTACAAAACCAGGGTTGTATTTGCAGTATCTCACCACAAGAGAGCCGAATGACAGTCAGCTTGAGGTTGCGCTTACCTCGCTCAAAGCAGTTATCCCCGAAAACAAAGAGGATGACAAATGGTAATCCGCGATGCCCTTAAGTACGGCAGTGATATTTTAAAGCAAAATGGCATTGATGCTCTGGACGCAAGGGTGCTTTTAAAATCTGTTACAGGTTATGACGACATCAGCATATCTGTCAATGCAAACAGCGAGCTGCCAAATGAGCTTTTTCAAAAATACACTGCATATATAAACAGACGTGCAAATCACGAGCCTGTTGCATACATTACAGGCAGTCGTGAGTTTATGAGCCTTGAGTTTGATGTGGAGCCCGGTATTCTTATCCCCCGCCCCGAAACAGAGCATATTGTAGAAGCAATTATAGAGCACAATATACAAAATGCAAATATTCTTGACATATGCACAGGCTCGGGCATAATTGCGGTATCACTTGCTTATTATTTAAAGGCTGCCAAGGTTACTGCCATCGACATAAACCCTGTTGCAGTAAAGGTTGCAAAGCAAAATGCCGCAAAGCATGGCGTGGCTGACAGAGTAAATGTACTGCTAAGAGACGCACTTCAAAAATACAATTTTGGAGAGAAGTTTGACATTGTTGTGTCAAACCCTCCGTACATAAAATCGGGCGATATTAGTGGCCTTGACACCGACGTGGCAGGCTTTGAGCCTCACCTTGCTCTTGACGGCGGCAACGACGGACTTGACTTTTACCGCAAAATAAGCCAAAATGCTTATGATGTATTAAACACAAACGGAATGTTAGTTTACGAAATAGGCTTTGACCAGGCAAAAGACGTATGCAGCATTTTGCAAAGCAGATATACCAACATCAAAGTATTGAAAGACCTTGCAGGTCTTGACAGAGTTATTACAGCACAAAAAACGATTAACAAAGATTAACGGAGATTACATATGAAAAAATTAATATGCCTTATTGTGACATTATTAATTACAATTTCATCAGTTCAAGCGTATGCAGTAGGTGACGAGCGCGATGCCGTGCGTCTGCCCATACTTATGTATCATTCTATAAGCAATGCGCAGGACGACTTTTCTATTACACCCGAGGTTTTTGAAAGCAACCTCAAAACAATTACAGATTACGGCTACACCCCTGTAACCTTTCAAAATATTATAGACTATGTGTATAGCGGCTCTGTGCTGCCAAACAGACCAATTCTTATTACCTTTGACGACGGCTACACAAACAATTATACCGAGGCGTTCCCAATACTCAAAAGGTACGGCTACCCTGCAACAATATTTGCAATAGGCTCTTCGGTGGGCAAAAGCTACTACAAAGACACTGCCAATGCAATGAATCCCCATTTTAATTACAACCAGGCGAGGGAAATGAATTTGTCAAAGCTTATTTCCGTACAAAGCCACACTTATGATATGCATCAGTGGGCAGATTTTGAGGATGCAGACACCCCGCGTGAAAATGTACTCCGCTTTGAGGATGAGAGCGTGCTCGACTACGCAAGAGTGCTGCAAAATGACTTTTCGCTTTTTAAAAAGGTGGTTGAAGGTCAGATTGGCCACACTGTTAATGTGGTTGCATACCCAAGTGGCAGGTACGACGCCACAAGTGAGGCGGTGCTGCGCAGTATGGGAGTAAAAGCAACAGTTTCTACCTCTATCGGTGTAAATTATGTAAAAAAATTTAACCCCGAAAGCTTGTATATGCTCAACCGATACAATATGAACTCCACTGTTACAAACGAGGTGCTGAGCAGCTGGCTGAGAAAAGACGCTGCCGAAATTGACATAAAAAACATTGCGTACAATGACGAAAGCAGATATATGGGCGGAATAAAAGTGTATGTAAACGGACAGCTTATTGAATATACAAACCCGCCAATGCTTAAAAGCTCCACCACCATGGTGCCTATGCGCTCAACACTTGAAGCAATGGGCGCCACAGTCAACTGGGATGACAATACCAAAACTGCAAAAGCGGTTTTGAATACCGATATAACAAAATTTTCTATCGGCTCGGCGGTGTACTACACCAACGGCAAGCCCGGGTATCTGCCCCTTGAGGCATTGCTTGTTGAGGGCAGCACTTACATCCCTTTGCGTGCAATTGCCGAAAGCTTTGGCTGCATTGTAGACTGGGATGATGCTACAGGAACTGTAAGCATATCTACCGAAGATAAAATATACGACAACATATACTACATAATTCAAAACGGCGTGGCACTTTCGGCAAAAGGCAACGAAACACAGCCTGACGGAATGTGGATTACAAAGCAAACGGGCGAAAACACATACGAGGCTCACAACCTTGGCAGCCCCGATATTATAAAAGAGATTACTACCGCCGACGGCGGTGCATATATAGACGGCACACAAATAGAGCTTGTGCCTTGCTTATAAAGGAGACGATAATAATGAGCTTGTTAATTCCAAAGGATTACAAATCCGAATTGTCAATCAAGCAAACAGAGCTTGCTATTAAAAAAGTAAAGGATTTTTTTGAAAGAGATTTTTCCATACAGCTTAATTTAACAAGGGTGTCTGCACCCCTTTATGTAGAAAAAAACTCAGGTCTTAACGATGACCTCAACGGCGTGGAAAGACCTGTAAGCTTTGACATAAAGGATATAGGCGGCGAATACGAGATTGTGCACTCTCTTGCAAAATGGAAAAGATTTGCCCTCAAGCGATACGGCTTTAATGTAGGCGAAGGTCTTTACACCGATATGAATGCCATAAGACGTGACGAGGACCTTGACAACATTCACTCTGTATTTGTTGACCAGTGGGATTGGGAAAAAATCATTACCAAAGAGCAGCGCACAATGGAAACATTGCAGAATGCTGTTAAATGTATTTACAATTCTCTCAAGCATACCGAAAGATACATTGCAAACGAATACGACTTTGCAAATGTGTATCTGCCCGAGGATATAACCTTTGTTACAACTCAGGAGCTTGAGGATATGTACCCTGAGCTTTCGCTCAAAGAAAGAGAGTACGCAATCGCCAAAGACAAAGGCGCGGTGTTTATTATGCAGATTGGCGGAGCAATGCGCTCGGGCAAAATTCACGACGGCAGAGCACCCGACTATGACGACTGGACACTTAATGGTGACATTATTGTGTACTACCCTATTTTAGACATTGCGCTTGAGCTTTCGTCTATGGGTATAAGAGTAGATGAAGAGGCTCTGCTGCGTCAGCTCAAAATACGCGGCTGCGAAGAACGCAAAAGCCTCCCATTCCAAAAGGCACTCTTAAACGGAGAGCTCCCATACACAATTGGAGGCGGTATTGGTCAATCCAGAATGTGTATGTACTTTTTGCATAAGGCACACGTTGGCGAGGTACAATCCTCTGTATGGCCTCAGCAAATGATTGATGAATGTGCTGCAAACGGAATAGAATTGTTGTAAATTAAGAGATGAATTTAAGTGGGTGTAAAAAATCTTAACGATTTTTTACACCCACTTTTGTTGGGGATAAGAAAAAAGCTTTGGAACGGACAAACTGAGCAAACAATGCCAGTTTACGGGCATTGTTTGGGTACCCGAAGGTCGTCAACCTCTGCATTTCTACTTCGCACCGTATGAGGGTGCTCGTATCAATGGAGGTTTTGACATGGGTGTTGCGTACCAAATCATAGATTTGGGCAACACTCCACCGTACGATGGTACGTCGATGCGGTGCTGTCAAAATCTTTGATTTTGCTAACAGCACCTATGCAAAGATTTCCGACAAAACAAGTCACATAGTGACGAAGTTGCGTCGTTGAAATCGACTGCTGAGGCGAAGTTTGTTCGTAACAAAAGGCAAATCATAAGAGAAAAATATCTTAAAAAGATATTTTTCATCCTTTATGGTAAATTTTATGATTTATTATTCATTTGTTAACATTTGAATAGTCTTAAATAATGCCTTTTGTGTTCCAGAGTTTTTTTACATCCCCTTTAGAGTTATTAATATTAAACCTTACAAATCAATCAAGGTGGAATACTTCGGGCAAAGCTATATAAACAGGTGAATTATCCTCATTTGTTTCCATAAGGTCTGCCATATAAGCCCACCATTTTTTTGTTATTTCACCGCCCGCTCTCTGCTGCCAGAGTTCTTCATCCTCTATTTCAAGATAGCTGAAAAGCTGATTTGTAGCTTCATCAAAATAAATTGAATAATTTTTTGCACCGTGCTCCTTAATATCTGCAACAAGCTCGGGCCAAATTTCGTTATGGCGCTTTTTGTATTCATCCACCACACCGGGATACAATTTCATAATACCTGCTTCACGAATCATCAATATCACTCCTAAAAATTTTTTGTTAATAAAAGTATATCAAATTTCACATTTGACGTCAATAATTATTTTTGTAATTTGACATATACTTCAATTAAGAGTATAATCATAGACATTGGAGTATTATCCGAACTCCGATGGTTAAATACAGAGGTGACACTATTGATAACACAATTGGATTTTGCAATTTTAAATTTTATACAAAACAATCTGACAAACAGCTTTACAGATATGTTTATGAGATTTTTTACCCACCTTGGCGATTACGGAGCATTATGGATAATCACCGCAGTGGTTATGCTCATGTTTAAAAAGACACGCAAAGCAGGACTTTGCCTTGCGGTATCACTTGTTGCAACTGCTGTAATAGGCAATGTAATACTCAAAAATGTTTTTGCAAGGCTGCGTCCGTTTATTGTGGAAAACTTCCCTATAATAATAAGCCCACCCGGCGGATATTCATTCCCATCGGGGCACACAAGCAGCTCTTTTGCAGCGGCAACCTCCCTCTCGCTCCATTACAAAAAATATGCTGCTGCCTTTTATATTGTTGCAGCTCTTATAGGCTTTTCACGAATTTACTTATATGTTCACTACCCATCGGATGTTGTGGCAGGCGCAATACTTGGTGTGGTGGTTTCAGTTGTGTGCCACAAGATTTTAGAAAGCTACAGTTGCCTCTCTATCCGCGTGCAAAACTGATTTTCATTTCACTCGCGAACACAAAACAACACAGTTTCCTATAATATAAAAATTCAGGCATTCCGCTGCAAAATAGCGGTACACCTGAATTTTTGTCATATTTTATATATTGTGTTTGTCAATACGATTTTTGGCGACATCATAAACCTCGTCATCCGCTCTTGCACCTATTACAACAACAAGCATCTGACCCTCAAGTTTTACGAGCTTATATACAATGCGGATGCCAAGATTTTTAAGCTTAATTTTCTGAAAACCCGATAAATTGTTACCTTGTTTGTTAACAAGAGGTTTACCATATCCACCCTCACTTACAGGAAGAGGATTTTCAATAACTTTATTTAATGCTTTTGCTACAACTATACGCTCATTTCCGTCTAAATTCCTAAAATCTTTTTCGGCTTCAGGCAGATACACTAATTTCCACTTCATTCAAATTCCACCTCGCCGATAGCATCTAAATCTTCAATATTAATACCAAGATCTTTGTATATTTTTTCGCTTGAAATCAGATTAGAGGAGTCAAAATTTTGCATTCTTTCATTTGCTAGACTTAAAAGCCGCGCGTCGTTTACCTCATCCATCAGCCTGACATATTCGTCAGGTGACATAAGGACACACTCTGCAGTGTTATTTTTTATAACAACCTTTGCTCCGCTTTGTTTAACATCTTCAAAAATCTTTCCTGCAAGTCCTCTGTTGAATAACGAAATAGAAATGGTATCTTTTATAGCGCTTGTCATATTTGCCATAATTCTCACCCCCACAAATATAATTTAACATATTACGTTTTATTTGTCAATGTTTTTATTGATAAAATCACTGATAAATTTGTTGCGCAATATAGTATATGCAGATAACTACAAAATATTTGTTAAAAATTTAAAAAAATAACTTCAGCAAAATGCTGAAGTTATTTTTTTACGGTGCATGCCGTTTTAAAGTTTTTATGCGTTTTTAGGTCTGTGTGTTGCCTTAATCACAAACAATGTAGCCACCATAAGCACTATTGAAATAGGAAGCACAATATATGCATTCTGAATAAATCCTGCAAGGATATATGATACAAATGATACGCCTGCAACTGTAATTGCATACGGAAGCTGTGTGGAAACGTGGTTGATGTGGTCACACTGTGCACCTGCAGATGCCATAATTGTTGTGTCCGAAATAGGTGAGCAGTGGTCACCGCATACTGCGCCTGCCATGCAAGCAGAGATACCAATAATTGTAATTGTACCGCTGTCAAAGCCAAATACACTAATAACAATAGGAATGAGAATACCAAATGTACCCCATGAAGTACCTGTTGCAAACGAAAGTCCAACTGCAATAAGGAATATAATTGCAGGAAGGAAGTTCATAAATCCTGCTGCAGAGCCTTCAACAAGTGCTGCAATAAACTCTTTTGCGCCAAGGCTGTCGGTCATGGCTTTGAGAGTCCATGCACAAGCAAGAATCATAATTGCAGGTACCATTGCTTTAAAGCCTTCGGGAACTGCTTCCATACATTCTTTAAATGTAAATACTCTGCGAAGCATATAAAATGCAACTGTGATAACAAGTGTTACAAAGGAGCCATAAACAAGACCAACAGATGCATCGCTGTTTGAAAATGCATCAATGATGTTTTTGTAGCTTTCGCTTGTTGCATCAAAAAAGCCGCCTGAGTAAATCATACCGATTACGCATGAAATGATAAGTATAACAACAGGGAGAACCAGGTCGATTACTTTACCTTTTGGGTTGTCATTCTCAACCTCTTGTGCCATCTGATGCAATTTTGCAGAGTGAATATCGCCGTTCATCGCATTAATTTCGTGCTGACTCATCGGGCCGTAATCGAATTTTGCGAGCGAAATAGCAACCATCATAACTATTGTAAGAATAGCATAGAAGTTGTATGGGATTGCACTCAAAAACAACTGGAATCCGTTCATACCCGAATCCTGAGCAAAGCCTGCAACTGCTGCCGCCCACGAAGATATAGGAGCAATAATACACACAGGAGCTGCTGTTGCATCTATAAGATATGCAAGCTTTGAACGTGATATGTTGTGTTTGTCTGTTACAGGGCGCATAACGCTGCCCACTGTAAGGCAGTTAAAATAGTCATCTATAAATATAAGCACACCAAGGAGCACTGTTGCAAGCTGTGCACCAACTCTTGATTTAATGTGCTTTGATGCCCATTTACCAAATGCAGCGCTGCCGCCGGCTTTGTTCATCATTGCAACAAGTGCACCAAGTACAATAAGGAACAATATAATACCCATATTGTACGAATCGGAAAGGCTTGCAACAAAACCGTCGGAAAGCACGTGTACAATTGTGCCTTCAAAGCTGAAGTTTGAATAAAGGAGACCGCCTGCCACAATACCGATAAAGAGCGATGAATAAACCTCTTTGGTAATGAGTGCAAGTCCGATAGCTATAACAGGTGGGAGCAACGCCCAGATGGTGCCGTACACTTTTGACGGACTTTCTTCCTCTTCTTCTGCTGCTTCCTCTGAAGGAGCCTCCTCGGCAGCTGCCTCTTGCTGCGGTGTTTCGTCGATTGCAACAGGGTCTACCTGTTCCTGTGCTGCCATAGGCTCATCAGGTTGTGCCATAACTGCAAATGGCATAACTGTGAGCATTGCCATAACAAGCAAAGCAACAACAGCAAGCAATCTGCTTTTGTTTTTTCTCATCATTAATTTCTTCCCTTCTTTTGTATTTTAATAATATGACATTTTAATAGTACCATCAAAACCACATTTTGTCAATTGTGCTTTAGTGCACCTATAACTTTATTTTCTGTGGAATAATTTTTTCGTTGAGATTTCGCAAAGAAATTAGTTTTTGTATAATGAAAAATCGGCAAAGTTTGTAACATGCCCACGATATGAATTGTAAATTTTTAACTGTCTCTATTTTATAATTTGTTATACCATAGCTAAAAATGTTTGTCAACATGTTCAGAAAAACTATAGCATAACGGTTTACCCGTACACGATAATCGCATACGGGTAAACCGTTATAAAAAAACAGTAGCGAGAAAAAATTTTCTCACTACTGTTTTTTTACCTATTCATAATAACCTTTGTCTGTTTCCCACTTTTCACATATACATTTTTCACAAAACTTAATTGCGAATCATGTATTTCTATCCTCAAATCACTTGTTCCAATATTTTTTATTGCCAATCCGCTATTGATAGTTAAATACAAATTTTCGCCATTAATTTTATATTTATAGCCTCTAAATGTTTTACCGCTTGCTCCAGAAAAAAACACATCTGTTGTGAAATTTTTATCATCTAAAACAAGATTTTCAAAACTCAGGTCATCATATCCGTTACCACCAATCAATACCCCTACTAATACAGAAACTGCTATCACAACCAACAACGAAAATAATATAATTATTATTTTTTTCATCTTAATAAGTATTTGTAAATCGTGTACTCATTATCGGAGCACCAGAACCGTTAGAATAGTGTACACGATAATAATACCTCATAGTTAAATCATCGGTATAGACGGTAGTATTTATTATGCTATTTGCCAAATTTTTTGGGGTATTTATGATGCCGGCAGATAACTGATTATATCCTGCAACAGCATTCCATGCTCCTGCAGCGAATGTAGAACAATTTGTTGTTGCGCTCCATGTATCATGAGAATTTATATAATTATTTAAAGTTGCAAGGTCTGCTTCTGTAAGTTGACGATTTTTTGAAACATTATCAGCATATGCTCCTTCATACTTTGCCATATACGGCTCGAGATTATACCATACACCATAATGATACACATTAGCATTATTAACATACTGATTGCCCCATGTACCAATAGCAATTTCTGTTCCATTTGCAATGGTCATCCTACCAACAGTAATATCGCCTCCCGAATTATTGTACACAACAATCCATGAATGTGCTCCCGATTCATAAGTAAATCCTCCAGAAAGACCAATTCTGCCGTTGGGATCTGAAAATACTCTCATATTTACATAGCCATCAAAAGCAGGCGCCGGTTCATTAGCCAAATCTACTGTATCTATTAGAGATTCAGTAACAGGAATTATATCATCTTCATTAACAACCACTTCTTTTGGAGCTCTTTCAGAGAGTCCATCATAATTATCTTCATAATATTGAAGTGCTATGTATAAGATATATGAATCAATTTTTTCTTTATATTCTTCAGATAATCCCTCTACAATACCTTCATAATTTTCTTGTATATAGATAAGGTTTTGTTCAAAATCATTATTCTCAAGTTCCGTATATGTCGTTTCCACATACTGTAATATTGCAGCCATATTCTCAGTTTGAATTTTATCAAAAACAGCTTTCGCCTCATTTTCCGACAATCCGGTTAAATAACAATAATCAGCTTTTATAAAGTCATATATATTATTGTTTATTGTGCCATCAGCGTAAGCCGCAATCGATATGGTTGCCATCAAACAAGCACAAAGAAGGATAGATATTATTTTTTTCATATTTATTTTTCTCCTTTCAAAATCATCACAACTATTCACTTTTAAAAATACACAAAAACCACATGACACATAATCCCACCTATCCCAAATAACAAAAAAACGCACAAATCAATACCCCTGTTCAAAGAGGATTGACTTATACGCTACGTTGCAAACTTTCTTTATTTTTCACATCTCTATATTTTCAGAGGAACATAACCAAAGCTGCAATCTAACCGAGTCAAACCTCTTTGAAAAATTACTTACCATTGGTATCTCCCCCTTTTCTCTATTTGTTAATTTTATTATAACACATCTTTTCCCAAATTGCAAGTACTTTTAGATATTTTTCCCATTTTTTAAATACCCTTAACTTGTTTTGTAAAATTATTTATATTAAAAGTTTTTATTCTATGGTTATCTCCTTCTGGTGAATATCCCCGAATAAGGGAAAAACAACACTTTTATATGTTTTCACATTAATTTTTCTAAAAAAATATACTTCTCAGGGGGGGAAAATTAACAAAAACAGTGCGGTCGGAAAAACTTCCGCATTTTTCCGACACTTTTGAGATCTAGTCAAGTTCTTTTGCCTGTTGTATCATAAGTTGTATATCTTCCATAAATTGTGAGTGCAAATGGTCTGCGGCAACAAGTCCAAGAAAAATGTCATTGACTTGTGGCAATTCACAGATTAATTGTGCTAATCTGTCTTTACTATCAATGGCAGTATATCCTTTTATATGATATTCCTTGCATATTTGCTTTAATTTTGTTATTCCGCAATTCCTGAAATATTTTCTCTTGTTAAATGTTAAAAGCCTGTCATTTTCGTCAAAAGTAAAGCCCATATCATTTGACTTTTTTCTCATTTCTTCTGTCAATTCTTGCAGATTGTTTATGTAATGGGTGGTTGGCTTTACATAATCAAGAATATTCCCGCCCTTTATATCCTCACTACGGTATGCTGTTCCTCTGCTTTGCAGTAAGTCAATCAGTATGTTTTCAGCGTCATGTCTTGAGGTAGGGTGTTGTTTGTTGTGACTGATACTCCAATTATGCTTGAATACATATAGCGCAAGATATAAAGGCAAATACACAGTAGCAACACCTGTCAAGTTTTTGTTGATATGTCGCTTTAATTGAATATGAAAACTGTCAATGTTATCTAATGTCAAATGTTTTTCGGCTTTTAATCTCTCAAACTCTGCAAAACTTAATCTTCCGTAGTTTTCCACTCTGTCAAGTCCTTGTGTTTGATAATATCTTTTGAGGATTGTTTCTTCTGCCAATTCTCTGCCAGTATGCTTTTCTGCCCAGTCCTTTTGCTCTCTTCTAACTATATTCTTCATATCAGAAGGTTGTATGTAGTGCGGAATAGCATTATTATCACAATACCGAGTGTATGCATCATAATCGTCACTACAAAGGAAGGTTATATCTCCTAAATAATCACTAAAATAATCTTCAAGGATTTGGGAACTGCTTTTCCCTAATCCCGATAAAACTGCTACAACATAACCATTACTGTCAATTCCCGTAACTACACAGGCAAACTCTGGTCCAAAAATCCCAAGCTCGGACGGGATATGTGTGTTTTCAAGTCGGGGTTTTCTCTCTTTTACTGCGGTTGGTGCAACATTGACCAATTCCATTGCACCTTTTTGATTTTCCCTGAAATAAGTTTCGTCAACCTGAACTACACCCGACAACTTCGGCATTCCGTAGTGTTCTAAAAGGGCTTTTAAGAACTTATGTCTGTATAGCAAGATTGTGCCTTCTGAGGTATGCCACCCGTAATCAACCTCTAAATTACGCCGACAAGCGGATAAGGATAACCCCATTAAAGTATAGTTAATTATTGCAATCTGCACAGGTAGGGGAAAGGTGGATTTATCTGCAAATGTACCTGTCATTATAGTATAGGTTTTCCCACAATTTCTGCACTTATATCGGGGTTTCCCATAATCGTCCAATCCGTGTGGCTGATATAATCGGCTTGTGCAGTAAGGGCAGGCAGGTTTTAAACCATACTTATTTATAAAGATTTCATAATCTGTTAGTGGTCGGGTTGGCTTTTCCTTTTTCTCGGGTGGTAAAAAGCCCTTTAACACCCACGCCAAGTCTTCTTTTGACAGGGATTTTAACTCTCTTTTTAAATCTTTTAGTCTTTTATCTATTTTAGGATATTTTTCCATAATTTTGCTCAAGTGCATACCTATACACCCCCTTTTTCGATACTTATATTATATAAAAGTATGCAAATATTGTCAAATCAGCATTTCTAACAGTTTTTATAAAAGAACGGACATATTTTCTAAAATACCGGCAATTGTTTATAAAAGGGTAGGACAGAAATTATATAACTCTGGAACTGAAATTATAAAAGATTAGGCATTTTTTATAATCGGTTTTATAAAAAGCAAAAGAGATTTTATAAACTTTTGACAGTTTTTATAAAACCTCTAATATTGTTTATAATATGCGGGACTTTGCAACACAACGAACTATGCATAAAAAATGGACATATTTGCTTAATGTAATTCAATTTCTCTGCGAGATTTCAACGAAAAGTCCGTTTCACAGAAAATCGAGTTATAGGTTAGTGCACAAAAGTTTCATTAATTTTTGTTAAAATAATGCACAATTTTTTTAAAAAATCCTTGCATTACGCCCCAACATATGATAAAATAGTATTGTTATGAATACGGCCCCTTGGTCAAGCGGTCAAGACGGCGCCCTCTCAAGGCGCAATCACGAGTTCGATTCTCGTAGGGGTCACCAAAAATCCTCGTTTGAAAAAACGGGGATTTTTACTTATTACCTCTTCACTATTCACTTTTTCCTGAAAAGCGAGGATTTTTGGAAAGTAATAAGTAATATGTAATATTGAAGAAGTAATAAAATCGCCTTACGGCATATAAAAAGGCTAATTTCATTTCACAGAAAACTTTAGTTTTATATTTTATAATCCGTAGCATTATTTCATATCGAGCAAAGTTAGAGATTTCCGTCTTCGCTTTCCATAAAATATGTGGCTTCCATATCTGCTGTGGAAAGTGCAAATGCAAGGGGGAACATAGCAAATGCTTTGCCTACCATATTTGCCTCTTCAGCTCCCGAAAAGCCCATATGATACCTGATTGCAAAAGCCTCCTCGCGGGACAGACGCATATAGCCGTTTATTATATAAACAGATTTTTCGCCGTGACCGTATGGCATAGGGTCTTCAAAATTGTATGTGGGCACCTGCTTCCACACGCCGTTTTCCTTTACGTTGCGCACACCTGCCTTGTAGCAGCCTATTTTGCACAAATCGTGAAGGAGCGAAACTATGGCAATTGTTTCGTCAGATGCATTAAGCTTGTATGCTTCCTTTACCCTCTCACGAGACATATAGTCTTTGAGGCAGTGATACACATTTATACTGTGCTGCGCAAGTCCGCCGTCGTACGAGCTGTGATACCTTGCGCTTGCGGGAGCGAGAAAAAAGTCGCTTTGACATATGTAATCAAGGAGCTTGTCGCTGCCCTCGCGGGTGATATTTTGCTGATATATTTTTATAAATTCTTCTCTTATCTTTTCAACCATAATTTTTCCTTTCTGCCGTTGGCTAAACAGAATTTGTATTTATGGTTACATTGTACCATCTTTTTGTCACCCAAGTCAATACAGTTGAAAAACTCAAGGATTTTATCCCCGCACTTTCCCAAACAAAAGATACTCGCCCGCCACAAGTGCAGGTATAAGCAAAAACAACACTGGTTTTGCCAGGCACCACAAAATAGTAAAATACAATTCCCATGTCATAAATAAACATCTCCTTTAATCTTTAGCTTTACTTTATGACTTTATTTTACAAATTGTACTGTCCCAAAAACAGTGCAGTAATTTTATCGCACAAAAAAAGGCAACAATCTGTTTAAATACAAATTATTGCCTTTGGTATTTGTTTACTACTCACCAAGTGAATCTGTTACATCAACGGTAACCTTCTTTTTGTAGCACGCAAAAATATCCTCTACAAGTGCATTTTGTGGCTTTGGTGTAATAAAGCTCACTACAGGAACTAATATAAGACCGCCAAGCATAGCTATAACACCGCAATTGATTGGCGACTGAAGTATTGCAGGGAATACCGATTTTGCAACCATATTGAGAATCATAATGCCTGCACCAAATATAAATGATGCCCACACAGATGCTTTGGTTGTCTTTTTCCAGTAAAGTCCGTACATAAACGGAGCAAGGAATGCACCTGCAAGAGCACCCCAGGAAATACCCATCATCTGCGCAATGGCACTGAGCTTGTCTTTGTTGATGGCAATAACTGCCGAAATAACAATAAACACTACTATAAACACTCTCATTATGAGTACCTGTTTTTTGTCGGTCATATTTTTTATAATATGATTTTTAATGAGGTCAAGTGTTAGAGTTGAGCTTGATGCAAGAACCAGTGAAGAAAGAGTTGACATTGATGCAGAAAGCACAAGCACAATTACAACAGCTATAAGAATGTCAGGAAGTCCTGAAAGCATTGTAGGAATAATTGAGTCAAAGCCGCCTACAATTGAGCCGTCTGCCGCAAACTCAAGCTTGTCGGTAAACAGTCTGCCAAATCCACCGAGGAAGTAGCATCCACCTGCAACAATTACAGCAAATAAAGTAGAAATGATTGTACCTTTGTTGATGTCTTTTTCACTCTTGATTGCATAAAACTTTTGAACCATCTGCGGAAGTCCCCATGTACCAAGAGATGTAAGGAGTACAACAAACATAAGTCCAAGAGGGTCGGGGCCAAAGAATGAGTTAAATGCACCGGGAACACCTGATGCAGCATCCTCTATCTGAGCAAGACCTGCAAGAGATTCCATAAAGCCGCCGTTAACTCCGAGTACTGCAGCAATTACCGCAACTATACCCACAATCATAATGACACCCTGAATAAAGTCATTTATTGCAGTAGCCATATATCCGCCTGCTATAACATAAATACCTGTAAGCACAGCCATAACAATTACACATACCGAATAATCAACACCTGGGAATGCCATACTGAAAAGTCTTGACAAACCGTTGTAAAGTGATGCTGTGTATGGAATCATAAATATAAATACGATAATTGATGCAACAATTTTAAGTGCAGCACTGTTAAATCTTTTGCCAAAAAATTCGGGCATTGTAGCACTTTCCAAATGCTGCGACATAAGGCGCGTTCTTCTGCCGAGGACTACCCAGGCCATAAGTGAGCCTATAATTGCATTTCCAAGACCAATCCATGTTGATGCTATGCCGTATTTCCATCCAAACTGACCTGCGTAACCTACAAATATAACCGCCGAAAAGTAGGATGTACCATACGCAAATGCAGTAAGCCAGGGGCCTACCGAACGTCCGCCCAAAACAAAACCGTTAACATCTGTTGCGTGCTTACGGCAATAAAGCCCTACCCCAATCATTACGGAGAAAAATACCACAAGCATCAAAATTTTTACCAACATAAAACTTCCTCCTTTTTTGGACGAAAAAAATCCCGTCCGCATAATATAAATTATGAGGACGAGACTAATAATTCCCGTGGTACCACCTCAATTTGACATTGCCTCGCAGCAACATCCTTTACAAGTACGCCTGAAATACAGGTTATACTCTTAGCGGGGTAACGGCCGCCACTCCGTCGCAGCCTACTTGGGAAGCTCCCGTTCGGTGCGCAGCTCTCCGGATGTATTCGGACTATGTTCCTTTTCTGTCTCGCAGCAACCGACAGTTCTCTCAAAAATTTCCATAATCTTACTTGTTCCGGGTCTTTGCCTTTACTTATTTAGCATTATAACACTGCACAGTGCTATAGTCAAGTGTTTTTTTGCAAGTTTTTGATAATTTTTGTCGCTTGAGTCATTAGTGCTTTTCTTTGGTTGGTAAGAGTGCCATCAATAACCTGCTCAAGCAGTATTTGCAAAACCGCTCCCGTCTGCCTGCCCGATGCTCCAAGCGTCATTACCTCGCTGCCGTTTATATGCAGCATATTTATTTTGTAGCACTCACCATCGGCAATAATATTTTCAAATTGTGCCGCAAGTGTGCTGCAATCCGCATTGCATTTTGCCTCGGTATAAGCAATATGACGCTTAAAGCTTTCGGCGCCGTATTTGCACAGATGAAGCTTTATATCTTTTTTGCTCCAACAAGGCTGCAGCTGTGCATCAATAAGAGCTTTTACCATGCTCTTTGTGTAATTGTCAAATTTGAGATTTATAAGTGCACTCTGCGCAGACTCTGCGCTGTCAAAAAGCAGTGCAAGCCTTACATACAAATCGGGCTGCGATTTTTGTATTGCAACAAAATTGCTGCAAACCATCTCGGGTATAATATAGCTTATTACGTCTGAATAGCTTTTTAAAATTTTGTATGCATTTTTGCCGCACAAAAGCTTACAAAGCTCCGAGGCAATGCGCTCCTTCGAAATATTACCGAGCAAATGCACCTTGCTGTGAACCGCCGCGGCAGTTTTGCCCTCCACCTCAAAGCCAAGCACCGATGCAAAGCGTATTGCCCTCAAAATGCGTAGTCCGTCCTCCTCAAAACGCTTTTGCGCATCTCCCACGCATTTTATTATTCCGTTTTTTAAATCATCACTGCCGCCGTAAAAATCTGCAACATTGCCGTCAATATCCATTGCCATTGCATTTACTGTAAAATCACGGCGTGACAAATCCTCTGCTAAATTTTTGGTAAAGGTTACATTTTTGGGATGTCTGTTGTCTGCATATTCTCCGTCTATTCGATATGTGGTTACCTCCACATTTTCACCGTCTGACACAACAGTAACAGTTCCGTGCTTTAAGCCTGTGGGTATCACTTTAAAGCTTTTAAAGATTTGGAGCATTTGCCGAGGAGTTGCATTTGTGGTGACGTCATAATCGTTTGGCTCATTTCCCATAAGGCAATCGCGCACGCAGCCGCCCACCATATATGCCTCATAGCCGCAGCCGTTAAGACATTTTAAAACATCCTTTACATATTGGGGGATATTCACTCACATCACTCCTTATATTGTCAACGGTGTTTTTCGTAGCCTTTCGGGCAGCTGAACAATTGTTATTGCTCCAAACATAAGCACACAGCCGAATATTTCCCTAAGGCTCATTGCCTGATTAAGTATAATCCATCCCGCAAGTGCCGCAAAAACAGATTCAAGGCTCATTACAATTGATGCAACGGTAGGCTCAGCGTACTTTTGACCTATAATCTGCAATGTGTATGCAACACCGCAGGACATTATACCTGCATAAAGTATAGGCACTGCGCATTTTATTATTTCGGCAAGGTCGGGGCTTTCTATGGCAAGCATAAGCACACAGTTGATTATGCCGCACACCAAAAACTGCAAAAAGCTTAGCTTTACTCCATCTACCCTTGGCGAAAAATAGTCTACTGCCATAATATGAAATGCAAATACAAATGCACATATGAGTACATAAATATCGCCAATTTCAAGCGTAAAGCCCTCTTTTATGCACAAAAAGTACATACCCACTGTTGCAACAACTACACTGAGCGCTATTACAGGGCGTATTTTTTTGCCAAGGAACAGGCTGTATATAGGCACAATCACCATATACATAGCGGTTACAAAGCCTGCCTTGCCCGCAGTTGTGTACTTAAGGCCATATGTCTGCAGTGTTGCCGCAATGCACAGCAATATGCCACAAATAACACCGCCGCGGATTAAGGTTTTTTTGTTGTATGTGGGCTCAATGCCCTTGTTCTTTTTGGATTTATCCATTACAATAATTACAGGGATAAGGGATATTGCCCCTATAAGTGTACGTATTCCGCAGAATGTGTTTGGCTCAATGTGCTCCATACTCACGCTCTGTGACACAAAGGATATGCCCCACACAATTGCCGTAAGCATAAGAATAAGTGTACCCTGAAGTCTTTTGTTCATAAATAGCTCCTCTTTTGTGTTTATTATTTAATTATTGTATCACATTTATTTTGTTTTAACAACCACCAAAACAACAAAAAGCGAGTGAAATTATCACTCACTTTTTTCATATACCGCGCCTCTATATTGAAATATGTTTCTAATATCACAAAACTAAATAAAAAAATTATCTCTATTTTCTTTAATCTGCCTGAAAAAAGCATCAGGAGCATAGTCGATCAAAATGAAGATGCTGGTATTGAGAACATAAACGAATTGATTATCGCAGAACGAGAGTATTTGCTTTTCTAATATATTGGAAAAATCCCAATCCAAATATGATATCTTATCCGGAATAGAATAGGTATCGTTAATTATGTAGTTCGCTTTCTTCAAATGATGGGCAGCCAAACTGTATATAGTAAAATAATCATATTTAGATAACTGTTTAAAATTACTCTCTTCGTTAACCAGCTCTTTGTAATGATAGAAATCTGCATCAGAAACTATTTTGTTTTTAAAATTCTGATCAGGTAATTTCGAAAAATGCTTGTACGATTGTATCATTGGGTAATTTATAAAAATCTTTCCTTTATCATAAGATTCGTTAAAGTATAGCATCATTCTCTTTACCATTTCGAATTGCGGATCCGAATGCTGCGGATCAAAATCAAAAATCAAATAGATATCAGTATATTTTCGACTCAATACATCTTCATTTCCCAACGAACGCAAAACCAACCTTATATCAAACTCATCGCTTTCGTCAAAGTCGGGATATTCTTCTTCTATCTTTTAAGCTAACACATGGATATTGGTCTTATACTTATAAAAACAATAATTTTGATTTTTATAGCACACTTTAAATATTGTAGATATAAAGCTTGTTTCGTCATTTTCACCTTCTACGACAAATAAAATATTTTTATCAGCCATCAAACTCACCATTTCTCAGCATTTTATCCAAGCTATGACCCTCTCTCAACTCTCTATCTGTGCTATCCGGAAATGAGGAAATTTTACCATCATTGATGACAAAATAACAATCCGGGCGCAACAATTCGTTGGATGCCAAATAAGGGTTATGTGTAGTAAATATTGTTTGAACATTTAATTTTGAAATGTATTTGATTATGTTTTTTGACAAATCATGGTGATAAAACGCATCAAACTCATCCATAAACAAAAAAGAAACATTTTTAAATTTTTTGCTCCAAAAGAACAATAACATAAGAGCCTTTGTTCCACTTGACAAAACAGCTTCAAAATTCAGAGAACGATACGTATGCTTTTCTATTATAGTTTTTTTGTGGGTAGTTTCATCAACCTCGTAATCCAATTGTTTGTCTATATCAGCTAAATCTTTAAGAAATTCTTCAAATTCATTAAGCTGATCATTTTCTATAATAGAATCTGCTAATGATTCACTACCGGTAGTCAACCCAATATAGCCATTGCTTTGTAAGGATCTGAACCATAACATATGCAATACAAAATTCATAATAAACTTAATTACAGAATCTTCATCTTGTTTTGAATTATTGGCAATATAACGCAAAGTAGAGAAGCCTTTTTCCTGATATTCAAAATTCAGATTTTCGGCACCCAATTCGTTACGCATAGGGAAATCAATTTCATCCAAATCATAGTCATAAGAAAAAACTTTTTTGTCATTGACATAAAGTTCCTCAAAAATCAATGTTTCCGGTGCTGATTTCTTGTATAAGTACCTTATATCATCGTTTCCTTTTTTAAACACATATTCAAATGTTGCCTCTTTCTCATTATTGTCCGCATTTAAAAAAGAATGAATATCTTTTTGTTGGACGTTGGTATGTTTGTCAGTCAGCAACCCAACAATGTCAAAAATAGCATAACCCAGATTACTTTTTCCTGACGAGTTTTTTCCATAAATTACAAGCTTGCTCAATAAGCCATTACTTACACAATGCTCATTGAACTTGTAATCTCTATGATTAGAAAAATCAATAGTTATAGGCTCCTTAAAACTCTTATAGTTTTTAACAGTAAATTTCTTTAACATATTATCACCCATAAATATTCTACCCCTTAATAATTAATTTGTCAATATTTACCGTAAAAAAATTACGGTATGATTTTGAATTGTTTATAATTTTTCATTTACTTATAAATTTTATTCATCACTTATACATTTTTCCCATTTTGTTTATAATAAAATTATATAACGCTTTATAATTTAGTTTCGACAACCAGCATCACAAAAACCAACACATTTTTATTTGACATATAAAAATTCAATATAATCTACAACATTTACAAAATTTTTACAAACATTTACTATCTTTCTTAATTAACACAAAAGTCAATATACAATATGTAACAAGATAAATTGCAACCTCCCACACAAAAGGCAGGTTAATCAGCCACACAGAGCAAATAGCGGCACCTGTGCAAATAATGGGATTGAGTATATAATTTAACTTCATGCTTATGCCCGACACCCTTGCAAGACGCGAAAAGCTGAGAAACAAATTAAACAGCTCGCTGATGTACAGCATTGCAATATAGCCTATGCTGCCTATGTGTGGAATAAGGCACAGTATAAGAGCAACGCGCAAAAATGAATCTGCAATGTTGTATTTGAGGCTGCTGAGCTGCTGATTAAGCCCCTTGAGCATTCCATCCACAACGTGGTCAAGATACATAGGTATTACAAGCAACGCAACGACACCGAGGTATATCCCCACGCGGCTGTCACTGTAAAACATATCGGCAATTGTATTGTGCCACAGTGCAATTGCGCCGCACACGCCAAAGCCGTAATACAGCGTGTAAGCACAGCCCTTGCCTGCAATGTATCGAATTCCGTTGACCTTGCCTGCGGCGCTCCGTTCCGAAAGCTCTGCCACAAGCATTGATGATAACGATGTGGTAATAATTGACGGAAACATCATAAGAGGTATGCTCATACCCTTGATTATTCCGTATTCGCCAAGAGCATCTGCAATGCCACCTGCCGAAAGGGTTTTGGGGATAAGCATATTTTCGGCAAGCACCAAAAATGAGCGCAGCAGCGACCCTGCCGCAACAGGAAATGCAATTGCCATTACCGAGCGGCAGCTGATATACGAATTGTCGCAGTATATGTAGTCGGGCGATGTGTATTTGCGGTATGCACAAAAATCAAAAAAGCACGATATATATGCACTTGCGCTTATACCTGCAAGCATAGATATATAAGCGTACGGCGTGCCCCTCAGCTTTTGAAGAAGCAAAAGGGTTATTACAATTTGCGACGATTCCTCAAGCAGCTGACTCACCGTTACTGTACCAATGTTGCGCACCGCCATAAAATATCCGCGGTACACGCTTTGAATTGCAGTAGGCACAAGGCTTGCCGCAAGCACAGTTACCGCAACAGATGCAGTATTGTTGCCAAAAGTGCTGCCAAACAAGCTGTCTTTCATAATAACAGCCGCTGCCGTTGCAATAACCGATGCAGGAGCACACACGGTAATGCACTTTGTAACTGCGCGCCCTGCCGCATTTACACAGCCTCCCGACTCTGACACAAGCCTTGTTGCAGCAATGCCGCAGCCTGCCACCGAAAAGGTTATAAAAAACCCATATGTCGAAAACAGCAGGTAATACATACCTGTCTCCGCAGCGCCTATTACCGAAGTAAAATAGATATTAAACGCCATTCCCATTATGCGGATTATCAGCATTGATGACGTCATAATGAGCATATTTATTAAAAAGTGCTTTTTTTCTTTGCTTGCCAAATTAATACACCTCGAAATAAATTTATGCTAAACAAAAAATAAATATTTTACTTTTCACAATAATATGTTATACTATAATCATAAGATAAATTTTGTAAAGGTTGAATTAAATCGCAAAATCTGTACAAACGTCGTCTGCGGATGATAATGCTTTAACAATTTGTAATTTAGATTTCGCCCGATTTCGGCATTTTAGCGCAAACACGGCGAAAAAATTTCGACGGCTTTGCGCGTGCCAACAAAGCACCGAATGGAAAAATTACAGTTTGTTAAGTCTTTTGAACTTAAGTATGCAGATTGCATCATTTCGGTTCGTATTATTAAATTA
>JAZQZC010000020.1:0-31255 GCA_045633845.1 Clostridia bacterium
CTCGAAAATACGAGCCTTTCAGGTCGAAGAATTTAAATATAATAAAAATTGTTGTAAACAAGGCAAAAGCGCAGCGAATACTTGATGTATTTGCGAGCATTTTAACACAGTTTACAGGAATTTTTATATATTTAAATCGGAGTTCGGATAATACCCCAATGGCTATATCAAAAAACCCCTTCGACAGAAGGGGTTTAAAACTGTATGAGTTACTTATCCAGACCAAATTTCTTTCTGAATTTTTCTACTCTTCCGCCTGTATCAACAAGCTTCTGTTTACCAGTGTAGAAAGGATGACATTTTGAGCAGATTTCAACAGAAATATTTTCTCTTGTTGAACCAACTTCAAAAGTTTCACCACAAGCACACTTAACGGTAGTTGTTTTGTATTCCGGATGCAAATCCTGTTTCATTATGTGATCACCTCTTTCGTGAATATTACGTTCTGTTTTCATACTTGATTAGTATATCACAATTATTCTGCAATTGCAAGTGTTTTTTTTGAGTTTTTTAAATTTTTTAGATATTTTCACCTTTTTTTCCAAAAAGTGTTTGATTTTTTCATTATGGTGTGATATTATTAATATGTTTGTTTTATAAAGATAATGAAAGGACAACAGTATTATGTCGATTTACGAAATATTAATACTTGCAGTTGCTCTTGCAATGGATGCATTTGCAATATCAGTATGTAAAGGTCTTGCAATGCACAAAATCAATTATACCCATACAGCAATCATAGCATTGTTTATGGGATTTTTTCAGGCATTGATGCCCACAATCGGATGGCTTTTAGGCAGCGGGTTTCAAAGCTTTATTCAGGAATTTGACCATTGGATTGCTTTTGTACTCCTTGCATTTATCGGCGGCAAAATGATATACGAATGTCTGACTAACAAAGATGAACAAGAGTGTAAAAAAGAGAGTATTCTTGACGTTAAAGAGTTGTTTATACTTGCAATAGCTACAAGTATTGATGCACTGGCAACAGGCGTTACATTTGCATTTTTGAAGGTAAATATTGTACTCTCTGTGATACTGATTGGCTGCATTACTTATGTTATATGCTTTTGCGGTGTTATTATAGGTAATAAATTCGGTATTAAATACAAATCAAAAGCAGAAATTGCAGGCGGCATTGCGCTTGTTTTGCTTGGTCTTAAAATTTTGCTTGAACATACCGCAATTATATAAACAATTATACAAAAGAGGAATTACTAATGAAAGAAACAAGCTTGATACCAAAACTGTTTTTTACGCTGAAAAACTACAGCAAACAAAAATTCATCAATGACATTATCTCGGGTTTGATTGTAGCAATTATTGCACTGCCACTCTCTATTGCCCTTGCACTTGCATCGGGAGTTAAACCTGAGCAGGGACTGTACACCGCAATTATAGCAGGGTTTGTTATTTCGCTCCTTGGAGGAAGCAATGTTCAGATAGCAGGACCTACAGCAGCATTTGCAACAATTGTTGCCGGCATAGTTGCAACAAGCGGAATGGACGGCCTCATTATTGCAACAATTATGGCGGGCATAATACTTATACTTATGGGTATATTCCGCTTGGGTAACCTCATAAAATTTATGCCAAACAGTATTACAACAGGCTTTACATCAGGCATTGCAGTAACAATAGTAATAGGTCAGCTCAAGGATTTTTTTGGACTGACATTTACCCACTCACCTGTAGAAACAATTGAAAAGCTTGCCGAATTTGTAAAATGCTTTTTTACAATCAACTTAACTGCGCTTTTAATTGGTGCACTTGCTCTTGCAATACTTATTGTAACACCAAGGCTTCTCAAAAAAGTGCCGCCGTCACTAATAGCCATTATTGTGTGTGCCTTTTTGGTTAAGCTATGCAATCTCAATGTAAATACAATTGGTGATTTGTATCAGATATCATCATCACTCCCTGCATTTGCACTTCCCCAAATTACAACAGGCAAGTTAATTTCACTTATACCAAACGCATTAACAATTGCAATACTTGCTGCAATTGAGTCATTGCTATCCTGCGTAGTTGCAGATGGTATGACAGGCAACAAACACAATTCCAACATGGAGCTTGTTGCACAAGGTGCAGGTAACATATTTTCTGTGCTTTTTGGCGGTATACCCGCAACCGGAGCAATTGCACGAACCGCTGCCAACATCAAAAACGGCGGAACAACACCGGTTGCCGGAATGGTACATGCTATAGTTCTTTTATGCGTACTGGTTATATTTATGCCATATGCTTCTATGATACCAATGCCCGTTATAGCTGCAATTTTGTTTGTTGTAGCTTACAACATGAGCGAATGGCGTTATTTTGTGCACGTTGTCAAAAAAGCCCCAAAACCAGAAGTAGTTGTATTAATAGTAACATTCCTGCTTACTGTAATATTTGACCTGATTGTTGCGATTTGCGCAGGTCTGGCACTGCATTTTACATTTATACTTGCTGCAAAGCTTACAAATAAGAATAAAGCTTAAAATAAGAGCGAGGTGAAAATTTCTCACCTCGCTTTTCTCATTACATTAATTTTAATAGTTGTATAGTAAAATCATACACCCTAAGCACTGAGGAAATGCTCATTCGCTCACTTGTTGTGTGAATATCAAGCAAATCGGGTCCGTACGAAATACAATCGAGATTTTGTATTTTGTCGCTGAACAATCCACATTCCAGCCCTGCGTGAATTACATCAATCACAGGCTGCTTGCCGTACATATCAGCATATGTTTTAACAGCAAGGTCTTTGATTTGTGATTTCTCTTTAAACTCCCATGCAGGATAATTACCGTGTATATCAACAACAAAACCACATTTTTTTAAAATATCTGCAATATCTTTTTGCAGCTGATATTTTTCGCTAGATGCACTGCTGCGAACAGAAATTTCAAATTTAATACTATTGCCGTTTGTTGTAACAACACCAACATTTGACGACGTTTGCACCAAATCAGGTATAACCTTGTTCATACACCTTATGCCATCGGGCAATTCAATCAATGCATCAATAATTTTGGCGGTATCCGCAGTTGTAAAAACCTGCTCCGACACAGGCATATCGCAAATATCAATTTTGCAATCAGCATCACTGTATGTGGATTTTACATATTGTATATATTTTTGGGTAATGCTTTTGTCTCCCAAATTTGCAGCAAATACAATTTCACATCTGGAAGGAATAGCATTTTCTTTGCTGCCGCCGTTTATGGATACAATATTGCAATTGCCAATTTCACTGATGATTTTTGCTGCAAGCTTTATGGCGTTACATCTGTTTTTGTGTATCTCAACACCCGAATGACCACCATCGAGTCCAGACACACTTAGTTTGTATGTTTTTGCAGTGTTATTTGATATACTGCAGCTTTTTTCAGCAGTTACGCTTATACCGCCTGCACAGCCTACAGTAAATACGCCCTCGCATTCGGAGTCGATATTCAGCATACGTTTGCCTTTAAGCACACTGCAATCAAGAGCTGCCGCTCCAAGCAAGCCAACCTCTTCATTTGAGGTAAATACACATTCAACAGGAGGATGAACGAGAGAATTATCTGTAAGGATATCCATCATCATTGCACATGCAATTCCGTTGTCTGCGCCAAGTGTCGTACCATCTGCAGTTACGACATCGCCATCGCGCAAAAGCTTTATCGGAGAAGTTTTAAAATCAAATTCCCCATCACTGTCACACACAATATCAGTATGTCCTTGCAGAATTACGGATTCACCGTATTTTGTGCCGGGTTTGTATATAACAACATTGTCACTGTCATCGCGGTAATATTCAAGGTTGTTACTTTTTGCAAAGCTGCACAAAAAATCTGCAATTCCTTTTGAATTAAAAGAGCCTCTGGGAACCTCACAAAGTTGCTCAAAATACTCCAGTACTTTATTTTGCTTTATATCCTCAAACAAACTCATAAAAATCTCCATTCTCACATAATATGTTTATATTATTATACCACTAAAGTCTTTTTAATTCAAGCATTTGGCAAAAAAAGGGCGCTGAAATTTCAGCGCCCTTTTAAAAGTATTGAATATCAAATTACTGATCTTCGTATTTTTCACAAATTGTGTTGATAGAACCATCTTCGAGCATAGCATCAATTTTTGCATTGATAGCATCAAGAAGCTCTGTGTTGCCTTTTTTAACGGCGATACCATATTCTTCAGAAGCAAAAACTTCAGAATCTTCTACAATTTTGAGACCTTCATTTTCGCCAATGAATTTTTCTGCTGTTGAAGAGTCAATAACAACTACATCAAGCTTGCCGTTTGCAAGGTCAAGAACAGCGTCTGCACCTTTTTTGTAGCCGTTGTATTCATAACCGAGGTCTTCTACACAAGTCTGACCTGTGTAACCATCAATAACACCAATTTGTTTGTCAGCAATATCTGCAGCCTTTGCAATGTCAGAATCATTGCTAACTATCATAACCTGAGTAGCTTTGTAGTAAGGTTTTGAAAAATCAACCTCTTCAAGTCTTTCGGGTGTGATTGTCATACCAGCTATTACGCAGTCAACCTGGTCGTTGCTGAGAGCAATAAGCAAGCTGTCAAAATCCATATTGTTGATTACGGCTTCTGCTTCGATTGAATCGGCAATTGCTTTACCGATTTCAATATCAATACCTGCAAATTCGCCAACAACACCGGCTTCGCTGTCGATGTACTCAAACGGAGGGAATTCTGCGTTTGTACCGATATTGAGTACTTTGCCGTCTGTGCTATTGTCGCCACAGCCAACAAAGCACGCTGTCATAGCAAGCACACATACTGCTACAACCATCAATTTTAAAACCTTTTTCATAATAAACATCTCCTTATAATTTATATAACAGCATTGCTGTTAGTTACTTAATTAGAGCACTTTGCTCAAAAACGCTTTTGTACGTTCATTTTGTGGATTGGTAAAAATATCCTCGGGTGTGCCCTGCTCCATAATTATTCCTTCATCCATAAACAAAACTCTAGTACCAACTTCCTTTGCAAAGCCCATTTCGTGTGTAACGCAAACCATTGTCATACCTTCGTTTGCAAGAGACTTCATTACCTCGAGCACCTCTCCCACCATTTCGGGATCAAGGGCTGAGGTTGGCTCGTCAAAAAGCATAATTTCGGGGTCCATAGCAAGAGCTCTTGCAATTGCAACACGCTGCTTTTGACCGCCCGAAAGCATACCAGGATATGCGTCTTTTTTGTCAGCAAGACCAACCCGTTCAAGCAACTGCTCGGCCTTTTTTACCGCGTCCTCTTTTTTTACTTTGTTTACAAGCTTTGGTGCAATAGTAACATTTTCCAAAATGGTGAGGTGCGGAAAAAGATTGAATTGCTGAAACACCATACCCATTTTTTTGCGGATATCATTAACATTTGCCTTTTTTGATGTAATTAATTCATCATCAATATAAATTTCACCTTCGGTAGGCTTTTCAAGCAGATTTAGGCATCTCAAAAATGTTGATTTGCCTGAGCCTGACGGCCCGATTACAACTACAACCTCGCCTTTTGATATATGTTCATCAATACCTTTAAGGACCTCAACATTGCCAAAGTTCTTAACCAAATTACTTACTTTAATCAATTTAATATCCTCCGTAATCAGCGAATTTCGCTTTTTCTGAGTTGTCTTTCAAGTCTTGCAAAAACAAGTGTTAGTATCTTAATCATAACAAAATATATTATTGCTGTACCTATAAGGGGCATAAAAGCAATATATGTTGCCGATTTTATCTGATCACCTGCTTTTGCAATATCACGAAGACCTACGTAACCGACTATTGCAGTTTCTTTAATAAGTACAATAAACTCATTACAAAGTGCAGGGAATATATTTTTTATTGCCTGGGGAATTATTATGTACACCATTGTCTGCAATCCTGTCATACCGAGTGAACGTCCTGCTTCGGTCTGTCCATGGTCAATAGAAAGTATGCCGGCTCTAATAATTTCGGATACATATGCACCCGAATTTATACCAAAAGCGATACTTGCAATAATCCACTTATCCCACGATACCGATGCAAAAATTACAAAGTAAATTATAAGCAGCTGAGTAACTGCGGGTGTTCCTCTTATTATATCGGTGTATACTTTACCGATGGTTTTAAGAATTTTTGACTTGGACAAATTGCAAAGTGCAATCAAAAGACCGATAATAATACCAATCAAAACTGCAAGCAGTGATACCCTGACAGTAACACCTATACCTTCGAGTATAAGCAAATATCTGTCTTTATTTATAAAGCATTTAATAAAATCAGAGGCAATTTCACCATACCAGGAATCAACCTCTGCCAATTTATAGAGAAATGACATTAAAAATATCCCCCATTTAATTATTTATTCAATTATATATCAAATTAAAAATATTGTCAATGCATTATTCAACTGCCAATGCATAATTATACAAAAATACCGGCTCAAAGCAAAGCCGGTATTTTTTGTTATCTTAATAATTTTTCTCTTTCAAAATATTCGTTTGTTTCTTTAATTACAAGTCCGCTTAAGGCAAACAGAGCAGCAAGGTTAGGAAACGCCATCATTCCGTTAAAGATATCTGCAACAGCCCACACTGCCGAAACAGATAAATAAGGACCTGCAAACACCGCAAAAACATATGCACATTTATACAGTATAAATACCATTTTGTTTTGCCCCACAAGATATTGCAGACATTTTTCGCTGTAATAATCCCAACCAAGAATAGATGTAAACGCAAAAAAAACAAGTGAAATCATAAGCACAAATTGCGAAACTCTTGGCCCAAACGGAAGGCCCACCTCAAAAGCGTAGCTTGATACTGCAACACCTTCTAACCCAGGCTGCCGCCAGGCATCAGTAATTACTATTGCTAGGCCTGTCATTGTGCACAAAACAATTGTGTCTAAAAAAGTTCCTGTCATACAAACCAAGCCCTGTCTTACCGGTTGCCTTGTTCGTGCTGCTGCAGCAGCAATTGGGGCCGAGCCCAGCCCTGCCTCGTTAGAAAATATACCTCGCGAAATTCCTTTTTGCATTGCAACTAAAATACTGCCAACAGCTCCACCGGTAAAAGCCGCGGGATTAAAAGCAGATTTGATTATAAGTGCAATTGCGTAAGGAATTTTTGATGAATTACAAACTAGCAGTAAAACAACTGCAGCAATATAGATTATTGCCATAAACGGAACTACAATTTGCGAAACTTTTGCAATGCTTTTGAGTCCGCCAAAAATAACCGCTGCAACACACATCGTAACTATCATCCCGGATATTACAACCGACAAAGAATATTTGTTGCCAAAAATATTTATGAAATATTTACAGTAAGGGTCAAAATAGTTGCTTACAGCTGCGGTAATACCATTAACCTGTGTTATTGTTCCAATTCCCATTACGCCTGCTAAAAGTCCTGATACAGCAAACAAAACGGCAAGCCATTTCCACTTTTTGCCCATACCTTTTTGAATGTAATAAAAGGGTCCGCCCAAAACAGAGCCATCTTTTTCGATATGTCGGAACCTGATTGCCAAAAAGCCCTCAGCATACTTTGTTGCCATACCAAAAAACGCGCCGATCTCTAACCAAAAAATTGCTCCCGGTCCGCCTGCGCAAACTGCAGTTGCAACACCTACAATATTGCCTGTGCCTATGGTAGCAGAAAGAGCAGTACACAATGCAGCAAAGCTTGACACTTCGCCTATTCCGTCCTGCTCATCCTTAAAACTATATTTAATTGCCTGTGGTAAATGAATTATTTGCAACAGCTTTGTTCCAAGTGTAAAAACAATACCAACTGCCATAATCAGCACAATTAGCGGCAAGCCCCACACTGCATCTACAACATCAGACAAAAGCAAATTGAAATCAAACATATATGCAAAACCCCTATTTATTAGCGCCGGCCTCACAATACATACATCTGTATATTCTCTTTTCTTTGTCAGTAAGTTTAAACATATGATGTATGCCCTGCTCAACACTTGTAATACATCTCGGATTTTTGCACTTGATAACATCGGTTATCTTTTCGGGCAATTCAAGATGCATTTTGTTTACAAGTTTGCCGTCTTTAATAATATTTACGGTAATATCTGGATCAATATAACCTAAAATATCAAGATTATAATCAAAAATGCAATCAATTTTGATTATATCCTTTTTGCCCATTTTTTTGCTTGGTGCATTTTTTATAATTGCAACCTGACAATCAAGAGAGTCAAGGTTCAAAAAATCATACAGCTGCGAAGATTTTCCTGCTTTGATGTGGTCAATTACCACGCCATTAACTATTGAATCTATTGTCATATCAATCAACCTCCAACAACTTAAGTATAAGCGCCATTCTCATATATTTGCCGTATCTTGTCTGCTTAAAGTAGCATGCACGCTTGTCATCGTCAATCTCTACCGAAATTTCGTTAACTCTCGGCAACGGATGCATTACAATCATGTCGTCTTTTGCATTTTTCATCTTTTCGGGAGTTAATATATAGCTGTCTTTGAGCCTCAGGTAATCTTCCTCGTTAAAAAATCTTTCTTTTTGAACTCGTGTCATATAAAGAATATCAAGCTCGCCAATTACCTCATCGAGAGAATTTGTTTGAACATACTCAATATTTTTATCTTTAATATACTTTGTTTTTACATAGCTTGGCAATTTAAGCTCATCGGGCGAAACAAGTACAAATTTGATGTTTTTGTATCTTGACATTGCCGCAACAAGAGAATGAACAGTTCTGCCAAATTTGAGGTCACCACAAAAGCCTATTGTAAGATTGTCAAATCCACCCTTTTCCATGTTTATGGTCAAAAGGTCAGCAAGTGTTTGTGTAGGATGGTTGTGCCCGCCGTCACCTGCGTTAATTACAGGAATTGTAGCCTTCATTGATGCAACAAGGGGCGCTCCCTCTTTAGGATGACGCATAGCAATTATATCTGCATATCCACTTACTACAGAAACTGTATCGGCAACGCTCTCACCTTTGGTAGAGGAGCTTGAATTTGCATCCGAAAACCCAAGTACATTTCCGCCCAGCTCCATCATAGCCGCTTCAAAGCTGAGTCTTGTACGTGTGGATGGTTCAAAAAACAGTGTGGCAAGCTTTTTGTATTTGCATTTTTCCTGATACTTTTGTGGATTCGTAATAATATCTTTTGCTGTACCGATAAGTCCGTCAATTTCTTCAACAGTAAGATCCATTATATCTATAAGGCTTCGTTTCATTCTGTTTTCCTCCTGTAGTTAAATTATTTTATCCAGCTTTCGTCACTTGGATTATTGCGGAATGCAATAAGTCTGTCTTTATCCTCGTGCTTAATATAGCCGATTTCTGCAGCTATTTCAACAATTGTATCAAAGTTTGTAAGGCTGACATTTTTTACATTTGCTTTTTCAAGTCTGTCAAGGCCTTTTTGCATACCATATGTAAATATTGATGCAACACCCAAAACATCCGCACCTGCTTCGCGAAGTGCTTCTACAACTTCAATAACACTGCCTCCTGTGGAAATAAGGTCTTCTATAACTACAACCTTCTGACCCTTTTCGAGCTTGCCTTCAATCTGATTGCCTCTTCCGTGGTCTTTGCTGCCGCTACGTACATATCCCATAGGCATATCAAGAAGATGACCTGTAATTGCAGCATGAGCAATACCTGCAGTTGATGTACCCATCAAAACTTCACAATCAGGATACTCTTTTTTTACAATTTCGGCAAGGCCATTTTCTACGTCGTTACGTACATTCGGGCTTGTGAGTGTGAGTCTGTTGTCACAGTATACAGGGCTCTTGATGCCGCTTGCCCATGTAAATGGCTGATCAGGGCGCAAAAACACCGCTCCTATAGAAAGTAAATCTTTTGCAATTAATTTATCCATTAAATTTATCCTCCGTAATATAAATTATTTACCCAAAAATTCTGATACACATCTGCGGTAGCTCTGCAACGGATTATCAGACGCAGTAATAGGTCTGCCGACTACAATAAAATCCGAACCGATTTTGGCAGCCTGCTCGGGTGTTGTAATTCGCACCTGGTCACCAACATCACCGCCTGCAAAGCGTATACCGGGTGTAACTGTCAAAAATTCGCTTCCGCATCTTTCGTGCACTGCCTGCGCTTCAAGCGGTGAGCATACAACGCCGTCAAGTCCGCTGTTTTTAGCATTTTCGGCATAGCTCATGACAACCTCTTTAAGAGGCAGGTTTATTTTGAGCTCGTTTTGCATAAGCTCTTCACTTGTAGATGTAAGCTGTGTAACGGCAATCAAAAGTGGTCTTGAACCATCGGGTCTTGTTAAACCTTCTATTGCGCCCTGCATCATTTTGCTGCCTCCAAATGCATGGAGATTACACATATCCACATTAAGCTTTGACAATACACTCATAGATTTTTTTACTGTGTTTGGAATGTCACACAATTTTAAGTCCAGAAAAATCTTGTGACCTCTTTCTTTAATTTTGGCAACAATTTCGGGACCTGATGAATAAAACAGCTCCATACCGATTTTTACATATGGCTTTTCTTCAGGGAATAAATCAAGAAAATCCATTACCTCTGCTTGCGAATTAAAATCGCAGGCAATAATTACATCCTTATTCATTGTGTGCTCCTCCTATTATATCATTTAAATTATCTATATTATATTTTTTCATTACATTTGGTAAATCTTCGATAATTGTTTTACACACGTAAGGGTCAACAAGATTTGCTGCCCCTACCTGAACAGCCGTTGCGCCTGCAAGCATCATTTCAACAACATCTTCGGCACTTGACACACCACCCATACCAATAATTGGTATGTTTACTGCATCGTATACCTGGTAAACCATTCTTACGGCAACAGGGAAAATGGCGCTGCCCGAAAAGCCGCCCATTTTGTTGGCAATAACAGGCTTGCGGGTGCGTTTGTTAATCCTCATTCCCATCATTGTATTGATAAGGCTTATACCGTCAGCTCCTGCATCTTCACAGGCCTTTGCAATAGATACAATGTCTGTTACATTAGGGCTTAGTTTTATGTATACAGGTTTGGTTGTGACTTTTTTTACCGCTGCGGTTACCTCGGCAGCTGCTTTTGGCTCAGTTCCAAAGCTCATACCGCCGTTGTGAACATTTGGGCAGCTCACATTTACTTCGATAAGACCTACCTGCTCCTCTTTGTCTATTCTTTCACAGCAGTAAGCATATTCATCTACCGAAAAGCCGCTGATGTTGGCAATAACCTTTTTGTTAAAGCATTTTTTCAGCTCGGGGAGTTCGTGTGAAATAACTTTGTCAATACCTGGATTTTGTAGTCCTACTGCATTAATCATACCCGCTTCGCACTCTGCAATACGCGGTGTGGGATTGCCAAAGCGGGGTTCTTTTGTAGTACCCTTAAACGAAAACGAGCCCAAAATATTTATATCATAAATTTCGGCAAATTCGTAGCCGTAACCAAATGTACCGCTTGCCGGAATTATTGGATTATCTAGCTCCAATCCACTGAGTGTTACTTTTGTATTTACCATATTACTTCCTCACTTTCAAGCACAGGGCCATCTTTGCAAATCCTTTTATTACCATACTTTGTTTTGCAGCTGCAGCCCATACAAGCTCCAAAGCCGCAGCCCATTCGTTCTTCAAAACTAAGCTGGCCGTTTGTTTTTGCACTGCTGTGCACAGCCTTAAGCATTGGCTCAGGTCCGCAGGTGTAATAATATGTATAATCAATATTTTCCATTGCGTTTGTAACAAAGCCCTTAATACCTCTGCTGCCGTCAACAGTTGTTACAACCACATCGCAAAGAGCAGCAAATTCATCGTAGCAAAATACTTCTGCAGCGGTATTGAACCCAAGTATAACAGTCGGCTTTTTACCCTCTGCAACAAGCTTTTTGCAAAGATTGTACATTGGCGGCACACCTACACCACCACCTATAAGCAGTGGCTTGTCTCCTGACCTTGAAATGTCATATCCGTTGCCGAGGCCTGTCATAACATCAAGCTTGTCACCTACGCAGAGCTTACTCATAATTTCGGTACCTTCGCCCACAACCTTGTAAATAATGGTTAATGTTGTATCATCATAGTCATAAACAGATATAGGACGTCTTAAATATTTTTCTTTAAGCCTGATGTTAACAAACTGACCGCAGTTTGTAACATCCGAAACATCTCCCTCTAAAATCATTTTAAATACCGATGGTGCGATTAACTCATTGGATATAATTTCAAAAATTCCTGTTTTCATATTACATTTCCTCTTTTAAAGTTTTGTCCATATAAGCAATTTTTCCGTTTGCAATTGTAAGCATACACTTGCCGTAAACCTCCATTTCTTCAAATGGAGAGCTTTTTCCCATTGATTCAAATTGTGACGAATCAACTGTATATTTGCTATTCAAATCAAACACAGTAAGGTTTGCGATGCTTCCAAGGCGAATTTTATTGTCAAAGCCAAACCTTGCGGCAGCATTTGAACTCATAAGCTCAACAAGCTTGTCAATGCTTATCACATTGGTTTTCACAAAATGTGTGTACATTACCGGGAACGAGGTTTCTATTCCTACAATTCCGTTAAGAGAGCCTTTAAGTCCTTTTGACTTTTCATCAGCACTGTGAGGAGCGTGATCTGTTGCAATCATATCAACAGTGCCGTCAAGGATGCCATCAATAAGTGCTTGTCTGTCTGCATTTGACCTTATTGGCGGATTCATTTTAAATCGTCCTTCGTCTTTAAGGTCATCATCACAAAATACAAGGTAGTGAGGAGCAGTTTCGCAGGTTATGTCCACGCCATCTTTTTTTGCTTGTCTTATAAGCTCAACACTCTCTTTTGCTGAAATATGGCATACATGATATTTTACACCTGTTTTTTTAACAAGCTCAATATCTCTCTCAATCGGCTTCCACTCACTTTCGGAGCATATGCCCATATGTCCGTTTGATTTGGCGTATTCACCATTGTGTATGTATCCGCCGTCAAGGAGTGAATTATCTTCACAATGGGCCGATATAATTTTGTCAAGAGCTTTTGCAGTGTTCATTGCATCAAGCATCATAGCCTCATTTTGTACACCTCTGCCATCATCCGAAAAGCCTATAACATCTGGCGACATTTGTTCCATTGCCGAAAGCTGCTCTCCGTTTTGACCAACTGTTATAGCTCCAAAGGGATATACGTTAATTACCGCATCTTTATTTATAATATCAAGCTGACATTGCAAATTCTGTTTGTTGTCGGGCACTGGATTAAGGTTGGGCATTGAGCACACATGGGTAAAGCCTCCGCGTGCGCATGCACGGGTGCCTGACGCAATAGTTTCCTTATACGAAAAACCCGGTTCACGCAAATGAACATGCACATCTGCAAAACCGGGAAATATATATAAATTATCAAAATTAAAAACAGTATCACCGTCACCGGGAATAACAGAAGAAATATGAGTAATAACACCATTATCTATTACAACATCTGTTTTACCTATACTATGAACATAAGCATTTTTTAAAACAAGACCCATAATTATCTCCTTTCTGAATACAAATACCACATTAACACCGTATACGCATACAAAATCAGCTCTGCATAAAAAAATGCTCACACCAAATGGCGTGAGCACAGATACACAATCAACTGAAATTATTGTATCCGGCACACATATTTTATTAAATATATTCTACCATTTTTTATACAATAAGTCAATAGAGATTAGTACAAATTTTTAGTTATATAAGCGGTGTTTTTCGTGATATAAGATGCAGAATATTACCTTCCGGGTCACGGAAAAACATAGTACCAATGCCTTTGTCGCTAAGAGCAGCGTCTTTGAGTATTTCTACGCTTTCCCCTTTTACTTTTTCAACAAGTGCATCAAAATCGTCTACCGAAATTGCAATGTGACGAATACCGGGCACTGTAAGCTCTGTTGGTACATTTTCATTTTCGGATGAGCAGAATTCAATCATACTCTTGTCAGAAAACGCAATAAAATATGTACCCTTTCCGTTGTCATAAACCACTTCGCCGTCAAATACATTTTTGTACCAGTCCGAAAGTTTTTTTGTGTCCTTAGCATATATTGCAATATGCTCAATACCAATTTTCATAACAAATCTCTCCTTTTATTTATTTAATAAATTATAAACTTTAAAAACAAATGGTGTATAAACGTAATCATACACATAAAACACCGCAAGCATTCCAATCCACAAAACCCATATTGAATACTCAACTGTCATATTTATATTCAGCAAAAATACAAGTACCATATATGCAGCAATCATATAAACATTAAATACAACAAGCTTGATTGCAAAATTAAGCAATTTGTTTTTTACTCTGTCAATAACAAATTTTATTACAGGGTAATTGCCTACAACAAGCACATACAACATAGTCAGTGATTTGTCAGGAACTGTAAAAAGTGCTAAAATAGCAACAGCTGCATACTGACACAGAGCCAGCTTGTAGCCAAACATAACAATCAGCGTACCCACAATTACAGACGCAACAAATACAAATGCAAGCTGACAAAATGGAAAAACCGATGCAACAAACAGCATCACAAGCGAAAGTGCCGTGCAAATTCCGCCAACAGCTACATAATTACTTTTTTTGTTTAACAACATGGTACAAGATCGCCACCCATCATTTCACAGCAACAATCTGCGCACAAAAGTGAAGTACAGTTGTCGCAGGTGCAACAAGCATTTGTATTGTTGTAGCCGTATCCATTGCTTGTGTTGGTATAAAACCCGCGCTGTGCATTCATTGTGTTATATGCATTGCGGTATTCTACATTATAAGGGTCAAGCTGCACGGCTCTTGCAAAATGCTGAAATGCCATATCGTGCCAGCCTCTTTTTTGCTTTACTGCACCCATTAAAAAGTGCCATTCGGCGTTGCGTACAGATACAGAATTTAATGCTCTTTCTGCGTCGTCAAGGCGATTTTCGTTGAGCATTCTGCGTATATGATTGAACGGGCTGTTTTGATTGCCTTGATTATATCCGCCGTAATTACCCGAATACGAGCCACCTGTCTGATTGCTATGACCTCTGTTTTTCATCAGATAATCATAAGCCTCGTTAATTTCGCGCATTTTTTCAGCTGCAAGGTCAGCAAGTGGGTTATCTATATATTTGTCGGGGTGATATTTTTTTGCAAGCTCCCTGTATGCTTCTTTAATTTGTGCTTCGGTTGCATTTGGCGAAACACCAAGAACCTTATATGGGTCATTCATTAATACTTTCGTCCTTTCTTTGCTTTTGACCGAGCTTAGTCAACAAAACATCTGATTTAGCCCGAACACCAATGTAAATAATATTATCAAGCACATCCTTGTTTTTAAACTTTGGTAATTTTTCATATTCTGCCGCAATAGCTCCAAGAGTAAGATACAATGACTGCCTTATACTATCTTTGATATTTTCATCAACGTTTCCGTTGTATGAATGTACTATGTTAAGAACATTGTAATTTCCTTTTTTTAAATCGCTGTCCATATCATCAAGTGCATCTGCAAAATATACATATCTGCCAAGATTATACCCTATTATCCTAAGAGAAGGACTTGCAAGCTCAAACATATCTGCCATAATCTGTGCAAAGGGATGTGCAGCACCGTCAAGACTATCTGATTTTTCTTTTTCGAGCGTAGTAAGCTCATTAAGGTTATTTTGTACACTTATTATCAAATCACTATACTTGCCTTTCAGCTTGCGCTTTGCAAAAAAGTAAGGAACAATTGCAAGCGCAGCTTTGATGCTTTTGTCATCACGAATATCATCAAGCAATTTATAATATGTCAAAATAATACTCATATCACTGCAAAAATCTACAGCATTGTTATTAACAACCGTTTGTTTTTTGCCTATTGATTTTATGCAGCCAAGATTTTGCGTTTCAGTTTTTTCGTCATACATAGCATCTGCAAGTATTGCAAGAAAAGTAAAATCATAATTAAGTCCGAGCCTTACAACCTGATTATACCTTTTACCAAGAGCCTTACACAAACCGCAGTAATACGACTTAAAGATGTTGTAATCTTTAACTTTTAATTCATCTTTGTAAATGTTTATATATCCAAACATAGTATAACCTCATTTTAACACTAAATTAATTTTAATATAAAATACGTATAAATGCAACACAAAAATATTAACATAGTGTAAATTTGTATTGATTTTTTACATAAATTTGATATAATTGTTTTATCAACTGATTTGGAGATAGACTATGAAAAGGACAAAAAATTTTAAATATGCAGATCTTGACTTTGTTTTGATTGTAACATCAATACTGTGCACGATTTTTGGAATAATTATGATTTCAAGCGCTGTTAATTCTATGGATGGCGGTGGTAAATATCTGATTATACAATCGGTTGCGGGAATAATCGGCCTTGTTATGATGCTGGTATTTGCTACAATTGATTACGAAAATCTTGGCAATTTAACAAAATTAATTTATATCGGCAGCATGCTTTTTCTTATATCCGTACTTATTATCGGTACAGGTCGCGAAGAGGTTGGCAGTAAAAGCTGGATAAGATTTGGACCAATAGGCATACAGCCTGCCGAATTTGTTAAAATAGGTTTTATTATTACTTTTGCAAAGCACGCTTCACTGGTAAAAGACGAAATCAACAAACCCAAAAATGTATTTTTGCTTTGCTTGCATCTTTTTGTTATTCTCGCGCTTATACTTTTGCAGCCCGACTTTGGTACAGCAATGGTATTTATTGTTATTTTTGCTGGGATTATGTTTGTATCAGGTATTTCGTACAAGTATATTATTGCCGCATTTGGTACAATTGCGGCTGCAATACCGCTTGGATGGTTTTTTTTGCTGAAAGAATATCAAAAAAACAGAATACTTGTATTTCTCAACCCCGAAAGCGACCCGCTTGGTGACGGATATCACGTAATCCAATCCAAAATTGCAATTGGCTCGGGCGGAATATTTGGTAAAGGGCTGTTTCAGGGTACACAGACACAGCTCGACTATCTGCCTGTTAAACACACAGACTTTATATATGCCGTAATCGGCGAAGAGCTTGGACTTATAGGCTGCCTCATTGCAGCACTTTTGCTTTTTGCAATAGTACTCAGGTGCATTTATAACTCACGTATGGCAAAAAATGATTTCAGCTCCAACATATGCATAGGCGTTGCGTGTATGTTTTTGGCCCACATATTTGAAAACATAGGTATGTGCATAGGTCTTATGCCAGTTACAGGTATACCTCTCCCATTTTTTAGCTACGGCGGCTCGTCACTTATTACAAACTTTATAGCAATCGGTCTTGTAATGAGCACATATATGAGGCGGCGCGAAATTACTTTTGACACTTAATTAAAAAACAAGCAGAGCAATTTGCTCTGCTTGTTTTTTACACTTCCATAATTACAGGAAGAATCATAGGTTTGCGTTTGGTATCACGATATAATTCTTCGGACACCTTTGACTTGAGCTTGGTTTTGATAGTAGTCCAATCATGGATTTTGTTACGTTCAAAGTCATCAAGACATTTTTTTGAAATTTCTCTTATTGTTTCCATAAGATTTTCCGACTCTCTTACATATACAAATCCACGCGAAATAACATCGGGGCCTGCAAGAATTTCGCCTGTTTGCCCCGAAATGGTAACAACTATTACAATAAGACCATCTTCGGCAAGATGCTTTCTGTCGCGAAGTACAATGTTGCCTACATCGCCTACACCAAGACCATCAACAAGCACTCTTCCTGCAGGAACAGATTCGCCATATTTTGCATCATTTTTGGTAAGCTCAAGAACATTGCCTATATTCATAATAAAAATATTATTCTCATTAATGCCCATAACCTTACCAACTTTTGAGGCCGCCTTTAAATGCTTGTACTCACCGTGAACCGGTATAAAATACTTTGGTTTTGTAAGCGCAAGTATCATTTTGAGTTCTTCCTGACAGGCATGACCCGAAACGTGCACCTCTGCGGTTGTATGGTCATTAATAACATTTGCACCTCTTTTTAACAGCTCATTAACAACGTTTGAAACAAGCTTTTCGTTGCCGGGAATCGGATTGGCAGACACAATAACAACGTCGCCGTTATTAATTTCGACCTGCCTGTGATCGGAATACGCCATTCTGTACAGAGCGCTCATAGGCTCGCCCTGACTGCCAGTTGTAATAATTGCAAGCTGCTCATTTGGATATTTTTTAATATCTTCAATGTCAATAAGAGTGCCCCTCGGCACCTTCATATAGCCAAGACTTGTAGCAACCTCAACAAGATTAATCATGCTTCGGCCCGAAACTGCAACCTTACGTTTGTTGTTAACGGCAGCGTTGATAATCTGCTGTACCCTGTGAACATTTGAAGCAAATGTAGCAACAATTATTCTTCTTTTTGTTGATTTGAAAACCTGCTCAAAGGTAGAGCCCACTGTCCTTTCGGATTTTGTGAACCCTGTTCTTTCAGCATTGGTGCTGTCCGACATAAGTGCAAGCACACCTTTTTTTCCAAGCTCGCCAAATCTTGTAAGGTCAATCATTTCACCTTCAATAGGCGTAGGGTCAATTTTGAAGTCACCTGTGTGAATAACAATACCTGCAGGTGTATGAAGTGCAATTGCCACAGCATCTGCAATAGAATGATTAGACCTTATAAATTCAACCTTAAAAGGTCCAATATTTACACATTCACCAGGAAGCACACTTATAAGTTTTGCATTGATTTCGTGTTCTTTGAGCTTATTTTGTACAAGTCCAAGCGTAAAGTTTGTGCCATACACGGGAACTTGAATGTCTTTAAGCAAATACGGAAGTGCACCGATATGATCCTCGTGACCATGAGTCAGTACAATTGCTTTAACTTTTTCGATATTTTTTATCAGGTAAGTAAAATCAGGAATAACCGTATCAATTCCCAATAGTTCTTCATCAGGAAAAGCAAGACCGCAATCAAGAATGATTATGTTGTTGCCATACTCAAAAGCAGTTATATTTTTTCCTATTTCGTCGAGTCCGCCAAGCGGAATAATTTTGAGTTTAAGTTTTTTTGCCACAATTTTCCTCCTTTTCTTTTTAATCCGCGCAAAAATAACAGCCGTAGAAACTATCTATGGCAAATTGAAGTATTAATTTGTAATCCGATCAAATCAACTGTTTATATTATAACAGATTTTTTTTATAAAATAAAGAGTTTTTTTATATTTTATCAGAATTTACAAAAAATATTTATATCAATACAAAATTCATTAGCACTTGAAAACAAATAATAAATAGTATATAATTATTGTATAAATTATTTTAAGGAATTATTCTGATATGAAAAGATTTTTCGGACATCTTAAAACAGTTGTTGTTCACAAGTACACAGTGTTTGTAAACGCAGTCAAGCTTGGAATACCAGTTCGCGGGTTTTTGCACGATTTTTCCAAATTTTATCCTGTCGAATTTTTTGCGGGAGTAAAATACTACACCAACGGCAAAAAGAGCCCTAATGAGGCAGAGAGAGCCGATAACGGATATTCACAAGCCTGGATGCATCACAAGGGCAGAAACAAGCATCATTTTGAGTATTGGACAGATTATTCACCAATCGAAAAAAGAGTGATGCCTGTTAAAATGCAATATGTATATTTGCTTGAAATGTTTTGTGACAGAGTTGCCGCAAGCAAGGTTTATCAAGGCAAAAATTATACCGATAAGCATCCGCTCGAGTATTTTGCAAGGGGCAAGGACAGACGTTCCATACATCCCATAACATCCGATGAGCTTGAAAAAATGCTTACCATGCTCTCTGACAAAGGTGAAAGAGCAACCTTTAAGTATATTCGAAACAACAAAAAACAATTGAAAGCAAATTATATAAACAAATGATACGAAAGGTTCTTATATGAAAAAATTTATTGCATTGATATGCTGCATAATTTTTGTATTTACATCCTGTACACATTCAGATTCAAATATAAATATCACGCAAAATGGCAAATTAAATGTTGTAGCAACCATATTTCCGCAATATGACTTTGTGCGCAGCATTGCAGGCAACAATGTAAATCTGCATATGCTGATACCACCTGGCAGCGAAAGCCATACATTTGACCCATCTCCCGGTGATATAATAAACATTGAGCAGTGCGATTTGTTTATTTATGCAGGCGGTAGCGGAGATGAGTGGGTACAAACTATTATAGAGTCAATAGAAAGCGATACTGTTTTTGTTTCGCTTATGGATTTTGTGCAGCCGCTTGAGGAGCAGCATATTGAGGGAATGCAAGAGGATATTTCGCATAGTCGCGAACATGAAAATTCAACCGACCACGAGCATCATCATCCCGAATATGACGAGCATGTGTGGACATCACCTGTAAATGCCGATATAATTTGCGGCAACATATGTGATATTCTGTGTGAGCTTGACAGCAAAAACAGCGAAATCTACAAATCAAACTACGAGAATTATTCGAGAAAACTTGCACAGCTTGACGCAGATACAAAAAATATTATCAACTCAGCAAAACGAAATACTATTATTTTTGCCGACAGATTTCCGGTAAGATATTTTACCGAAGAGTATGGGCTTGAGTACTATGCCGCATTTCCTGGATGTGCGTCAGAGGTTGAGCCAGCACCCAAAACTCTCATATTTCTTATAGACAAAGTACGAAGTGAAAATATTCCTGTTGTGTTTTACAGAGAATTTTCAAACAAAAAGGTTGCAAATGTTGTGTGTGACGAAACAAATGCAAAAATGCTTTTGTTCCACTCATGCCACAGCATTACAGCAGATGAATTTGAAGCAGGAATTACATATGTTGACATTATGAAAAATAACATAGATAATCTTAAGGAGGCACTTAACTGATGTCGCTCATATCAACATCAAACCTAACTCTGGCATACGACGGAGTTGAAGTAGTAAAAAATTTAAATATACATATAGACAGCGGCGATTATGTATGCATTATAGGTGAAAACGGCTCCGGCAAGAGTACACTTGCCAAAGCTATTCTCGGGCTGATACGCCCTGTTTCCGGCAAAATTGAGTTTGATAATACAATATTAGGCAAAAGCATAGGATATCTGCCGCAGCAAGCAAATGTTCAAAAGGATTTTCCAGCATCGGTTTACGAAATTGTTATGTCGGGGTTATTGGGCAAGGTGTCTGTTTTGCCATTTTACAAAAAAATTCACAAGCAAAAAGCTGATGAAATATTAAAAACTCTCGGAATATACGAAATCAAAAAGAAATGCTACAACAAGTTGTCAGGCGGTCAGCAGCAGCGCGTGCTCCTTGCAAGAGCTCTTTGCGCCGCAGACAATATACTTGTGCTTGACGAGCCGGTATCAAGCCTTGACCCGATTATTACGAGCGAATTTTATGATATAATAAACAAGCTTAACAAACAAAACAAAATTACTGTTATTATGGTATCACATGATACTGCAGTGGTAGAAAAATATGCCACAAAGGTTATTCACCTTTCGGACAACAAGTACATATTTGATACTGCCCAAAACTATATTGCCTCTGACTACGGCAAAAATTATATCGGAGGTGAAGCAAATGCAGATAATTAACACAATAACACAAATGCTCTCATACTCATTTATGATTAGAGCAATAATTGTTGGCATACTTGTTTCACTGTGCTCTGCCCTTCTTGGAGTAAGCCTTGTGCTAAAGCGATACTCAATGATTGGTGATGGGCTTTCACACGTTGGCTTTGGTGCACTGGCATTTGCAACAGTACTTGGATTATCATCACTCAAATTTACCATACCGGTTGTTATAATAGCTGCCGTATTGTTGCTTAAGGTAAACGAAAACAGCAAAATTAAAGGAGATTCTGCCATCGGTATTATTTCAACAGGTGCTCTTGCGCTGGGCGTGCTTGCAATATCTGTTTCAACCGGACTAAACACCGATTTATACAACTATCTGTTTGGCAGCATTCTTGCAATGACAAAAGCAGATGTTACACTCAGCGTGCTACTTTCTGCTATGGTAATTATAGTGTTCATCCTGTTTTATAACAAAATTTTTGCAGTTACCTTTGACGAATCATTTGCAGCATCGAGCGGCACAAACGTCGGCTTGTTCAATATACTTATAGCAGTGCTTACTGCAATAACAATTGTTTTGGGTATGCGTATGATGGGCTCACTTATAATATCAGCTCTTGTTATATTCCCTGCGATCACTGCAATGAGAGTTTGCAAAAGCTTTAAAAGCGTTACTGTTACATCTGCAATTTTGTCGGTAGTATGCTTTATTGTTGCAATTGTGATATCATATATGTACGATTTACCAACAGGTGCAACCATTGTTGTAATCAATATAATTATGCTTGTAATTTTTATTTTTATGGAAAAAATATTGTCAATATTCAAAAATAGTCACTGCAATTAGGCAGTGACTATTTTATTAGTTCAAAGCAGTGTAGTCAGCATTTTTTGAAATCTGCTTGCCTGCGTTGTCAATTTCAAAATTATCTTTATATATCAGTTGAGATACAGGCACAACGCTGTATCCATTTTCTTTTAAATATTTGAGTATCATAGGAAGTGCCTGGGGAGTGTTTTTTGCTGCATTGTGAAAAAGCACTATTGACCCCGGCTCTACCCTTTTGGTAACTCTCTCAAAAATTGCCTGAGCAGACAAATCCTTCCAGTCAAGACTATCTACTGACCATTGTATTGTATACATATCAATATCGCGCATTGCACCAACAACGTCATTGTTGTAATCACCGTAAGGAGGTCTGAAAAGCGTAGGCTCCACACCTGTGATATTTTTGATTTTGTTATTGCACTCCTGTGCCTCCTGCTTCATTTTATCTGTTGTAAGCTGTGTCATATGCGGATGTGTGTCAGAATGATTCATAATTTCGTGACCTGCGTCACTCAGAGCTTTTACGGCATCAGGATATTTGTCTACCCAATCGCCCACTACAAAAAAGGTGGTTTTTACATCATAATCTTCAAGAATTTTTATAAGCGTCGGCGTGTCCTCGGCTCCCCAGGCTGCGTCAAAACTGATTGCGCACACCTTTTCTTTTTTATCTACGCAGTATATGGGCAAATCCCTCTTTACGCTGTTTTCAAACACGCTCACGGTTTTGTTCCAGTTGAGCGAAACAAGAATTACAATAAACAAAAACAATCCCGAATATAACAACAAGGATTTTTTGGTCAGTACAAACAATTTCATCATATCACCTCTTGTATAATTATATTTAACAATTATACAAGTGATGATTTATTTTTATGCCATTTTTCGAACAAAAATGTTAAAAACACAACAATTGCAATACCAAGTATGCTGCCGCAGCAATCCACAAATATGTCAAATACTCTGCAAGCTCTGCCCGGAACAAATATCTGATGTATTTCGTCAGTTACAGAATACAGTGCACAAAATGCAAAAGATACAGACAGTTTATTTTTAAAATAACTGCATTTTTGTATTGCCTTGTACATAAGCACACCAAGCACAAAATATATAACAAAATGCGCGGATTTTCGCACTGCAAAGCTCAGTGCTTGTGCAATGTTTTGGAGCTCGGCATCTGTAAGCAACGGCATAAAAAATCCAATAACCATCTTTGTCAAATTCCCACTCAAACCCGAAGAAGATGCAGCTGTCTGTGCCGAAAACAAAAATATTACAATCTGCCATATAATAACCAATACAGAATACAAAATTACACCTCATCAAAATATGATTTGTACTCAATAGAAATATCATTTGGAAACATCAACTGATACAAATCAATAAAATAGTCGTCTGTCATACTCGCAATATAGTCAACAACAATCTGATTAGGCTCAGTATTTGCATAATCATCGCCCTTATAATACTTGCGCCATCCATTTACAAAATCAATGTGATGCTTAAATATTGGAGATATTTTATTTTCAGTAACAACATCGTCAAGAAGCTTTACATAAAGCTTTTCAAACATACTTGCAAACAGCTCCTGCTGCGGTTTTGCAACCTGCTCCGACAGATAAATCAGCTTGTAATTATCTGCTTTAGCTTGCTTTAAAGCAGTAAAGTATTCATCACTCAATATTATTCTGTCTCTGCCGTAGCTGTTTTCAATTATATTCACAATAAGATTGTTTATCATAACAGAATTAAAGCTACCGATTGTTTCGTCCACTTTAAAGTCATTGCTGCTCATAACACCTGCTTTTTCTGCATCCTGACGGTCTTTGCCAAGGTATGCAATAAGATCGCTTATTCGTACAACGCACGCCTCAAGAGATGACGGAAGTATTTTGTTTGCGTATTCTCTGCTTATGTAGCAATTCTCTACCTTTTTGTCAAATTCATCAAAATCCGACAGTTGCTGAGGCACATATTCTTTAAGCTCAATTTCGCCGTTGTGTGACAGTATGCCGTCAAGTGTCTGAAGCGAAATATTGTAGTTAAATATTTTGTCAAGCACACGCACACTGTGGACGTTGTGCAAAAATATTCTGCCTGTATTTGCATTGTACATTTTGTTGAGATACTTCTCACCTGCGTGACCAAAGGGAGTGTGTCCTATGTCGTGGCCAAGTGCAATTGCCTCAATCAAATCAAGGTTAAGTCCAAGTAATCTGCCTATGTTGCGTGCAATTCTTGACACAAACTGAACGTGAAGTGCCCTTCGTGTTATGTCATCGTTTTTGTACAACGAAAAAACCTGTGTCTTGTCGGTATATCTGTTGTAGTACGGACAATTCATAATTTTTTCCGCATCACGGATATATGCAGGACGCCACAAGTTGGCAATATCGTGTGATTTGTTGCGCCTTATTTCACAGTCATTGTACAAGCGTACATTTTTGTCCTGTATTATTTTGTTTTGAAGTTCAATACTCAGTCCTTTATATTTCATAAAACCTCTCCAAATCAATCGCTAAAATCAAAAACTGCTCTTCCGTTTTCAAGCTTAAGATAACCATTAAACTCCTTACCTGTTTTGGGCGATACAAAGCCATTTATTTTGTAGCTTTTGCCGGTTTGGAGCATTTGTTTAACGTTGGCAACAGATATAACTCTTGAGCAAATTACATTGCTGATGCCAAATTTGCAACCATTATCTCTGTATGCCGAGCAACCATAGCCAAAGCTTGTGCGTACAACGTTGCCCGAGCACAGCGGGCACTTGCCGACAACATCACCAAAAAAGCCGTCGTCGGTGTCATTTTGGGGAGTTGATTCCCTTTTTACAAACACATCATTAATTTCTGCCTTTGCAATTTCTATGCTGTCGTCAATTGTTATTTCGCCCCTGAATACCTTTTTGAGAGCTTTGCCGATTTCGGCGGTTTTATATTTATCCATACTAATATTCATTCTCTTTAGAGATTCTATTAAATTTTCACCATCGGGAAGTATTTTATACACATCTTTTTTAAGTTCTATGTATCTGCTCTTTTTGGCATTGTCAATAATACCTGTTCTGGTTGCCTCAGTGCCCAGCTCCAAGCCCTCAAAAATCGCTTTGTATTCGTCTTCGTCGCAGTTTTCATCAGCAGCTTTCTTTTTGTCATCCTTAAAAGGATTTTTAAGATAGTTATTAAGAGTTTCTATTGTGTAGTGTTTTGGGGGCTGCGTTTCCTTTTCTGTCGGTTTAAAATCCGTATTTACTCTGTCACCTTTGTTAAGCTGCGGCAAAATTTTATCTTTTTTGGAATAATCATCATATTTTGTCCACCCAGGACTTGCAATCACGTTACCCCTAAGCTGAAATTCCTCAAGGCCGCCAACGTCAATTGTAATTTCGGTCTTTTCTACAATGCAATCCTCACTGCAAAACACAGCAACAAATCTTCGCATTATTGCAGAATAAACCGTAAACTCTTCTTCTGTAAGTTCGGTTTTTTGGGGTATTTTGTATGTTGGTGTAAGTGCAGAGTGAGATTCGATTTTAGAATCGTCAAAAACATTTTTGCCGTCTTTAAATTTTACAGGGTATCCAAGCTTTGATACCAAATCAAGAATTGTTTTAATCTTTGATTTTTCGGCAGTTGCAAGATATTCGGAATTTGTTCTGGGATATGTTACATATCCCCTTTCATACAAATCCTGAACTATTTTAAGACTTTTTTCCATAGACATTTTGTATTTTCTGCCAAGTACATTCTGCAGCTTGGTAAGTGAATACAGCTTACCTGGCCTTAATATGTCTTTTTTTGTCTTTTTAGAGGTTACAAATGCAGCTGCATTGTTGTACTTGTCACACATTGCCTGCGCCTTGTGTTTTTCATTTTTTGCAAAATGCTGCTTGCTTGTAAGCTCCACTTCCTCGCCGTTTGTAACTGCCTTGCTCACAATCGCATAGTATATTTCGGGTTTGAAGTTGCGTATTGCCATATCTCTGTCGTATACAGCTTTTACAATAGGCACAATTACCCTGCCTACACGGAGCAGCTTTCCGCTCTTGAGAGTAGCATATCTTGTTAAATTTACTCCGTACAGCCAGTCTATATACATACGTGCATAACCCTCATTTGCAAGATTGTTGTATTCATCTTCGGTTTTGAGCTCATTTAAGGCAGTACGGATTGTTTCGGGAGTTTGGTCAGGCAACCACAATCTCATAAAAGGCTTGCTTGTCTGCCTTGCCTGCTCTACACAAATACGAATTATAATTTCACCCTCGCGATCAGCATCTCCTGCATTTATTATTATATCAACATCATCACGGTTAATCAGTGACTTTATTGTTTCAAACTGCTTTTTTACACCGCTATCTACCTGCTTGGTGTTTTGGTCTTTTTTTAACTCAAAAACAAACTTTTCGGGAAAGCAAGGTATGTTTGCTATTGTCCATTTTGTACTGCCATCGGGATTTGGTGAATATTTCTCAATATCCGCAAGAGAAAACAAATGTCCGAAAACCCAGGTAACAATGTACTCCTCCCCTATAAAGTATCCGTCTGCTCTTTTCATTGAGCCTATACTCGAAGTAATATTTCGGGCAAGGCTCGGTTTTTCTGCTATTATAAGTTTAATTTTAATTACCGCCTTTGTTGATTATATTCATTTTGCACACTTGGAGCAAGGTGAAAGACCTGAATTTGTAGCTTGTTCAAGTGTAACCGCAAAGCTGTATTTTCCACCACATTCGGCATCAAAGTGATATTTTTTTCCTGTTGGAGTGCGATAAATTCCAAAATGTACATTTTTGCTGTTTGTATCATTGTGTTCAACCTGCTCTGATGCCTGCTTATCTGAGCTCGGACTTTGTAAAGAACTTGCACCAGTTAAATAGTCAATAATTACAGTAGGTTGAACATTATAACAATACACACAAAAGCAAATTCCCTCACCATTATCTTCAACAGAATAAGCTTCTAACAAAACTCCGTCAGCTACGAGATTGTTTTTCTTAAAAACTGGTGTAACTCTGTACATTACATGGTTTCCAGTTTGTTCGACATAATCATCAACCATATTTTCAAAGGGCAGCATACCCTCAATATTTAAATATCTTGTTCCAGTAATAAGGTTTCTTTCGTTGGCATTTTCACCTGTTAACTGATAACCAATCAAATGACATCTGTTGTACAGATATTTCCCCGATATGGTATCATAGCTTGCATTTATCCATCCCGTGGGAGTAACTGAGCTTATACTCTCTCTATCATCTGCAGGCATTATATCATTTGATACCGAAGCAATACAAACATCGCATCGTCCTAAATCGTCAAGGTCACTGTAATACTCGAATGAGCCTGCAATAATTTCATATTCTTTAAAAAAAGGTACACCAGCATTAATATGTACATATGGCAAACCCGAATATTCAGGTACAACACTCATCAGATAATTATATTCTTGCTTGTCTAATGAATTTCTGATTATTGTTACTGTTTGAGTGTCGCCCTCCCATGCAACGCCAAGGTTAAAGCCTTCGGCAACAAAACGTATTGGGAGCATTGTGCGACCGTTGATTACTTTAGGAGCAACATCAAGAGTATAAGTCTGGTTATTTAAATATGCTGTCTTGCTGTTAATTATAAGAGTAATTACATCATATTCCATAGTCAGCTCAACTGTTTGAGTTGCATCTTCCCACCCAACAGCACCGTCAAAAGCTTCGATAATTGCTCTTACGGGCACCAAAGTGCGCCCGTCAGTTACTATAGGCTTTGTACCTCTGCCTGCGTCAATTTCGGTTTCAACGCCATTTACTTTCATTAAAGGATTATTAATTTGCAAGCTTACAACAACATCTTTATCATTTCCTGCAGCATATATCGATAAACAAGCTAAACAGTTGCATATAAATACAAGTACAATTGTTAACAATGTAAATTTGCTGTGCTTTTTCATAAATATACCTCCGTTAAATAATACAAGCCTATTGATACGCAATTTTAATATAATATCATTTTATAACACATTTAGCTGACGTAGACAATTTAGCTAAACTTGTTCATTTTAGCTCGTGCAACGCGATTTTATCTGAATAAATTTAACTTTGTTAAATCTATTCTAGCACACATAAGTAAAAATAACAATGCATTTTTAAATAGTTATCGTAAAATAAACGCAAATATTTTTATATGGTAACATCTTGTATTAATTAGCAATCTATCACAAATTTTACTTTTTTAAATATAATGAATAGTGGAGGTGTTATATGAACAATTACGTATTAATGGCACTGATTGCTACAATAGGCACCTGGCTTGTAACAGCATTTGGAGCAGCAACAGTTGCGTTTTTTAATTCTCCTAATCAAAAAATTTTAAATGTTATGTTGGGTTTTGCTTCAGGCGTAATGATTGCAGCAAGTTTTTGGTCACTTTTACAGCCTGCAATAGAACGTGCCGAAGAAGTTTCTACCCTGCCTGCATATATTGTTGCAACAACAGGATTTATTTTAGGTGCGTTGTTTATATGGGTTTCGGACAAAGCAGTTTCATTTACACGGAGCAGAGCCAACATCACAGATAAAAACACAAGCGAAAAATTTAACAGAATTATTATGCTTATTCTATCAATTACCTTACACAATATTCCCGAAGGATTGGCTGTAGGTGTTGCATTTGGCGCGCTACAAACATCTGGTTTTAGTACCGAAAGCCTGATGGGTGCAATTACAATTGCTATTGGAATAGGACTTCAAAATTTTCCTGAAGGAGCTGCGGTGTCGCTGCCGCTTCGTAGAGAAGGATATTCAAGAAAAAAGAGTTTTTTGTATGGTCAGGCATCGGGAATGGTTGAGCCATTAGCAGGTGTAATTGGTGCATTACTGGTTGTGTATGTAGAAAAAATTTTGCCGTATGCACTATCTTTTGCTGCAGGAGCAATGATTTTGGTTGCTGTACATGAACTAATTCCCGAATGTCAAAAAAACCAAAAAAATCAACCATATTTTTCTACAATGGGAATCATATGCGGTTTTGCAGTAATGATGCTGTTAGATGTAATGCTCGGCTAATTGCGTAAGTGTTTGGCTTGTGGCCAATAACATTGGTTTTTTAATCACTAGCAAACAAAATATATTTTAATTTGTTGAAAAAAAATTCGGTGCAGAAATATCTGCACCGAAAAGTTTATTACATATCTTTAATAGCAGCCTGAGCAGCAGCAAGACGAGCAATCGGAATACGGAATGGTGAACATGAAACATATGTGAGACCGATTGTGTGGCAGAATTCTACCGATACAGGGTCACCGCCGTGCTCACCGCAGATACCGCAGTGCATATCAGGACGAACCTGTTTACCGAGTTTAACTGCCATTTCCATAAGCTTACCAACGCCTGTCTGGTCGAGTTTAGCAAATGGGTCATTTTCAAAGATTTTTGTATCATAGTAAGCATCAAGGAACTTACCTGCATCATCACGTGAGAAGCCATATGTCATCTGTGTAAGGTCATTTGTACCAAAGCAGAAGAATTCAGCTTCTTTAGCGATGTCATCAGCTGTAAGACAAGCTCTTGGAATTTCAAACATAGTACCAACTTCGTATTTGAGGTCAGCGCCGCTAGCTGCGATTTCTGCATCTGCCGTAGCAACAACAGCATCTTTAACGAACTTGAGCTCTTTGATATCGCCAACGAGCGGAATCATAATTTCAGGAACGATGTTCCAGTCAGCGTGAGCCTTTTTAACATTGATTGCAGCACGGATAACTGCTTTTGTCTGCATCTTAGCAATTTCAGGATATGTTACTGCAAGACGGCATCCACGGTGACCCATCATTGGGTTGAACTCGTGAAGTGAATCAATGATAGCTTTGATGTCTTCTACAGATTTGCCCTGTGCTTTTGCAAGAGCAGCAATGTCAGCTTCTTCTGTAGGAACAAACTCATGAAGCGGAGGATCGAGGAATCTGATTGTAACAGGATTGCCTTCAAGTGCTTCGTAGAGTTTTTCAAAATCGCCCTGCTGATATGGGAGAATCTTTTCGAGAGCAACTTCTCTTTCTTCGATTGTATCAGAGCAAATCATTTCACGGAATGCTGCAATTCTGTCAGCTTCAAAGAACATATGCTCTGTACGGCAAAGACCGATACCTTCTGCACCAAGCTCTCTTGCTTTTTTAGCATCTGCAGGAGTATCTGCATTTGTACGAACCTGAAGTTTTCTGAATTTGTCAGCCCATTCCATAATTCTGCCGAATTCTCCAGCGATTTCAGCATCAACTGTAGGAATGATACCGTCGTAAATATTACCAGTTGAACCATCGATTGAAATGTAATCACCTTCAACGAATGTTTTGCCGCCGAGTGTGAATTTTTTGTTAGCTTCGTCCATTTTGATTTCACCACAGCCAGATACACAACATGTACCCATACCACGAGCAACAACTGCTGCGTGAGATGTCATACCGCCACGAACTGTAAGGATACCCTGAGCAGCCTTCATACCTGTGATATCTTCGGGAGATGTTTCAAGACGAACAAGAACAACCTTTTCGCCTCTTTCGTTCCATTCAACAGCATCTTCAGCTGTGAATACAACCTTACCGCAAGCAGCTCCGGGAGAAGCGCCGAGACCCTTACCTGCAACGTTAGCAGCCTTGAGAGCCTTAGCGTCGAACTGGGGGTGGAGAAGTGTATCGAGGTTTCTGGGGTCGATCATAGCAACAGCCTGCTTCTTGTCGATCATGCCTTCCTCAACGAGGTCGCAAGCGATCTTAAGAGCAGCCTTAGCTGTTCTCTTACCGTTTCTTGTCTGGAGCATGTAGAGCTTACCGTCTTCAACAGTGAACTCCATGTCCTGCATGTCTCTGTAGTGGTCCTCAAGGATTGCGCAAACCTTGTTGA
>JAZQZC010000021.1:0-54301 GCA_045633845.1 Clostridia bacterium
CTGTGTTAAAATACTCGGTAATCCATCAAGGATTACCTGCGTTTTTGCCTTACGCAACCAAAAATTCTCACTTTTAAAATTCTACGACCTGAAACGGATGGAATTTTGAGTAAATTTTGGTGCGGAAGATGAAGCAAGGCTGACGCCCGTCAAAACCGACAATCTGAAAGATTTCAAAAATTTCAGATGTCAGGCATTGAGAGTTCGAATCCTGTCACACTAAAGTGTTTAATATTGTATAGTTTATTTATATATGTTACAATTAATGTGTAATTTCATTTTTTACATTTCTGTTGGCGAAATCCAAACAGCAGTATTGCTATAATTATATTATCAAATAAATTTGAAAGGAATGATAATATGCGTTATAGCAACAAGTGGAAAAATTGGCTGGCCATAATCGACAAAAAGACTTGTATGGATTGCAAAACCCGACACGGACAAATATATGCAATTGATGAACAACCCGACAGGATGCCGCCGATTCATTACAATTGCAGATGTAGAATTGAAAAATTAAAATCAATATTTGCAGGCGAAGCAACAGACAAAAAACAAGATGGTGCAGACTGGTACTTAAAATACAAAGCGTGTTTACCTGATTATTATATATCAAGAGAGCAGGCTGAGCTTGCGGGTTGGAACCCAAAATCAGGAAATTTATTTGAGGTATTACCAAATAAAATGTTATTAGGTGGAACACACAAGAATAAGAATAAACACCTCCCTGTTGAAGAAGGGCGAGAATGGTATGAGGTGGATATTAATTATGAAAAAGGATATAGAAATATTCAGAGAATTGTTTATTCAAATGATGGATTAATGTTTGTTACATATGATCATTATGAAACATTTATAGAAATAAGATAGGAGAGCATTTTATGGAAAGAATAACACTTGATTTTACTGACTGCAAATACATATCTGAAATTTATAAAGAAGTCAAAGCAAAATTCCATTTGCCTGAATACTTTGGTGAAAACTTGGATGCATTGTGGGACAGCTTGCGTTGGTATAGCTTTGATTTGACCGAAATTACAATAATTGGGTTTGAAAATCTGATCGATAAATTTGATGATTATGCATATAAGATTAAAGAGGTTTTTGATGATGTAAGTGAGGAAAATGAAAATATGATTTTTAAATATATTGAGTAATGATGACTATAAATTGATAAAAGCACTGTGGTTTTGCAATACCCTTTCACATGAGAGGGTATTTTTGCATATATATGCTACGTTGACAAATCGGGCATCCGATGGTAAAATATTTGTATTAACACATAAGGGGCGAAAGCTATGCACAAATGCAAAAATTTAAAGAATAACAAATGGTTTAATTTATCTGCAATTATCTTGTGGGCTTTTTTGTGCACCCTTATTTCGTTTGCGCTTTGTGCAAAGCCCTATGCAATGTCGGCAAGCCTTTTTAAATCGTATATATCAAGTCCTGCAATTGTGACAGTAAACTTTTTGCCTTTTTTGATAATGACATTGCTTGGCTTTTTTGCATCAAACAGAGTGTGGGTCGGATTTGCCGTCGCAAGCGTGCCTGCTATGGTGCTTATGTATATAAATTATTTTAAAATGACATTTCGCAACGACCCGTTTACAATGGTTGACTTGTCGTTGGTGAGTGAAGCCGCAAACATGGGCGAGAGGTACAGCTTTTTGCCCGATGCAACAATGAGTGCTGCAATTGCGCTGGTTATTTGCGGAGTTGTGCTTGCTGCAATATGGTGCAAATACAAAATACCAAAGAGAGGCGTGCGCATAGGCGGAGCAGTTGCCACTGTTATTGCATCAGTGCTTTTGTTTGAATTTGTGTATATGAGCGGCGGCGTATATGCTGCCATAGAGAATATAGAAAAAAACTCTTCGTTTATGTCGGTTACAAGCAAAAATGACCAGTATGTATCGAGGGGCTTTGTATATTCGTTTTTGCACAGTGCAGGCGACCTTGTTCAGCGCCCGCCCGAGGGCTACAAGGCAAAGGAAGCAAAAGCAATTTTAGATGGGTATACAGATGATACCATTCCCGACGACAAAAAGGTAAACATAATTGCGGTAATGCTTGAGGCATACAACGATTTTTCCAAATTTGACAACGTTAAATTTAAAAATAATCCTTATACCGATTACTATTATGTAAAAAGAAGAAGCACCTACGGAGAGCTTTTTACAAATATTTTTGGCGGCGGCACAATTGATACAGAGAGGGCTTTTGCCACAGGATTTTCGTATCAGTATGACTACCGATACCCTGTAGAAACTTATGTAAGCTATCTCAAAAGTCAGGGCTACACTGTAGAGGGCGGACACCCGGGTCACAACTGGTTTTACAAAAGAGATGCGGTAAACGCAAACCTTGGTTTTGAAAACTATTACTTTTTGGAAAACAGATATCAACAGCTTTATAACAGCGTTGAGCACCAGATAAATGACGGAATACTTGAGGACAAATACTTTTTTGAAGACATCATTTCCCTCTACGAGCAAAACAAGCAGAGCGGCAAGCCGTATTTTAATTTTTCGGTAAGCTATCAGAATCATGGCCCGTATGACGGAACCAAGTTTGTTATGGGCAAGGAATATGTAGCAAAAACTGCCGAAATGTCAGACGAAACGTATAATATAATAAACAACTATTTTGCAGGAATTGAGGATACCTCAAAGGAGTGTAAAAAGCTTATTGAGTGGGCACGGAGCCAAAGCGAGCCGATTATAATTGTACTTTTTGGCGACCACAACCCATGGATGGGCAACGGAATGAGGGGCTATTTTGATTTGGGCATCAACATTAACACCGCTACCGATGAAGGAGTTTACAATTACTACTCCACTCCGTATGTTATATACAGCAACAGAGCGGCAAAGCAGACATCGGGTAATAGCGGTGTTGGCTACGGCGGAGATTTTTCACCTATGTTTTTAATGAACAAGGTGTTTGAGGTTAACGGCTGGGGCGGCAGCAGATTTATGAAAATATCAAACGAGCTTAAGCAGTATATAGACGTTGTGACATACACAGGTCAGGTGCGTCAAAACGGCGAGTTTACAGATTTCCCCGATGCAGACGGGTTTGAGGCGTTAAGCAAACTGCGCAAGGTTGAGTATTATCTAATGGACAAAAAATAGCCCATATTGAACAAACTTCACCACTCGGCGTATCACATACGCCGTCGGGCGGGTCAAAACAATGACAAACCATTGTTTTGATTCGGTTTGTCCAATCTGAACTATTTTTAGGTTGTATAGAGAGGTTGCCGAGCTGCATCTCTATTCTGTTTGATGGAGGATTCTATGAAAAGAGCAAGCGGTGTGCTTATGCACATTTCATCCCTTTTTGGTGATTATTCCTGCGGGAGCTTTGGGCAGGAGGCAAAATATTTTATAGATTTTTTGAGCAAATGCGGGTTTTCGTACTGGCAGGTGCTTCCCTTTTGTATGGCAGACGAGTGTAACTCGCCATACAAGTCATATTCTGCATTTGGAGGCAATCCCTTTTTTGTAGACCTTAAAAAGCTGCACGACAAAGGGGTTATAACTGACGCCGAGCTTGAAAATGCAAAGCAAAAAACGCCATATGTGTGCGAGTATGACAGGCTTAAAATTGAGCGGTATAACCTATTGCTTGAAGCATCAAAAAGAGCAGGGTATCGTGACCAAGTAAATGAATTTATAGCAGGCGACAAGTATCTTGAGGATTTTTGCTTGTTTATGGCGCACAAAGAGGCAAACGGCGACAAGCAGTGGACAGAATGGGAAAACAACAATATAAATGAAGACATTTTGTTTATGCACAAGTTTATTCAGTACGAATTTTTTACCCAGTGGGGCGAAGTGCTTCAATATGCTCACTCAAAAGGCATAAAAATCATTGGCGATGTGCCTATATATGTGTCTTTTGACAGCAGTGATGTATGGAGCAACCGCAAGTATTTTCAGCTTGACAAAAATTACAATCCTGCCTCTGTTGCAGGAGTTCCGCCCGACTACTTTGCCGAGGAAGGTCAGCTGTGGGGTAATCCTCTCTACGACTGGGCGGCTATGCAGGCAGACGGATTTAAATGGTGGTGCGACCGTATGCAGCATATGTTTGCAATGTTTGATTGCGTGCGCATAGACCACTTCCGCGGAATTGAATCATACTGGAGCGTGCCTGCGACTGCAAAAAGCGCAAAAGAGGGCAAGTGGGTAAAAGGCCCAGGCAAAGCTTTTGCAGATGTTATGAACAAAATCCGCGGTGACAAGCTCATTATTGCCGAGGACCTCGGGGATATTACCGAGGAGGTTTATGACCTTGTAAAGTACAGCGGCTTTCCGGGAATGAGAGTAGTGCAGTTTGGCTTTATGGGTGACAGTGACAGCACTCATTTACCCCATAATTATATTAATAACTGCATTGCATACACAGGCACTCACGACAACAATACATTGCTCGGTTTTGTTTGGGAGCTTAGCGAAAATGACCGCAAGCGCATGCTTGACTATGTGGGATATACCGACAGTAACTGGGACAAATGCTATGATTACATTGTCCGTTCACTTTATGCAAGCAGTGCGGGGATAGTGATTATGCCAATTCAGGATTTGCTTATGTATGGCTCGGACACCCGCCTTAATGTACCTGGTAGAGCAGACGGCAACTGGCAGTACCGCATTATAAAGGAGCAGCTTGACAGCATAGATGCAGACAAATATTTAAAATTGAACAGATTGTATAAAAGAAATAATTAGGTATTGACAAATTAAAATATTTGTTATATAATGTATTTTGGCTTTTAGCCGAGGTAAAATAAACTGTTCAGTGATGTCCGGGATTGCCTTCGGACAATGCACTTTTGATACAGAGTGCTTATTAAGGAGGTGTTAGTTGTGAAAAGAACATATCAACCAAATGTTAGACACAGAAGTAAAGTTCATGGCTTCAGAAAGAGAATGAGCGATGCTAATGGTAGAAAAGTTTTGGCACGCAGAAGATTAAAAGGTAGAAAAGTTTTGTCAGCTTAATCTTTTAGACCACACCGCTGTTGTGGTCTTTTTGATTAATGAGGGTTTTTATGAAAGGTACAATTAAGGAAAACCGTGAATTCAGATATGCCTACAAGCGGGGCAAAAAAATTGTTTCTTCATATATAGTAATGCACTATGTAAAAAACAATACCGATGCCAACAAGCTGGGCATAACTGTAGCCAAGCTGCGCACAGCAGTTGAACGAAACCGTGCAAAAAGACTCATAAGAGAGTGCTACAGAAAACATTTTAACAAAATTCGGGGCGGCTACAATGTAGTTATTGTGGCGCGCTCAAAAATGGCAGAAGCTACCCTTGCCGATGTGGACAAGGCTATGCAGTACTGCATCAGAAAGTCTGATTTAATATGAAAACAATACTTATTTGGGCAATTACCTTTTACCGCAAGTATATTTCGCAGCTCAAAAAGCCGTGCTGCCGTTTTGTGCCTACCTGCTCGGAGTATGCCTTGCAGGCAGTAACCAAATACGGAGCTTTTAAAGGCGGCTTTTTGGCAATAAAAAGAATTTTAAAGTGCCACCCCTTTAATGAGGGTGGATTTGACCCGCTGGAGTAAAAGGTAGCATCTTAAGCAATATCGTTGATATTGCCTTAACGGGAGGTAGACTATTATGTTTGAAACTTTGATAATAACACCGCTTGGTTATATACTCGGTTTTATATATCAGTTTGTGGGCAGCTACGGCTGGTCACTTGTAGTATTTACACTTTTGGTAAAAATCATTTTGCTTCCTCTTGGTCTTAAACAGCAGAAGTCCACTGTAAAAATGCAACAGGTTCAGCCTAAAATGAAAGAAATACAGGAAAAGTATGCTAATGACCAGCAAAAACTGAGTGAAGAAACTATGAAGCTTTACAAAGAGTACGGCGTTAACCCTATGGGCGGATGCCTGCCGCTCCTTATTCAGCTTCCTATATTGTTTGGACTTTACAGAGTTATTTACAAGCCTGTAACATATATGCTCCACAGGGGTGCAGATGTTGCAAGTCTTACAGAGCAGTTTATGGCAAATAGCGAATGGGTTGAAAAGTTTGGTGATATTACAGGCAAAACAGCTCAGCAGGCAGAAATTATTCTTGCAAAGGCTTTTGACCTTATAAACTTTGATTTCTTGGGTCTTGACATTTCGGCAACACCAAGCATAGCAAATCCGTCACTTATATGGCTTGTGCCTATTCTTGCAGCTGCTACAACATATTTGTCAAGCAAAATTACAACTGCAATTAGCGGCAGCAAAAAAGAAAAGAAGGACGAAGCAAAGCCACAGAGAGTTCTCTCACCCGACCAGAAAACAAATACAGGTGCAACATCATCAGCAGAGAGTATGACAAAATCTATGTCGATTATGATGCCACTTATGACATTGTGGATTACATTCACATTCCCTGCAACAATTGGTGTATACTGGACAATCAGTAACCTTGCATCACTTTTGCAGACAGTTCTTTTAAACGGATATTACAAAAACAAAATGCAGGTTGAAGTAGCACAAAAATCCGAGCTTATTGCTCAGCAAAAAGCGGAGAAAAAGGCTCGTTACAACCACAAAAAAAGATAAATGAGGTGAACATATTATGCAAAGCATTGAAATGAGCGCAAAAACTAAAGAAGAAGCCATTTCTGCAGCACTCAGTGCACTTAATGCAGAAATTGATCAGGTAGAAATAGAGGTTATTGACGAGGGTTCAAAGGGCTTTCTCGGAATTGGCAGCAAGGATGCTGTTGTGAGAGTTACAGTTAAGGAAGTTGATACCGAAAAAAGAGCAAAGGACTTTTTGGACGGACTTTTTAAACTTGCAGGCGAAGATGTTACTGTTGATGTTGCTACAAACGGTGACACACTCAATGTAGAATTTTCGGGCCCCGATATGGGTCTTATCATAGGCAAACGCGGCGAAACACTTGATGCTATTCAGCATATTACAAGCCTTGTTGTAAACAGAGGCGACAACGATTTTGTAAAGGTTTCGTGCGATACCGAAAACTATCGTGAAAAACGCAATGAGGCTCTTGTAACACTTGCACGCAAGCTTGCGCGCAAGGTTGCAAAAACAAGGAGAAACACAACACTCGAGCCAATGAATGCGTACGAAAGAAGAATTATTCATGCAACACTTCAGGACGACGAATATGTTACAACATACAGCGTTGGTCAGGGAATGAACAGAAAAGTTGTTATAGCACTTAAAAAATAATTTATTGAAGGCTCTTTTAAGCCGGAACGAGCTTTCGTTCCGGTTTTTTGTTTTGAGGTAAACATATGATTACAGACAATACCATAGCTGCTATATCCACACCAAACGGTGAGGGCGGCATATCTATAATTAGAATAAGCGGAAGTGATGCAATTGCCGTTGCAGACAAAATTTTTGAAAGCGCAAAAGGCAAAAGGTTAGCAAAATGCAAAAGCCATACCATAAACTATGGCTTTATTAAGGATGCCTCGGGGAATGTAGTTGATGAAGTGCTTGTATCTGTAATGAAAGCTCCCAACACATACACCTGCGAGGATGTTGTCGAAATCAACTGTCACGGCGGCATTGTAAGCACAAAAACCATTCTTGAGCTTGTAATAAACAATGGCGCCTGCCTTGCGGCACCTGGTGAATTTACAAAAAGAGCATTTATAAACGGTCGAATAGACCTTAGTCAGGCGGAGTCTGTCATTGACATTATCAATTCTAAAACAAATTTAATACACACCGTTGCCGTTAATCAGCTTGGCGGAAAGCTTTCACGCGAGATTGATGAAATAAGACAAAAGCTGTTAAAGCTTCTTGCGCACATTCAGGTGCTTATAGACTATGCTGATGAAGACCTCGAGCCTCTTTCGGATGAGGAGTTTGCAGATGTTTTGCAAAGCGCCTGCGACCATATCCAAAAGCTGCGCAAAACTGCCGATTCGGGCAGGCTTTTAAAAAGCGGTATTCTCACCGCAATTGTAGGCAAGCCCAATGTTGGAAAATCAAGCCTGCTCAACTTGTTGTCGGGCGAGGAGCGCGCAATAGTAACAGAGTATGAGGGCACAACCCGCGATGCTATCGAAGAATATATAAATCTGGGAGATGTTGCACTCAGAATTGCCGACACTGCAGGTATCAGGCAAACTGACGATGTTGTGGAAAGCATTGGTGTCGATAAATCAAAAAAATATATTGCCGACGCAGACCTTGTGCTTTTTGTGCTTGACGGAAAAAGAGCGCTTGACCAAAATGATGAATTTATTATAAATGAGCTTGGCGGCAAAAACGTAATCGCAATTATAAACAAAACCGAACAAGGCTGCGTATTTGACGAGAATATAATAAAACAAAAGTTCCCTGATACAATTATGTTTTCGGTGCATACGCAAAAGGGTGTGCAGGAGTTATCGGACTGTGTCAAAAAGGTTTTTGATATGGGTAGTATCACCGACAGCTCAACAGCGGTCATTACAAATATGCGCCACAAGGAAGCACTTATAAGGGCAGGTGAATTTGCCGCAAGCGCTCTCGGTGCGCTAAAGGGCGGAATACCCTGCGATATGATTTCTATTGATATACAAAATGCAATTTCGGCACTTGGTGAAATTACCGGCGTTACAGTTGCCGAAGAAGTTGTAGACAAAATATTTCACGATTTTTGTCTTGGAAAATAGCGGAAGAAAATATACAAATCAGAGGAGGAAGCAATTTGAGCCATTACAATGCAGGCAAATATGATGTTGCAGTTATAGGCGGCGGTCACGCAGGCTGCGAGGCAGCTTTGGCAAGTGCACGCCTTGGTGCAAAAACAATTATGTTTGCCATAAATCTTGACTCCATAGCAAATATGTTTTGCAATCCTTGTATAGGAGGAACTGCAAAAGGTCATCTTGTGCGCGAGATAGATGCTCTCGGCGGCGAAATGGGCAAGGTTGCAGACAAAACCTTTATACAGTCACGTATACTCAACAAAGGAAAGGGCCCTGCAGTTTATTCTCTCCGCGTTCAGTCGGACAGACGTAAATATCAGGACGTGATGAAACACACCCTGGAGGTTCAGCCTAACCTTGACATAAAGCAGGCAGAAGTTACCAAAATAGAATTTGATGACAACAACAACGTAAAATCCGTTACAACTCACCTTGGCGCAAGGTATGAGGTAAAAGCGGCAATAATTGCAACAGGCACATTTTTAAAGGGCAAGGTTATAATTGGCAATGTGGCATACGACAGCGGTCCCGATGGAATATTTCCATCAATGAATTTGTCCGATTGCCTTACAGATGCGGGGATTCCTCTGATGCGCTTTAAAACAGGTACCCCTGCACGAATAAATAAACGTAGTGTAGATTTTTCCAAAATGCAGGTACAGCCAGGGGATGATGACATTACACCATTCTCTTTTGATACTGCCGAGGTTGGTGAAAACAAGGTTTTGTGCTATCTCACATACACAAATGCCGAAACTCACAAAATAATTCTTGACAACCTTGACAAATCACCTATGTACAACGGACTTATTGAGGGTGTCGGCCCAAGGTACTGCCCTTCTATCGAAACAAAAATAGAGAGGTTCAAAGATAAAGAGCGTCATCAGCTTTTTATAGAGCCGATGGGGCTTACTACAGACGAAATGTATGTTCAGGGCTTTTCTACAAGTATGCCCGAAGAAATTCAGATAAAAATGCTTCACTCTGTGGCCGGGCTTGAAAATGCCGAAATGATGCGAACGGCATATGCTATTGAATATGATTGCTGTGATGCCACAATGCTCTATCATACTCTTGAGTTTAAAAACTATCCGGGCCTTTACGGAGCGGGTCAGTTTAACGGCAGCTCAGGATATGAAGAAGCAGCTGCTCAGGGTCTTGTGGCGGGAATAAATGCCGCAAGAAAAATTTTGGGTAAAGACGAGTTTACTCTTGACAGAAGTGATTGTTATATAGGCACGCTCATAGACGACCTTGTTATTAAGGGTACCAATGAGCCATATCGTATGATGACAAGCCGCAGTGAGTACAGGCTCCTTTTGCGTCAGGACAATGCAGACCTCAGGCTTACCGAAAAAGGCTATCAAATCGGTCTGATATCAGAAGAAAGATATCAAAGATTTTTAAGCAAGAAAAACGCCATAGAGAAAGAAATAGACAGAGTGGAGCATTGCAACATAGGCCCTAACGAAAAAGTGATTGAGCTGCTCAATAACTATGGCAGCACTCCGCTTAAATCGGGAATAAAGCTTGGTGAGCTTGTGCGCCGCCCAGAGCTTGATTATCAAAAATTGGCTCCGATAGATGAAAATCGACCTGAGCTTTCAAAGGAAATTCAGGAAGAAGTAAATGTTCAGATAAAATACGAAGGATATATAAAAAAGCAGATTGAACAGGTAGAAAAGTTTAAAAAGCTTGAAAATCGTCGTATCCCCGATGATATAGATTATCAAAAAATTTCGGGGCTTCGTCTTGAGGCAATATCCAAGCTGTCGCAGATAAGACCTGCATCAGTTGGTCAGGCGTCGAGGATATCGGGAGTTTCGCCTTCGGATTTGAATGTACTTCTCATATATTTGCAGACAAACAGGAGAATTTTATGAGTGTTTACAATATACTTTTAAAAAGCGGCATAAATGATGATATATGCCAAAAGTTTGAAAAATATTATGAGCTTTTAATAGATTGGAACCAAAAGATTAATTTAACTGCTATAACAGAGCCGGAGGATGTCGCTCAAAAGCATTTTATTGATTGTATGCAAATTTTTAAAAGCGGAGTAATAAAAGACGGAGCAAAGGTTGTTGATGTAGGTACGGGAGCTGGCTTCCCCGGGCTTGTTATGAAAATTTGCAACCCGACTCTCGATGTTACCCTTATGGATTCCCTTAACAAAAGAATAACCTTTTTAAATGAGGTTGCAGCTGCTCTTGATACAAATGTAAATTGTGTACATTCAAGAGCTGAGGACGCTGGCCATAACAATCTGTACCGCGAAAAGTTTGATATGTGTGCATCGCGTGCTGTTGCAAACCTTGCAACGCTGAGTGAGCTATGCCTGCCTTTTGTAAAGGTGGGAGGATACCTTGCGGCCCTAAAGGGACCAAGGGCTCAGGATGAAATTGAAGATGCAAAAAATGCAATCAGACTTTTGGGCGGACAGGTAGAAAATGTAATTGAATACAAAATTGCAGATACAGATTATGCTCATAATATAGTTTTAATCAAAAAAATATCAGCTATTTCATCTGCATATCCCAGAAAAGCACCAAAACCGTCAAAAGAACCGCTGAAATAAAGCGGTTCTTTTTGTTTTGTGCCGATTTTCCCCGACCGAAAATGTTTCACATTTGTTGGGGGGTGTGATATCATTTAATTATGAAAGTACATAAGAAGGAGTGGTATTATGCTGGAAACAATCGGCATTTATGCAATGAAAAACAGACGAGGCGGCAGGTTTAATGTATCGGGAGGAAGTGTAAAACAAATTCCCATAAAGCAGATTGTGGCAAACCCCAATCAACCAAGGAGGGTTTTTGGAGCCGAAGGGTTAAAGGAGCTCTCGGACTCCATAAAGGTGTATGGTGTTATTCAGCCAATAACAGTGCGAAAGCTCCCAAATGGTGACTATGAGCTTGTGTCGGGAGAGCGGAGAGTGCGTGCATCAATTATGGCGGGGCTTATGCGAATTCCCGCAATAGTTGTTGCTGTGGGCAACATTGACAGTGCACTTGTGGCATTAATCGAAAATGTGCAAAGATGCGATTTGTCTTTTTTGGAGGAAGCGACTGCATATCACAGGCTGCTTTCGGAATTTGGTTATACTCAGGAGCAGCTTGCAATAAAGCTTGGCAAAAATCAATCTACCATAGCCAATAAGGTAAGGCTTTTAAAATTACCCGAGGCGGTAAGGATTATTGTGGCCGAAAATCACCTTACCGAGCGACATGCAAGAGCGCTGCTTCGCATCAGCGATGTGGATATGCAAATGAAGGTTGTAAACGAAATACTCGAAAAATGCCTTAACGTAAAGCAGACAGACGATCTTATAGACAAAATACTATGCGGTACACCTGCAGCATCAAAAATCCAGAAAGGTGCCTGCCTTCCTGTTGTAAAGGATGTGCGCATATTTAACAACACAGTAAAAAAGGCAGTTACAATGATGAAGCAAAGTGGTGTAAAAACCGAGTCAAAGGAGCTGGAATTTCCCGACAGATTTGAATATCATATATGTATATATAAATAAATGTTCCACGTAGAACAAAATTGCAAATTGTTCTACGTGGAACATTTTTGTGTATTAAATTAAATATATTTGTTGAAATATTATTTTGTTTGTGATACAATAGATACAAACATCAAAAGAGGTGAAATTATGGGAAAATGTATTGCCGTCGCCAATCAAAAGGGCGGAGTTGGCAAAACCACAACTTCTGTTAACTTAAGCTCCTGTCTTGCCGCTCTCGGCAAAAAGGTGTTGCTTATAGATACCGACCCACAGGGCAACGCTACAAGCGGTGTGGGAATAGAGCGTGAAGCATTGACAAAATCTGTGTATGATGTTATCATTAACGGCGAGGATATAAAAGATGTTATACTCAAAACAGAGTATCCAAAGCTTTTTGTGTGCCCGTCAAGCATAGACCTCGCAGGTGCCGAAATTGAGCTTGTAGCTATGGAGCATCGCGAGTATTCTCTCAAAAATGCCGTAGCAAAGGTAAAGGATGACTATGATTTTATAATTATTGATTGTCCACCATCACTTGGGCTTATAACACTTAACACCTTTGTTTGCACAGACAGTATAATTATTCCTATTCAGTGTGAATACTATGCATTGGAAGGGTTAAGTCAGCTTACCAACACAATACGAATGGTAAAAAAACAGCTTAATACTGCTCTTGATATAGAAGGAATTGTGCTCACTATGTATGATACGCGCACAAATCTTTCGGTTCAGGTTGCTGACGAAGTAAAAAAATATTATGCAGATAAGCTGTACAAATCGGTAATTCCGCGCAACGTGCGCCTTAGCGAAGCACCAAGCTACGGACAACCTATAAATATATACGATAGCACTTCAAAGGGTTGCGAGAGCTATATGTCCCTTGCACGTGAAGTAATTAAAGCAAATAAACAAAAGTAAATATAGAAAGGATTGATACAATGGCTAAAAAAGGTCTTGGAAAAGGACTTAATGCACTAATATCAACACAACAGCTTGAGCCTGACGTTTCTCATACAAGCGGCGAGGCAATAGTTACACTCAAGCTTATGGATGTTGAGCCAAACAGTAATCAGCCGCGAAAAGTATTTGAAGATGAAGCTCTCTCGGAGCTTGCTGAGTCTATAAAAGAGCATGGCGTAATATCGCCTATCATTGTAGCACCGCCTGTAAACGGCTACTACAAAATTATTGCGGGCGAACGCAGATGGCGCGCTTCAAAGCTTGCGGGGATAAAAACAATCCCTGCAATAGTCAAGGATTATGACCAAGTAAAGCTGTACGAGGTTTCTCTTATCGAAAATCTGCAGCGTAAGGACCTTAACCCTGTGGAAGAGGCTATTGCGTACCGCAAGCTTATGGATGATTTTAATCTCACTCAGGAAAAAATTGCCCAAAGGCTTTCAAAAAGCCGCAGCAGTATTGCAAACTCACTGCGTATGCTGGCTCTTTCAAAAGCGGCTCTTGAGCTGCTTGCTGAGGGTAAAATTTCTACCGGTCATGCAAAAGTGCTTGTTGCCCTTGACAGTAAGCTGCAGACAAAGCTTGCAAAAGAGGTTGCCGAAAAATCCCTTTCGGTCAGAGAGCTCGAAGCAATTTTAAAGCAGCTTAATAAAAAAGAAAAACCAAAGTCAAAACAAGACATAAATGTAAAACTTGCTTTTGAAGAAATTGAAAAATCTCTTACAAATTCTCTTGCAACCAAAGTAAAAATTGCAAACGGCAAAAATGGAAAAGGCAAAATTACCATTGATTATTATTCAACAGAGGATTTGGAAAGAATTACCAATTTGTTGACAAATAGTGGCAAATAAGCAACCTTTGTAACCAACAAACGCACATCAGGTAATGTAATTTATCAAATACAAACAAAAACGTCTTAAAATTCAATTTTAGGCTTAATATAACCATTGAGCAAAAATTGTAAAAATCAGAAAGGCTTGGAACAGATTATGAAGAAAAATACAAAATTTTTACTTATGTATATTGCAATTTTGTTTTCTTTTGCACTTGTACTTATTTTGTTTGCGGGGCTTACCCAAAACAATTATGCAAAAGAGCTTGCCGAAAGTCAGGGCATAAAACAAAATCTCGTAGAAATTACCGAGCAGTATCAGACACTTACCGACAGTATGAAGGTTATGACAAAAGAGCTTGAGAGCGCCAATGCCACAATCGAAAAATACGAAAAGGATATTTCGGAAAAGGCAAGTCAGATTCTTGCCACCGAAAAGCTGATACAGGCAATGAGAATGTATGATATCGGAAAGAAAAACGAAGCAAAGAGTATAATTGCTGAGCTTGACAAAGAGACACTTACAGATTCGCAGCTTTATATTTACAATAAAATTAACAAATAATTAAGGAGAATATAAAATGTTAGACATCAGATTAATCAGAACAGAACCCGAAAAAGTAAAAGCGGCACTTGCAAGACGTAAAATGGATATTGATGTAGACCTTTTGCTTGAACTTGACAAACAAAAGAGAGAGATTATGTATCAGACAGAGCAGCTTAAGGCTCGTCAAAACGAAGTGAGCAAAAAAATCCCTGTTATGAAAAAGAACGGCGAGGATGTAGCTCCTGTTTTTGCCGAAATGAAAGAAATTTCGGAAAAAATCAAATCAGACGATGAGCAAATCAAAGCACTTGACGAAAAAATTGAGGATATTATGTATTCAATTCCAAATATCCCAAATGATGAAGTGCCCGACGGCGACACAGACGAGGACAATGTAGAAATCCGCAAGTTTATGGAGCCTACAAAGTTTGATTTTGAACCAAAAGCACACTGGGATGTTGGTGAAAATCTCGACATCCTTGATTCAGGCAGAGCAGGTAAGGTAACTGGTGCAAGATTTACTTACTACAAAGGTGCAGGTGCGCGTTTAGAGCGTGCAATCATAAACTTCTTTCTTGATACACACACCGAAATGAGCGGCTACAAAGAAATTTTCCCGCCATATATGGTTCACAGAAGAAGTATGGTTGGCACAGGGCAGCTTCCAAAATTTGAGGAAGATGCATTTAAGGTTGCAGGCACCGAGTATTTCCTTATTCCTACTGCCGAGGTTCCTGTTACCAATATGTACAGAGATGAAGTGCTCGATGCAGCAGACCTCCCTGTTAAGCATGTTGCATATTCTGCTTGCTTCCGCGCAGAGGCAGGCTCTGCAGGCCGTGATACAAGAGGTCTTATTCGTCAGCATCAGTTCAACAAGGTTGAGCTTGTAAAATTTGCAGACCCCGAAAAATCATACGAAGAGCTTGAAAAGCTTACAAACGATGCCGAAAAGGTTTTGCAGCTTCTCAAAATTCCATACAGAGTTGTAAAAATCTGTGTTGGTGACCTTGGCTTTACAGCTGCAAAAAAATATGATATCGAAGTATGGATGCCAAGCTACAACAGATATGTAGAAATTTCGTCCTGCTCAAACTTTGAAGACTTCCAGGCAAGACGTGCAAACATCAAATTCAAAAGAGACCCTAAAGACAAAGCACAGTTTGTTCACACTCTTAACGGAAGCGGTGTTGCAATAGGCAGAACAGTTGCCGCAATTCTCGAGAATTATCAAAATGCAGACGGCTCTGTTACAATACCTGAGGTGCTTGTTCCTTATATGGGCGGCAAAACAAAAATAGAAAAATGAGAGAATAAAAAAATGCCCATATCGTTAAGTGGCTGAAATAGATAATCGTAAAATATATTATGCTATTAATAAACTCAAAAAAATGTAGAGAACCATGAAAAATCATGGTTCTCTTTGTATTTTATGCCACTTAACTACGAACAAACTTCTGGCCATTCAACAAGCTTTCATTTCTAGTCTTATTTTATCCGCAATCATAGCAATAAACTCGCTGTTTGTAGGCTTGCCCTTGCTTGACAAAATAGTATAGCCAAAAAGGTCATTTAACACGTCGGGGTTTCCTCTGTCCCATGCAACCTCAATTGCGTGCCTTATAGCTCTTTCTACTCTTGAAGGAGTAGTGTTGTAGTGGCGCGCAACTGTGGGATACAAAACCTTTGTTATTGAATTTATTGCATCCATATCATTTATTACCATAGTAATGGCATCGCGTATATACTGATACCCTTTTATATGAGCAGGCACGCCAAGCTGCTGAATGTGCATAGTAATGTTTGTTTCTATATCCATAGAGCGAAGGTCGGCTCCTTTGTTTTCCCCTTTTGCAAATTTTTCACCTGTTATATCTACAATGCGGTCACGCACCACTGCAAACTCAAAGGGCTTTATTAAGTAATAATCGGCACCATGGTTCATTGCCGAGTTTATCAGGCTTTCGTGAGCGGACGGCGACAATACAATTGTTTTTGGCTTTTTGCTGATAATAGCGTTTGCACTTATTTTGCTCATTACCGCGAGTCCGTCCAAAAACGGAAGCACAATGTTTATAATAAGCACATCAGGTTTTGTTTCGAGCACCAGCTCGTAAGCTGCCTTTCCGTCGTGGACTGTGCCCACCACCTCAAACAATTCAATTTCAGACAAGTACTTTCTTAAATTGGCACAAAAATCCTTGTTTTCGTCTGCAATTACAATTTTGGTTTTTCTTTTCATCTTTTTTTCCTCCTTAAAAAACATTATTTTAAATTTAACAACAAAATAATTATAAACTCCCCAAACAAATAGGCGCATAATGACTTTTTAAATCCCCCCGAATTGTGTAAAATAAACTATTTTTCTACGGCAATCCATACAATGTGCACAAATTCGACACGACAAAAAAATTACTTCAAGTTGAACTTCAAATTTTTTGAAGCAAAATACACACAACTTTTTTAAAAACACCTGTTTATAGAAAAAACATTTGCATTTATGCGGCGTTTGTGGTATAATATGACTATTAATGTTTTGAGGTGCACAACCTGATTGAATTCAGATTGTGTTACCCTGCGATACTTGTATCAGAAGGAGTTGGCAATGCTTTACACCGCATCATTTTCCAAACTCATCGAGGTTTTCCAAAAAATGCCCGGAGTAGGTCACAAAAGCGCAGTTCGTATGGCATATCATGTCCTCTCACTGTCACAGCAGGAAACAGACGATATGATAAAAGCCATTACCGATGCAAAACAAAAAATTCACTATTGCTCAGTGTGTCAGAATATTACCGAATCCGACCCTTGCGAAATATGTTCCAATCATAAAAGGGATCATTCTGTCATATGTGTTATGGAGCAGGCAAAAGACGTCATCGCTCTTGAAAAAACCCGTGAATATTTTGGTTTGTATCATGTGCTTCATGGTGCCATATCACCAATGGATGGCATAGGACCTGACGACATCCGCATCAAAGAGCTGCTGCACAGAGTGGCATCAGGCGATGTCAAAGAGGTTATTATGGCAAACAGCCCGAGCATCGAAGGGGAAGCCACAGCCATGTATATATCACGTCTTCTTCATCCTTTCGGAGTAAAAGTAACGCGCATTGCATACGGATTGCCTGTTGGCGGCGACCTGGAATATGCCGACCAGGTTACACTTGTTAAAGCCATTGAGGGCAGACGGGAAATTTAATTATTTATTTTAAAGGAGATTTATAATGGCAAAGGAAGTAATACTAACAGCCGAAGGTCTTGCAAAATTAGAACAGGAGCTTGAGTATCTCAAGGTAGTTAAACGAAAAGAAATAGCAGAAAAAATCAAAGAAGCACGCAGCTTTGGCGACCTTTCCGAAAATTCGGAGTACGATGCAGCAAAAGAAGCACAGGCTTCAATGGAGCAGCGCGTTATTGAAATTGAAAATCTTATTCAAAACGCAAAGGTTGTATCGGCAAGTGATTCACCAAGCGACGTTGTAAGCATTTGCTCTTCGGTAAAGGTTTTTGACTGTGATTTTGAAGAAGAGGTTGTTTACACAATCGTCGGTTCAACCGAGTCAGACCCGCTTAACAACAAAATTTCGGATGAGTCACCTATCGGCAAAGGTCTTTTGGGTAAAAAGCTGGGCGATACAGTAGAAATTGAAATACCAAATGGTGTTATTACATTTAAAATTCTCGAAATACAAAAGTAAGGAGTGTCACAAATGGACGAACAGAACAGAATACAGCAGGAAGAACAGAATCTTAGCGAAATTCTTCAGGTGAGACGCGACAAACTCAGCGAGCTTGTGGCTGAGGGCAGAGATCCTTTTACTATTACAAAATATGACCGCACACACACATCAGGTCAGCTTACACAAAATTATACCACCGAAAAGAGAGAAATTACAAAACGCGGCAGCGAAGAGGTTGAGGTTATAGATGCAAAAATTTCTCCGCTCAACGGCGAAAATGTAATACTCGCAGGACGTATTATGTCTAAAAGAGGTATGGGTAAGGTTGGCTTTGTTCATATTCAGGATTACGATGGTCAAATTCAGATTTTTGTTAAAAAAGATATCCTTGGCGAGGACGAGTACAACCGTTTTAAAAAGCTTGATATCGGTGATATTATAGGTGTTGAAGGTGAAGTTTTCACTACACAGACAGGTGAAATTTCGGTAAGAGCGGCAAAAATCACACTTTTGTCAAAATCTCTTATGACACTGCCCGAAAAATTCCATGGTATGACAAACACCGACCTTCGTTATCGTCAGAGATATGTTGACCTTATTATGAATGCAGATGTAAGGGACACATTTATCAAACGTTCAAAAATTATTTCTGCAATACGCAGCTACTTAAACGGCGAAGGCTTTTTAGAGGTAGAAACTCCTATGCTTGTTTCAAATGCAGGCGGTGCTGCAGCACGTCCGTTTGAAACACACTTTAATGCACTTGACGAAGATTTTAAGCTTAGAATTTCGCTTGAGCTTTACCTCAAACGTCTTATTGTAGGCGGTCTTGAGAGAGTTTACGAAATCGGCAGAGTGTTCCGTAACGAGGGTCTTGACACACGTCACAACCCTGAGTTTACACTTATGGAGCTTTATCAGGCATATACAGATTACCACGGTATGATGGATTTAACCGAAAACCTCTACCGCCACGTTGCTATGGAAGTGCTCGGAACTACAAAAATCGTGTACAACGGCATTGAAATGGACCTCGGCAAACCATTCGAGAGAATTACAATGGTTGACGCAGTTAAAAAATATTCGGGTGTAGACTTCAATGACATCAAAACAGCAGAAGAAGCAAAAGCAATTGCAAAGCAGCATCATGTAGAATACGAAGAGCGTCACAAAAAAGGCGACATCCTTAACCTGTTCTTTGAAGAATTTGTGGAAGAGCACCTTGTTCAGCCTACATTTGTTATGGACCACCCTGTAGAAATTTCTCCTCTTACAAAGAAAAAGCCGGAAAACCCCGATTATGTAGAACGTTTTGAGTTCTTTATGAACGGATGGGAAATGGCAAATGCTTATTCGGAGCTTAACGACCCTATTGACCAGAGAGAACGCTTTAAGGCACAGGAAGAACTTCTTGCACAAGGCGATGAAGAGGCAAATACAACAGACGAGGACTTTATGAATGCGCTTGAAATCGGTATGCCTCCTACAGGCGGTATCGGTTTTGGTATTGACAGAATGTGCATGCTTCTTACAGATTCTGCAGCAATCAGAGATGTTTTGTTGTTCCCAACAATGAAGCCACTTTCCGATAAGTAAGTTCGCAGAGCGAACGCAACGAATCGGAGAGCGGACAAAAAGGCATATGGGTATGCCGTCCGCGATAAAGTGGCAAATGCATGCGAAGCGAGCAACGTAACGTTTGTGGAAATCAAACGTTGCGAGCGGAGTCGCAGAAGCCAATAAACTCCCCTTTTTAGAGATGAATAAAAGGGGAGTATTTTTTATAGAGCGAACGCAACGAATCGGAGAGCGGACAAAAAGGCATATGGGTATGCCGTCCGCGATAAAGTGGCAAATGCATGCGAAGCGATGACGGTGCCCTTGGTGCTGCTGTATTATAAAATGTGAAGCAGTCAAACAGTAGGATAATAACAAAATATGTATATACAAAAACGATGTTGTAAAATGACAACATCGTTTTTGTATATATGATTTACACATAAAAGCTATTTTGCTTTCATAAATAAGTCTCGCTTTATATCACACAAACAACGCAAAGCCGCCTTTGTGTATAAGCACCTTGTCGTCGGTGATTGTGGCATTATGGCTCACAACGCACTTTTGGTCTTGTGTATATACTGTATATATGGTATTGCCTCTGTTTACAACTGCATTTGCAACCTCGCCCTTTAACATTCTTGTTATGTGCATTACATCAATATCGTTGTGGCACATAACAGAAATACTACCCGTCTGCAGGGGCGCAACAGTGTTTTTGAGCTTTGCCATATGGGCAAAGAATGTACTTGCGGCATTGCCGCTGTTTTCCCACTTAAAAAAACTGCGGTTAAACGGGTCGCCAAAGCCCTCCATTGCGACTTCGTCACCATAATATATGCAGGGGCAGCCAGGCAGGACAAATTGTAAAAACACTGCAGTAAAAAGCCGTTCATATGCTACGTTTTTTTGTTCATCTGTAAGCACGTATCCTGCTTTTTGCTCCTTTGAAAGTGACAAATCAGCACCTGACAGCACGGTAAAAATTCGTGCAGTGTCATGTGTAGACAAGCTGTTCATAAGGCAGTCGGTAACAGGCTTTGGGTAATTTTCGCATATGGTCATAATGCTTTTTTCAAAATCGAAAACACTCATATTGCCCATACACAGTGCAATTATTGAATTCATAAAGGGGTAGTTCATTACCGAGTCAAGCTCAGATGCAGAAAAATATTTTCTTCTCACGCTGTACGCAATTTTGTTAGATGCATCCTCCCACACTTCACCTATAACAAGGGAGCCAGGTTTGTGAGAGTGAACTGTATCGGTAAGCAGCTTTATAAACTCATCGGGCAGCTCATCTGCCACATCAAGGCGGAAGCCGTCGGCGCCTTTATCCAGCCAGTGCTTAACAACGCTGTCCTTCCCTGTAATTATATATTCCATATAATGTGGGTTAAGCTCCTCTACGCAAGGCAGTGTGGTAATGCCCCACCAGCTTTCGTATTTATAGGGGTACTCGGAAAATTTGTACCAGTCCCTGTACGGCGAATTGGGGTTTGAAACCGCGCCACCGCCGAATATATGCTTTGCATCAAAATATACACTGTTGCTGCCCGTGTGTGAAAACACACCGTCTAAAATCATTTTGATTCCTCGCTTATGAGCCTCGCTGCAAAGATTTACAAAATCATTTTCATCCCCAAGCATAGGGTCAATTGTTTTGTAATCGCAGGTGTCGTAGCGGTGGTTTGAATATGCTTTAAAAATGGGGTTGAGGTAAATAACCGATACACCAAGCTTTTTGAGGTAATCCAACTTGCCCGTGATGCCCTGCAGATTTCCGCCAAAAAAGTCGTTGTTGAGAATTTCACCATTTTGGTCGGGAAGATAATGAGGCACATCATAGGCGGCTTGGTGCACCCAATATGGTTCAAGCTTGCCTTCAAGGCTAACCTCTCCCTCACGGCAAAACCTGTCGGGGAAAATCTGATACATAACCTTGCCCTTAAAGCTTTTTGGGGTATCATAATTTTTGTCATACACCGTAAGCTGCCACATATCTCCTGTGCCCATACTTGTGTCGGAGTAACCCTCCTTGTACAGGTCAAACTCGCCCTCTTGTGTTACAATATGGAATTTGTAAAAATACAAATCTGCCCTGTCTATACAAAATTTTACCGAATATATATCATAATCATTTTGCTTTTGCTTTAAGCTCATTTCAAAGGTATATTCCTTTGATTTGTCATCATTGTTAAACAACAAAAAAACAGTGTTTGTCATACAACAACAAGGAATGTGCAAATGTATTACACATTCCTCGTCTGTTTTTAAACAACCGAAGGGTTTTTTGTTTATTTTGCTGTTATATAAAATACGCATAATTATCTGCAATGCCAGATGTTATCGGCATATTCGCCGATAGCTCTGTCTGATGAAAACAGTCCTGCTTTTGCAATGTTTGTAAGGGACATATTCATAAACTTTGCTTCGTCTTTGTATGTGTCTGATACTCTCTGCTGCGCTTTTGCATAAGAGTCAAAGTCGGCAATTGTCATATATGCATCGGCAGTTCCGTAAGCGTTTGTAAGCAGTGATTTTGCAATGTCATCAAAACGTGCGCCAAGCACTCCTGATGTAAGCATATCTATAATAGCCGAAAGCTCGCTGTTTCCACGTAAGAATTCCAGTGGTGAGTAACCTCTTCTCCAAAGCTCATCAACCTCGTGAGCCTTAAGGCCAAACAGGAATATGTTGTCCTCACCGACCTGCTCAAAAATTTCTACATTAGCGCCGTCAAGTGTACCAAGGGTAACTGCGCCGTTAATCATAAGCTTCATATTACCTGTACCCGATGCCTCTTTGCCTGCAATGGAAATCTGCTCTGAAATATCTGCTGCAGGAATAATTTTTTCGGCAAGTGATACGCGGTAGTCCTCCATAAACACAACCTTTATTTTGTCTCTTGCAACAGGGTCGGAGTTGATTGTGTTCGATACCGCAACAATAAGGCGGATTATCTGTTTTGCCATAAAGTAACCCGAGGATGCTTTTGACGCAAATACAAATGTTCTCGGCGGAATGTCAAGGTTTGGATTATCCTTAATCATCCGATACATATGCAAAATCTGAAGCACGTTCAAAAGCTGACGCTTGTACTCGTGAAGTCGCTTAATCTGGATATCAAATATAGAGTTCGGGTCAACGTTTATACCATTTTGTTTAGAAATAACCTCTGCAAGGCGAACCTTGTTGTTATATTTGATTTTTTTAAGGTTTTTGAGAACCTCGGCATCACCGTGGTATTTAAGCAGCTTTTCAAGCTCGTTGCTGTCCTTTTTAAAGCCGTCGCCTATAAGCTCACTGAGGTAGCTTGTGAGCTCAGGATTAGACTGACAAAGCCATCTGCGGTATGCAATACCATTGGTAACATTGGTAAAGCGGCTGTTGTCTATGTTGTAGTAATCGTTAAAAATACTCTTTACAAGGATATCAGAGTGCAGCTTTGATACACCGTTGATTGTGTGGCAGCACGCAAGACAAAGGTTTGCCATGCGGATTTCACCGTTTGCAATAACTGCCATATAGTCGATTTTTGCATAGTCGCCAGGGTAAATCTCAAAAAGCTGCTGTACAAGTCTGCGGTTAATTTCTGCAACAATCTGATATATGCGCGGAAGCTGCTCGCGGAACATTGTCTCGCTCCAACGCTCAAGTGCCTCGCTCATAACAGTGTGATTTGTGTACGAAAGTGTTTTCTTTGTGATTTCCCACGCATCGTCCCAGCCGTAGCCAAACTCGTCCATAAGCAGTCGCATAAGCTCCGGCACGCAAAGTGCAGGGTGTGTATCATTAATATGAATAGACACTTTGTCGGCAAGATTGTCGAGTGTTCCATACTTTTTGTGATGCTTGCGCACAATTGTCTGCAGTGATGCACTTACAAAGAAGTACTGCTGACGTATACGCAGAATTTTGCCTTCAAGGTGATTGTCTGCAGGATAAAGAATTTTGGAAATGACTTCGGCTTTGTTATTTTCTTCCAGAGCTTTTGCGTAGTCGCCTCGTGAAAAAGCAGCCATGTCAAGATTTTTTGGTGATTTTGCGCTCCACAACACAAGCTTGTTTACCGCATCGGAATCGTATCCCGAAATAAACATATCATACGGAACTGCAATTACGGAGTTGTAATTTTTAAGCTCGTTGTGATAGCCTGTTTCGTCGTTCCATTCGTCTACATAGCCGCCGAATTTTACTTCTACAGACTCATCCGCACGCTGGTTGAGCCATACATCGCCAAGGTTGAGCCAGTCATCGGGGAATTCCATCTGCCAGCCGTCAATAATTTTTTGCTTAAAAATACCAAACTCATATCTTATGGAATAGCCTGTAGCAGGAATTCCCAGAGATGTAAATGAGTCCATATAGCATGAGGCAAGTCTGCCAAGACCGCCGTTGCCAAGGCCTGCGTCAGGCTCAATTTCATAAATATCCTCGATATCTATGCCTATGCCCTTGAGTGCCTTTTTGAATGAATCTTCAACCATAAGGTTGGCAAGGTTGTTGTGAAGTGATGTTCCAACAAGAAATTCCATTGACATATAGTAAACGTGCTTGTCGTCGTTTTTGTTTGCTTTTTTTGCAAACTGCATATTTTTGTCAACAAGCATGTCTTTAATAACATAGCATATTGTCTGGTAAACCTGTTGTTTTGTAGCCTCTTTTAGAGAACAGCCAAAATATTTTTGATTGTGTTCCTCCATAAGCTTTAGGGCTGTTTTCTGATCCATTTTCATAATTTCATCCTTTCATTTCAAAGCACGGGCAGCGTTTGCAGCTGCCCTTAAATATTAATCTATTTGCAGTAACTCTTTGTATACGCCGTTGTACAGCTCTGCAGGAGTTTTCCAGCTACTGTCGTAGCGCATAATTTTTGCTTTGAATTTGTTTAATTTGTCTTTATCATAGTAGAAGTTTACTGCGCGCTCTACGGCATTAAGCATATCGTGAGCATTATAGGTTTTAAATGTAAAGCCTCTGCCGTCAAGTGTTTCGGTATTTATAGCCGGCACTGTGTCAAAAAGACCGCCTGTTTCACGCACAATCGGAATTGTGCCATATCTCATAGCAATAAGCTGCGACAGTCCGCAAGGCTCTGATTTTGACGGCATAAGGAAAAAGTCTGACCCTGCATAAATCTGATTTGCAAGCGCTGCATTAAATGTAATGCTTGCGCTCATTCTGTCGTGGCGGGTGTAGTCGAGAAATTTAAACATATCCTCGTACTTTTTGTCACCTGTACCAAGCACCACAAACTGAATGCCCAGGTCAAGCATCTGATTTGCAACAGTTTCCACAAGCTCTAAGCCCTTGTGGTCGACAAGGCGTGACACCATTGCCACAACTGGTACATCGGAATTAACGGGGAGCCCAAGCATTTTTTGTAGCTCCTCTTTGCACCTTGCTTTGCCGCCAAGGTCGGCAGGCTTAAAGTTTGCAGGGATTGTTATATCTGTTTCGGGATTGTAAAGCTGTGTGTCAATACCATTTACAATACCAAAGGTTTTGTACTCATTTTCGCGCAGAATATCCTCTAAGCCGTGTGCAAAAAATGCGTATTTAAGCTCGTGAGCATATGTTGCCGATACTGTTGTAACCTTGTCGGAAAGCACAATTGCCGATTTCATTGCGTTAAACAGGTTGTCAAAGGTGGCAACGTTTTTCCACGACTGGTCAATTCCGAGCACCTCGGGCAAAAAGTCCATATCCGCCTTGCCCTGATACTCTATGTTGTGAATTGTGTACACTGTGCGAATGTGCTTGTGGCGCTCGCTGTTTTTGTAAAGAGATTTAAGCAGCAGCGGAATGTATCCTGTCTGCCAGTCGTTGCAGTGTATAATTTCGGGAGTGTAATCGATGTGGTTTAAAAACTCCAGCACTGCCTTTGAAAAGTAAGCAAATCTTTCGCCGTCATCTGCATAGCCGTAAGGGGCAGCACCGCGGCTGAAATAATGCTCATTGTCAAGGAAGTAATAGGTAAGGTCGGCTCTTTTGTTGCGGCCTACGCCCTTTGATTTTACTGTTGCTTTAAACACACCTACATACACGCTTCGCCATGCAAGCGGCATATAAAAGCATGTAACATATTCGATGTTGAAGTTTGGGTTGTTTTTTATGGATGAATAGTACGGAAGTACCACAGATACTTCGTTGCCTTTTATTGCGGTGAGCGCCTGAGGCAGTGCTCCTGCAACGTCACCCAATCCACCCGATTTGATAAACGGAGCGGCTTCGCTTGTTGCATATAATATCTTCATTTGTTTCGCCCTTTCTGTTATTTTTTAAACGGTTTTTCCTTTATGAACAATTACAGGCACAGCAGATGCACCAATAAGTGTAGATGCAGGAGAAATAGTAACATTTTTGTCAACTATTGCGTACTCAATCTGAGCGTCGGCGCCAACTCTGGTGCCCTGCATAACAATTGAGTTTTTGATTGTTGCGCCTTTTTCTACAACCACGTCACGGAAAAGCACAGAGTTTTCTACCTTGCCGTAAATCTGGCAGCCGTCTGCAATAATGCAGTCGTTAACAACCGAATCTTCACTGTAATAGCTTGGTATTTCGTCTCTGATTTTTGTGTAAATAGGTGCATCGCTTTTGAATATGTCGGCACGAACGTCGGCATCTGTAAGCTTAAAGTTGTTTTTAAAGTACGAAAGCGTATTGTGGTTGCGCAGCACTGTACCTTCAAACTTGTATGCATTGATAGTAATGGCACCTTCGTTAAAGCGTGAGAGTAGATAGTCCTTTTCAAAGCTGTATCTGCCTCGTGACACGTAGTTGTTGATAATATTGATAAGTGTTTTTCTGCCAATTATAAACATACCCATACCAACAAGGGGATTGCCTTCAAGCATATAGCCTATTGAAATATCGGTAACTTTGCCGTTCTGGTCTGCCTCAATAATAAAGTCATTGTCGTCACATTCGTAATTCTTTATTTCGGAGTTTGCAATAACTGTTACGTCTGCCCCCGATTCTATATGCGAAGTAAGAGCAAGGTCGTAGTCGATGTTGCAAATTACAGTTGTGTCACACATAAGTACATAGTCAGGCTTTGTGGTATTGAGGAAGGTGATAGCGTTGCTGAGTGCTTCAAGGTTACCTCTGTACACATTTGTTACGCCTGTGCCGAAAGGGGGGAGAATAAACAGGTTTGCATTTTTTCGGTTAAGATCCCATTCGGTACCACCGCCTACGTGGTCCATAAGTGACTGATAGTTGTATTTTGTTATAACACCGATGTTGTTAACACCTGAATTAACCATGTTTGAAAGCACAAAATCAACAAAGCGGTATCTGCCGCCAAAAGGCATCGAAGCCACTGTTCTGTGCATTGTAAGCTCGCCCATAGCTGTGTCATATATATTAGAAAAAATAATTCCACTCATTTTCATAACGGTCATCTCTCCTTATTTAACAATGGTTTTGCCGTCGGGCACGTTAACACCTTTGCCCACAACGCATATTTCGGGCTGTGCATCGCCCTCGGGGAAAATGCCCACAGATGCATCTCTGCCAACGATACATTCTTCACCGATGATTGCATATCTTACAACGGCATCTTTTTTGATTACGGCATTTGGCATTATTACGCTGTTTATTACCTGTGCACCTTCTTCTACGGTGCAGCCTGTAGAAACAACGGAATTGTCAATGCTGCCGTCTATTGTGCAGCCCTCTGCAACAAGAGAGTTTTTGATAGATGATTTTGATGAAATAAAGCTCGAGGGGCGGGCAGAATTACGTGCATAAATTTTAAAGTCAGGGTCACGCAGATTAATGGGCACTCTTGGGTCGAGCAGGTCCATATTTGCTTCCCACAGGCTGTAAATGGTACCAACATCCTTCCAGTAGCCGTCAAACTGATAGGCAAACATTCTCTTGCCGTCAGACAGCATTTTTGGAATAATATTTTTACCAAAATCGTTTGAGGAAGTCTTGTCTGCCTCATCCTCGATAAGATATTTGCGAAGCACATCCCAGTCAAAAAGGTATACACCCATAGATGCTTTTGTGCTTTTTGGATTTGCAGGCTTTTCTTCAAATTCGTATATGGAGTTGTCGTCGTTTGTATTCATAATGCCAAATCTTGACGCCTCGGAAAGAGGCACGTCAAGAACGGCTATTGTACATTCTGCTTTTGTCTTTTTGTGGTAGGCGAGCATCTTTGCATAATCTGCTTTGTATATGTGGTCGCCCGAAAGCACAAGCACAAATTTTGGATTGTACGAATCTATAAAGCCTATGTTCTGATATATTGCATTGGCAGTGCCCTTGTACCATTCGCTGTTGTCGCTCTTTGCGTATGGCGGGAGCACGTGTACACCGCCGTAGTTGCGGCTGAGGCCCCACGGAGCGCCGTTACCCACATAGTCGTTGAGTTCGAGAGGCTGATACTGGGTCATAATACCCACCGTGTCGATGTCTGAGTTGACACAGTTGGAAAGAGGAAAATCGATAATACGATACTTTCCGCCAAAAGGTACCGCAGGCTTTGCTGTGTTTTCGGTAAGCACCTTGAGTCTGCTGCCCTGACCTCCTGCCAACAACATGGCAATACATTCTTTGCGTTTTTTATACATAATACAGACCTCCTTGGAATAACGATTGTTATTCCTTTATTATATAATAAGACGTTGACATTGCAGGAATGGAAAGCTCTATGCTTTGCTCGTATCCGTGCATCGGTATTTTTTTGGATTTTACCGATGCAAGGCGGGCGCTTTTGCCTCCGTAGCCTGCTTTGTCACTCGAAAAAACACATTTGTACGTACCCTCATCCGGTACTCCGATGCGGTAATTTTCACGTTTTACAGGGCAGAAGTTGCACACGACAACAACCTTTTCGCCCTTTTTGTTAATTCGCATAAACGAAATTATGCTTTTTTGGTAATCGTCAAGGCTTATCCACTTAAAGCCGTTCCAGTCGGTGTCATTCTCCCACAATGCCGAATGCTCAAGATAAAACTTGTTGAGGTCACTTACAAATTTTTGCATTTGCCGATGATTAGGGTAATCAAGGAGCATCCAGTCAAGCTGCTGGGAGTAGTTCCATTCTATAAACTGAGCAAATTCACCGCCCATAAACATTAATTTTTTTCCCGGGTGAGCCATCATATATCCGTAAAATGCACGGAGATTATGGAATTTGTCGTCGTATTCGCCTGGCATTTTGCCAATCAGCGAGCATTTGCCGTGTACCACCTCATCGTGAGAGAGAGGCAGTACAAAATTTTCCGAAAAGGCATATGTGAGCGAGAACGTAAGGTTGTTGTGCTTGCCGCTTCTAAACAGCGGGTCGGTAGACATATAGTCAAGCATATCGTTCATCCATCCCATATTCCACTTAAAGTTAAAGCCGAGGCCTCCGTCAAATGCAGGCTTTGTAATCATCGGGAATGCAGTTGATTCCTCTGCAATCATAAGCACACTGGGATTGTATTCAAATGAGGCTGCGTTGAGCTTTTTTAAAAAGTCTATTGCCTCAAGGTTGTAGTTACCTCCACCGATGTTTGCGCGCCACTGTCCGTCTTTTTTGCCGTAGTCAAGGTACAGCATAGATGCAACAGCGTCAACACGTATGCCGTCTATGTGATACACCTTTTGCCAGAATATTACGTTTGATATAAGGAATGATATAACCTCGTATCTGCTGTAGTCAAATATTCTTGTATTCCAGTCGGGGTGCTCCCATTTGAGCGGGTCGGAGTATTCGTAGCAGCATTTGCCGTCAAATTCCATAAGTCCGTTTTCGTCTTTTGGAAAGTGTGCGCCAACCCAGTCAAGAATAACACCGATGCCGCCTGCGTGGCATATGTCCACAAATTTTGCAAAATCCTCGGGAGTTCCGTAGCGAGATGTAGGTGCATAGTAACCTGTTACCTGATATCCCCATGATGGGTCATAGGGGTATTCGGACACAGGCATAATTTCTATATGGGTATAGCCCATTTTTTTAACATAAGGAACCAGTTTTTTTGCAAGGTCTACATAGTTGTAGTAGTTGCCGTCTTTATGCAGCATCCACGAGCCCAGGTGAACCTCATATATGTTGAGAGGCTGTTCCATATGATTTTTTTTGCGGTTTTGCTTAAGATACTCGTTGTCTGTCCACTTGTAGCAGCTTGTGTCATATATTTTTGACGCATTGTCGGGGCGTGTACACATATGGAACCCATAAGGGTCGCTTTTTAATTTGTACTCGTCGTTTTGCGTGAGTATGCAATATTTGTAATTATCGTAAATTTTTGCATTTTTAATTTCAACTTCCCACACATCGCGGTACTTTTTTTCCATTACATCTGCTTGCTTGTCCCAGTTGTTAAAGTCCCCCGCAACACTTACACTTTTTGCATTGGGTGCCCACACGCGGAACACATATCCGTTTTTTGTTTTATGGCAGCCCATAAACTCAAACGCATCTGTACTGTCGCCTTTTAAAAAGCTGTCTATTTGTTCAACTATTGTCAATTTTTTGCTTTTGCTTGCCATAAAAACATCCCTTTCTGTTGTAATAGTGCAAATGTACATAAGCTGTTATAACATTTAAGGCATATAAATAATTATATGCCTTAAAGTGAAAATAAATTACTGTGGTGTATATTTTGAATTATAAATAGGCATGAATACATAGTTTTTGCTTTTTAAATATTCTATAACCTGCGGCAGTGTATCTGCAGTAACCTGCTTTGCACCTGCATCGTGCATAAGCACAACTATGTCCTCTGTTCTTCCGTTATTTGTGCTTTCCTTAAGCTCGTTCATAAGGTATTCACTGTCGGGGTTTTCAACCTCGCCTGCACTGTCACCTGTGAGTGAGTTCCAGTTGATATACTGATATCCCTCGGAGTTGATGTTGTATGTGTACCAGCTTGCAGGCTGACCAAACATACCTCCCGGAAATCTGAAAATCTTGTTTGGATAATCCTTGCCCAAAATATTGTTTATTGCATTTTTGCAGGCATTAAGCTCGCTGTCAAAGGAGTAGTCGTCGGAGTATAAATAATCATAATTGTGAGAGTACGAGTGGTTTCCGATTGAATGTCCTTCTGCTTCCATTCTTTTTATAAGGTCGGGATAACTTTCTGCATTCTGACCAACTACAAAAAATGTGGCTTTTACGTCGTACTGCTTTAATATGTCAAGAACCTTGCCCGTAACCTCGGCGCTTGGGCCATCGTCAAAGGTGAGATAGCAGGTTTTTACATAATCGTATTTGTAAATGTTTGGAACCTCATAATTTGACGGCACATATGCATTTGCCGCGGCATTGTGCTCTGCCTCCTGCCTTGCTGCTGCATTTTTTGCCAAAATATCCTCAGGCACCTCGGGGTAAATATAATCTTCGGCGGGATATTGAGTGGAAAGTGCTGCATTAAGTGCAGTAAGCTCTGCGTGGTACTTGGTAGTGTATTTGTATCCTACAAAACCGATTGCGCAAATTACCACAAACAAAAGTGCTGTCTTTGCCACAACTGCAACCACATCGCCTGGCGAAATTTTTGGTCTTTCTTTTTTTGGCTTTTCTGCCTTGGGCTTTGGAGCAGGCTTCGGCTTTTCAATTTTTACCTGTTTTGGCTCGGGCTTGATTTGGGTATCAACCGAGGCTTTTTCTTCTTTGACAGGTTGTCCATACTGCTGCTCAGTCCGTTGTTCAGGTTGAGGCATTTCGGTTGGTGTGTTTTTTCGCTCGGGTTGAGTTTCAACAGGCTTTTGTGCAATTTCTTCCGATACCTCTATTTTTTGTTTAATATCCGAAAACACAACCTGTCCATCAATTATGGGTCGCACCTTACCTTCGGCTTTTACACCTGTAAGGTCGGGCTTTTCAATAGGGTCGGGTCGGCGCACTGCCGGACCGGACACTACTGCAGCTTTTGTATATTCGGGTTTTACTTCGGTAAATGAGTTTTTGTATTCGCTGTCATGGGCAAAGCGGATAGTTCCTGCAGGCCCTTGAGGGCGATTGGGTTCTTTTGTTGGTTTTTCGTTTTTTACCACAGGTTTTATTTCGCAAACCGGCGTGGAAAATGTGGATTTAACTGACGGAGCAAAAGTGATTTTTTTGTCTGAATTTTTGGATGCATATCTTTTTATATATGTTTTTTTTGATTTAAAAAGTGACATCACATTTTTCCTCCTGATTTAGTCTTTAGTATGCCTGATTTTATTATAACTGTTAAACGCTTAAAAATCAAGGTAATTTTTGAGATTTTGCTAAATTTTAATAAGCATAAATGCCTGTTTACAGGTTAATTTAACTAATGATAAAAATTAAATTTTAATCAAAGTCAAACAAAGGAAGGTGAATATGAAAAAACTAAAATCAATTTCAAAAATTTTACTGTGCTTATTTGGTGTGGCAGTGTGTGCCCTGGGCGCAAGGATTGGTTATATATGTGTAAAAATTCCCGACAACGTGTTTGTAATTGAGGGCGAGAGCTACAATTTTGACAAATACGGAGTGCTGTCGGAGCTTTTTTCCCTTAATACGCCTGCGGCAAGGGGCGGCGAGGTTAATATTGACGGAAGTGTAAGTACAAGCGGAATGTCTACCATTTCACTTTTGGGTATTGACATAAAAGATGTAAATGTTAACACAATACCCAAAAACTCTCTTGTGCCCTGTGGCAACTCCATAGGTGTAAAAATATACGCAGGGGGCATTGTGGTTGTACAAAAAACTCCATTCGAAAACGAAAGCGGAAAAGCCGCAAGCCCCTGTGAAAAGCTTGATATAAAAAGCGGTGATGTAATAAAGCAGGTAAACGGCAAAAATGTTGATAACATTTACGATTTTTGCGAAATTGTGGAAAGCTGCGGCGGCAATAGCGTAAATATTCAGCTTGTACGAAATCAAAAAGCTTATTTCCAAACTGTTACCCCTGTTATAGAAAACTCAAGCGGTAAATATAAGGTTGGGCTCACTGTTCGCGACAGCATTGCCGGCATAGGCACACTTACCTACTACTGCCCTGCAAATAACACCTTTGGCGCTCTCGGTCACGGCATTGAGGGTGACGGAATTTTGTTCCCTGCACAGTCGGGCAGTATCGAAAATGCCAAAATAATAAATGTGGTTAAGGGCAGGCGCGGTAGCCCTGGCGAAATGCACGGTGCCTTTGCAGGAGGAGAAATACTGGGCGATGTGAGCAAAAACGCAAGCTGCGGAATTTTTGGTACATCCGATAGTGCATTTTGCAATATGCAAAACGCAATTCCAATAGCTGTAAAAAGTGAAGTTGCAGAGGGTGCTGCATATATTTTGAGCACTGTTGAGGACCAGAATACACAACAGTATGATATAGAAATAGAAAAAATTCTCCCTTATGGCTCAGGCGGCAGCAAGGCTATGGTAATCCATATAACAGATGCAGCATTGCTTGCCAAAACCGGGGGGATTGTGCAAGGGATGAGCGGTTCACCGATAATTCAAAATGGCAAGCTTATCGGTGCGGTAACGCATGTATTTGTTAATGACCCAACCCGCGGGTATGGGATATTTATTGAGAATATGCTGGCGGAGGCAAACTAATTGTTTGAAAATCAAGCTGTCTTTAAAATACGCAATGCTCTGTTAAAATCGGGCATTGCGTTTTTTTGTTTTTGCGGGTATAATTAAGTTACAACAATTGTTTGACTTGTTTTGGGGGTGATGATATTGCAGTATTTGTTACTTGCAGCAGTTGTTATATGCATTTCGGTGCAAAATATTTTTCGCAAGCAGTACAATGTAAAAACGCAAACACCAAGCGCATTTTTCTTTTCGCTGGTGTCAACTGTTTTTGCACTTTTGTTTTTTGTAATATGCTCAAAATTTAAGCTTCAATTCAATATGGCAATTGTACCATATGCCATAGGTTTTGCAGTGTCGTATGGTCTGGCTCTTGCAGGCAGCCTTCTTGCTATCAAAAACGGCCCTCTTTCAATCACAATGCTTATTACGTCGTATTCTCTTGTTATTCCTGCGTTTTATGGGGTTTTTGCCTATGGGGATACATTGGGGCTTGTTGGCATAATAGGTCTTGTTTTGCTGCTTGTGTCGCTGCTTTTTATAAACAAAAAAGGCGATAATTCAGGTATGAATATTAAGTGGCTGATTTGTGTTATATTTGCTTTTGGAGGCAACGGCTTTTGCTCTGTTTTTCAAAAAATGCAGCAGTATGCCTTTGATGGAGCATACAAAAATGAGTTTATGATAATTTCTCTCGTGTTTTGTGCCTTGTTTATGATAATTGCAACAGTTGCCACAAAAGAAAAACCCGATTTTAAAAATTCTCTTGCTCTTGGAGCAGGCTGCGGCGTGGCAAATGGAATTGTAAATATGCTTGTAATGGTGCTGGTTGGCAGTGTTCCAAGCATAATACTATACCCGAGCATGGCGGCAGGTGGTATAGTGATTGGATTTTTGGTAGCGGTGTTTGTATATAAAGAGCAGCTTACAAGGCTGCAGATTGTTGGTTACATAATGGGTACAATATCAGTGGTGTTGCTCAATTTATAAAAAGTAAAAGCAAAGAGTCTTGATACTCTTTGCTTTTTAATTTAAAACATTTATTTTTTTTGCCTTTTCCTTATCTGTTAAGGATAAGCTTTGTGAGTTCTACCGGCTCAACAATTTTGCCGTCTTTGTAAACGCGCATATTGCCCGATGCAATTTCGTCTATAAGAATAACCTCGTTGTTGTTGTAGCCAAACTCAAATTTAATATCCCACAAATCAAGGCCGATTTCTTTAAGGTCGTCAGCTACTATTTTGGTAATTTTGAGTGTTTGCTCTTTCATGCTTTCAAACATCTCGGGGCTCATAACACCAAGTGCTGCAAGGCCTTCGCCTGTAACGAGGGGGTCGCCTTTTTCGTCGTTTTTGAATGTGCATTCAACATAACCGCCGGGGAGTGGGGTGCCGTCAGTAATATATTCGCCGTATCTGCGGATAAAGCTTCCTGTTGCAACAAGGCGGCAAATAACTTCAAGGCCGTGACCAAATACTGTAGCAGGAAGAACTTCCATAGTGGCATTTTCAATATCAGCGCTTACATAGTGAGTTTTGATACCCGCTTTTTTGAGTAATTCAAAGTAGTGAACAGATGTTTCGAGGTTGGCTTTGCCGATACCTTCGATAGTAAGGCCAACAGAATTTTCGCCCGGGTCAAAAACACCGTCTTTACCTGTACAGTCGTGTTTGAATTTGGGCATTACATTGCCGTTATCAAGGCTGTAAACGTCTTTTGTTTTTCCTTCATAAACTTTTTTCATGGTACATTCTCCTTTGTATATTTTTATCAACGGAAATATTTTATCACAAAATTTTTGTGTTGTATACAGATTTTTTCTAAAAAAATACAAATATCGTATATTTTCACAAAAAATGGTTTGTCAGTTGTATATATTGTTGTACATATCAGAAAAAAACCTGAGCAATCAGCAAAAGGCAAAGTCCCGGTATGCCGAGAATTCCCACAACAAGTGCAGACACAAGGTTTATTCCCATATAAATTCCCAAAAAGGGTATTGAGTTTATGACAAACATAACAATTCCGCCAATGGCGCTGTTTATAAGTATTTTTAAAGCAAGCTTAAAGGGAGCAAAAAATATTCGTGCACTAACCAGAATTATTACAATCCCCAAAAAGTATCCCATAACTGTTCCTGCAGTGATTTCGGGCATTTCGGACACCTCCTTATACACAAATGTATTAAACAAGCATCGCTTTTATGACCTTTGTTCCAAAAATATTAACAGTTTAGTAACAACTCAAAACAAAAAACAGTGTATAATTTATGACAAATGCACAAAATTTATGACCATTTTTAAAGCTAAATCAGCAAAATACACATTGTTTTTAAAAGATTTTTTGCTTTTGTTGCAAATTGCACAAAAAACATTTATAATATAATAGGTATTAAATTGTTTTGTACAATTGTTATACTTATTACTATAAGATGAGGTGGCATTTATGAATGCAAGACTTTTTCAGCAAATAACACATCAGATGAAAGATGTTATGAACCGAGATTTGGGTATTATTACAGCAGACGGCTTTGTTGTTGCGTCAAGTGACGGATGCATCAGCCGCAACGACCTTGACTGCGTGCTCTCCTTTACGGAGGATAATACCGATACCTTTACCTACAACGGCTTTACATACAAGCCTGTTGTTGAAATGGGAAAAGCCGAGTACATAATTTTTGTCAAGGGTGATGACGCCGTTGCCAGAAATTATGCAGACATACTTGATGTCAGCCTCTCATCAGTAAAATCTCTTTACGACGACAAGTATGACAAGCTCAACTTTATCAAAAACTTTCTTCTTGGCAATATTTTGCCGGGAGATGTTCTTGCAAAGGCTGCAGAGCTGCATATTCCTATTGACGCGCATCGCGTTGTATTTCTTGTTGAAACAAAGAGAAATGCCGATTATTCTGTGCTCGAGCTTATCGAAAGTATGTATCCTAACAAACAGGATGACTTTATTGTAAGCATTGACGAAAACAGCGTAGCCCTTGTAAAATATCTCGAGGGCGAAACAGACGTGCCTACACTTCAGACAATGGCAAAAGAGCTTGCAAACACCATTCATTCCGAAGTGATGACAAAGGCTACTGTTGGTATAGGTACCGTTGTTACAAGCATCAAGGATATTGCCCGCTCCTTTGAAGAAGCACGTGTTGCTCTTGAAGTCGGCAGTGTGTTTGATGATGAAAAATACATTCTCAGCTACGAGGACCTCGGTATAGGAAGACTTATCTATCAGCTTCCTACAACCTTGTGCAAGCTGTTTTTGTGCGAAGTATTCAAAAAAGGCGATATCGAAGAACTTGACCAGGAAATTATTTATACAATTCAAAAATTCTTTGAAAACAACCTCAATGTGTCCGAAACTTCAAGACAGCTTTATGTGCACAGAAATACACTTGTTTACAGACTTGACAAAATCCAGAAAATTACAGGGCTTGATTTAAGAGAATTTGACCAGGCGCTTATATTTAAGGTTGCTATGATGGTTAATAAGTATCTTTCTTCAAACTCAACAAAACTGTGAGGTACAAATGATTATTTTTGATAATGTAAGTAAAACGTATGAAAACGGCTTTATCGCATTGTCCGATGTAAGCTTTCATATCGAAAAGGGTGAATTTGTATTTCTTGTAGGCAGCTCTGCCGCAGGCAAATCCACCATTATCAAGCTTATGATGAAAGAGCTTGACCAGACAAAGGGCGGCATTTATATAAACGGCATTGACGTGGGCGACCTTCGCCGCAAGGACATTCCGTATTTTCGCCGAACTCTTGGCGTAGTGTTTCAGGATTTCCGCCTGCTTCCAAACAAAACAGCTCAGGAAAATGTTGCATATGCAATGGAAATTGTAGGTGCATCTGCCCGTGAAATACGCAAAAACGTTCCTGCGGTACTCAGTATGGTTGGACTTGCTCACAAGGCAAAAATGTACCCAAATCAGCTGTCGGGCGGTGAGCAGCAGAGAGTTGCAATTGCAAGAGCTATTGTAAACAACCCTGCAGTGCTTATTGCAGACGAGCCTACGGGTAACCTTGACCCCGACACCGCACTCGAAATTATGGATATAATGGACGCAATCAACCGCAGGGGTACTACCGTTGTGATGGCAACCCATGCCGAAAAAATTGTTGACAGTATGCAAAAGCGCGTTATTGTCATTGAGGGCGGCAAGGTTAAGCACGACGAGAAAAAAGGTGGGTACAGTTATGTCGATTAGAATGTTTCGCAGATTTGTGGCAGAGGCATGCCAGGGTATGGTAAAAAACGGCCTTATGACCATTGCATCACTTTTTGTAGTTACCGCTTGTTTGTTTATATTTGGTGTATTTATGGTTGTTACTATGAATATAAATTATCTTGGAGAGCAGCTTGCAAACCAGTGTCAGATTCAGGTATATATAACAAACGAGGCAAAATACGGCGGTATGATTCAGGGTATGTCCGATCAGATAAAGCAAATCCCCGAAATATCGGGAATTACCTTTGAGACGGGCGAGGAGACCTTTGAAAACTTTAAATCCGACCTTTCGGAGGAAGAGCTTGTTTATTTTGGCGGGCTGCCGTCAGACATTATTTCGGACTCCTTTAAGGTTACACTTGAGGATATTACCCAGTCTGAAGCAGTTGTACAAAAGCTTTCGCAGATACAAGGCGTTGAGCGGATTGAAAACAGTCAGGATGTAATAAACATAGTTAACAATGTAACTCAGATTATCCGTCACATTTCGGTATGGATAATAATTATATTTGCGTTTATCAGCTTGTTTATTATTTCAAATACAATAAAGCTTGCAGTGCACTCCCGAGGCAGAGAAATCAACATTATGAAATACGTTGGTGCAACAGATGCCTATATCAGATGGCCTTTTATTATTGAGGGTATTCTTACAGGTCTTGTGGCAGCGGCTATTTCGTATTTTATCACTCAGTTTGCCTATATGGGAGTCACCTCGGCAATAGACAACACAGCGGCTATAGGCAGTATAATAAACCTTAAAAAATTTACGGAAATATGGAACACCATTCTTGTTGCATACCTGCTGCTTGGAGCACTTATCGGTGCATTCGGCAGTGCAATTTCCGTAAGAAGATACCTTAAGGTATAAAAGTACTATAGGAGGAAAATGCTTTGAAAAGAAATTCACTTTTTGTGAGAATTCTTGCAATAATTGCTCTTGTGGCATTTCTGGCGGTGTCTGTAATTACAATTATGCCGCTTTCGGCATCGGCACAGTCGGCTCAGAGCAAGCTTAAGGATTCTCAGGCAAAACAGGAAGAGCTTAAAGACAAAATCAACGACGCAAACAACAAAATCAGTGCAAATTCCAAACAAAAGAAAAAGCTTGACGCCGCAATAGACGAGGTTCAGGCAGAGATAGATGCCCTTAATGTAAAAATTAATGCATCAAATGCAAAAATTTCGGCAAAAGAGGCAGAACTAAACAAGGCAGAACAGGAAAGCAAGCAGCAGTATGAGAGCTACTCAACCAGAGCAAAAATGCTTGTAGAGCGAGGCAGCATCACATATCTTGAGGTGCTTCTCAACTCAAAATCCTTCAGCGATTTGCTTGCACGTTTTTCTGTTATCAAGCAGGTTGTTCAGTACGACAGCCTCCGCCTTGACGAGCTCAAAGCAGTTGAAGAGGAAATTGCTGCAATAAAAAAAGAGCTTGAGGCAGAAAAGCAGGTGCTTGTAGACCTTAAAGCAAACGAAACGGCGCAAATGAGCTCTCTTTCTGCAAAAAGAGCTCAGAGTCAGCAAATGATAGACTCACTCAAAAATGACAAAGCCGCATTTGAAAAAGCTCTTGCAGAGCAGGAAGCGGCAGAAGCAGCTGCCAGAGCAGAAATTGCCCGCCTTGCGGCAGCGCAAAGCTCAAGCGGCACTGTAAAGGTGCCGAGCAGCTATTCGGGCAGTATGATAACACCTGCATCGGGTCCTATTACTTCGTATTATGGTTCGCGTATTCATCCCGTTACAGGCAAGCGCAAAACTCACACAGGTATGGACTATGGTGCAGCATACGGCTCAAACATTGTAGCTGCAGCAGAGGGAACAGTGCTTGTTTCGGGCTATAACTCAGGCGGTTACGGTAATTATGTAATTATCAACCATGGCGGCGGCATTACCACACTTTATGCTCACGCAAGCAGCCTTTTGGTATCTGCAGGGCAGAGCGTAAGCCAGGGGCAGGTTATAGCAAAGGTTGGCTCTACAGGAATGTCAACCGGGCCGCACCTTCACTTTGAGGTTCACGTTAATGGTGCTCATACCGACCCATTGGGTTATCTTAATTAAAATTGGGGATGCATATTTATGAACAGCAAAAAACCAATATTTGTAACTGCAGTTGTCGCGATAATCGCGACAACTGCCTTTTATCTGACGCCGCTTGGTGAAAGCCTGTATCGCAACATCAGACTTGTTACCGGCGATATGTCCTTTACCGACAAAATCGGAATGATGGACTCTCTGATGGAAAAATATTATATAGACGAGTATGACGAGGAGCAGATGCAGGACCTTGCTCTTACAGGCTATGCTGCAGGTGCCGAGGATATTTATACTACTTATATAAATGAAAAAAATCTTTCGGCAATGTACGAAAGTATGGGCGGCGACTATCAGGGCATAGGCGTTGAGGTATTTGTCAACGATGCAAATTATATAGAAATTGTATCGGTGTTTGAAAACTCTCCTGCCCAAAAAAGCGGACTTGCGCCTAAGGACTGCATTGTTGCAGTTGATGGTGAGGCAGCAGACGGCAGCAATTACCAGAGCGCAATCAACAAAATAAAAGGTGTCGATGCACCCGAGGGCGACAACGATGTTGTTATAACTGTTAAACGCGGAGCGGAAATATTTGATGTAACATTAGTGCGTGAAACTGTTTCGGTAAACACTGTTACAAGCAAAATGGCTGCAAACGGCATAGGCTATATTCAGATTACCGATTTTGGCGAAAATACATTTCAAGAGTATAGCCGCGAGCTGCTCAAGCTTAACAAAAATGATGTACGCGGACTTGTTATTGACCTGCGCAACAACCCAGGGGGTATGCTTACAAGCGTGGTGCAGATTGCAGACACACTGCTGCCCGAGGGCAACATTGTTACCATCAAAGACAAAGCAGGCAACGAGACACCTTATGATTCTGACGCAGATTATATAAATCTTCCCACCTGCATCATAGTAAATGAGCAGAGCGCAAGCGCGTCTGAGGTGCTTACAGGTGCAATGCGTGACCACAAATGCGCAACTATTGTGGGTGAAAAAACCTACGGCAAAGGCGTGGTTCAGTCTCTTATAGAATTTGGCGACGGCTCTGCCTTTAAGCTGACAACTGCAAAATACTATACCCCGAGCGGTGAGTGTATAGACGGCGTGGGCATCGCTCCCGATGTTGAGGTTTCCTTAAACGAAAAATGGAAAAACAGCTCTGTTTCCCTCATACCCGATGGCGAGGATACTCAGCTTGATGCGGCAATTCAGGTGGTTAAGGATAAAATGGCGAATTAAACAGAAGGTGATATTTATGGTGATGAAAAAAGGCAGTTTTTCTGCTATGAAAAGCACCAACATAAAATTGATATTAAATAATCTGCATCGCTGCGGCAGCGCATCAAGAGTGCAGCTGGCAGCCGATACAGGTCTTACCGCTGCAACAGTTACAAACCTTACCGCCGAGCTTATAAAAAGCGGCATAATTGTTGAGACAGTTCACGGCGAGTCAACAGGCGGCAGAAAACCTGTGATGCTCAAATTCAATTCGCATAACTATTGCATAAGCAGCGTGTACGTCAGCCCAAAGCAGATAGAATTTGCTATTGTGGACTTTGAGGGCAACATAACATATCACAACTGTTCACACATTACACCCGATATGTGCGCGGAGGATGCAATTGAGGTGGTGGCACAACAGTATGCCAAATGCAGTGCTGCATCAAGCCAAAAAATAATTGCAATGGGTATTGCCCTTCACGGAACGGTTGATTTTGACAGAGGCAGTTGGGTGGTTGCACCAAACCTTAACTGGCGCAACATCCCTGTTTGTGACATACTTGGCTCAAAGCTTAACATACCTGTTTTTGCCGATAACGACGTTAAGCTTATGGCAAAAGGCGAAATGTGGTACGGCGATGCCAGGGATGTATCGGATTTTGCATTTATGTATGTGGGCGATGGCATAGGCGGAGCAATTTGCCTTGGCGGCTCTCTTTATCGCGGAGCAAACAACGCCAGCGGTGAGGTGGGTCACTGCACTGTTGACATAAACGGCGAATTGTGCAGCTGCGGCAACCGCGGCTGCCTGCAGACAAAGGCAAACAAAAGCGCCATGATAAAATATGCAAAGAGTGTGCAGCTTGATGTTCACCATTGTGAGCAAATAGTACAGCTTGCTCTCGGCGGTGATAAAAAGGCCCAAGATGTAATGGCAAACGAGGCGACATATCTCTCGGCAGGGGTTACAATGCTTGTAAACATGTACAATCCAAAGCTTGTAATTATAAATTCTGACATAAAAGCTTTTGACAAGGCAATTATGCACCAAATTACATACAATTCGGAGCATTTTGCAAGCGGCAACTGCCAAATCAAATATTCCACCCTTGGCGATGCCGCAGTTATAAAGGGCGCCTGCGCAATGGTGCTCAAAGAGATTTTTGAAAATCCGCTGGAGTTTTTTGAAAAATAAATTGTAAAAAATTTTTCTTGACATTATAAAAGTTTTGTTTTATAATATAAAAGCACGCGTATGCGCGTGTATTATTCCTGCTTTGGCGAGACACGTCAAGGCCATAGTCCACAGGAGGTGACATTATAATGGAAAATGTAATTAACAAGTACGAAACCATCATTGTTATTGACGCTGCTTTGACAGATGACCAGATTGAAGCTACTGTTGAAAAGTTCAAAGGTCTTATTGCGGCTAATGGAACAATCGAGTCTGTTGACGCTTGGGGCAAACGCAAGCTTGCTTACCCAATCGACTACAAAACAGAGGGTTACTATGTTTTGATTAATTTCTCATCTGTTGCAGAATTTATTTCTGAGCTTGACAGAAATTACAACATTGCAGACTCAATCCTTAGAACCATTACCGTTAGAAAATAAGAGGTGAGCAGTAATGAACAAAGTACAGTTAGTAGGTCGTTTGACCAGAGACCCAGAGCTTAGAACCACCGCAAACGGTGTAAGCGTGTGCTCATTTACTGTTGCAGTAAACAGACGCTTCCGCAATGCTCAGGGCGAGTATGAGGCAGACTTTATCAACTGCGTAGCATGGAGACAGTCTGCAGAGCTTTTGGCAAAATACTTTACCAAAGGCCGTATGGTAGGTTTGGTCGGCAGTATCCAGACTCGTAACTACGAGAAGGACGGACAAAGAGTATATGTAACAGAAGTTTCTGTTGAAGAGGTACACTTTGTAGAAAGCAAAAATGCAGCAAATGATGCCGCTACAGGTGCAACTCCACAGGCAGCACAGGGCGAGCCTTCGTTTGATATGGACAGTGGCTTTATGGCTACTATGCCGTCAGCTGACGACGATCTTCCGTTTTAATTAATTAAAGGAGGTAAATAACAATGGCTGAAGAAAGACAGTATCACAGAAAACCCAAAAGAAAAGTTTGCGCATTCTGCGTAGATAAGGTTGAAGAAATCGATTACAAAGATATAGCAAAGCTCAGAAGATACGTATCTGAAAGAGCTAAAATTCTTCCAAGAAGAATCAGCGGCAACTGCGCTCTCCATCAGAGACAGCTTACAGTTGCTATCAAGAGAGCAAGACACATTGCATTGCTCCCATACACAGCTGAATAATTAAATTAAAGCCAAAATGCTGTTGCGTTTTGGCTTTTTGTTTACAAATTATACTTTATTTGTTAACAAATATATGTTATACTCATAATAGCATATCGAAAGGATTTGTAATTATGGAAAAAAAGCAAAAATTAAAATTAACAGATATATGGTATTACTATAAAGGCTATGTAGCAATAGTCCTGGTTGTTGTGCTTGCAATAGGATACACAGTGTTTAACAAGGTTACAGAGGTAAAAGACGACTTTCTTATTGAGTGCATAAGCGACATCGGCTTTGATTACGATGCGGCATACACTCTTGCCGATAGCCTGGAGCAAAGCGGTGCAGTACCCGATATAAACGGCGACGGCAACGTGCAGGTAAATGTTGCAACATATCAGACAGGGCTTTCGGGAAATAAGAATATAGACCCACAGATTGCACAGGTTGCACAGCTGCGTATGGCAGTTGGCGAGGGTGCAATAATCATTGCCGACAAAAAGGTGTTTGAGGTGTACGACAGGTACGAAATGTTTAAAGATATTTCGTCAATTGCAGATGAATTGGGCATTGATGAAAGCAAGGTTGTAAAATCATCTGACGGCAAGGTTGTGGGCATTGGCATAACCGACTCTAAATGGCTTGCCGAAAGTGGTGTAAAATATGACGGCTTGTATGCTGCATTGCGGGTTATGAACGCAGACAATGCTGATGATGAAAGCCTTGCAGCACAGTTTGCTGCGGCAGAGGACATATTAAAATATATTATAAAATAGCAACAAGGGAATGTAAAAATAAGGGTGTGTAAAAAATCTTTACGATTTTTTACACACCCTTATTTTTACATTCCTTTTTGCTGTTATGCCATCTCAAGCGCAGTAGTCATAAGTGGCAGATTGGCATTGTATATGGTGTCAAACTGTGATATAGGCAGCGGATTGGTGCCTCTGCCAGCCTCAACAGTGTATCCTGGCAAATTAAAGTACGAAATAAACCAGTCCTTGTATCCCGCCCAGCTTGATTCTGCAGGGGTAAGTGACAGCATATACCCCGATGCATTTGCAAGAGCGTTTGCAATTTCGAGAGAATTTTCGGGCTGATAATCCGCAAACTTCCAATATATAACATTGCCCTGTGTGTGATACGAAATGGTAAGGGCAAAATTGTGATTGAGCGTGTAGTCATAAACAGCCCGTGCTTCCTGAGCACTTAGGGGTGTCTGCCCCACATAATCCCTCGGTGCAGGCGAAGTAAACCCCTGAGCAAACTTGATTTCGCGGGCTCTCAGCCACCCTGCAGGATAGTTGAGGTTGAGGTCGGTGCCCGCAATGTTTGCTTTCCACCCCGACGGATAAGGAATGGATGGGTATCTGTCTGATATTTCTTTTGTTAAATTCAAAAAATATTCATCCTGTATGCCGCCGTTTACCAAATCAACTCCGTCGGGGTTAACAAGGGGCATAACGTATAATTTTTTATCTGCCAAAAGGGCTGTTGCATCGGTGCCCGATATGCTGCTGCCGTATGCTGCCCCCTTTGCCAAATCTTCAACATATTTGAGCACAATCGGAGTGGTTATCCACTCATTCGCATGGTGTGATGCATTAAAAAACACCTCGGTGCCGCCACTGCCAAGCTCAAGGGTAACAAGGTCGTTGCCCATAATGCTCTTTCCTGCGCTTGCTCTTGTAACGGCAGGGTATCTTGCCTCAATTCCATTTGCAAAAATATCGGTAATTTCGTATGTATAATCAACATTTGTAGCCACCACGTCAAAGCGGTACGGCACAATTATCTGCTGCCCTTCAGTAAGGGGGGTTGAAATATCGGGGTTTGCAATTGTCACAGCCTGCTCGCTTGCATTAAGTCTGCCTGCAATATCGCTTATGGTTTCGCCGCCTGACGCCGTAACTGTTTGGTAGCCGAGCAAATATGGCATAAGCGCTTGCCAGGTGTTGCTGCCTGCTATCCCGTCGGCAGTCAGATTGTTGTCATTCTGAAAGCTTATAAGAGCTGTTTCAGTATTGGCGTCAAAGGTAGACGAAATTGTTTCTGCATATCCTGCACGGGTAAGGGCAAGTGTGAGATACTCAACATAAATACCCTCGGAGTTTAATCGTACTGTCTGCATAAAAATCTCCATTCCGCCGCCATACTCGGCACAAATAGTAATTAAATTTCTCTTACCCGTATGGCAAGGAATGATAAGAGATTTTTACGCCCATGTGCGTTTCTGAGCGAACGCGAAGAAAAATCCGCACGGGCAAACAAATCCGCCGGAGGCAATAACGTGAAAGGAACTTTCGCGTTATTCTCCATTCCGCCGCCATACGTCGGCACAAATAGTAATTAAATTTCTCTTATCCGTATGGCAAGGAATGATAAGAGATTTATAATACTACTCTTGATATCTTATTAAAAAATTCGGTAAAATATGAATTATTTTGCAAAATAATATTGCAGATTTCGTCAATGCATAGTATAATTAAAATGATAAAATGTGAAATATCGCCTAAGGAGGATATAATATGGATTTCTTTTCGGTTTTAACATTGCTTGGAGGTCTTGCTCTGTTCCTTTATGGTATGGAGGTTATGGGAGACAACCTCAAAAAGCTTGCAGGTGGCAGGCTTGAGAGTATGCTTTCAAAGCTCACATCAAACCGATTTAAAGGGTTTTTACTCGGTTTTTTTGTAACTGCCGTAATTCAGTCATCATCTGCAACAACCGTTATGCTTGTTGGCTTTGTTAATTCGGGCATTATGAAGCTTGGGCAAACCATCGGCATTATAATGGGTGCAAACGTAGGCACAACCGTTACATCGTGGCTTCTTAGCCTTGGTGGCATCAGTGGTGATACCTTTTGGGTAAAGATATTCAAGCCCACATCGTTTACGCCTGTTCTTATGGCAGTGGGCTTGCTTATGAGTATGGTTGCCAAATCCGATAAGAAAAAAGATATAGGCGCAATACTTATGGGCTTTGCTGTGCTTATGTTTGGTATGGATATGATGAGCGGCGCGATGTCGGGCCTTAAGGATGACCCGGCATTTGGCAAACTGCTTATAATGTTTTCAAATCCTGTATTGGGTATTACAGTTGGTACATTGCTTACTGCAATTATTCAGTCGTCATCTGCATCGGTTGGTATACTTCAGGCACTTGCGCTCACCTGTGCAATTCCGTATTCTACTGCAATTCCAATTATTCTTGGTCAGAATATTGGTACAACAATCACACCAATTTTGTCATCAATCACTGGCAACACAGAGTCAAAGAGAGTTGCTCTTGCGTGCCTCTACATAAAAATAATTGGCGTAGTTATTGTGTATGCGGCGTTTATTGCTCTTGATTTTGTGTTTGATTTTGCATTTATGGATACAGATGTAAGCGGTATGACAATAGCAATTGTGCATACAATGTTTAACGTAATTTCCACAATTGTTCTTATACCATTTTGCTCACTTATTGAAAAACTCACAATCAAAACGATTAAGGCAACAAAGGTTGTTCAAGCTACACAGTTTGATACTCTTGACGAACGCTTTCTTACAGTGCCCTCTTTTGCTGTGGAAAAATGCCGTGACCTTGTGTGCGAAATGGCACAGATTGCACGTCAATCAATATATGATGCAACAAGGCTTCTTACCAAATATGACAGCACCGTTATAAAAAAGGTTGAGGAAGATGAAACGCTGGTAGACACCTACGAGGACAAAATCAGCACATATCTTGTAAAAATTGCAAGTACAAAGCTTTCGTCTGATGACAGCAAAATTGTTACAGAGCTTTTGCATTGCATAGGCGACATTGAGCGTATTTCCGACCATGCAGTTAATATTACCGAAGCCCTTGCCGAAATTAAGGAAAAAAATCTTGCATTTTCCGAAGCGGCTCAGCACGACCTTAGGGTTATATCTGCGGCAGTTAATGAGGTGCTTACCCTTGCAACAGATGCGCTTTACACAGGCAACCTTGAAATTGCAAAGAGTGTAGAGCCGCTCGAACAGGTTATCGACAGGCTCAAGCTCAAAATCAAGGCAAATCACATTGCGCGTCTGCAAAACGGCACCTGCTCTATGGAAATGGGCTTTATCCTCTCGGATTTGCTCACTAACTTTGAGCGTGTAGCAGACCATTGCTCAAATATTGCCGTATGCCTTATCGAAATTGCTCACGGCAGCTTTGAAACACACGAATACCTCAACCACCTCAAAAATTCCGGTGAGGATTCTTATGTTAATCAATACAATACTTATAAAAAGAAATATGTGCTTTAAATCAAAACACAGGCGTTGCATTGCAATGCCTGTGTTTTTGGTTGCAAAAACATCCTCGTCTGTCCTCATCACCATCGCTTACGGCGTGTATTTAAATTTGCCGCCAACTGCATGGTTTTTAACAATTTGACATTTAAAGGTTTTTTTGGTTATTATCCAGTTTGTAGTGTATATAACGCCTTTTTCGCGGTTGGTTATGTTATTTTCAATTTCTTTGTCAATATCCTCGGCAACATATTGCACCTCGCCATATTTGTCAAGCTGTGTGTACATCGGGTGCTTTAGCGGATTTACAAAATACACAATCAGCTTTGCCAAAAGGTAAATAAGCAAAATTACCGACATTGTAAGCAACACACAGTCGCTGAATTCCGAACCCATATCTATGCCGCGTATGTCAAGAGTGTAGCTGCATATTTCCATATCTTTGCCGCCTGATTTTTTTGCAAGCTCTTCAAGAATAAGGGGAGAATGTCTTGTAAAAATTCCTTTAATAGTATCGCCCTTTAAAATGCTTCGGTCAGCTTCCATCATAACAGGCACTGTAATTCCGTCAATAACCACAAATGTTGCCTTTACTGCAACAGGGTCAGCCTCTGTATCAACCTCTTGTGTTACGGGGGCACCGCTCAGTGTGTATGCCACATTCACGTCTGATACCTCGTCAACCTTTACGCTAAAATAGTATCGGTTGCCTTGCCAGTAGCTTGTGGAGGGTGCAGCGCTGCCCCATATTTTTGCATCCTCGCTTTGCTTGTCCACTGTAAAATTTGCAGGCAGTACCTCTGTTTGTACTGAAGCAAACAGCTCCAAATCAAGAGGTGTGCTGCCTGTTATCCGCTTTATAACATATTTTGATGCATCTACCGAAAACAAAATAACTGCAATCGTATAGAGTACGACTATTACAGCATATTTTATACGGAACTTACACATATTTGAATAAATAAATCCCGATTTGTTCATCAGCCTTCCTCCTTGCTCATATATTCATTGTATACATCTCTTTTTGGCAAGCTGCGCAGCTTTGCAACCTGCTTAATTGCCTCTTTTTTGTCTGTGCCCTCTGATATAAGGCTGTCTACGTGCTCTGTAACCGTCATATTTTCAAAAGCCTTTTCTGCCTCATTTTGAATTTCCTGCTCTGATTTACCTGCAAGCACCAACACAAATTCGCCTTTTGGAATTGTTTGTTCAAAATGCCTTATTGCTTCATCAAGCGTGGTTTTCATAACTGATTCGTGAATTTTTGTAATTTCTTTTACTATAGTTATGCTGCGGTCGCCAAAAACCTTGTACATATCACTGAGGGTGCGTGTAAGCTTGTGGGGCGCCTCGTAAAAAATCATTGTGCGTGTTTCGTTTACTAAAGATTTTAAATGTGCATCGCGGCTTCGTCTGTTCATCGATAAAAAGCCCTCAAAGGTAAATCTGCCTGTGCTTTGCCCCGACACAATAAGTGCATTTATAAGTGCTGCAGGGCCAGGTATGGGCACAACCCTTATGTCTGACTCAATACATCTTTTTACCAAATCCTCGCCCGGGTCTGATATAGCAGGGGTTCCAGCATCAGACACCAGAGCAATATTTGTGCCCTCTTTAAGCTTTTGTATAAGCACCCCGCCTTTTTCGGCCTTGTTGTGCTCGTGATAGCTTGTGAGTGGCTTTGATATTTCAAAGTGATTGAGCAGCTTTAGTGAATGCCTCGTGTCCTCGCACGCAATCAGGTCAACCTGCTTTAAAATGCCCAGTGTCCGTACCGATATATCTTCAAGATTGCCAATGGGTGTGGCGCATAAGTAGAGTGTTCCTGTTTCCATTTTGGTAAATCCTTTCTATATGTTTAGCCGAAAAAGAGTAATCCAAACCTCGATTTTAAAAGGTGAATTTTCGCTTTCGTTGTGTTAAAATACTCGGTAATCCATCGAGGATTACCTGCGTTTTTGCCTTACGCAACCAAAAATTCTCACTTTTAAAATTCTACGACCTGAAACAGATGGAATTTTGAGTAAATTTTGGTGCGGAAGATGAAGCAAGGCTGGCGCCTTGCGAAGATGACAAACCGAAAGTTACCGAAATTACGCCGTTTCTGGCGGGTTCGGATTACTATCTTTCGGCTACATAAACAGGCGGTTCAAGCCTGAGCGAAGGCTTTGCGCCGTACATACCCTCAATGAGTATAAGCCCTGGCGCTCTGTTTGGCGACGGGTGAATAAACTGCAGCCTTTTTGGTTCTATTTTTTTGTCTCTCATTGTACATATAATGTCCGCAAGCCGTTCGGCACGATGCACCATATATAAATGACCGCCAAATTTTAACAGCTTTGATGCAATGTCAATAATGTCATACACATTTATTGCAATTTCGTGCCTCGCAATTGCTTTTTTGTTGCTCTGGTTTGTATATCCCGACTTTGGCGCCATATACGGCGGATTGCAGGTAACAACATCAATACTGCCTGACTTAAAATGATTGAGTGCGCATTTTACATCGTCATTTATAAATTGCACCCGCCCCTCAAGGCCGTTTAATTGCATATTTTGTACAGCAAGGTCAAATGATGCTTTTTGCAGCTCAATGCCGTATATCTTTTGCGCTTTTGTTTTTGCACTGAGCAGCACCGGTATAATGCCGTTGCCTGTGCACAGGTCTGCTATTGTGTCGCTTGGCTTTGCTTTTGCAAAGTCGGTAAGCAGCACGCTGTCTGTGCCAAAGCAAAAAAGGTCACTGTCCTGAATGAGCTTTAAATTGTTTATGCCTAAATCGTCAATACGTTTCATAATATCTCCATATTACAAAACCTCAGCAGTTATGCTGAGGTTTTGATGATTTTTGTTTATTCCGCTACAGGTGCGCCTACAGGGCAAACACTTGCACAAGCACCGCAATCAAGGCACTCGTCAGCATTAATAACATATTTGCCGTCACCTGCAGAAATTGCGCTAACCGGGCATTCTGCTTCACAAGCACCGCAGTTAAGGCATTCGTCTGTAATTACATAAGCCATTGGTAAACACCTCCATAAAATTCATACAACTTATATTCATTATAACACTTGTATAATAAAAATCAAGTGTTTTTGACAAAATTCATCAATCTTCCAGCTGCTTTAGAGCCTTCATATCAACTTTTTCTTCGTTTTTTACAGATCCTTTTTTGAGAATTTTGATTTCGTCAATTCGGTATTCTTTTATAACCTTTTCCAAATCCGCTTCAATGGCAACCGACACAATTTCTTTAAGCAGCGAAACAGCGGTAACTGTGCCCTCGCCGCCCGGTGTCTTTACAAGCGAGCCAACATTTGGTGCACGCTTTAGCACATCCTCATATGCCGCCTGCTCATTTTTGAGGCAGCACATAAGCCTGCCGCAGGTGCCTGATATTTTTGTCGGGTTGAGTGAAAGGTTTTGCTCTTTTGCCATTTTTATGCTTACCGGAGCAAATTCACCAAGGTAAAGGTTGCAGCAAAATGGTCTGCCGCATATGCCAAGGCCGCCCACCATTTTTGCTTCGTCTCTCACACCAATCTGGCGCAGCTCTATTCTTGTTTTAAATACGCTTGCCAAATCCCTTACAAGGTCGCGAAAGTCAATTCGTCCGTCCGCAGTAAAGTAAAACAAAACCTTGTTGTTGTCAAATGTGTATTCAACATCAACAAGCTTCATCTGGAGCTTGTGCTCTGCAATTTTTTCGGCACAAATTGCCATTGCTTCCTTTTCTTTTTCGGCGTTTTTTTGTACCTGTGCATCATCCTCGGCTGTTGCCTTGCGTACAACCTTTTTAAGAGGGGGCACAATTTCGTCATCTGTTACAAATTTGCTTGGTATAACAACGGTGCCATACTCTGTGCCTCTGGATGTTTCCACAATAACGTGGTCACCTTTGGCAAATTTCTTTTTTTCGCCGTCAAAATAATATATTTTGCCTACGCTTTTAAAGCGTATTCCTACTACTTCAATCATGAATAACCTCCCGGCATTTTATAAACATTGCCTGCCAGGACATAGCGCTGCTCTGGCTTGCACCAATCTCTGTACGTGCTTTTGTAATAACGTCTGCAACCTGAGCGCACTTTTTTGCACTGACCAATGCACAAAATGCTTTTATATCGTTGATTTTATCTTGGTTGACGATAAGGTCATCAACACTGTTTTTTGTGAGCAGACAATCGCGCACAAACATCAGCATAAGGTCGTAAATGGCGGCAGTCTGCCCATTGCCCGCTCCAAAATAACTTTCAAATTGATACATTGCATATCCGTCTGCATTGCACAGGCACATAACCATCTGCACCGATGCATCCCGCAGCTTTGCAAATTGTTCGTCACTGCAAAGCTCAAGCAGCCTTCCCGGGTTGCCTCCGCAATAGCGATACATAAACTCGTCACAGCCGGGCGCAATCTGCCGTAGGGCGGCATTGCCAAGGGGCGGAATTTCTATTTTTGTAACTCTCGAAAGTATTGTTGAAAGTATAGTGTTTATACTGTCACACAGCAAAAAAAACACAACATAACCAGGAGGCTCTTCAATCACCTTGAGCAAAGCATTCTGAGCCTCTTGGGTCATCAAGTGTGCATTTTGTATAACAACTATCTTTTTTTCGGAGATAATAGGCTTTGTAAACACCTCTGCAGTGACATGGCGCACATCGTCTACACCTATTGAGAGCTTGTCGTTGTTTGATATATACATGATGTCGGGGTTGGCTCCCGACTCCACCGTGGCGCAGCCGTTGCAAACGCCGCATGCGGAGTGCGATTTGCACATTATTATACTAAGCAAATAGTTGCATACGGTCTTTTTGCCCATTCCCTTGTCGCCGCATATTAAATATGCGTGCCCAAGGCGACCGTTTTGTATCTGCGTTTTAAAAAAACTTACAACGCCATCCTGACCTGTAGGGAATTTCATACATCAAACCTTTTCAAATCTGTCTACATCAAGCACAAATATTGTTGCACCGCCAACTTCAACCTCAATGGGGTACGGACTGAAAGATGCTGATGCGCCAATCGGAATAGGCGAAGCAGTAATCTGTTTGCGGCGTTTGCTTTTGCTTGATATAATATCAATAACCTCCTGAACCTTTTCGTCCTCGGTACCAATAATAAATGTTACATTTCCCGATTTGAGAAAGCCGCCTGTTGTAGCAAGCTTTGTAACGCTGAATTTGTTTTTGTTGAGTTCGGAAAGTACGTTGTTACCATCTTCATCATTAACAATAGCCATTACCAATTTCATAATATCCACGCTCCTTTGAAAGTTAGCTCGAGTCCTGTCACACTAAGATGTCTTTACATACATTATATAATAAAGCCGTTCCAAAATCAAGAGTATTTTATCAACTGTAAAATTATTCACAAATTCTGCTGATTTGTTTTGGACTTTTGTCAGGGACGGTCCTTTTTTGTCAATTGGGGACGGTCCTTTTTTGTCAATTGGGGACGGTCCTTTTTTGTCAATTGGGGACGGTCCTTTTTTGTCAACTTTCAAAAGTGACAAACGAGGACGCACGTGCAAGCACGAACATCCCCATTTGTCACATTTTTTGTACACTTTTTTACAATTTGGTGACAAACTGTTGTATTTCAATAAATTTCTATTGACGAAAATATTATTTGATGTTACCATATACGTATGTAAGTGGCTCAATTTGCTTGTATATGTTGCTTTTGTACAAGCAGCTAAAAACTTATGAAAATGGAGGAATACAAAATGAAATCATTTAAAAGAATTACATCGTTGATTATTGCTCTAACAATGATTGCAGCAATGTTTACAAACGTTGCATTTGCTCAAGGCATTACATTTTCGGATGTTGCGCAGGACAATGCACATTATCAGGCAATCTATAACCTTGTAAACAGAGGTGTTCTTAATGGCTATGAAGATGGCACTTTCAAGCCTGACAATACAATAACAAGAGCAGAATTTGCAAAGGTTATTATGGTTAGTGAGCTTGGTGATGCAAACATTTCGGCATCATTGGTTGCAAACTTCAGTGACACAAATGGTCACTGGGCAAGCAGATACATAGCAGCAGCAGTTAATGCAGGTATTATCAATGGTTATCCCGAAGGCACATTTAAGCCTGACAACACAGTTACATATGCCGAAGCTGTAAAAATGGTAGTTTGTGCGCTCGGTTACGGCCCTGTAATTGATACAACACTTAACCCATGGTACTCAGGCTACATCAAGCAGGCAAGCTCAATAGGCGCCACCAAAAATGCAGTTGCAGTTGCAGATAACGGCGCATCAAGAGGTATAGTTGCACAGCTTATCGACAATATGGACGATTGCCAGCGCCTTGTTCAGACAGGCACAGATGCTTCCGGCAACCCTATATTTACCCCGTCAGACGGCAAAGACAATATGTTCTCTGATGACGAAATTACCGAGGGTTACGGAGTACTTGTAGGTGTGTATGAAAATTCTCTTATCGGTACAGACAGCACTCTTACAAAATCACAAATTCAGATTGACAGTCAGGTTTATCTTCTTGACGACGGTGTTGATTACACCTCGCTTGAAAGATATATCGGTTACAACGTGGACTACAAAATCCGCAAAACAACAGGTAACAGATTTTATGTGTCTAACATAGTTGCAAACAATGGCACAAAGGTTGTTACTCTTGATGCCGACTACATAGACGGCTATTCAAACAATACCCTTTCGTACTATGTTGATGATGAATTTTATGATACCAAAGATTACAAAATTGACGATAACCTTTATGTAATTTACAATGGTTACGGCGTTCCTGCATCATATATCACTTCTTCATTCAAATCAGAAATTTTTGACATAGACGCAGGCAGTGTTACACTTTACAACAACGACGGCGACAGCGCAATGGACGTTGCTATTGTTGAAAAGTA
>JAZQZC010000022.1:0-44871 GCA_045633845.1 Clostridia bacterium
AAAAAATTTCGACGGCTTTGCGCGTGCCAACAAAGCACCGAATGGAAAAATTACAGTTTGTTAAGTCTTTTGAACTTAAGTATGCAGATTGCATCATTTCGGTTCGTATTATTAAATTATGCCTTTATAAAATCTATCTTAAGATAAATTTATTATAAAACTCAAAAAATCCTCTGCTTGCTTTTTGCAGAGGATTTTTTGAGTTTTAGCTGAACAGATGGAATTTTACAACCACCATTGCAAACACAATAGACACTGTGCTGAGCAGCTTGATAAGAATATTTACCGAAGGACCTGCTGTGTCTTTGAACGGGTCGCCTACTGTATCGCCAACAACTGCGGCTTTGTGATTTTCGCTTCCCTTGCCATTGTAGTTGCCTGCCTCGATATACTTTTTGGCATTATCCCAGCTGCCGCCCGAGTTTGCCATCATTATAGCAAGCACAAAGCCCGAAACAAGAGCACCTGCAAGCATACCAACAACGCCGTTAGGACCAAGTATAAGTCCAACGCCAAGCGGAGCAATAATACCTATTGCCGCAGGAAGAATCATCTCCTTAAGCGATGCCTGTGTGCAGATATCTACGCATTTTGCATAGTCTGCATCTGCCTTGCCCTCCATAAGACCTGCAATCTCTTTAAACTGACGACGCACCTCAAGCACAACCTTTTCGGCAGAGCGGCCCACTGCAGACATTGTGAATGCAGAGAAAAGGAACGGAAGCATTGCGCCTACAAACAAGCCTATAAGAACTGTAGGATTGGTGATATTTAAGTTAAAATCAAAGTCATATGTGCTGACCTTATCTGTATACGAAACAATAAGTGCAAGAGCAGTGAGAGCCGCAGAGCCTATTGCAAAGCCTTTGCCTGTTGCTGCAGTTGTATTGCCCAGGGAGTCAAGGGCGTCTGTCCGCTCACGTACCTGTTTTTCAAGTCCTGCCATTTCGGCAATACCGCCTGCGTTATCTGCAACAGGACCATAGGCGTCTGTTGCAAGAGTAATACCCAATGTTGAAAGCATACCTATTGCCGAAATACCAACGCCGTAAAGTCCAAGGGCAAACGCATTGTCTGCGCCCGAAAAACCGCCTGCAACAGAGTAGCTTACAAGCACCGAAATACCAATTATAATAACAGGAATTGCAGTTGATTTCATACCAAGGGCAAGTCCGTCTATAATAATTGTGGCACTGCCTGTTTTGGATGAGCCCGCAAGAGCTTGTGTGGGCTTGTAGGAATCGGATGTGTAATACTCGGTAAAGTAACCTATGAGCACACCTGCCACAAGACCTGATACTACCGCCCAGAAAATTTCAAAATTACCGGGCAGCGCAAAGTATATAACAATTGCCGCACCTATTGCAGAAAGTATACTGCTGATGTATGTGCCACGGCGGAGTGAACCAAGGAGCTGCAGCTGACTTGCGCCCTCTTTTGTGCTTACAAAAGCCGCACCTATAATAGAAGCTATTATACCAACTGCCGCAATAAGCATTGGTATTATTGCACCGCTGAGGCCAAAGCCTGCCGCTATCGCAAGAGCGCCCGAAGAATATATAGAGCCTACATACGATTCGTAAAGGTCGGCACCCATACCTGCAACGTCACCTACGTTGTCACCTACATTATCGGCAATACACGCAGGGTTGCGGGGGTCATCCTCGGGGATGCCCGCCTCTACCTTACCAACAAGGTCGGCGCCTACATCGGCTGCTTTGGTAAAAATACCACCGCCCACTCTTGCAAAAAGTGCCATTGAGCTTGCGCCCATACCAAAGGTAAGGAGCGACATCATAATATCTTCGATGCCAAGCTTAAAAATAAACTTGAGAATTAAAAACCAAAAGCTAATGTCAAAAAGTCCGAGGCCTACAACTGCAAAGCCCATAACCGTACCAGATGAAAACGCAACCTTAAGCCCCGAATTGAGACCTGTACGTGCCGCATTTGCAGTACGGGTGTTTGCGTATGTTGCAATTTTCATACCGATAAAGCCCGAAAGCCCCGAAAAGAAGCCGCCTGTTACAAAAGCAAAAGGCACAAACCAGGTAACGTAGCCCATAGCGGCTATAATGCACAAAAGCACAAATATAATGGCAAAGAAAATGCCAACGGTTTTGTACTGGCGCTTGAGATATGCCATAGCACCGCTGCGTATCTTTTTGCCGATTTCAATCATTTTGTCTGTGCCCTCTGCCTTTTTCTTTACACTTGAGTACTGAATTGCCGAATAAATAAGGGCAATAACAGAAACAGCAAGCACCGCAAAAGGCATATAGTCCATAATTGTCATAAAAACTCCTCCTTGTAATACATTGGTTGAAACAAAAAAGGCACAGATATACCCTATCCGCACCTCATTGCACTTTTTCAGAATGTAATGCTGTACGTCAATCATTTTTGTAACGCACTCCTACATTAGTTATTTTTTAATTATATCGTTTTTGGTACTTTTTGTCAAGAAAAAGTTCGGTTTTATTAATAAAAGTCAGATTTTTTCAATCACATCAGCCATATCATCCAGCCATTCGCCACCAAAATCCTCTATTTTGCCACTATCTGCAAGAGCTGCAATTTGTGGGTTTACAGGCAATTTTGCCACCTCACCTATACCAAGCCTTTCAGCAAGAGCATCTATATTGCTGCTTCCAAAAATATTGTGGTGCTTGCCGCAATCGGGGCATTCAAAATATGACATATTTTCTACTATACCAATAACAGGTATGTCCATAAGCTTTGCCATTTTGGCCGCCTTTTCAACAATCATAGAAACAAGCTCCTGAGGTGATGTAACAATAATAATGCCGTCTACCGGAAGTGACTGAAACACTGTAAGAGGCACATCGCCTGTTCCAGGAGGCATATCCACAAACATATAGTCTACATCTCCCCACACAACATCTGTCCAGAATTGCTTTACAGTGCCGCCTATAACAGGGCCTCGCCATACAACAGGGTCGGTGGTGTCCTCAAGCAGCAGATTTATGCTCATTACCTTTGTGCCACAGCCGCTCACAGCAGGAATAAGTCCATCCTCCTCAGCATATGCTCTCTCTGTTATACCAAAAGCCTTTGGCACAGAGGGTCCTGTAATATCCGCATCAAGCACAGCGGTTGTGTAGCCCTTGCGATTCATAAGCACCGACATCATACACGTTACCATAGATTTGCCTACGCCGCCCTTGCCGCTGACAATACCGATAACTTTTTTTACATTACTTCCTTTATTAGGCTCAGCCAGAAAACTTTTTTTGTCTCTGTCTGCGCAATTCTGACTGCAGCTTGAGCAGTCGTGTGAACATTCACTCATTTGTTTCATTCCTTTATCAGTTATTATTTTTTATTTTACCACAAATTTTATACAATAACAACCTCTATTTTTAAATTTTGCCCGACAAAAAACCAGGATTAACCGCAAAATCTCCTTTAAAATCATACCCGCGCATTTTCATACAATATGCCTTAAGCTTTACAAAATCCACGCTCGTTTCGAGAATAGCTGCTATTTCACTAGCGCTTTTGCCGTCTTTTGCAAGCTGGCATACCTCCTCATCCGACATAAGAATTTCGGCAGCAAGCATATTTGCCTCATGCTCTATTCCTGTGCTTTTATCAAAAAGCATATTATCCCACAGCATAGCATTTTTTGACACATCGCGGTGAAGTATATGATGGCACAGCTCATGGCAGCACACAAGAAGCTGAGTGCGTCTGCTCAGCTTGTTGCTTATTACTATAAAGTAATTGCGCTTTACATATTTGTACATTCCCTTAAGAGTGCCAAGGTCTGCATAACGTACATTTACACCCATATGGGTGCAAAGCTCAAAAGGATTTGAGGTGCCGTAGCGTTTTGTCAGCCGATTTGCAATTTTGTAAATTTGCTCACAGTTCATTATTTCACCCCATTTACTTATTGCTGTATTTTTTGTTAATCTCTTTTGATTCGAAGTAAAGGTCGGTTATTGCTTTAAACACCTTGTCTTTATCCTCATCGTTGAGGCTGCCGCCTGCAAACAAGCCGCCTATTTCGGCAACGAGCTCGTTTGCATCTCTAACCCCCGACGCTCCGTACCTTTCGCCTGCGGCAACAATAAAATCCTCTCTGTCCGAAACAAGATAATCTATGGCTACACCAAAAATTTTGGAAATGCCTGTAAGTATCTCCCTCTTTTTTGGGTAGCGGCGCGCCGTTTCGTAATATACTATGCTGCGGCGCGTAATGCCCAGCTCATTTGCAAGCTGCTCCTGAGACATATTGGCTTTTGTCCGTAATTCTTTTAATTTTTCACCAAATGACATAATTGCACCTCCGTATTGACAAGCAATTTAATATCAGTTATAATGTATGTGAACTTACGTTCTCATTTATTGTACAATACAATTCTCATTTTGTCAAGAGCTATTTCAGGAACGACAGGAGACAGTGGGGGAAGTTCGCATGACAACGGAAGGTGACAGGGGGATGTTCGCGCTTGCACGTGCGTCCCCTCTGTCACCTGTTAATTAATTATGCTACATATGACAAACGAGGACGCACCTTTTGCAAAGGAACTTCCCCGTTTGTCCGCACAACAAGCGAGGACACACCTCTTGCGAGGAATGTCCCCGTTGTCACCTTTTACAAAGGAACATCCCCCTGTCACCTGCCAAAACTAATTAAGGAATAATATATTATGAAAGAAAAAATAATTCTTCACAGCGATTTAAATAATTTTTATGCCTCGGTGGAGTGCCTGCTCCACCCCGAGCTGCGTGACAAATATGTTGCCGTATGCGGAAGCAAAGAGGACCGTCACGGAATTGTGCTTGCCAAAAACGGCAGGGCAAAAGCAATGGAAGTAAAAACAGGCGAAGCCATATGGGAGGCTAAAAAAAAGTGCCCTGAGCTTGTAATTGTGCCTCCAACCTTTGAGGAATACGCAAAATATTCCAAAATAGTGCGTGAGATTTACAAGCGGTACACAAATCAGATAGAGCCTTTTGGTATGGACGAGTGCTGGCTTGATGTTACGGGCAGCACACGTCTTTTTGGCAGCGGCGTAAACATAGCCCACAGCATTCGCAAGGCAGTAAAAGAAGAAACAGGGCTTACAGTATCTGTAGGTGTTTCGTTTAACAAAATTTTTGCAAAGCTGGGAAGCGATTTAAAAAAGCCTGATGCGGTAACGGTTATCACTAGACAAAATTACAAAAACGTTGTGTGGCCGCTAAGGGCAAACGAGCTTTTGGGCGTGGGGCGGGCTACTTCAAAAAAACTCACATCTATGGGCATATTTACCATAGGTGACATTGCCAATGCCCCTGCAGAGGTTTTGCAGCACAAGCTTGGCAAAGCGGGAGCTATGCTCTACAAATATGCCAACGGCCTTGAGTGTGAAACAGTGACCGACCAGGACTACACCTACGTTGCAAAAAGCATTGGTCACGGCACCACCTGCACAACAGATTTGTACAGCGATACCGAGGTTAAAAACGTAATTTTGTACCTTTTGCAGGAGGTGTCTCACAGGCTGCGCGAATGTGGGGCAAAGGCGGGTGGTGTTGCTCTTACCATAAAATACTCCAATCTGGAGGCTCACGACTGTCAGTGTCAGCTTGAAACGCCTACCATAAGCATGCGTCAAATGTGCAAGGCTGCAATGGAGCTGTTTTTTGACAACCGCAAAGGCGACCGACCCATAAGGTCGGTGACTGTGAGAGCAATAAACCTTGTTTATGAGAGCTACGGCAGCCAGACATCGCTGTTTTATGATGCACAAAAGGAAGAAAAAGAATCAAAAGCAGAGGACACAATGGAGCTTATAAACAACCGCTTTGGCAGCAGTACAATAAAGTACGCCTCGGTGCTTAACAATTCAAAAATACCAAAAGATGACAAAAAGGAGATAATATTACCAAAAGGAACAAATATATAAAGTGACAGTGGAAACCACTTGGGGACATTCCTTAAACAAAAAAGGTGTGTCCTCAAGTGGTTTTGTATATAAGATGACAGCGGTGAAAGGTGACAGGGGATGTTCGCATGACAACGTCCGTTTGTCATACAGGTGACAGGGGGATGTTCCTTTGCAAAAGGTGCGTCCCCTCTGTCACCTTTGTCATTTCTCGCACAACAACCGAGGACACACCTCTTACGAGGAATGTCCCCGTTGTCATGCGCGTCCCCGTTTGTCATATATGTATTAAAGCTGTAAAAATATCCTTACCCGTACCTGTGTTTTTTGCAACAACTACAAAGCCATCGTCGGTGTATCCTGTGTAAATTTCCATTTCTTCGCCGCATTTTATTTCAGTGGTGTACTGAATTACAATTTGCTTGTCCTTAAAAGATTTTTTTAACTCTTCGGGAGCGTAATCATAAACAATGTCGGGATAAAATGTATTGTTCATATGCTCATTTTTGTCTATATGTGAATAATACACCCTTCGCACATCTGTTTTTACAAGCAAATCGCAGTTTACACGAATTTTTTTGTCGTCAAGCTCCACAGCGTCGGTCAAATCATCCTTTAAATTAAAATCTTCGGCAATTGCTGCAGGGCGGAGCAGCTTTCGGCTTTCAAAATTGATAATTACCCAGTGGGATGTGCAATATGCGATTCTTTTACCGTTTACGTACACATCGTAATCCCTTATGTAGCTTGCACCTTTGCAGCCACGGGGTCGTGTGACAATTTTTACATTGTCGTAAGTGTGCACATCGCAATAAAATTTTATGTTCATCTTGGTGAGCACAAACACAATATTTTTTTGGCGCAAAATATCGTATGTAAGCCCTGTGGAATCCATATCATCCCCCGCAACCTTTTGAAAAAGCTTAAAAAGTGCGCTTACACGAGCGTTGTTGTTTGGATGGACATCGTAGCTTTCTATTCTTGTTTCAAATTCAAGTGACATTTTATTTCATATCCTTTCTTGGTCTGCGAACAATCGAAAATTAACCGGTGACAGAGGGGACGCACCTATTTCAAAGGAACTTCCCCCTGTCACCTATGTTTTGACAAACGGGGATGTTCGTGCTTGCACGCGCGTCCTCGTTTGTTGAAACATTCACTTTTGCATCTGTTATTTGTTACATCATTTAACCGCTGACAAACTATAATGATATTCTATCAAAAAAACTACAACAAAGTCAAGTTTAGTGTGACAGGACTCGAACCAAGCTTTTTTGATTGACAAAACGCTGTTTTGCATATATAATATTAATAGTACATTTTTGTATTAGCGCCAGAACTGATTTTGCTATCAGTTGACGAGGATGGGGAGTTATCGAAACTTCGGCGGGTGCCCCACGGTATCACACTACCGTAAACGGTCGGCAAAAGCAAAAAGTGATTTTTGTTGTGTTAAAACCTTAAACAGATGATATAAAAAGTTTCTTTTTTATTCTCACTATCAGTAACGGAGGAAGAAAATTATGTGTGGAATTGTTGGTTACATTGGTAATCGAAAGGCCGCTCCCATTTTATTTGACGGCCTTGAAAAGCTTGAATACCGCGGATACGACTCCGCAGGTGTTGCGGTGCTTGACGGAGGAATTAAATGCTGCAAGGTTAAAGGAAGGCTTGCAAACCTCAGAGAAGCATCAGCAAAAACAGATGTAGACGGAACTATGGGCATAGGTCATACAAGATGGGCTACCCACGGCGCTCCGTCGGATGTGAATTCACATCCTCATATGAGCTGCGACGGCAAAATTGCTGTTGTTCACAACGGCATTATCGAAAACTACGAGGAGCTGCGCAAAGAGCTTACAGAAAAGGGCTGCACCTTTAAATCCGAAACAGATACAGAGGTTATCCCAAACCTTATAAGCATCTATTACAAAGGCGATTTGCTTGACGCAGTTATCAAAGCAACACAAAAGCTTATTGGCAGCTATGCAATATGCGTTATTTGTGAAAATGACCCGGGCAAAATGATTGCAGTGCGCAAGGACAGCCCGCTTATTATAGGGCTTAAGGATGACGAAAAGTTTATTGCATCGGATATCCCTGCAATTCTTAAAGAAACACGTAGCGTGTATCTCCTTGAGGACAACGAGTATGTTGTCCTCCGTGCAAACAAATGCAGAATATACACAAAAGATATGCAGGAAATTACACGCAACATATTTAATGTTACATTTGATGACAACGCAGCCGAAAAAGCAGGCTACGACCACTTTATGCTTAAAGAAATTCACGAGCAGCCAAAGGCTGTACGTGACACCTTAGCTGGCAGAATTATGCAGGGCAAGGCAGTTAGTTTTGACGGCTTTGACAAAGCACAGGTAAATACAATAGACAAAATATACATTGTTGCGTGCGGCACAGCATACCACGCAGGTGTGGTCGGCAAAACTGCCATTGAGCAGCTTGCAGGCATCCCTGTTGAAACTGATATTGCATCAGAATTCCGCTACCGCAATCCTATTATAGGCAAAAACAACCTTTTGGTTATTGTGAGCCAGTCGGGCGAAACTGCCGACACACTTGCTGCACTCCGCCTTGCAAAATCAAAGGGTGCAAAGGTGCTTGCAATTACAAACGTTGTGGGCAGCACCGCATCAAGAGAGGCAGACTTTGTGTTTTACACACATGCAGGCCCCGAAATTGCGGTTGCGTCAACAAAGGCGTACACAACTCAGCTTATTGCTATGTATACCTTAGCCCTGTTCCTTGCCGAAAACAAAGGTACACTCACTGCTGAGCAGATAGAAAATTACAAAGCAGATTTGCTCCAAATACCCGAAAAAATCGAAGATGTTCTTAAATGTGAGCAGGCAATTTCAAAAATGAGCGTTGACCTTACAAAAGAGAGTGATATGTTCTTCTTAGGTCGCGGACTTGACTATGCAGTGGCGATGGAGGGTTCACTCAAGCTTAAGGAAATTTCGTACATTCACTCAGAGCCATATGCAGGCGGCGAGCTTAAGCATGGCCCTATTGCTCTTATTGAAAAGGACACTGTTGTTATTGCAATTTCTACAAACAAAGAGCTTGAGCCAAAAATGGCATCAAACGTAAAAGAGGTTATAACAAGAGGCGCTTATGTAATAGGCGTTACAACCGAAAATATGAGCGACACCAACTACAGGCAGACAATAAGCATCCCTGTTATGAACGAGTTGTTTACCCCTGTTGTATCGGTGATTCCGCTCCAGCTTATTGCATACTACGTGTCTACTGCAAAAGGTCTTGACGTTGACAAGCCGAGAAACTTGGCAAAATCGGTTACCGTTGAATAAGGTCAGACTTTGCAAACAAATGAAAACTAACCTGTGACAGATGGGGGACGCACCTTTTTCAAAGGAACTTCCCCCACTGTCACCTATGACAAACGCGCGTTCGCATGACAACGGGGACATTCCTCGCAAGAGGTGTGTTTTGACAAACGGGGATGTTCGTGCTTGCACGTGCGTCCTCGTTTGTTGAAACATTGACAACGGGGACATTCCTTGTAAAAGGTGTGTCCTCGCTTGTTGTGCGAACAATCGAAAACTAACTGCTGACAGATGGGGACGCACCTTTTTTAAAGGAACTTCCCCATCTGTCACCCGCTGTCACCCGCAAAACGAAATTTTGTTTTGGGTTTTTGTGGAATTTACTAATATTTTGATTGACAAATCGCATATATAATGATATAATACCCTTGTTGATAGAGGTGCATTGTGTAATGAGTATGCATTGTGTAAGCCTTGGCAGGGTGTTGCAATGCAAAAAGGTACAGGTGCCGAAGAGAGCCTTTAGCCACGGCTTGTCTGGCAAAACAAAATAAGATTTGTTTTGCTGTCGCAATTAGCGGAGTGCTATCTTCCACTTGTATTTTGTACTTGTATGGGATAGCCTTGCGGCTATCTTTTTTAATTATTATTTTTGGAGTGATTTTTATGAAAAACACAGTATTTACAGGTGTTGCAACTGCAATTGTAACACCACTTACCAAAGATGGTATCGACTGGGAAAGCTTTGAAAAGCTTATTGAATGGCAAATAGCAGAGGGTATCAATGCAATTGTTGTATGTGGTACAACAGGCGAAAGCTCAACCCTCACCGATGAAGAACACAGAGCAGCAATCAAATTTGCGGTAGATAAAGTAGCAGGCAGAGTGCCCGTAATTGCAGGTACAGGCAGCAACGATGCTGAATATGCAATAGAGCTTTCTAAGTTCGCGTGCGAGGTCGGTGCAGATGCACTCCTTCTTGTAACACCATACTACAACAAAGCAACACAAAAGGGTCTTGTTGCACTCTACACAGCCGTTGCAGACGCCGTTGACAAACCTATTATACTTTACAACGTTCCGTCACGAACAGGGGTAAACCTTTTGCCCGAAACCTGCCTTGAGCTCTCTGACCACAAGAATATTGTTGCCATTAAAGAAGCAAGCGGCAACATTTCGCAGATTGCAAAGCTGGCTTCGCTTATCGGCGACAAAATGGATATTTACTCAGGCAACGACGACCAGATTGTGCCCATTATGTCACTTGGCGGCAAAGGCGTAATTTCGGTTGTATCAAACATTATGCCCAAAAAGACAGTTGAGCTTTGCGACAAGTTTTTTGCAGGTGATGTAAAAGGTGCGTGCGACATTCAGCTTGGATTTTTGGACCTTGTAAACGCACTTTTCAGTGAGGTTAACCCAATCCCTGTAAAGGCAGCAACCGCAGCAATGGGCTTTGGCGAAAATTACTTAAGACTTCCCCTTACTCCTATGGAGGATGAACACAAGAAAGTGTTGTTTGATGAAATGAAAAAACATAATCTTAATTTTAAGGAGATTTAATTAAATGGATATAAAAGTAGTAAAATTCGGCGGCAGCTCTCTTGCCGATGCAAACCAATTCCGCAAGGTTGCCGAAATTGTAAAAAGCGACAGCGAGAGACGTTATGTTGTGGCATCTGCCCCCGGCAAAAGAAGCAGCGACGACATCAAAGTAACAGATATGCTTTACGACTGCTATGTGCTTGCCAAAGAAAAAAAGAACATTGACGAGGCTTTTGCAAAAATAGAAGAAAGATACAACGGCATTATAAAAGATTTGGGAATTGATTTTTCTCTCAAAGAGGAATTTGACAAAATCAAAATGGCTATTGTTCACCACGCAGGCAGAGATTACATTGCAAGCCGCGGTGAATACCTCAACTCGATGATTCTTGCAAAATATCTCGATTACGATTTTGTAGATGCCGAAACAGGTATTTTCTTTGACGAATCGGGTATACTTGATACCAAAAAGACATACGAAACACTTGCCGTAATTCTTTCGCAGCACAGCCATGCGGTTGTGCCGGGCTTTTACGGATGTATGCCCAACGGAACCATCAAAACATTTTCACGCGGGGGGTCCGACATTACAGGCTCAATTGTTGCCCGTTCTGTCGGTGCAAAAATTTACGAAAACTGGACTGACGTATCGGGTATGCTTATGGCTGACCCACGATGCGTGGACGATCCAAAGGTTATAGAAACAATTACCTATAAAGAGCTACGTGAGCTTTCGTATATGGGTGCCACAGTTATGCACGAGGATGCAATTTTTCCTGTTCGCGAGGTTTGTATTCCAATTAACATACGCAACACAAATGCCCCACAGGACAACGGCACTATGATTGTACCTTCTACAAATGAAATTAAAACCGTTATCACAGGTATTGCAGGCAAAAAGGGGTTTTCTACCATTTCTATCGAAAAAGGTATGATGAACTCCGAGGTTGGCTTTGTAAGAAAAGCCCTCGAAGTGCTGGAAAGATTTGGAGTATCCTTTGAGCACTTCCCATCGGGAATTGACACAATGACCTTTGTAGTTGCTACCGATACCATTGCAAATATCAAAAACGACGTTATTTCCGAAATATTTAAAAAGACAAATGCCGACAGCGTTGTAATTGAAGATGGTATGGCACTTGTTGCGGTAGTTGGCAGAGGTATGGTAAGAGCAAAAGGTACCGCTGCAAGAGTATTTAATTCTATTTCTCACGCAGGCATCAACATCAAAATGATAGACCAGGGCTCCAGTGAGCTCAACATTATTATCGGTATTGACGAAACTGATTACGAAATTACTCTCAATGCAATATATCACGAATTTTACAAATAGGAGAAGCATCATTTTATGATATGCGATAACATTACTGTTAAAGAGGGCGTATTGCAGTTTGGCGGCATTGATACAACATACCTTGCCGCAAAGTACGGCACGCCCCTCTACATTATGGATGAAGACAAAATCCGCGCAAACTGCAGGACATATGTAAATGCAATGGTTGACGCCTTTGGCGAAAATGCCATGCCTCTTTTTGCAAGCAAGGCAGCATCCTTTAAAAAAATATACCAAATTGTGTCAAGCGAAAATATGGGCATTGATGTGGTATCCTCGGGCGAAATTTACTGTGCGCTAAAAGCAGGTATGACGCTTGACAACGCATATTTTCACAGCAACAACAAAACCGATGAGGACATAAGCTATGCCATTGACAACAGCATTGGATATTTTGTAGTAGACAATATCGAAGAGGTAGACGCAATAGAACAAATTGCGGCAAGCAAAAACACTGTGCAAAAAATATTGCTGCGCCTCACCCCGGGCATTGACACTCACACATACGAGGCTGTAAACACAGGCAAGGTAGATTCAAAGTTTGGCACTGCAATTGAAACAGGTCAGGCAATTAGGATGGTTGAGTATGTGCTCACAAAGGCTCACATTGAGCTGGTTGGCTTTCACTGCCACATAGGTTCACAGGTTTTTGACTCCGACACGTTTTTCCGCGGTTCGGACATTATGCTCGATTTTATTGCAGAGGCAAAACACAAATTTGGCTACATTACAAAGCAGCTTGATTTGGGCGGCGGCTACGGTGTACGCTATGTACAAAGCGACCCCACAATTGACATTGCCCAAAACATAAAGCAGGTTGCAACCAAAATAAAACTCAAATGTGCAGCACTTAATATAGATATGCCTAAAATCCTTATGGAGCCTGGCAGGAGCATAGTTGCAGATGCAGGTATGACACTTTACACCGTGGGCACTGTAAAAACAATTCCCGGTTACAAAAATTATGTATCTGTTGACGGTGGTATGGCTGACAACCCGAGATTTGCCCTTTACGGCTCGCCATACACAGTTTATATAGCAAACAAAATGGACTCACCCGCCGACTTTAACTGCTCGCTTGTGGGCAGATGCTGCGAAAGCGGAGATATTATTCAGGAAAATATTCATCTTCCAAAGCCGCAGCGCGGTGACATTGCTGCAGTTTGCACTACAGGTGCATACAACTTTTCTATGGCATCAAATTACAACAGACTCACAATTCCGCCTGTTGTTATGGTAAGTGGCGGCTGCGATTATGTTGCTGTTAAACGGCAATCACTTGAACACTTGACTGCAAATGACGTATAGTGTGACAGAGGGGACGCCAAAAAAACAGCTCCGTCCCCAACGGTTTGTTTTGCGTTCACATGACAACGGGGACGTTCCTCGCAAGAGGTGTGTCCTCGTTTGTTGTGTGAACAAATGACTAAGCTTAACCCGTAACAGAGGGGACGCACCTTTTACAAAGGAACATCCCCCTGTCACCTGCCATCCCTTAAAAATGACGAACAAAAAAAACCAAACGGAGACATTCCTTGTCAAAGGTGTGTCCCCGTTTGGTTTTTGTCAATCAAGTTCTTTCAGTCCTGTATACAATTCATAATATCTGCCTTTTAGTTCCAAAAGCTCATCGTGAGTGCCGCGCTCAATAATTTCGCCGTCCTCCAGCACCATAATTGCATTTGCATTGCGCACTGTTGAAAGCCTGTGGGCAATAACAAAGGTTGTTCTGTTATTCATAAGTCTGTCCATACCATGCTCTATGTGACGCTCTGTTCGAGTATCTACCGAGGATGTAGCTTCGTCAAGGACAAGTATAGGCGCTTTGGATAGTGCCGCGCGTGCAATATTAAGCAGCTGACGCTGACCCTGCGAAAGGTTTGCACCATCACCCGACAGCATAGTGTTGTAGCCGTCGGACAAGCGCATTATAAAGCTGTGTGCACTTGCAAGCTTTGCTGCCTCAACAACCTCTTCGTCGGTGGCATCAAGTCTGCCGTAACGGATATTTTCCATAACAGTGCCTGTAAAAAGATGTGTATCCTGCAGCACCATTGCAATGTTTTTGCGCAGAGTTTCTCTGTCGATATCCTCAATATTTATTCCATCTATTGTTATACTGCCCGATTTTATGTCATAAAACCTTGTAAGCAGGTTTGTAATAGTTGTTTTGCCTGCGCCGGTAGAGCCTACAAAAGCAATTTTCTGGCAAGGCTTTGCATAAAGGCTTATGTTTTTAAGCACAGTCTTTTTGTCATTGTAGCCAAAAGTAACATTGTCAAAAACAACATTGCCTTTTATATCGGCAACATCATTTGTTTTGCCGCGCTGCTCAGGCTCTCTGTCCATCACATCAAACACACGCTCGGCTCCTGCAAGTGCCGCAAACACTGTTGACATCTGCTGTGAAATCATATTGATAGGCATCGAAAACTGCCTTGAATAGTTGGCAAAAACCGTAAGTGCACCGGGAGTAAGCATACCTGCACACATAAGTATGCCGCCCACACCTACTGTAATTCCGTACGAAATCTGCGATGTATTGCCCATAATAGGCCCCATAACACCGCCCCAAAACTGCGCCTTAAACTGCTTGTCACGCATATCGTCGTTGAGCAGGTCAAACTCTTCAACGCAGGACTTTTCGTGATTGAACACCTTTATGACCTTTTGCCCTGTAACAGTTTCTTCTATATATCCGTTTACTGCGCCAAGAGCAATCTGCTGACCCTTATAGTATTTTGACGAGCGCTTTGCAATTGCCCCGCCGCCTCGTGCAAATATCGGTATAAACACAACTGTTATAAGCGTTAAAATCCAGTTGGTAGTAATCATAAACACAAATGTGCCCACAAGTGTAATTGTACCCGAGCAAAGGGATGTAAGTGTATTGTTAAGCATAATATCTATGTTGTCAATATCGTTGGTAAAGCGTGACATTACCTCGCCTGTGGGATTTTCGTCAAAGTATTTTACAGGGAGCTTTTGCAGCTTTTTAAACAAGTCGTTCCGTATTTTTACAACTGCCCCCTGAGATACCGAAAGCATAATACGAGCCTGCAAAAACTGTGCAATCACACCTGTAATGTACACTGCTGCAAGTATCATAATTGCCGCAAAAATATATGCATACACACTGTCACCCATAAAGCTCTGTGCAAGCGGGAGCACCTTTTGAATAACAGAATCTGCCGCACGCTGTGTTGCGCTTGCCGTCAGCTCAATGTGAGGTGCAACCTCTTTTGTAATGCGGTCTATTATAGGCGCAAGCATATATGCGCCTATAAGCGATGTGCAGGTAGACAGAACCATCAAAAATGCAACCGCAACAAGACGGAATTTGTATTTAGCAACATAGCTGAGCATACGTGCAATTGTTTTGCCTGTGTTTTTTGGCTTGCCGGTAGGCCTCGGACCTCTGCCGGGAGGGCCTCCCGGTCTGCCGCCTGGCATACCGCCTCTTTTTTCGGGTGCAGCAGACTTGCCGTACTGCTTTAAAAGCTGATTTAAATCTCTTGCCATCTGATACTCCTCCTTAGCCATTGAAGTATTATCCGAACCCGCCTGAAAGTCAGTATTTTCGGTGCTTTTTGGATTGTCGTCCTTGAAAGGCGCGAGCATTCCTTCGTCCTCCGCACCAAAAACCCCTCAAAAATACAAGCCTTTCAGGTCGAAGAATTTAAATATAATAAAAATTCTTGTAAACAAGGCAAAAGCGCAGCGAATACTTGATGTATTTGCGAGCATTTTAACACAGTTTACAGGAATTTTTATATATTTAAATCGGAGTTCGGATAGTACTTCAATGGCTATCCATTTGAGAATAGTATATTTCGCGGTATTCCTGATTGCCTTTGATAAGCTCGCTGTGTGTACCGCTGCCTGTGATTACGCCGTTATCCATAACTACTATTTTGTCTGCATCTATTACCGAGCTTATGCGCTGAGCAATTATTATTTTGGTAGAATGTTTTAAATTTGTGGCAAAGCTGCGTCGTATTGCCGCTTCGGTAGCTGTGTCTACCGCGCTTGTGGAGTCGTCGAGCACAATAACCTTGGGCTTTTTAACAAGTGCTCTTGCAATACAAAGCCTCTGCTTTTGACCACCCGACACGTTTGTGCCGCCCTGCTCAAGGTCGGTGTTATATTTGTCGGGGAAGGTTTGCACAAATTTGTGTGCCTGGGCGTCTGTGGATGCCTGAACAAGCTCTTCAAAGTTGGCATCTTCGCTTCCCCATCGTAAATTTTCTTCGATAGTGCCCGAAAAGAGGGTGTTTTTTTGAAGCACAACGCCTATGCCGTCACGCAGATTTTTGAGAGAATAATCCTTTACATTTACTCCGTCTACCAGAATTTCGCCCTCGTCTGCATCGTACAGCCTTGTAATAAGTGATATGAGAGTTGTTTTGCCGCAGCCGGTGGAGCCTATTATACCCACTGTTGAGCCGGCATCAATTGTGAGATTGATGCTGTCAAGCACCTTGTCGGGGCTATTTTTATAATATCTGTAAGATACATCCTTAAACACAATTTCGCCATTTTTAACCTTAAGCTCAGGCTGCTTTGCATCAATGTCGGATATATCAGGCTTTTCGTCAAGAACCTCTTCGATTCGCTTTGCTGACGCCATTGCTCTTGATGAGTTCATAAGCAGCATTGTTATCATCATAATTGACGAAAGTATCTGAGTTACGTATGTCAAAAATGCCGAAAGGTCGCCAATTTCCATACCGCCGTCAAGCACGATTGAGCCGCCAAACCATACAACCGCAAGGGTTGTTAAGTTCATACATATTGTAAGAGCAGGCTGCATACAAATCATTAGCTTGATTGCCGAGAGTGCAGACTCGCGCAGATTTTTGTTTGCGGATGCAAATTTTTTTGTTTCAAAATCCTCTCGAACAAAGGATTTTACAACACGCACATTTGTCACACTTTCCTGAACGGTAGAGTTAAGTGTGTCAAGCTTTTTTTGCATTTTTGTAAAACGCGGAAAGGCTTTTGATATAATAAAGCCTATTATAAGCATCATTATGGGCATTGTTACCGCAAACACAACCGACAGCTTTGGCTTGATTGAAATTGCCATAATAAGCGCCGCAATCATCATACCAGGCGAGCGCAGCGCCATACGGAGCATCATATTAACAAAATTCTGCATTTGTGTAACATCGTTGGTAAGGCGGGTTACAAGTGAGCCTGTAGAAAATTTGTCGATATTTGCAAAAGAGAATTTTTGCACCTTTGCATATGCATCGGAGCGCAAATCTGCCGCAAAGTTTACAGATGCTTTTGCGCCAAAGTATGCACCGCCTATACCGCCTGCCATCATCATAATTGCAGTTGCAATCATTGCAAGCATAAGCCCAAGGCTTGATGCCTGGGTAAGGGTACCTCTGTTTGCCATATTGATTATAACGGACAGCAGCTTTGGCATTACCACCTCGCCTGCAACCTCTACAATCATACAAACAGGCCCTAAAACAAAATAGGGCCAATAGGGTTTTATGTATTTAAACCATCGTTTCATTTAATCACCACCATTGTATATTATAACTCTTTGCAGCAGCAATGTCAAAAACGCAGTCAAAAATTAATAGTTTGGTAATATTATTTTTAAACAAAATGATACTTGTTTTTGCTCATATGTTATGATTAATTATACATCATATCTGTCCACAAATCAAGCAAAAGTGAGTAAATTTGAATTACTCCATGCTTTTGTTCAACAGCTATTGCCCTTTGCGCCTCTGCTTCTATTATACCTGTTTGCTTGCCGTTTACAAAAACGTGCATTTGTCCGAATACAGAGCCGTAATTTACAGGGGCAATTGCCTCGCTTTGAATGTCGTATTTAATTTGAACCTCGCATTTTTGATTTGCTTTAAGCGTTACATTAGCATCATCTGATGCCACAAGCTTTACATATGGCTCCGCTCCGTCTTTTACAGGAATTGTGGCAATGTAGTCACCCTTTTTGACAATGGTTTTGCTTGTTACATTTTCAAAGCCGTAATCAAGCATTGTAATATGGTCATTCCAGTCATTTCCGTCGTTAAGTGTTACCGCAACAAGCTCCACATTGTCTCTTTTTGCACTTGACACGAGGCATCTGCCGCACTTTTTGGTATAACCTGTTTTTACGCCTGTTGCCCCATCATACATTTTAAGCAGCTTGTTGTGATTTTTGAGCTGCCTGTCATAGTCCTTGTCGCCGTTTGGAATGGTTTTTTTGTATGTAGACACAATCTCGGCAAATGCGGGGATTTTGAGGGCATATGATGTTATTATTGCAAGGTCATAAGCGGTGGTGTAGTGATTTTTGCTATCTAAACCGCTGGGATTTTCAAAGCAGGTATCTTTTGCACCGATTTTTTGAGCAGTCTGGTTCATAAGAGCAGCAAAATCCTCTATTGAGCCTGACACTGCGTATGCAATGGCTGCTGCCGCATCGTTGCCCGAATTGAGCATAAGCCCGTATAAAAGCTCGCGTATTGTAAGCCGCTCTCCCTTTGCAAGATATATGGACGAGCCCTCAATACCTACTGCCCTATCATCAACAGTTATTGTTCGGTCTATATTTCCTGCCTCTATTGCACAAAGTGCTGTCATTATTTTGGTTGTGCTTGCCATAGGTAGCTTTTTGTGTGCGTTTTTTTCATATATAATGGTATTGCCCGATGTTTCGATAACAATTGCAGACACTGCGCTTGTGCCAATTGCACATATCTTTGGTGCATCAAAAAGCATAAAGCACAAAGCAAAACAAATAATTTTGTAAAGCAAAAAAATCACCTCATCTATAATTTAATTATATAGAAAAGGTGATTTTATTATTACATCATAAGCTTGTATGCTGTATTAATCAAGCTGTATTGTGGTTGTGCTTTCGCTCTCTTTGCTTTGCTTTTTTTGTGCTCTGCGGTCTGCCATATCGCTTACAAAGGCATTAAATTTGCCCATAAGCTCGGGCATTGTGTCTACAATGCGCTCAACGGTTGACATAGTGGTAGATACAGGCATTATACGCACACTGTCCTTTGTCACTACCAAAAATGCAACAGGATTCATAGAGATACCGCCGCCTGTGCCGCCGCCAAACATTTTGCCCTTGTCGCCGTTTGCCTCGGGGCGCGCACCAAATTCGCTTCCGCCTGCGCCAAAGCCTACCGATACTCTTGTAATAGGTATTATTGTGGTGCCGTCGGGTGTAGTAATAACATCTCCTACTATGGTGTTGGCATCTACCATAGCTTTTATATTTTTCATTGCTTCGCTCATAAGCTGTTCTATCGGTGTTGACATTAATTTTCACTCCTCATATATTTATTTAATAAATTCATTTGCGTGTGAATATTTGTATATATTTGCGCGCTAATTTTCCGCAGGCTGCGCTTTTTTGTACTTTTTTAGATTATACAAAACAGTAATTAATATTCGTATAGCACTGATAAGCCTTATTTTAAAGGTTACCTGAGCTAGCGGCTCAAAAACAAATCTGTCATACACACTGTCTACATTAAACTTGTGCTCCTTAACCGTAGACAATATGGTAAGCAGCCCCAAAAGCTCATACAGAAGCGCCCATATTGCACCTGTCAGCATCCCCGTAACAGCTGCGTCGGATGTGCCAAAGCAAATGCTCACCTCTATATTTTGGGTAATAAACCCTTTGCTGATTGCCTTGCTGCTTGCACTATACACATTTTTTATATAAACAACCTTGTTGTAAATATCGGTCATTTTTTTTATAAGCTTTTGTTCCTCAGTGTCGCTTTGCTCTGGCTTTGGCTGTTGCTTTTTTTTAGTTTCTTTGTTTATAAACCTTTTAAGGTCGAGCTTTATGCCTGCAACACGCACCTCAAGAGTATAGCTTTTGTTTTGATAAGCTGCGTTAAAGCGTATTGGCACAAAAAGCAAAAACAACAAAAGTGCTGTCACAACCGCAAGCACAATATACAAATAAATCATTGTTTATTCCCCGTCAATTTTTTCATCATCATACTTTTCTATCCGAAAATCACTGACTGCAGCATCACTGTTGTTGCCATCGCCCACATTGGAATTGTCCCCTGCAAGCTCGTCGTTGAGCCCCGCAAAGTTGTACTCCAGGTCAACATCGGGCAGCTCCGCAAGGGATGACAAATTAAACACACGCAAAAACTCCTCGCTTGTACCAAAAAGCATTGGCTTACCAGGGGCATCAAGTCTGCCTACCTCCTCAACAAGACCTGCTGCAATAAGGTTGTTGAGAGCGCCGTCACTGTTTACACCGCGTATAAATTCAAGAGTGCTCCTTGTAACGGGCTGATTGTAAGCAATTACCGAAAGCACCTCAAGACCTGCATTTGAAAGTGATGCTCGGCGCTTTTTTTCGGTAAGGGCTCTTATGTAGTCATAGTATTCCCTTTTTGTGCAAAGCTGATAACTATCCTCAAGCTTTATTAAATGTATTCCTCTTGAATTATCGTTATCATATTTGTCACTCATCATATTTAAAAGGCTTGTCATTGTTTTTTCGTCTGTTTCGGTAACCTCGCAAAGTCTTTTTACAGACACCGATTCACCGCTTGCAAAAAGCAAGCCTTCAACAATTGCTTCAAGTTCATCAATTCTCATTTGTTTCTGCTTCTCCATCAAAATTCTCTAACATTTGGTCATCGGTAAGACCGTCGCCGCTGTCGAGCTCAAGCATTACGCTGTCATCGGTGTCATACACCTTTATGCGGTTGAGCTTCATAAGCTCGAGCACCGCAAGGAATATTGCAACAACCTCGTTTTTGTACTTAACGCCTGCAAATATATTTTCAAATTTAACCTTTTTTTCCGTTTTGAGCTTGCGTATAAGGCCTTTTGCCTTGTCCTTTACCGATGCAGGCTCTCTGCCCACAATGCCGTCAAAGTTGCGCTTTGGCGGCGGAGCACGTCGCTCGGTTTTTTCGAGCACTGTAAGAAATGCATTGTACAGCTTGTCTATGCTACCCTCGGAGATTTGCTTTTTTTCGTCTGTTTTTGGCAGCTTTTCGGAATCCTTAAAGAAAAAGTATGTGCCGTCATACTGCATTGTACGAAATTTTTCCGATACAAGCCTCATTCGTCTGCGCTCGCGGAGTGCTTCGGTAAGACGCTCTGCATCATCCTCTTCGTCGTCCTCCTCGTGCTTTGGCAAAAGCGCCTTTGATTTAATAAGCAAAAGCTCCGATGCCATCACAAGAAAGTCGCTTGAAATTTCTAAATCCATTTCCTTGATTGCATTTATATATTCTACATACTGGTCGGTAATTTGTATAAGAGACACAGTGCATATATCAAGCTTATTCTTTTTTATTAAATGCTCGAGCAAATCAAGCGGACCCTCAAAGTCCAGCACCCGAAAGGTCAGTTTTTCCATAAATTCACCATCAGATAAAAAATGTTATAAGTTCAATTAAAGAGTACACCCAATTTCGCAGAGTAGAGAGCACAGGAGTCAAAACATTTGTCCACACAAGAACAAGCAGTATAATTCCCGAATATCTTTCGATATTATACATCTGAAAGCGGTAGCGGTCTGGCAAAAATTCCATAAGCACCTTTGAGCCGTCAAGAGGCGGAATGGGTATAAGGTTAAACACCATAAGCCCTACATTCATTGCCGATGCATACACAAATATCATATAAAAAAACTCTGCAATCTGACTCATATGCACAAAGCTTGCAAGCAGCTTGTAAATTACTGTGCACGCAAGAGCAAGCACAAAGTTTGCAAACGGGCCTGCAAGGCTGACTATTATTGTGCCCCATTTTCGGTCACGAAAGTTGTACGGATTAATTGGCACAGGCTTTGCCCATCCAAAATGAAAAAGCAAAAGGCACAGTGTACCTGCAATATCAAGATGTGCAAGAGGATTGAGGCTTAATCTGCCGTTATATTTTGCTGTGTTATCTCCCATAAGATATGCAGCATATCCGTGTGCAAATTCGTGAATGGAAAGTGCTAAAAAAAGACCTGGTATGCTGAGTATTATTGACAATAAATTTATCATAAAAGCTCTCCTGAATTTATAATTTACCTATTTTATTAATTATATCACAAATTTGGTTTACAATGCAAGATGTAATAAGATTTGTTTACATATTGATAATAAGATAAGTTTTATAAAGGAATAATTCAATGTCAAAATCTGTGCAAACGTCGTCTGCGGTTGAGGTGACAAAGGGGGATGTTCCTTTGCAAAAGGTGCGTCCCCCTTTGTCACCTGTAAAGTAACTAAAATGCATATGACAAATGAGGACACACGTTCTTCGTGACGAATGTCCCCATTTGTCACAGCATTTTAGCGCAACCACGGAGAAAAAAATTCATTTAATGGTACTGTGAAAAGCAACGGCTTTGCCTACAATGTGGATATCATTGAGCTGCTCCTTTTCGTAATAAAGTGAAGAATAAAGAGGATTTTCGGCACGAAGCTCAATTTTGTCCTCATATTTATAAACTCGCTTGAGTGTTGCCTCATCACCTATAATAACTGCAGCAATTTCACCGTTTTCAACATCGGGCTGCTTTCTGATAAATACAATATCACCATCAAAAATGCGGGCATTTATCATACTGTCACCTTTTGCAACAAGACAATAATCAGCAGCTATATCTTTATCAGGTTCAAAAAATTCCTCAAAATTTTCAAAAATCTGCTCCGGATTGCCGCATCGTATTTTGCCGAACTTTGGGATTTTTTTGCTCGCTGTCATATTATCCGTATAGTTGCCGTCATTTACAAGATAATCTACCGAAACATTAAAAAATGCTGCAATTTGCGGCAAATACTTGTTGTATGATTTGATTTTGCCATTTTTCCAGTCGCTGAATTTTGGCTCACCGATGCCAAGATAGCTGCACAGCTCTTTTTGCGCAGTTTTGCGCTGCTCCATTAAATTTAATATTACCGACATTGTACTCATACAATCATCCCCCAAAACAATTGAAATATAACATTCATATTACAAAGTTCTAATTTTTAGAATTTTGTGTTGACTGTTATAAAAATTAGAATTATAATAAAATTACCCGTTAAAACTTCTAATTATTATAAGTATACAATAAAATAATATATATGTCAATCAAAATCGAATCGAACCGAACAAATTTTGCCAATGATATCAATTTGCTTTTGAGGGTACATAACAGGCGGGTTACTGCCACATTCCGACACAAGCAAAGCTGCATGGCCGTTTTTGTAGCATCTGCGGATGTAAGCTGTTTGACCTACTGTCACCAGCAAAATGTCGCCGTCGAAAATTTGAGCCCTTGTGTTTACAAAAACACTTGCGCCACACACAATTCCGGCGCCTCTCATTGAATTATCGGGTGCTGCAACGCACATATCGGCATCCACGTCGCAGCTGATGCAGGCTACATCAGCCACATCGGGATAATTACGGTAAAATGGTATGACTTTTGAGCGGCCCGCTGCCTCGCTGCCGTTCATAAGATAGTCTGTAGAAACACCAAAATAATCAGCAATTGCCCTCACCGCCTGTATGCTTGGCAGCTGAAAGCCTGTCTCCCACTTGCTTATTGCAACTCTGTCGGTTTTCATACCGTAAAAGCTTTGCAAAACAGCTGCAAGGTTTGCCTGATTTATGTTATTTTGTCTGCGCAGATTTTTAATTCGTTCGCCAATGTTCATCAATTTTGTGTTCCTTTCGACTTAATTTGATATATATATTCATATTGTAACACAAATGTGTCGAAAAAGCAACATCGATTTTTTCGTTTTTTAAAGTTTTTGTGTTGACCACGACACATTAATGTGTAATAATTAATTTATCGATAGGGAATTCCACACAATTTTGTTATTTAATTTGATATTATGACGCAGTTATGTGTTTTTTGCATAACACAGTCGCAATATGGCTTTTTCTTTGTTCTGTTTCTTTAGCCTCGAAAACAGTAAACATTTGACATTTAAGTATTTTAACACGACGAAAGCGAAAATTCACCTTTTAAAATCGAGGTTCGGATTACTCTCTTTCGGCTAATATTATGACGGAGGAACTTACTTATGAAAACTTCTAAAATATGCCCTGTTTGCTTAAAACAGTTTCAGACAGCAAAAAATGCAGCAAAATTTTGCTCCGATGAGTGCAGCGCCGAATTTAAAAGGCTGTCAAAAAAGAAAAAGTGCATTTGTGCCTGGTGCAACAAAACCTTTTATACACTACGCAAAAAAACATATTGCACCGAAAGCTGCAGACTTTATGCCAATGCCCGCATAAGCGAGCCTGTAATTAAAAGAGACGCAAAGCCAAAAATGTCACTTCAGGAGGTTGCAAGGCTTGCAAGAGAGTGCGGAATGACATACGGCAAGTATGTGCAGCAATACGGTCTATAGCCGAAATAGAGTAAGGAGGAACATAATATGCCTTTGTATGCAATATGCCCATTTTTTATGTACGAAAAAAAGACAGTGCTGGGATGTGAAATGAAAATGATGAACTTTCCTACATATGAGGACAAAAAAATATGGATGGAGGGTCTGTGCTGCACATTTGACTACAAGTACTGTGCCCATGCCCAGCAGCTGCTTAAAAAATACGAGAGTGAAAACAAATAAAAAAAGTATCTTGACAGATGGGGATGTTCCTTTGCAAAAGGTGCGTCCCCATCTGTCACCTGTTAAGTAATTTTACGTTTGTCAAGCGCATGACAACGGGGACATTCCTCGCAAGAGGTGTGTCCTCGCTTGTTGTGCGAACAGGTGATAAAAATTAATCAGTGACAGAGGGGACGCACCTTTTGCAAAGGAACATCCCCCTGTCACCCCCTCTGTCACTTCATTTATCACTTTTCTTTTAATTTAAACCTTTACATATTGCACCGAATACGGCGGCATTATGCTGCCTGCTCCAAAATCAAAATGAGAGTTTGTTAAAAGCTCTGTGCCGCAGCCTGCATTTGCATTGTAATGAGCAACATACTCATTTTCGTCGGCGTTAATCATTACTATTATACGTTCATCCTCAAAACTGCGCTCAAACACAAACTGTTTATTTGTCATATGCAATATTTCAAAAGAGCCATAGCAAAGTGCTTTGCTATCCCGATGAATTTTTGCCGCCTTTGCAACAAATTGCGAAAGCTCATTCCACACGCCCTGTTCAATATATGGGCGCAGTGCCTTGTCACCCTGCTCTTTTTTGCCCTCTATGCCCCACTCGCTGCCATAGTATATGCACGGTATACCAGGCATTGCCATAAGTATGCCATAGCAAAGGGGAAGATGATTTTTGTTTGTAAGGTTTGATGCAATTCTGGTTACATCGTGATTATCCACAAAGCATATGAGCTGAAGATTTTTGTATGCGCACCAGTCCTCCTTGCCAAAGCGGTTACGCAGGGAATGACCTATTTCAAACATATTCATACTGTTAAAGGATGAATATATACCCTTAAAGCATTCGTAATTTGTGGCAGAATGAAGCATCTCGCCGTTAACAATGTCGTTGTAGTTGCCATGTATCATTTCACCCGCGAGGAAAAACTCAGCATTTTTTGCTGTGCAAAAGCTTTTTAGCTCCCGCATAAAATCACGATTGAGCATATATGCTACATCAAGTCTAAGACCATCTATTTTAAAATCGTCTATCCATTTGCCTACCTGTTCAAGCAAATATTTTTTTACATCGTAATTGTTAAGGTTCAGTTTAACAAGTTCATAATGACCTTCCCAGCCCTCATACCAAAAGCCGTCGTTGTAGCTGCTGTTGCCGTCAAAATTTATGCAAAACCAATCCTTATACTGTGAATTCCACTTGTTTTGCTTTACATCCTCAAACGCAAAAAATTCCCTTCCCACGTGATTAAACACGCCGTCGAGTATTACTTTTATTCCGTTTTGATGCAGCTCTTCACACACTTGTTTAAAATCATCATTTGTGCCGAGGCGAACATCAATTTTGCCAAAATCCTTTGTATCATATCCGTGAGCGCTCGACTCAAAAACAGGGCAAAAATACACAGCATCTATATTCATTTTTATAAGATGAGGTATATAGTCAATAACCTTTAAAATCCTGGGTTGTGTGCATCCGTCATTAGTATCGGGAGCATCGCAAAAACCTAATGGATAAATCTGATATATTACACTTTTGTTAAACCACATAATTTATACTCCTAACTAAAAATATTATTTCTTTATTACCGATAATATATGGCCAATTTTTACATTGTTGTAAAAGCACTGCAAAAAACATGTTGTTTCATAAAAGTTAATATTATTATATGTTTTTTTCAATACCTTGTCAATATTATTGCTACTCCACATATTTGCACTACTTTAGTAATTTTCAAAACAACAAATTTTATTCGGGTTTACACTTTTTATAAACAAAAAATCGAGGACATTTATCCTCGATTTTTGTACAGACTTTAAAAGCCCTATTTATTTGTTTTTAATTAAACCAGTTCAATAATAGCCATTTCAGCAGCATCGCCGCGTCTTGGGCCTATTTTGATAATTCTGGTGTAACCACCATTTCTCTCACTGTACTTAGGAGCGATTTCTGTAAACACCTTTGTTACAACATCTTCTTTAGTGATGTAAGCAAGTGCCTGTCTTCTGGTGTGTAATGTATTAGTCTTACCCAATGTAATCATTTTTTCAGCCATACATCTTACTTCTTTTGCTTTTGGCAATGTTGTTTCAATCTTACCATTTTCGAGAAGACTTGTAACAAGATTGCGAAGTGTAGCAATTCTGTGGTCTGTAGCACGGCCTAATTTTCTTGTACCAGGCATGAGAACGTATACCTCCTTAATAATAAACTTATCTTATTCATCGTAGTCCTTTGAGAATGAGAATCCCAAGGAAGCAAGTTTGTTAACAACCTCTTCAAGTGATTTTTTACCGAGGTTTCTAACACGCATCATTTCGCCTTCGGATTTGCTTGCGAGGTCCTCAACGGTGTTGATACCTGCACGCTTTAAGCAGTTGAAGGAACGAACTGACAGGTCAAGCTCTTCGATGGTAAGCTCGAGAACCTTGTTTTTCATATTGTCCTCTTTTTCAACCATAATGTCCTTACCTTTAACGCCTTCTGCAAGGTCAATAAAGAGGTTCATATGGTCGTTGAGAATTTTTGCACTTAAGGACAATGCTTCTTCGGGTGCAATTGTTCCGTCTGCAAAAATTTCGATTGTGAGCTTATCGTAGTCGGTAACCTGACCAACACGGGTATTTGTAACATTGTAGTTAACCTTGTCGATTGGTGAATAAATAGAATCAACAGCAATAACGCCGATAACATTCTGCATATTCTCTTTGTTTTTCTCACTTGTTACATAACCTCTGCCCTTTTGCATTGTGATTTCCATATAGAGCTTAGCGCCTTCGCTAAGTGTTGCAATATGAAGATCCTTGTTGATGATTTCCACATCATCGGGGCATTTAATATCTCCGGCTGTAACTTCGCATTCGCCGGAAGCGTCTACTATAACTACAACAGGTGTGTCCGAATAGATTTTAGCGATAAGTCTTTTTATGTTAAGAATTATCTCTGTAACATCCTCTTTAACACCGGGTATTGTAGAAAACTCGTGAAGCACACCATCAATTTTAACGCTTGTGGCAGCTACGCCCGGAAGTGATGACAAAAGCACTCTTCTAAGGCTGTTACCAAGGGTAATACCATAGCCTCTCTCAAGAGGTTCTACCTCAAATCTGGCATATTTGCCGTCTTCACTTTTTTCTACGCATTCAACGCGTGGTTTTTCCATTTCTATCATGTCATGACCCTCCATTTCAGAATTATAATTATCTCATTACTGAGGGCTTGCCTATTATTTAGAGTACAACTCAACGATGAGATGTTCTTCTACCTCAAAATCAATATCATCTCTCTGAGCCATTGCGATAACGCGACCTGTGAGAGTGTTTTTATCCATATCGAGCCACTTTGGAACAAGTCTTGAAGAATTAGTTTCAACGATTGCTTTAATTCTGTCAGATGTCTGTGTTTGCTCTTTGAGTGTAATAACATCTCCAACCTTTACGCGGTATGAAGGAATGTCGAGTCTTTTGCCGTTTACGAGAACGTGACCATGGTTTACCATCTGTCTTGATTCTCTTCTTGTGTTAGCAAGACCAAGGCGGAATACTACGTTGTCCAATCTTGATTCGAGTAATGAAAGAAGATTTTCACCGGCAACACCCGGCATTTTTGTAGCAATGTGGTAATATTTTCTGAACTGCTTTTCAAGCATACCGTATATAAACTTAACTTTCTGCTTTTCGGTAAGCTGGCGACCATACTCGCTCTGCTTTTTTCTCATTGGCTTAGGATTTCTGTTTGAGCTTTTGTCGATACCCATAACAGAAGGCTCAATGCCCAATGTTCTGCATCTTTTTAATATAGGCTGCATATTCTTTGCCATAAGTTTATCCTCCTATCTCCAAAAATTTTCCATCAAACTCTTCTTCTCTTTGGCGGTCTGCAACCGTTATGAGGAATCGGAGTTACATCTTTAATCATTGTTACTTCAAGACCTGCTGTCTGAAGTGCTCTGATTGCAGCTTCACGACCGCTACCCGGGCCTTTAACGTATACTTCTACAGATTTGAGGCCGTGTTCCATAGCAGCCTTTGCAGCTGTTTCTGCAGCCATCTGCGAAGCAAACGGTGTGCTCTTTCTTGAACCCCTAAAACCAAGGCCACCTGAGCTTGCCCATGAAAGTGCGTTACCTGCAACATCAGTGATTGTAACTATTGTGTTATTGAATGTGGAGCGGATATGAACAGCACCACGTTCAATGTTCTTTTTTTCTCTTCTTTTACGAATTTTCTTTTGAACTGCCATTTGTTATATCCCTCCTGTATTATTTCTTTTTGCCAGCAACAGCTCTCTTTGGACCTTTTCTTGTTCTGGCATTGTTTTTGGTATTCTGACCGCGGCATGGGAGACCTCTTCTGTGACGAAGACCTCTGTAGCAGCCAATTTCTATCAAACGTTTGATATCAAGAGCAATCTGACGTCTGAGGTCACCTTCTACTGTGTAATCTCTGTCAACGATTTCTCTGATTTTTGTCTGTTCTTCTTCTGTGAGATCTCTTACTCTTGTATCAGGGTTGATACCTGCTTCTGCCAAAATTTTCTTTGAGCTTGGAAGACCGATACCATATACATAAGTAAGACCGATTTCAACTCTTTTTTCGTTAGGTAAATCTACACCTGCTATTCTTGCCATTAGCTTTTTGCACCTCCTGTTTAGTGATTAATAAAACTATATATCTATATTTCATAACCTTAAGGGATTACAGGAAAATTAGCTCTCCCGTACAGCCGCACCTTAAAAGCTACAAGCTAAGATTAACCCTGTCTCTGTTTGTGTTTAGGGTTTGAGCAAATAACCATTATATTGCCCTTTCTTTTAATAATTTTGCATTTTTCGCAAATAGGTTTTACTGATGGTCTAACCTTCATTACTGTTACCTCCTATCAATTAGTTAAAGCCTTATTTGGCTCTCCATGTGATACGTCCTCTGGTTAAATCGTAAGGTGACATTTCAACTGTTACCTTATCTCCGGGGAGAATTCTGATATAATTCATTCTCAATTTACCAGAGATATGAGCCAGTATATTGTGACCGTTTTCAAATTCTACCCTGAACATTGCGTTAGGCAAAGCCTCAACTACTGTTCCTTCATATTCAAATACATCTTCTTTAGCCAAGGATAATACCTCCATATCTAACATAAATATTATATATCTGACAATCTTTTTTTGTAATCAGACAAGGCATATCTTACTTCCTTGTTTGTAACCTTGCCTACGGTCTGCAGCTTGTTAAATATAAACTCGCTTTTTTCACCGGTAAAGGTTACGTGTCTGATTTTCTTTTTCTTGGGACTGCCAACCTTGCGGCATTTTCCGTTGCACAGGTATAGGAAGTTGTCCTCCTGTGCCGTCACTACAAAATACTTGCCTTTATCTCTGCCGGCTACAGCATATACAAATTCTGCAATGTGCTCGCCCATATTACTCACCCCACTGTGGATTGGTAAGCAGCTGCGGGCTGCCGTCTGTTATAAGGATTGTATTTTCGTAATGCGCTGCAAGTGAGCCGTCGCGGGTTTTGACTGTCCATCCGTCGCCCATAAGGTCAGTTTCGGGGCCTCCGTAGTTGACCATTGGTTCAACGGCGATTGTCATACCCTTGGCAAGCCGTATTCCGCGACCGAAGGTTCCGTGATTTGGTATCTCGGGACTTTCGTGCAGCTTTTGGCCGATGCCGTGGCCGCAATAGTTTCGTATAACAGAAAATCCGTTACTTTCAACATATTGCTGAATAGTTGCGCTTATGCTGCCGAGTCTTTCGCCGGACTTAGCATATTTTAAGCCCTCGTAAAAGCTTTGCTCTGTTACATCAATGAGCCTTTGTGCTTCACTGTTAATACTGCCTACACCAAAGGTTCGGGCTGCATCTGCGTGAAAGCCATTTTTTACTGCACCAATGTCGATGCTTATTATGTCGCCATCCTTAAGTAATGTGCTCTTGTTTGGTATGCCGTGGATAATCACGTTGTTTACCGATGCACATATGCTTGCGGGAAAGCCGTTATAATTTTTGAACGACGGTTTGGCGCCACAGCTTAAAATATAATCATATGCAATTTTGTCAAGCTCTAAGGTTGAAATACCCGGCTTTATGTGACTGCGGAGAAGTTCTAAGGTTTGGAATACAATTTTCCCGGACTCACGCATTTTTGCAATGTCTGCGCCCGACTTTAAATATATCATCCCTTATTCCTCCGTCAATCACAAGAGGCAAGAGCCGAGAGGATATCGTCTGTGATTTCCTCAACACTTCTGTTGCCGTCTATTTTAACAAGCTTGCCGAGCTTATCATAATAGTTTTTTAGCACCTCTGTGCTCTCATGATAAACCTCAAGTCTGTTTTTGATTGTCTCTTCGCAATCATCGGGTCTTGTTATGAGCGCGCCGCCGCATTTTTCGCATTTATCTCCCGCTTTGCTCGGGTTATTTGTAACGTGATATGTCGCTGCGCACTCGCTGCACTCTCTGCGGCCACCGAGGCGTTCCAGTATTATGGAATCGTCTACCTCAATGGAAAGTGCACAATTTATTGAAATGCCCATTTTGTTTAATTCATCAGCCTGAGCAATGGTTCGCGGAAAGCCGTCAAGTATAAATCCGTTTTTGCAATCGGACTCTTTAAGACGTTCGTTTATAATTCCGATAACCACATTGTCGGGAACGAGCTTGCCTTCGTCAATATAGCCTTTTGCTATTTTTCCGATTTCGGTTTGGTTCCTGATGGCATTTCGTATTATTGCTCCGGTTGAAATTGTTGGTATATTATATCTTTCACATATTACTGCTGCCTGTGTGCCTTTACCTGCACCTGGAGCACCTAACATAATAAGATTCATAAATTTAATCACCCTTAATCCAAAAAGCCTTTGTAGTGACGCATAAGCATCTGTGACTCAATTTGCTTAACTGTTTCAAGAGCAACACCAACCATAATGAGAAGTGAAGTTCCGCCGATTGAAATGCTGAATCCTGAAACCTGACCGAGAATCATCGGTACACAAGCTACAATTGCCAGGAATATAGCACCTGCAAGTGTAATTCTTGTAAGGATTTTGCTGATATAATCACTGGTAGGCTTACCTGAGCGGATGCCAGGGATAGAGCCGCCGTTTCTCTTCATATTGTTGGCAATCTCAATTGGATTGAACTGGATTGCTGTATAGAAATATGTGAAGAACAATATGAGCAGGAAGTAGAGTACAATGTATACCCAGCCTGAGGTTACCTCTCTCCAGAATGCACCCCAGAAGCCTGTTGTAGGCATACCGCCTGTAAAGCTCATAATTGTTGATGGGAAAGCAAGAATTGACATTGCAAAGATGATTGGAATAACGCCTGCCATAGCCACTTTAATCGGAATATGTGTGCTCTGACCGCCGTACATTTTACGGCCAACCATACGTTTTGCATACTGAACCGGAATTCTTCTTTCGGCATCGGTAATAAATACTACAAATGCAACCATTGCAACCGCAAATATTGCAATAGCGATAAGTCCCCAAATGCTGATTGCATCATTTATAAAGTTTTGATACAAACCGTAAATCATACTTGGAACACTTGATACGATACCCGCAAAGATTATCATTGAAATACCGTTGCCCACACCTTTTTCGGTGATTTGTTCGCCAAGCCACATAATAAATGCAGTGCCTGCGGTAAAGGTTGCTACGATTACTACATAACTTACAAATCCCGGGTTTTCAACAGCGCCTCGAAGTCCAAAGTAAAGACCTGTCGCCTGAATGAAAGCAAGAATTATTGTTACATAGCGAGTCCATTTTGCAATTACTTTTTTGCCTTCTTCTCCTTCTTTTGCAAGACGCTCAAGAGCAGGAATTGCAACTGTTAAGAGCTGAAGAATAATTGATGCGTTGATATATGGTGTAATACTCATTGCAAAAATTGTTGCATTGCTGAATGAGCCACCGGAAAAACTGTCGAGAAGTGCAAACAGGTTGTTGCCGTTGCCCTCTACGAGTGATTGAAGCACCTCTGCATTCAAGCCCGGAACGGGGATGAATGTACCAAGACGGAATACTACAATCATAAACAATGTGTAAAGCATTCTTTTACGGAGATCCGGGATTTTCCATGCGTTTCTCAGAGTCGAAATCACTTTACATCACCTCAGCCTTTCCGCCTGCCGCTTCGATTTTTGCTATAGCAGCTTGTGTGAATTTAGCAGCCTTCACTGTAACCTTAACATTAATATCGCCGTTGCCGAGAACCTTAATACCGTCAAGAGTTTTCTTAATGATACCTGCTTCTTTAAGTGCTGCTGCATCTACAACTGCACCATTTTCAAATTTATTTAAATCGGATACATTGATTTCGCAGTACTGCTTTGCAAATATATTTGTAAAGCCGCGTTTTGGCAATCTTCTGTAAATAGGCATCTGACCGCCTTCAAAGCCGATTCTTACGCCGCCGCCTGATCTTGCTTTCTGACCTTTGTGACCGCGACCTGCTGTTTTACCATTACCTGAACCGTGACCTCTGCCTTTTCTTTTTGTATCCTTAGTTGAACCTTCACCTGGTTTAAGTTCAAACAATTTCATTTAGAGCACCTCCTTTGGAATTTATATTTCTTCGACGCTTACCAAATGATTCACTTTCTTTGTCATACCGATGATAGCCGGTGATGCATCATGAATCTTTTCGTCTCTGATTTTCTTTAGTCCGAGAGCTGCAACTGTTGCAATCTGGTCTTTTTTGTAACCAATGGGGCTCTTTACTAAAGTAACTTTAATTTTAGCCATTATCTTATCCTCCTAATTTAATAGTTGTGTTGTGTTATTAACCCAACAATTCTTCAACGGTTTTACCGCGGAGTGCAGCAACTTCTTCTGCTACCTTAAGGCTCTTAAGACCTTCGATTGTTGCGCTAACAAGGTTATGAGGATTGTTAGAACGAAGTGACTTTGTTCTGATGTCACGGATACCTGCAAGCTCTAGTACGTCACGCGCACATCCGCCTGCGATAACACCGGTACCGGGAGCAGCAGGTTTTAAAAGTACTCTGCCTGCGCCAAACTCACCAATTACTTCGTGAGCGATTGTAGTACCAACCATCGGAACAGTAATCATATTCTTTTTAGCATCTTCGATTGCTTTTCTTACTGCATCAGGGATTTCGGCTGCTTTACCGGTACCTACGCCAACGTGGCCTGCGCCATCACCAACTACCATAAGTACAGCAAATCTAAAAGTTCTACCGCCCTTTACAACCTTAGCAACACGATTTATGCTAACAATTTTTTCTTGTAAATCTAATGTTTCAGGATTAAATTTTTCCATAAAAGCTTTATACCTCCTTTTAGAATTCTAAGCCGCCTTCTCTGGCACCTTCTGCAAGCTCGGCTACTCTACCGTGGTACAAGTAACCGCCTCTGTCAAATACAACGTTTTTAATACCTTTTTCCAAAGCTCTCTTAGCAACGAGAATGCCTACTTCTTTAGCAGCTTCCTTGTTGCCACCGTAGCTAACTTTTTCTTTGATTTCTTTATCAAGAGAACAAGCGCTAACAAGTGTTGTGCCGGTAGTGTCATCAATAACCTGTGCGTATACGTTGCTGTTTGAACGGAATACGTTAAGTCTTGGACAAGCAGGAGTTCCGGAAATATTTTTTCTTACTCTATAATGTCTTTTAATTCTTGCAGCATTACTGTCTTTTTTCTTTATCATAATCGTTTACTCCTTTCTACCTTATTTCTTAGCACCTGTTTTACCTTCTTTACGTCTGATAACTTCATCAGAGTACTTAATACCCTTGCCCTTATATGGTTCAGGCAATCTCTTTTCTCTGATAACTGCAGCTATCTGACCAACAATCTGCTTGTTAATACCTTTAACAATGATTGTATTTGGGTTAGGAACCTCAAGTGTATAATCGTCTGTATCCTGGAATTCTACAGGGTGTGAGTAACCCAGGTTGAGTGTAAGTGTTTTGCCGTTCTTAGCACATCTGTAACCAACACCGTTGATTTCGAGTGTTTTAGTAAAGCCGTCTGTAACACCTACTACCATATTGTTGAGGAGTGATCTGGTAAGACCGTGGAGAGCTCTGTGCTCTTTAACTTCAGAAGGTCTTTCTACGATAATCTGATCTCCTTCAACTTTAATTATCATATCTTTATGAAGTGTATCGCAAAGTGTGCCTTTAGGGCCTTTAACAGTAACTTCATTATTTGTTCCAACAGTAACAGTAACGCCATTTGGAATTGTAATTGGCATTCTACCTATTCTGGACAATATGTTCACCTCCTAAATAATCTTACCATACAAATGCTAATACTTCGCCGCCCACGTTGTTTTTGCGAGCTTCTTTGTCTGTCATAATACCCTTAGAGGTGGAAACGATTGCGATTCCAAGTCCTCTGAGTACTCTTGGCATTTCATCTTTACTAGCATATACTCTAAGTCCCGGTTTACTTACTCTTTTAAGACCGGAAATAACCTTTGTTTTGTTTGCGCCGTACTTAAGTGTAATTTTGATTACACCCTGTAATCCGTCTTCTATAACTTCATAACCTGCAATGTAACCTTCGTCCAAAAGAATTTTTGCAATAGCAAGCTTCATTTTTGAAGAAGGAACAGAAACAGTTTCATGCTTTGAAGAGTTTGCATTTCTTATGCGTGTAAGCATATCTGCAATTGGATCGGTAATTTGCATAATTTGTTACCTCCTTTTATAAACTTTATCTTACCAACTAGCTTTTTTAACGCCCGGAATCTGACCTTTGTAAGCCAATTCTCTGAAGCAGATACGGCAAATGCCGAATTTTCTCAAGTATGCGTGCGGTCTTCCGCAGATTTTACATCTGGTATATTCACGAGTTTTGTACTTTTGCGGCTTCTGCTGTTTTAAAACCATAGATTTTTTTGCCATTGTGAATACCCTCCTCTCACGCCTTAGTAAATGGTGCGCCCATCAATGCAAGAAGTTCTCTTGCTTCTTCATCAGTTTTAGCTGTTGTTGTGAAGATGATGTCCATACCTCTAATTTTGTCGATTTTATCATAATCAATTTCAGGGAATATAAGTTGTTCCTTAACACCAAGTGCATAGTTGCCTCTGCCGTCAAAAGAGTTAGGGTTAATACCTCTGCAGTCTCTTACACGTGGGAGTGCAATGCTAAAGAGTCTATCCATAAACTCAAACATTTTGTCACCGCGAAGTGTAACCTTACAGCCGATGTTCATACCTTCTCTGATTTTAAAGTTGGCAACAGACTTTTTAGCCTTTGTAACTACAGGCTTTTGACCTGTAATGGTAGCCAAGTCGTTCATAGCAGCTTCTAATGCTTTTGCATTGTCTTTAGCTTCACCAACACCGATGTTTATAACGATTTTATCAAACTTTGGAATCTGCATTGGGCTTTTGTAGCCGAATTTTTCCATAAGAGCAGATTTTACTTCGTTTTCATATTTCGCTCTCATTCGTACCATGTGCGAAATCCTCCTCTCTAATATTAGTCATCAAAAACTTCTAAGCAGTTTTTGCAATATCTTGATTTTTTACCGTCGCCAAGTATTTTGTAACCAATTCTTGTAGGCTTGCCGCATTTGTTACAAATGTGCATAACCTTGCAAGCAAAGATTGGAGCTTCCTGGCTGATGATACCGCCTGTTTCTCCTGCTCTTCTTGGTTTTGTGTGCTTGGTAACCATATTTACGCCTTCAACGATAACAGTTCTTTTGTTAACGCCTACCGACAATACGTTACCTTTTTTGCCTTTATCTTTACCGGAGATAACTACTACATTATCACCTTTTTTAATATGAACTCTGTTTTTCATTTTCAGTTACCTCCTATTCTTACAGAACTTCAGGTGCCAATGACAAAATCTTCATATAATCGTTGTCTCTGAGCTCTCTTGCGATAGGCCCAAATATACGAGTACCTCTTGGGGTTTTATCATCTTTTATAATAACTGCTGCATTTTCGTCGAACTTGATGTATGTTCCATCGTTACGTCTAACGCCTGAAACGCTTCGAACGATAACAGCTTTAACTACATCACCTTTTTTAACAACACCACCTGGTGTTGCTTTTTTAACGGAAGCAACTACTACATCACCGATATTGGCATATTTTCTTTTGCTGCCGCCCATAACTCTGATACACATAATTTCTTTTGCACCTGTGTTATCAGCAACCTTCATCAATGTCTGTGGTTGTATCATGTGATTTACTCTCCTTCCTTAGATTACTGAGCTTTTTCCACGATTTCAACAAGTCTCCATCTCTTGTCTTTAGAGAGCGGTCTTGTTTCCATAACCTTTACTCTGTCACCAACATGAGCCATATTTGTTTCATCGTGAGCCTTAAGTTTGTATGTCTTTTTAACAATTTTGCTGTACAATTTGTGTTTTACATTATAATCAATAGCAACAACAATTGTTTTATCCATTTTGTCGCTAACTACTCTACCTATACGGGTTTTTCTGTAATTACGTTCCATTTAGAATTTCCTCCTCTCTTATTAAACAGTTTGTGCTAATTCTCTTTCACGAAGGATTGTTTTAATCTGTGCGATTGTTCTCTTCACTTCAGTAATTACCTTTGGATTGTCGAGCTGATTTGTAGCATGCTGAAATCTCAGGTTAAACAATTCAGCTTTAAGTTCATCCAACTTCTGATTTAATTCCATATCAGTAAGATCTCTGATTTCATTAATTTTCACTCGAATCACCGTCCGTTTCCTGATCATCGCGTGTTACAAATTTACATTTGATTGGGAGCTTGTGCATAGCAAGACGAAGTGCTTCTCTTGCAACAGGCTCTGCAACACCGCCGATTTCAAATAATATTCTGCCCGGCTTAACAACAGCTACCCAGTATTCAGGTGAACCTTTACCTGAACCCATTCGTGTTTCAGCAGGCTTTTCTGTTACAGGCTTGTCAGGGAATATTTTAATCCAAACCTGACCGCCTCTCTTTGTATAACGAGTCATAGCAATACGGGCTGCTTCAATCTGATTGCTTGTGATCCATGCAGGCTCAAGTGCCTGAATACCAAAATCACCATAAGCAAGCTTGTTACCGCGTGATGCCTGGCCTTTAAGACGGCCTCTCATAACTCTTCTGTATTTAACTCTTTTTGGTAACAACATGATTATCTGCCTCCTTTGCTCTTTCTTTCTCTCTGTTTTGGAGCAGGCTGTGCAGCTGCGGCATTGGCTTTAAGCACTTCACCTTTGTAGATCCATACCTTTACACCGATTTTACCGTAGGTTGTGTCTGCTTCTGCAAAACCGTAGTCAATGTCTGCTCTGAGTGTCTGAAGCGGAATAGTACCTTCGTGATACTGTTCGGTTCTCGCAATTTCAGCACCGCCAAGACGACCTGAACAAGCTGTTTTGATACCTTTAGCGCCCATTTTCATAGCTCTGCCCATAACCTGTTTCATTGCTCTTCTGAATGAAATACGTCTCTCGAGCTGTGCAGCAATGTTTTCTGCAACGAGCTGTGCATCAATTTCAGCATTTTTAACTTCAACAATGTCAACAATGACATTTTTCTTAATTAATTTTTCAACGCTTTCCTTAATCTTATCCTTTTCTGCACCATTTTTACCAATGAGGATACCAGGCTTTGCAGTGTGGATATGAACTCTTACCTTATTGTCGTTTCTTTCAATTTCAATTTTTGAAATACCGGCTGAGAAAAGAGACTTTTTAAGGAACTTTCTGATTTTGTAATCTTCAACGAGCATATCGCCGAAGTCTTTTTTGTTAGCATACCATTTGGAATCCCAATCTTTGATAACGCCAACTCTAACTCCATGTGGATGTACTTTCTGACCCAAGGTTCTTTCCTCCTATCTTATTCTTTTTCTTTCAATACAACAGTGATGTGGCTTGTTCTTTTTCTGATTCTGAAAGCCCTTCCCTGTGCTCTTGGTCTTACTCTTTTAAGAGTTGGACCCTGATTTGCGTAAACTTCTGCAACATACAATTTTTCAACATCCATTTCGTGGTTGTTTTCTGCGTTTGCCATTGCTGAAAGCAAAAGTTTTTCTACGATTTCGGCACCTGCCTTTGGTGTGAGCTTGAGTATTGCAAGCGCTTCACCAACAGATTTATTTCTGATTAAATCGATTACGATTTTAACTTTTCTTGAAGAAATACGAGCATAACTTAATTTAGCTCTAGCTTCTTTGATAGCTTCCATTCGTAAATCCTCCCTTCTGAATACTTAGGATATATAAATTATCTTGAATTTGTTGTTTTTCCACCTGCGTGACCTTTAAATGTTCTTGTAGGTGCAAATTCGCCCAATTTGTGGCCAACCATATCTTCGCTTACATATACAGGCACATGTTTTCTGCCGTCGTGAACAGCGATTGTGTGACCAACCATATCTGGGTATATTGTAGACGGTCTTGACCAAGTTTTAACAACTCGTTTTTCACCGGCTTCGTTCATTTGAGCGATTCTTTTCATAAGTCTTTCGTCAACGAAAGGTCCTTTTTTAACTGATCTACCCATTTTGTACCTCCTTATCAGATTCTATGAGGCTGATAACATATAAATATGATTATCTGCCGTTTCTCTTTTTAACAATATATTTGTTGCTCTGTTTGTTTTTCTTGCGGGTTTTGTAACCGAGTGTTGGTTTACCCCAAGGAGTAACAGGGCCCGGCATACCGATAGGTGATTTACCTTCACCACCACCGTGTGGGTGATCGCATGGGTTCATAACAACACCACGTACGGTTGGTCTCCAACCCATATGACGTTTACGACCTGCTTTACCGATTGACACGTTTTCGTGGTCGATGTTACCTACCTGACCGATTGTAGCTCTGCATTCAAGCAATACCATTCTAACTTCACCTGAAGGAAGTCTTACCTGTGCATAGCCGTTTTCTTTAGCCATGAGCTGTGCGCTGTTGCCTGCAGCTCTTACCATCTGACCGCCTCTTCCGGGGAACAATTCGATGTTGTGAATAATTGTACCAACAGGAATGTTCTTGATTGGGAGTGCGTTACCTGCTTTGATATCAGCATCTGCGCCTGATCTTACAACATCGCCAACTTTAAGTCCGTGTGGAGCGAGAATGTAGCTCTTAACGCCGTCTTCGTACTGAATCAATGCGATGTTTGCGCTTCTGTTAGGATCGTATTCGATTGTCATAACAGTAGCATTTACATTATCTTTATTTCTCTTAAAATCAACTACTCTGTATTTTGTTCTGTTTCCGCCGCCTCTGTGACGAACTGTGATTCTACCGTATGAGTTTCTACCGGAGTGCTTTTTAAGCGGTTCCAACAAAGATTTCTCAGGTGCAACCTTTGAAAGTTCTTCGAATGTAGAAACAGTCATAAATCTGCGAGCAGGTGAAGTAGGATTAAATTTTCTTATTGCCATTCCTTTTCTCTCCTTTTCGATTATGCCATTCCGTCAAAGAATTCTATAGTTTTGCTACCTTCTGTAAGCTTAACAATAGCCTTTTTGTAGTCAGGTCTTTTACCGGATGTAGCACCCATTCTTTTGATTTTACCTTGTACTCTGATTGTTGTAACTTTTTCAACCTTAACGCCGAAAATTTCTTCAACAGCTTTAGCTATTTCAATCTTGTTAGCATCCTTAGCAACAACAAATGTGTATTTTCTGTCTGCCAACTGATCCATGCTTTTTTCAGAGATTACCGGTTTGATAATGATATCGTGCTTATTCATTACCATACACCTCCTCAATCTTTGATACAGCGTCTTTAGTAATAACCATTACGTTATGTTTCAGTATATCATATACATTAAGGCTGCCCATAAATGTTGTTGTAACGCCTTCGATATTTCTTGCTGATTTAACAACGTTATCGTTCTTTTCGTTTGTAACGATAAGAGCTGAAGAATCAACCTTAAGTGCGCCAAGCATTTCTGCAACCTGTTTTGTTTTGATTGCTTCAAAATCAATTGCATCAACAACGATGATTTCGTTATCAAGTACCTTTGCACTGAGTGCAGATTTAAGAGCAACTGCTTTGAGCTTTTTGTTTACAGAATATCTGTAATCTCTTGGCTTAGGACCCAATGCGATACCGCCCTTGATCCACTGTGTAGCACGGATGCTACCCTGTCTTGCACGGCCTGTACCCTTTTGTCTCCAAGGCTTGATACCGCCGCCGCGAACTTCTGAACGTGTTTTTGTGCTCTGTGTACCCTGTCTCTGGTTTGCAAGATAGTTAGTAACTACCTGATGCAAAACTGAAGTTTTAACTTCCTGACCGAATACTGCATCGCTGAGTTCAATTTCGCCAATGTTATTTCCTTTTATATCATATAAAGCTACTTTAGGCATCTGTTAGTTCCTCCTTTCATCAAATTACGCTTTAACACTGTTTTTGATTGTCAAGATGCCGCCTTTAGGGCCCGGAACCGCACCTTTAACAAGGATAAGGTTTTTCTCAACATCAACTTTAACAATGTTCAAATTCTGAACAGTAACCTGTTCAACACCCATGTGGCCAGGGAGCCTTTTGTTCTTCATAACTCTTGAAGGAGTTGAACATGCGCCCATAGAACCAACGCCTCTGTGATAACCGGAACCGTGTGACATAGGACCTCTGTGTGTGCCCCATCTTTTTACAGTACCTGCATATCCGTGACCTTTGCTGATGCCAGTTACATCAACCTTGTCGCCTTCTGCGAATACTTCTGCGGTGATAACCGAACCAACCTCGTAAGCCGAATCGTCATCAAGTCTGAATTCCCTAAGGTGTTTTTTGTTTTCAACACCTGCTTTTGCGAAGTGACCCTTCATAGGTTTTGTAACGTGCTTTTCTTTAACATCGCCAAAACCTACCTGAATAGCATTGTAGCCATCATTTTCTACAGTTTTTTTCTGAACAACGGTAACAGGGCCTGCTTCAACAACTGTAACAGGGATTACAACGCCGTCTTCTGTAAAAAGCTGTGTCATTCCGATTTTCTTTCCTAAAATTGCTTTTTGCATTTCTTTTTTCCTCCTATTTGGTTATTGGTTGAGAGCTTAAGGCCTCCCAACATGACCTGCTGCTTTGAGATGCAGCATAAAAGCAAACTTAATTTGCTTTGCGATTACGCCTGCTTGATTTCGATATCAACGCCTGTAGGCAATGATAATTTGAGCAGTGTATCGATTGTTTTTGGTGTAGGTTCCAAAATGTCGATAAGTCTTTTGTGAGTTCTCATTTCAAACTGTTCACGACTATCTTTGTACTTGTGTACCGCTCTGAGGATTGTGATAACCTCTTTTTTTGTAGGGAGCGGAATAGGACCTGCAACCTTTGCACCTGTTCTCTCAGCAGTTTCAACAATCTTTTTTGCTGACTGATCGATTAACTGGTGGTCATAAGCTTTGAGCTTAATTCTGATTTTCTGACTGTTAGCCATTAATAGTACCCTCCTAACTTAACGTATTTTTGGTGCCATCCGGCAGTCATAAAAAACTCACACTAAACCGTGTGTGTCGTACCCTATGCATTATAAAACCCACGGTAAATTGGTCTACCGAGGGCATAATACACCTGTAAAATGTACTGTGACTCTGCCGCCCGAGTTCATGATTCGGACATTCTCCGCAGAAATTGAACAACCATGCGGTGTTCGGTAACCTCCTGCATCATCGTATGTCATGCCACGCTTTTTCAATTATACAGCATAAACCCTGATTTTGCAAGCATTTTTTGTGTTTTTTACTATCATTTTGAAATTTCGTAAAAAATATACATATAACTTTGCAATCTTAGTGTTTTTCATAGTGATTTTATACAAAATATACAGTAAGAATTAGCAAAACACAACAAATTGTATTTTATTATATATAATAGTAGAAATAAGGTTTGCAAGTCTAATATTACGACTTGACAAAATTAAAGGGTGCAGAAAAATATCACAGGTCGGACAAACAGAAGGTAGCAGGTCAATTGACCTGCTACCCGTAAGCCCGAAGGCGTATGTGTATACGCCGAGTTGGTTATGTTTGTTCGAGATGTGCATTTTTATGTGCCCATAGTTACGCCCTTGGGTGGGCCTTGTTATATACTTCGCGGATGCGATTTTTTACAAGCTTTGTATATACCTGTGTTGAGGATATATCCTTGTGCCCCATCATTTCCTGCACAGATGCAAGGTCGGCACCGTTTTCGATTAAATGTGCTGCAAAGGAATGCCTCAGTGTATGAGGTGTTATATCTCCGCTGATTTGTGCCCTTTTTGCATATTCCTTAATAAGCTTCCAAAATCCCTGACGTGTGAGTCTTGAGCCGTTGCAATTTACAAACAATGCAGCTTCGCCGCCATCGCACATACCATCTCTTACCTTGCCCAGATATGCCTTAAGTGCTGCTACCGCAACGTGACCTAGAGGTATTATCCGTGCAGAATGTTGATTTGCACATCTTATATAACCAAGATTTATATCTACATCATCTATGTCGAGAGAAATAAGCTCCGACACCTTTATGCCTGTTGCGTATATAAGCTCAAGCATAGCTTTATCTCTTATGCATTTGCTGTTTTGCGGAATTATGCTCTCGGGTGAACAAAGCAAGCGTTCAACCTCTTCGCTTGAAAGTATGTACGGAAGCTTTTTTTCCTGCTTTGGTGCTTCGAGGTTGTATGCAGGGTTTACTGATACAAAATCCTTAAGAATAAGATAATTATAAAATGCCCGAACCGACGCAAGACTACGCGACACCGAGGCAGAAGCTCTGCCGTTTTTTTGCATAGAGTGCATATATGTAATTATATGAGTTTTTGTAATTCTTGCCACATCAAGAGAGTTAACGGAAATATATTCGCCAAACTGTTTGATATCTCTTGTATATGACTGAAGTGTATTTGCAGACACCTTTTTTTCATTTTGGAGGTACGCTACAAATTCACACATAAGCGTATTCATCAAACCATCCCTTTATCATCAGTAAGCGGCAGTGCCGCATCCATTTCGCTCATCGAAATTATATGTAACATCTATGCTGTAAAGAAATCAATAAAAATCGGAAGCAGCAGCCCTTCGATACAGCTTCCCACACACAAAATGCCGTATGCCCCCACAAGCATTACCGGAAGCGAAAATCCGTTTGCGCGCAAGCCAGTGTTTTTTGAGCGGGCAATTGCATACCTTGACGTAAGCACAAAAAGTCCTATGTACACAGGCATTGCAATAACATAAGACACAAGTGATGACACAAATGTCAGCACAATTCCCCTGAGCCCGAAGTTGCCGCACAAAAAGCTAACAGAAAAACCAAGCTGATATCCGCGTATGCCAAGCGTAAAAGCCGAAACAGGAATGAGGCATATGTTGTGGGCACACAAGCCCATTATGGCAACCGGCTTGATGTGGTTGAGGCTTTCGCTTGCAACAATATCCCAAAAGCTTACGGTATTTACCGAATTTGGTGACACCATACCCGAAAGACTGTTTTTTAGTTCGGTTGCATCTGCCGCACCCATATTTGCAGCCACAATACTACCTGCTATAATGCCGACACAAAAAACCGACATTCCTGCACAAAGCAAAGCAAAATTTTTATTGATAAAGCCTTTAAGTAAATTCATAACTTGTACCTGTTGCATAAAAAAGCGGCTGCGCCGCCGCAGTTTTGCCCATCAAAATCACGACATTAATGTGTGGACAAAAACACTATGCAAATTCCCATAAACAAAATATACATATAATTTATATGCACACAGGTTATAAAATTATGTTACCCTGCCGCATTTGGCAAAAACAGCCGAAAATGCGGTGCACGTTGAATTATACCACATCAAAAAATAAAAATCAATGGTTATTTTTTAATCATTTATGTAAATCTGACCCTTGTTTTTTAGTAAAAAACACATTTTACACAAAATGTAGTTTTTGTATATATTTTTTATCACAATATGTTGACAACAAAAAATTTTAAAAAATTTTTTGATTTTTGTAATTTTGGTTTTAAGCAGTGACAGATGGGGACGTTCGCATGACAAACGGGGATGTTTTGACAAATGGGGATGTTCGTGCTTGCACGTGCGTCCCCATTTGTTGAAACATTCAATTATGACAGACAGAGGACGCTTGCACAACAAACGAGGATGTTCGCATGACAACGGGGACATTCCTCGCAAGAGGTGTGTCCTCGGTTGTTGTGCGAGAAATGACAAAAGTGACAGATGGGGACGCACCTTTTGCAAAGGAACTTCCCC
>JAZQZC010000023.1:0-7863 GCA_045633845.1 Clostridia bacterium
GTATTCAGTTGAAACTTAGTGACAATAACGCGGAGGCCACACCTGTACCCATACCGAACACAGAAGTTAAGCTCCGTAGTGCCGATGATACTTGGCGGGCAGCTGCCTGGGAAAGTAGGAAGTCGCTGAGGTTAACAAAAAGAACTGTTGAATTTTTCAACAGTTCTTTTTTTGTTATCGTTATGCCGTAGGCAAACATATTGCTGATACAATGTATTTGTGCACCAAATTTATCTTACCTCAATACATTTTCTTTTTGCATAGCTCCTATTGATATGATTGTATTGTCGGCAGGAACTATTTTTATCATTTGGTCAAGGCGGTCAGGCTTCTTTTTCATTGCTACAATGCACTCTTGCAAAAAATATACATTGTACATATCGGTTGCAACTTGTGTAAGCAAAAGCTCTTTTTCATCAGCCCTGTATATGCCATCGCCAAAATGTATGTACATAACGTCATTGTATACACCAATGTTATTATGTGATATATACATAAAATCACATTCCACAGGGATATTATTTTCGGGATTATTGTCTACTCCATAATGTATCTTTCCGTCATAATCTCCAAACCATACAAAGTGGTCATCTGTAAGCTCTGTAACATATATTTTAGTAAAAGTCATATGTAAAACCCCCTAAAAATTAAAAAATGCGTAGCCCTGTGAAAGAACCACGCACCAAAAAACGCAGTGACTCCGTTTCAAAAGGTTGCTACACACTTTTTACCCATACGCATTTACATAAAATATAATTTTATTCGAGGTATGTCGAAACAAGAGTGTACGCTTTTTACAATAGCGTACCCCCGAACAAAAAGATTTATGTAGTTTTAAGAGTAAAAAGTTGTAGCTTAATTATTATATCACGTTTTTTGCAAAATTACAACACAAATTTTTTCTATAACAGGGTAAAATCAATAAAAAGTGTGGTTGGAAAAACTTCGATATTTTTTCGACACTTTTCAACAAACACTTTTGTGTGAAGTTTTTTAAAAGTAGTTGACAAAATAGGTTTTATTCAGTATAATGAATATAGAAAAAGGCAAGACCTCAAACGGTTATGCCAAATAAATGTCGTTTATAAAAAATAACGCACTACTTGGCGGTGGGCGTAATTTTTTTATGGTTATAATAAGCACAATCAATGTGATAATGTATATCATTATGTACACATATTCCATAAGCTACCACCTCCTTTCAGGGAGATGATGGCATAACCGCCCAGCTTTTACACTGTTTTTAGTCTTACCTTTTTGTCGGATTTCTCCGACAAAGACATTATACAACATATTTTATATTTTTTCAACATCTTTTTATAAAACCTCTAATATTGTTTATAATGTGCGGAACTTTGCTACACCACCAATTATGCATACGAAAAGACATCTACAATTCAATTTCTCTGCGAGATTAGGACGAAAAGTCCATTCCACAGAAAATCAAGTTATAAGTTTTCTTTACACATTGCTATTTTGTGATATAATCAAATTATAATATGTGTGGTTGCAAATACTATGCACCTGTGTGTGACAATTCATAAAAATTGTGGAGTTATTATGTTAAAAAACCATTTGCAAAAGTTGACGGAATATTGAGAAAATGGTATAATTAAATATATAATGATTTTAAAAATTCCATAGTAAATCGGAGTGATTATATGTCTAAATCAGTAAAAATAGGAAACAAAATACTTGGCGGCGGCAATCCTGTGCTTATCCAGTCTATGTGCAACACTCGCACAAAGGATGCAGATGCCACAATTGAGCAGATACTGCTACTGGAAAATGCAGGATGTGACATAATCCGTGTGGCTGTGCCTGATATGGAATCTGCCGAGGCAATAGGCAAAATAAAAAGCAAAATACATATTCCCCTTGTTGCAGATATTCATTTTGACTATAAGCTTGCCATTGCCGCAATTGGGAACGGCGTAGACAAGGTACGTATAAACCCCGGCAATATAGGCAGCGAGGAAGGCATAAAAGCAGTTGTTGATGCAGCAAAAAAAAGCGGCGTGCCCATCCGCATAGGCGTAAACAGCGGCTCGGTGGAAAAAAGCCTTATAGAGAAATACGGCAAGCCCTGCCCTGAAGCAATGGTTGAAAGCGCAAAAAAACATATAGATATTTTAAATAAATACGACTTTGACGACATTGTGGTATCGCTTAAGGCGTCGGATGTAATGCTTACAATCAATGCATACCGCAAAATGAGTGAGGTGTTCAATTATCCGCTTCACCTTGGTGTTACCGAGGCAGGCACATTTATAGGCGGCACAATAAAATCTGCCATAGGCATAGGCGCGCTCCTTGCCGACGGAATTGGCGATACAATCCGCGTGTCACTTACCGACGACCCCGTTAAAGAGGTTATAGTTGCCAAAGAAATACTCAAAGACCTTGGGCTCAAAAGTGACGGACCAAAGTTTATTTCGTGCCCAACCTGCGCCCGCACAAACATTTCGCTTATTCCTCTTGCACAGAGGGTTGAGGAATATTTGCAGGGTATAAACAAAAACATTACCGTTGCGGTTATGGGCTGCGTTGTCAACGGCCCCGGCGAAGCCAGAGAGGCAGATATCGGTGTTGCAGGCGGCAACGGCGAAGGACTTATATTCAAAAAAGGAGAGCCCTACAAAAAGGTTTCGGAAGATAAACTTTTTGATGTACTGGTTGAAGAAATTGAAAGGATGTAACATTAATGTCACCAACTACATTAAAGCTTGAAAATATATTTGCAAATGCGGACATTCCCGACGAGCTTAAAGAGGTATTTGTGTACAGCACCAACGCAAATTCAACAGAGCGTACCATGACAATTACCGTCTCGTCGCAAAAGCTCATTCCGTATGATATAATAGAACAATTTAAAAGCTACATAAAACAAAGATACTCCCTCAATCAGTTTTTGCTTAAGGTAAAGTATACAGGCACCACTATGGAGCAATTGGGAGTTGACGAATATTACAAAAACCTTGTTTTTTATGTAAACGAGGTCAGGGGTGGTGTGCGCCATTTGTTTATGGACAGCAGTGCGCGCCTTGAGGGCACAACTCTTTACATAAGCTGCCGCTATGGGGTTGATATGCTTGATTCACGTTGCGGCGATACCATTTCGCGCATTATAGCTGCGCAAACGGGCGAGGCAATAGATGTGGTTTTTGAGGACAACAGCAACGAGGATGACCTTGACAAGGCACTCGCCGAAACACTGGAAAATCTCCCTGTAATAGAGGCTGCCCCTCCTAAGGAAGAAAAGCCCTCTCAGCCCGAAGAAACCGACATTATATACGGCAAAAAGATAACCGAGGAGCCTGTTGCAATTTCGGATATTTCGCCTGATGCAAAAAGTGTTGTAATCGCAGGAAAAATTATCTTTTTCGACTCCCGCGAGGTAAAAAACGAAAAAACAATGGTAAAATTCTACATAGAGGACGGCAGCGACGCTTTTACCTGCAAAGCCTTTATACCAAACAAAAAGTTTAAAGAAATTAAAGGCGACCTTAAGGCAGGCAAAAGCTTTGTAAAGGTAAAGGGAAGGTTTCAGTACGATACCTTTGACAGAGAAAATATCATTATGGTAAATGATATTGCAAAAGGTAAAAAACGTAAAGGCAGGATGGATAATGCCAAACAAAAACGTGTAGAATTGCATTTGCATACCAAAATGTCACAAATGGATGCTATGACAGATGCAAAGGTTCTTGTTCAAAATGCAATAGACTGGGGTCACAAGGCCATTGCCATTACCGACCACGGCAATGTTCAGGCATTCCCCGAGGCATATCACGCAGCGGGAGACAAAATCAAAATTCTCTACGGTGTGGAGTGCTATCTGGTAGATGACAGCTGCGAAATATATTCGGGCAGCAATCAAATGCCGCTTTCGGGCGATTTTGTTGTTTTTGATATCGAAACAACGGGACTTTCGCCAAATACCGAAGCAATTACCGAAATCGGCGCCGTAAAAATCAAAAACGGAATAATTACCGATACATTTAATGAGCTTGTAAATCCTGGCAAGTCCATACCGCCAAAAATTGTTGAACTGACTGGTATTTCGGACAGTATGGTTGCACATTGCCCCGACATAAAAACAATACTGCCAAAATTTTTTGAGTTTGCAGGTAACAGCGTTCTTGTTGCCCACAATGCAAGCTTTGATACTTCATTTATAAAAAAAGCGGCAAGAGATATGGGGCTGCCATATGATTACAGCTGCATAGATACTCTGGAGCTTTCACGCGCTGTTGTTGAGGGTGTAAAAAACTACAAGCTTGATACTCTTACCAGGCATTTTAATGTCAAGCTTGAAAATCATCACAGAGCGTGCGATGATGCCACCGCAACAGCCCACGTATTTTTAAAGCTTATATCACGGCTTGAAGAGTCGGATATAAAAAATGCTGAGGATATAAACAAAGCACTTGCAGGCAAGGTAGATATAAAAGCACTTAAAACATATCACTGCATACTTCTTGTTCAGTCGCAGGAGGGTATGCGTAATTTGTACAACATTATTTCAAAGTCGAGTCTTGATTATTTTTACAAGCGCCCGAGAGTGCCCAAAACCCTTGTAAATCAGTACAGGGGCGGGCTTATTGTAGGCTCTGCCTGCGAGGCGGGTGAGCTTTATCGTGCACTGCTTGACGACCCGTACAACTACGATGTGGCGCAGATGGACAGAATAATCAGTTTTTATGACTATCTTGAAATTCAGCCGCTCGGCAACAACAACTTTCTTTTGCGTGACAATGTTGTGTCGGATGTTGAAGATTTAAAAAATATAAACAAAACAATTATAGAGCTTGGCAAGCGTAACAACAAGCTTACTGTTGCCACCTGCGACGTTCACTTTCTCAACCCTGAGGATGAGGTGTTCCGCCGTATTCTTCAGGCAGGGCAGGGCTACGATGATGCCGATATGCAGCCACCGCTGTACTTCCGCACCACCGACGAAATGCTCCGTGAGTTTGACTATCTGGGTGACGAGCTTGCATATGAGGTAGTTGTTACAAACACAAATGCCATTGCAGATATGATAGACGATGTAAAGCCTATCCCCGATGACAAGGCACCGCCCGAAATTCCCGGCTCCGATGAGCAGCTGCGTGAAATGACATATGCAAAAGCGCAGAGCATATACGGCGACGAAATTCCCGAAATAGTAAAAGATAGAATTGACATTGAGCTTAACTCAATTATCAGCAATGGTTATTCGGTGCTTTATATTATTGCACAAAAGCTTGTTAAAAAGTCAAATGATGACGGATATCTTGTTGGTTCACGAGGCTCGGTTGGCTCATCACTTGTAGCATTTATGAGCGGCATCACAGAGGTTAACTCTCTGCCGCCTCATTACGTATGCCCCGAGTGTAAATACAACGAATTTATAACAGACGGCTCGGTGGGCTGCGGATACGATATGCCCGATAAAATCTGCCCCAAGTGTGGAGCAAAGCTCAATAAAGACGGCCACGACATTCCGTTCCAGACCTTTCTTGGCTTTTATGGCGACAAGGAGCCTGATATCGACCTTAACTTTTCGGGTGACTATCAGCCCAGAGCACATAAGTATATAGAGGAGCTGTTTGGTACAGGCTATGTGTTCCGCGCAGGCACAATCGGCACTGTTGCCGAAAAAACCGCCTACGGCTACGTTATGAAGTATTTTGAAGAAAAGGGTCAGCACATAACTCAGGCTCAGGCACAAAGGCTGCTGCTCGGCTGCACAGGTGTTAAGCGTACCACAGGTCAGCACCCCGGCGGCATTATAGTTGTGCCAAAAAGCCGCGATGTTCACGAGTTTTCGCCTATTCAGCACCCTGCAGACGACCCTAACAGTGATATTATTACACTTCACTTTGACTATCACTCAATTGATACAAATTTGCTCAAGCTTGATATTCTCGGCCACGATGACCCTACAGTTATCCGTATGCTTGAGGATTTAACAGGCGTGTCGGCACACGATATTCCGACCGACGACCAAAAGACTATGAGCTTGTTTACATCAACCGATGCTTTGGGGGTAACACCCGAGGATATAAATTCGCCTGTCGGCACATACGCAGTTCCCGAATTTGGAACAAAATTTGTACGTCAGATGCTTGTGGACACACAGCCTACCACATTTTCGGAGCTTGTGCGTATATCGGGTCTTTCCCATGGTACCGACGTGTGGCTCAACAATGCACAAACGCTCATCAAAGAGGGCAAAACAACTCTTAGTGAGGCTATATGTACACGTGACGATATTATGGTGTACCTTATATACAAGGGCGTAGACAAAGGTCTTTCATTTAAAATAATGGAGAGTGTGCGTAAGGGTAAAGGCTTAACTCCTGAGTTTGAAGCCGCAATGAGAGAAAACAACGTGCCCGAGTGGTACATCGGCTCCTGCAAAAAAATCAAGTATATGTTCCCAAAGGCTCACGCAGTTGCCTATGTTACAATGGCATTTAGAATTGCGTGGTTCAAGGTTAATTACCCTATGGAATTTTACTGTGCATACTTTACAGTCAGAGCAGATGAGTTTGACGCAGAGCTTATGGCAATGGGCAGGGATGCGGCAGTGGCAGGTATGAAAATGCTTGAAAATAAAGAGCGTGAAAAGCTTGCAACCGATAAGGACAAAAACTCTATGACAATTCTTGAGGTTGCCATCGAAATGTACTCAAGAGGCATCGGCTTTTTGCCAATAGATTTGGAAAAAAGCGATGCATACAAATTTATTCCCACACCCGAGGGCATCCGTCCTCCGCTTAATGCAATTGCAGGTCTTGGCACCAACGCGGCAAAGAGCATAGTGGAGGCAAGGGAGCAGGCACCTTTTGCAACGGTAGAGGATTTTACAAAGCGTGCAAAGGTTACCAAAACAATTGTGGAAATTATGCGCGCAAGAGGTATGTTTGCAAACCTTCCCGAAAGTGACCAGATTACATTCTTTTAAAATTAAAACAAAAACCACGTGGGGACATTCCTTTTTAAGGTGTGTCCTCATGTGGTTTCTCAGGAACGGCAACTGCCGCTTTTTAAATATGCGGAAATACAACTTCACATCGATATATAGGCTGCCCTTTTTCGGAAAAAAGCATTTCGTATTCTGTCATAATGTTGCCCTCAAATTTGCTGTTGTGCAAATCAAGGGTAATGTTTTTCATTTTGAGCCCATATTCAGCAAAGGAATTAAGTGAGAATTCAAACAGCTTGGTGTTGTCTGTCTTAAAATGCAGCTCGCCGCCTTTCTTTAGCAGCTTTTCGTAAAGCTTTAAAAAGTTTGAGTGAGTAAGGCGGCGCTTTGCCTGCTTGCTCTTTTTCCAGGGGTCGCAAAAATTAACGTATATTCTGTCAACAGAATGTAAATCCTCAACAAGCTCTAATTGCTGGCAGTTGCCAAACAAAAATTTAACGTTTTTAATGTTGTTATTGTTGATTTTTTCGCAGGCGAGCACAGTAACATCGGCATTGCGCTCAATGGCGATGTAGTTGATTTGAGGGTTTAAGGCGGCGGTTTCTGTAATAAACCTTCCTTTTCCGCAACCGATTTCGATATGTATAGGATTACTGTTTCCAAAAATTTTACTCAAATTATTTTTGTACTCTTCAAAATTTTGTATAAACAAATGCTTGCACGCCTCGAGTCTGTCCTCGCGGTGCTTTTTCTTTCTCATTCTCATAATTTATGACCTTTCATTAAATTGTGTAACAAAATTATATTAAGATAAAGTTTATAAAGGACAAAGTTAATGGGCAAAATCTGTGCAAACGTCGTCTGCGGATGATAGCCATTGAAATGCTATCCAAACTCCGATTTAAACATATAAAAATCGCCGTAAACCGCGTTAAAATGCTCGTCAA
>JAZQZC010000024.1:0-7085 GCA_045633845.1 Clostridia bacterium
CAAAATTTGTACAGATATTGCAAAACAATTGATTAACGACGGACACGAATGCAAAATAGCATACGGACGAGGCGTGGTGCCTGATGAATATAAAGACCTTGCTGTGAGAATTGGCAGCAATTTGGACAATAAATTAAGTGCCGTACATACAAGGCTTACAGGTAAGCACGGCTTTAGCAACAAATCGGCAACAATTGAATTTGTAAAGTGGGCAGAGAGCTACAATCCGGATGTAATACATTTGCATAACATTCATGGATACTATATTAATATTGAGATTTTATTTAAACATCTCAAACGTGTGCAAAAGCCTGTTGTGTGGACTCTTCATGATTGCTGGCCCTTTACAGGACATTGTGCATATTTTGATATGTGCGGATGTAACAAGTGGATGTCCCATTGCGGAAATTGTCCGCAGATAAATACATACCCTAAAAGCTTGTTTGATGCAAGCAGCAAAAATTTTGAGTTAAAAAAAGAGATATTTGCGGGTGTAAAAAATATGACAATTGTTACGCCGTCAAACTGGCTTGCAAGTCTTGTGAAGCAGTCATTTCTGGGATGCTATAATGTAAAGGTTGTAAACAACGGTATTGACAAAAATATTTTTAAACCCACGGATGGCAATTTTAGAAAGACATACGGACTTCAAAGCAAAAAAATAATATTGGGTGTTGCAAGTACGTGGGACAGGCGTAAGGGCCTTGATGACTTTTTGAAACTTGCTTCAATGATTGATGAAGATTATATAATCGTATTGGTGGGATTGAGCAAAAAGCAGATTAGCGGGCTTCCAAAAAACATTTTGGGTATTACACGTACCGAGAGTGCATCAGAGCTTGCGCACATTTATACAACTGCAGATGTGTTTGTCAATTCCACGTATGAGGACAATTATCCCACTGTTAACCTTGAAGCTCAGGCTTGCGGTACACCTGTTGTTACATATAACACAGGCGGGAGTACGGAAAGTGTAATGGATGACTGTGTTGTAAGCAAGGGAGATATACAGGGGATTTTTGAAAAAATAAAATCATCACCAACAGTTGTAAAAGAAGATATTTTACTTGACAAGAGAGATTTTGCAAACAGATATTTACAGTTGTATTAATAATAAGAGGATGCTTAATATGAAAATTCTTTACATAGGCACAGTTTGCGATGTGCAAAATTATGAAAAAGAAATATCAAAATACAAAGTAAAGCCTACTGTGGCGCCCCTTGTGCTGGAAACTGCGCTTGTTGGCGGCTTTAAACAAAACAATGCAGATGTTGATATTCTTACATTTCCTATATTTCCTGCATTTCCGAACAGTACAAAGCTGTTTTGGGGGAACAAAAAGGAAACACTTGACTGCGGCTACAAAACCACATGGATGAGCGCAGTAAACATAACAGGGTTGAAACAAAAATCCTTTGAAATATCAAGTAAAAAATTAATAGAAAAATGGATTAAACAAAATCCTGACGATAAAAAAGTTATACTTATGTATACCATATTTCAGCCTGTTGCAAAAAGTGTTATAGAGTGTGCAAAAAAATATAACATTCCATGCTTTTCAATAGTAGCAGATTTGCCGCGTGATATGTACGGGCTCGAAAGTGCTCCGAAAACAAAAAAACTGTTATCTAAAATATATGTGAGAAATGCAGAAAAAATACAGGGCTTATTTGACGGATATATATATTTGTCACGTCATATGTCGGATGTAATTAATCCAAAAGCACCTTTTGAAGTGATGGAGGGAGTTGCAGATGTATCAAATGTATGTAAGCCTGAACTTCGTAAAAAGCATCATCCAAGAGCGATAATGTATGCAGGCAGCCTTAACAGCATTTATGGTCTGGACAATCTTGTCAAGGCATTTGAGTTGCTGGATAACAAAAATATCGAATTATGGTTTTTTGGTGCCGGTGATTATGAAAAAGACATAAAAAAATACGCATCAAAAGATAAAAGAATTAAATTTTTCGGCAGAGTAAGCAGAGACAAAATTCTTGACTATGAAAAAAAGGCAAGCTTGCTTGTAAATGTCAGGGATTGCAGCGAGGATTATACAAAATATTCATTTTCGTCAAAAACCATAGAATATATGCTTTCGGGAACACCGGTGCTTACAACAAGGCTTGCGGGAATTCCAGATGAATATTTTAACTATGTATTCAGTATTGGTGATAATAATGTTGAAACAATAAAAAATGAGCTGTTGCAGTTTATGAGCTGCACCGATGAGGAATTGCTCGGTATGGGAATAAAGGCGCAACAGTTTGTGGCAGAAAACAAGAATGCCTGTGTTCAGGCAAAAAAAGTGATTGATTTTATAAATAAAGTCATTAAAAATTAATTGGAGAAGTTGTATGAAGGTTTTACAGATTAATTGTTCATCCTACGGAAGTACAGGCAATATTGCATTAGATATACATAATAATTTGCTCGAAAATGGTTTTGAAAGTTATTTTGCTTATGGTTTGGGCAGTTGTAATTTAAAAAACACATACAAAATAAGTAATTGGTTTGACAATCATATACATCTGTATCTGAGCAATATCACGGGACTTCATGGTTTTTTTTCGTTGGTTTGCACATTGCGCTTTTTAATGTTTGTCAACAAAATAAAACCCGATATTATCCATTTGCACAATTTACACGGGTATTATATAAATATACCTATTCTGTTTAAATATATTAAAAAGAAAAACATTGCTACAATGTGGACGTTGCACGATTGTTGGGCATATACAGGTAAATGCCCTTACTATACAATGGCAAATTGCGAAAAATGGAAAGAGAAATGTTGTGGGTGCTCTCAAAAAAAACAGTATCCGTTTTCTTATTTGTTTGATACAAGCGGTATATTGTACAGATATAAAAAGAAGCTGTTTACATCTTTGAATGATATTAATATAATTACCGTGTCAAATTGGTTGAAATCCCAGGTACAAATGTCATTTCTGTCATCGTTTGAGGTTAAAACTATATATAATGGAATTGATACACAAATATTTACTTTATACGATGATAGTGAATACGTAAATAAAAAGTATAATATTTCTTCTGGTCATAAGGTGATATTGGGTGTCGCAAGCAATTGGAGTGAGAGAAAGGGATTAAGAAAATTTATAGATATTTCCTACGATTTAAACGAAGACGAAAAAATACTTTTGGTTGGGCTTACCGACAGTCAGATTGAAACGTTACCAAAAAATATAACAGGTGTTAAAAGAACTGAAAACAAAAAGGAACTTGCCCTGCTTTTTTCAAGAGCTGATGTGTTTTTGAACACGTCAAAAGAAGAAACATTCGGACTTGTAACTGCCGAGGCACTGGCTTGTGGAACACCGGTAGTTGCATTCAATTCTACTGCTTGTTCTGAAATAGTGACAGAACAATGCGGTATTACATTGGAACGTGATGACTGTCGTTCAATCGTAGATAGTATCCGTAATGCATATAAAATCAAAAGCAACGCACATGATTTTAATTTATATATCAAAAATAATTTTTCGAAAGAGAAAATGGTAAATAACTATCTAGAGGAATACATAAATATATCAGAAAAAATGATATAGTGCTATATGGAGTAAGATATGAAAGATTGGAAATTTAGTATAGATAATGTGTTAAATGCAGTTTTTTGTTGCATTCTGGTGTGCTATTTGTTTATGTTATACGGATTGTCTTCGATGTCAGAATACATAATTAGTTTATGTACTTACGGCATATTCGGAATTTGGATTTTACTTTTTGGCGGTGCGATAATTTCTGAGAAACATTTTAGACAAAGGTCATTTATTTTATTTGTACTTATTGTTTTGACTATACTTGTGCTTGTCGGCAAAGATGTAAACCGTGATACAATGATTTCTGCCTTTAGTTATATTATGATGCTTACTGTGTGGATAGTAGCCGCTAATATTCGATTAAGTCGTTTTTCAAGAAATTTTGTGATATTTATTACAATGTCAATTGGCTTTTTGCTGATAAGTTTATCATATTCAGAGTATGCATATGTGGTTCGCGAAGATATTGATTACATTATGGAAGCACTAACACTTGGTTTTTCAAATCCAAATCAGGCAGCCATAATTGTTTATAGCACTATTGCAGTTTTGCTTGTTCAGTATGATACAATTAAAAATACGTATATAAAGTGGGTTGTACTGGCGGAGATTATCTGGTTGTTTTATTTGCTTATCCTCACGGATGCCAGAACCAGTATTTTGGCGTGCTTGTTTGTAGTGGTGATGAAACTTATAAATAATTTTAAATTGGTAGAATCAAGAGTGACACGTGTTAATAATGGTATGCTTTTATTTATATGTGTTTTGCCTATATTGTTTTATTGGCTATATACATACCTGTATGAACACAGAATTCTGGTAGGCGTCGAGTTTTTGGGAAAGGATTTGTTTTCAGGGAGAAATGAGGTATATAACCACTCAATCGACATGTGGGAAAACAAATTGTTTGGTAATATGGAACGGTTCAGTTTCGAAAATTCACATAATGCATCATTAACCATCCTTTTAAATACAGGTATAATTGGTTATTTGTTGTATTTTGTATACACGTATTTAGAACTTGTATCTTTAAACAAAAAACGAATTATGAATTTTTTGCCTGTGGTTGTTATATTGAGCTATTTTATTATGGGTTGCGCTGAAACTGCAATTCTTACGGGCGGAAATATCTATTACGTTATGTTGCAGACTATTTGTGTTTTAGCAAATAACGCAAATGAATAGGCGTGATGAACCAAAAACAAATTTGTTGCACTTGTATAAAAAGGAACGAGATTAAAATGATAAAAAATAAAATTTTCCGCAATGCATCATGGATTATTGTATGCCGAGTTGCACAGTCTGTTTGCGGTCTTGTTATTACAATGCTGACGGCACGGTATCTTGGCCCATCAAATTATGGCCTTATTAATTATGCTGCTTCAATAGTTGCATTTGTAACACCGATAATGCAGTTGGGACTTAACAACATCCTTGTGCAAGAAGTTGTACAAAGCCCCGAAAAGGAAGGCGAAATATTTGGAACCTCTGTAATTATGAGCCTCTGTTCATCAGTTTTGTGTATTGTAGCACTGATTACTTTTGTTTGTATTGCTGATTTTGGCGAAATCAACACTATCGTAGTGTGTGCTTTATACAGTACCATTTTGATATTTCAAGCCATAGAGCTTATACAATACTGGTTTCAGGCGAAATATCTTTCTAAATATGTTGCTGTTGTTTCGCTATGTGCATATATCGTGATATCTGCATACAAAATATTTTTACTTGCATCAGGGAAAAGTATTTATTGGTTTGCTGTTTCAAATTCGCTTGATATTATGATCATTTCTTTTTCTCTTTTGATTATATATAAAAGATTGGGAGGCGGAAAATTTAAATTTTCATCAAAAACAGCAGTAGATTTGTATGCCAAAAGTAAATATTACATTGTATCAGGCTTGATGATAACTGTTTTTGCACAAACAGATAAAATAATGCTGAAAATAATGATTGATGAAACTGCAACAGGATATTATTCGGCTGCCGTTGCCTGTGCTTCTCTTACAGGATTTGTATTTGTAGCAATAATTGATTCTTTTAGACCTTTAATTTTTGAAAGCAAGAAAAACAGTGTCAAAGAATTTAATAAAAATATGATAAGACTATATTCAGTTATTGTGTATTTGTCATTATTTCAAAGTTTATTTATAACATTGTTTTCAAAACCTATTATTTTTGTCATATACGGAATAAATTACATAGATGCAGTTCCTGCACTAAGAATAATAGTTTGGTATACTACTTTTTGTTATTTGGGTTCTGTGCGTAACATATGGATTTTAGCTCAAAACAAACAAAAGTATTTGTCAGCAATAAATTTAAGCGGAGCATTGTGTAATGTTGTTTTAAATTATATTTTGATTCCTGTATGGGGGATATGCGGTGCCGCTCTTGCATCACTCGTAACACAAATCTTTACCAACGTTATTGTTGGTTATATAATTAAGCCTATACGGGAAAACAACACATTAATGCTAAATGGTGTTAAGATTTCGGAGGCGATTAAAATGATTAAATATATTTTTAATAAGGTGAAAATCAAATGAGAGAATTAAGTTTGGATGAAATTAAAAAATATGAACTGGATATTTTAATTGATGTTGCTGATTTTTGCAACAACCATGGCCTAAGGTATTTTATTGCCTATGGCACATTGATAGGTGCAGCAAGACATAAAGGATTTATCCCTTGGGATGATGACATAGACATACAAATGCCCAGACCTGATTACGACAAATTTTTATCCCTTTATAATGGCAAGGGTAAGAATAATAAAATTTATAAGGTGGTTAATCCTTATGACAAAGATTCAAAGCATACATTTGCCAAGGTAGTTGATTTGCGCACCAATAAAATAGAAAAAGGAATTTTATACAAGCGAGGGGAAAGTTTGGGAATAGACATTGACATTTTTCCAATGGATGGACAACCTGATGATGACAAAGAGTTTTTGAGATATTACAACAAAAAGTATAAGCAATATAAAAGATTTTCTTATATTGTAAACAATTATCAAAATCGTTCATGGAAAGGAAAAATAGTTTTTGCAATTCCGTGCGTTATAAATAGGCTTGTAGGAAAAAGACGAATTTTAAACAGGATAAGCAGATATAATGTGTATGAGTATGACTGTTCAAAGTATGTAGGGGCAACAGCAGGACTATTTAACTCTAAGAATAACAGGTTTAAAAAAGCATGGTTTGAAAATTTTGTTGAGTTAGATTTTGAGAACTATAAATTTAAAGTACCATGCGGATATCATGAAATTTTAACACAAATGTATGGGGATTATATGGAATTGCCCCCGAAAGAACAGCAAGTAACCCATCATACAAATAAAGTATATATTAAGGAAGGTGATATATAATGAATAAATACAGAGTCGGTTTTACGGCAGGAGTGTTTGATTTGTTTCATATCGGACACCTTAATCTTTTGGAACGATGCAAGCAGCAGTGTGACTACCTGATTGTCGGGGTGTGCAACGATGATTATGTAAATAATGTCAAATGCAAACAGCC
>JAZQZC010000025.1:0-26556 GCA_045633845.1 Clostridia bacterium
TTAAAATTCCTCGACCTGAAACAGATGGAATTTTGAGTAAATTTTGGTGCGGAAGATGAAGCAAGGCTGTCGCCTTGCAAAGATGACAAACCGAAAGTTACCGAAATTACGCCGTTTCAGGCGGGTTCGGATTACTATCTTCCGGCTAGTGTGACAGGACTCGAACTCTCAATGCCTGGCATCTGAAATTTTTGAAATCTTTCAGATTGTCGGTTTTGACGGGCGCCAGCCCGCCTGCAACCTGTCACACTAAAGAAAGGGAGGAGTAAGGTATATGAACTACGCAAAATTTACCGAGGATATGAAAAAAGATTACACTATTCTTGTTCCTACAATGCTTCCTGTTCATTTTACAATGGCGGTTAGCGTGCTTAAGTCACACGGCTACAATGCAGTGCTGCTCAAAAACAAAGGTGACGCTGTAAAGGCCGCAGGGCTTAAATATGTTCACAACGACACCTGCTATCCTGCCCAGGTGGTTATAGGCCAGCTTATAGATGCTATCGAAAACGGCGGCTATGACAAAAACAAGGTGGCATTGCTTATTACACAAACAGGCGGCGGCTGCAGAGCCTCAAATTACATATTTTTGCTTCGCAAAGCCCTCGACAAAGCAGGCTATGGTCATATTCCTGTGCTCAGCCTCAATGTGGAGGGGCTGGACAATGCCCTAAAGCTTACACTGCCTATGCTGGGCAAATTGATGCACGCAGTGTTTATCGGTGATTTGCTTATGTGCATAAGCAATCAGTGCACCCCTTACGAAAAAACAAAAGGACAAACTGCCGCCCTTGTAAAAAAGTGGCGTGACAAATGCGCCGATATGTTTGCAAACCAAAAAATCAAATATGCCGAAGTAAAACAGGCAATGAAAAATATAGTAAAAGAATTTGCTGCCATCCCGCGCACAAATGAACAAAAGCCAAAGGTCGGCATAGTAGGGGAGATTTTTGTAAAATTTTCACCCCTCGGCAACAACGACCTTGAGGATTTTCTGGCAAGTCAGGGAGCGGAAGTACGTATGGGCGGACTTATGGACTTTTTGCTTTACTGTGTTTGCAACGGCATTATAGACGCTGAGCTGTACGGAATGAGAAAATTAAAAGCGGCGGGCTCAAAGGTAATTTATAAATTCCTTGTGTCACGTCAGCAGGATATGATAGACATAATAAAGCAAAACAGCAATTTTGTACCTCCGTCACTTTTTGAACATACGCGCAAGCTTACCAAGGGCTTTATCGGTATGGGAGTAAAAATGGGCGAGGGCTGGCTGCTCACCGCCGAAATTATAGAGCTTATTGAGAGCGGCGTAAAAAATGTTATATGTGCTCAGCCCTTTGGTTGTCTGCCAAATCACATAGTGGGCAAGGGTATGGCAAAGCGCATAAAAGAAGCATACCCCGATGTAAATATAGTTGCAATAGATTATGATGCAGGGGCTTCGAGAGTTAATCAGGAAAACCGCATCAAGCTGATGCTGTCATAAAACACAGACGGGGACGCACCTTTTTCAAAGGAACATCCCCGTCTGTCACTGTTTTGTCATAGATTATCAACTATTATACTTTTCATTTTTTCCATTGCCACATCCTCGTCGCTGCCGTCACAGGTGAGCTTTATTGCAGTGCCGCATTTTACCGCAAGGTTCATAAGCGCAAACAGCTTTTTTGCATCTGCCTCTTTTCCGTTGTCGCAGTTTGTAAAAATCACCTGCGAGTTAAAGGGCGTTGCAGCCTTTACAATAATCCCTGCAGGGCGGGCGTGTAGCCCCACTTTGTCCTTAACCACATATTCAAATTCAAGCATAAAATAACCCCCTAATAAGTATTTGTACTTATTATTTGTGAAAACAACTATAATATTCCACGGTCAATTGAGTTTTTTGTTCAAAAACACTTGAACTGTATGGAAAAAAGTAGTATAATGATTGCAACTGTAAAAATTTATTATTCATATACCTTTTGGTATTGAACGGAGGTAAACAAATGAGTCAGTTTTTAGACAGAATTAAAGAGAGAGCAAAGCAAGACAAAAAAACAATTGTTTTGCCCGAATCAATGGACAGAAGAACCTTTGAAGCAGCCGAAACAATCCTCAAAGAGGATATAGCAAACATTGTTATTATCGGTACCCCGCAAGAGGTTGAACAAAACAGCAAGGGTCTTGATATTTCAAAGGCTACAATCATTGACCCCTTTACATACGAAAAGACCGAAGAATACATCAATCTTTTTGTAGAGCTTCGCAAGGCAAAAGGGCTTACATATGAGGAAGCAAAAAAACAGGCTCTCGGTGACTATATGTACTATGCATGCCTTATGGTTAAAGCAGGCGACGCAGACGGCGTTGTATCGGGTGCTTGCCACTCAACTGCAAATACACTCCGTCCAAGCCTTCAGATTATAAAAACAAAACCAGGTGTTAAGCTTGTGTCAGCATTCTTTGTTATGGTGGTGCCAAATTGCGAATACGGCGCCAACGGCACATTTATTTTTGCAGACAGCGGCCTTGAGCAGAATCCTGACCCCGAAAAGCTTGCAGCAATCGCAGCTTGCTCTGCCGAAAGCTTTGAGCTTCTTGCAGAGGAAGAGGCTGTTGTTGCAATGCTTTCACACTCAACAAAAGGCAGTGCAAAGCACGCTGATGTAGACAAGGTTGTAGAGGCAACAACAATTTGTAAACAAAATAACCCCAATATAAAAGTAGACGGCGAGCTTCAGCTTGATGCGGCTATTGTTCCGTCGGTTGGCTCCTCCAAGGCTCCCGACAGTGAAGTTGCAGGCAAAGCAAACGTGCTTGTGTTCCCTGACCTTGATGCAGGCAACATTGGCTACAAGCTTGTTCAGCGTCTTGCCAAGGCAGAGGCATACGGCCCTGTAACCCAGGGTATTGCAATGCCTATCAACGATTTGTCCCGCGGATGCTCTGCAGAGGATATTGTTGGCGTTGTAGCTATTACCTGTGTTCAGGCACAGGCTAACAAATAATTAAATAAGGGAGATTATAATAATGAATATATTGGTAATCAATGCGGGAAGCTCATCACTTAAATATCAGCTTATCGAAATTGAAAATGAAACCGTTCTCGCAAAAGGTGTTTGCGAAAGAATAGGACAGGAAAGCTCTCTGCTTAAGCATAAGGTACCGGGCAGAGACGATGTTGAAATTGAAAGTGTAATGAAAGACCACGCAGATGCAATCAAGCTTGTTATAGATGCACTTACAGGCGACAACGGCGTTATCAAAAGTATGGACGAAATTGACGCAGTGGGTCACAGAGTTGTTCACGGTGCCGAAACCTTTAACGACAGTGTGCTTATAAACGACGACGTTATGAAGGCACTTGAGGATTGTGTTCCTCTTGCACCTCTTCACAACCCTGCAAACATCATTGGTATCAATGCCTGTGCCAAGGTTATCCCGGGTGTAAAACAGGTTGGCGTATTTGATACGGCTTTCCATTCACATATGCCTTCAAAGGCATTTATGTATGCAGTGCCTTATGAGCTTTACGAAAATGACAGGATACGCAGATACGGCTTCCACGGAACAAGCCACAAATATGTTGCACAAAGAGCTGCAGATATGATTGGCAAAGACCTTAAAGACCTCAAAATCATTACCTGCCACCTTGGCAATGGTTCGTCAATTGCAGCAGTTATGAATGGTCACTCTGTTGACACAACAATGGGCTTTACACCTCTTGCAGGTGTTCCTATGGGCACACGTTCGGGTGATATTGACCCTGCAATTCTCACATTCCTTATAAACAACAAGGGTATGTCGGCTGCCGAGGTTGATGCACTTCTTAACAAAAAGTCAGGTGTATTCGGTATTGCAGGCTATTCTGACTTCCGCGACCTTACAGCAGGCAAAAACAACGGTGACCAAAAGTGTGCCTTGGCACTTGATATGTTCACATATTCTGTTAAAAAATGCATTGGTGCATATGCAGCAGCAATGGGCGGCGCAGATGCAATTGTATTTACTGCAGGCGTTGGTGAAAACACACCTCATATCCGCGCAGCAATAGTTGACGGCCTTGGGTATATGGGTGTTGAAATAGACAACGAGCTCAACGAGGTTTGGGGTGAAGAAAGAGATATTTCGGCAAAAACAAGCAAGGTTAAAACTCTCGTTATCCCAACAAACGAAGAACTTATGATTGCAAAGGACACTGCAAGACTTGTAAAATAATTTTGTTATTAAAATTTGTGATTTAAAATATCAAAAAAACTTGACAAATTGCAAATAAACATATATAATTAGTATGTTGTGTCGAGGTGAGCTTATGATATTGGATTTATCACAAGTGCTGACAAATAGCGGCGTAACTCTGGAAATTGATGGTTGTGCCAATGTCGGCGATGTTGCTCTTAATGGGCAGAATATACATTTTACCGAGCCTGTTAAGGTTAAAGGCTCAGTTAAAAACATTTCGGGTATGCTTTATCTTGACATCAGGTGCAAAGCATATTTTGAAACACAGTGTTCAAGGTGTTTGGATACAATCAGCCGCGAGCTTGAATTTGAGGTAAACGAGCGGATTGCCAAATCGGGCACTGATGAAGAAGTTCTCATAATCGACTCTCACGAGTTCGATTTGGATGAAGTGGTAATAAAAAGCTTTGGCTTGGAGTTGCCAATAAATTATATGTGCAGTGATAGCTGCAAAGGGTTATGTCATGTTTGTGGCTGCAATCTCAATCATAAAAAATGTGATTGCGAGGATGACAATATAGACCCCAGACTCGCAGCCCTTAAAGATTTTTTGAAATAGAAATGTTCTATTAATATTGGGAGGTGTAACACATGGCAGTACCTAAGAGAAAGACATCAAGCGCAAGAAGAGATAAAAGAAGAGCAAATTGGAAATTGGCTTTGCCGGGTATGGTAAAATGCCCAAAATGCCAGGCGTTCAAATTGCCTCACAGAGCTTGTAAAGCATGTGGTTTTTATGGCGATAAAAACGTATTGAATGTTGAAGACTAATTCTTTTGCAAAGTGCAAAGCCTTGGGCGTCATCACTTAGGGATTATTCGCCCCAAAAGCATAATTTTGGCACATAACTGTGTTAAAAGCCCTCCATATCCACCAAGGATAATGGAGGACTTTTGCCTTGTTCTGCGCTCAAAATAATGTTTTTGAGGTGCTTTGCAGTTTTGGGTTGAAGATTTTCGGTTTAGACAAGACACAAAAAATCCCGTAATACTGTCGTATTTCGGGATTTTTTTGCGCCGTATCAACTGAAAATATTAAGCCAAAACCGATTCATCCCTAAGTGAAGATGCCCATTGGTGGGCTTTTTTGCAATATGAAAAATTTAGCAAGTTTTTATTCGTGTGTGAGATGAAATTGTGTTGAGTACGCGACAATAGCGGCAACTGCCGCTTTGCAATGTGGAAATAGGGGGTAGTATGATGAAAAAATATGAATATATTTTGTTTGATATGGATGGCACAATAAGTGACTCGTATGATGCAGTTGTAAATTCTTTTATATATGCACTTGACTATTATGGCAACACCGATTATCATAAAAGAGATATGAGAATTATTTTGGGCCCGCCCCTACGCCAGTCGTTTGCAGAGCATTTTGGCTTTGACGAAGCAACGGCTCTTGAGGCGGTAAAAAAATACCGTGAGCGCTACAACGAATATTTTTTGATTGAGCACAAAATATATAAAGGTATTCCCCAATTGCTTGAAAGCCTTTGCAACAAAGGCTACAAGCTTGTTCTTGCCACATCAAAGCCACTTGATATGGCAACACAGATTCTTAAAAAATTCGACCTTGCAAAATACTTTTACTTTTTGGGCGGCGCATCAATGGACTCAAAGCGTGATACCAAAGAAAAGGTGTTGGAGTATATTTTTGAAAACTGCAATATAGACAAATCAAAAGCAATACTCGTAGGCGACAGGTGCTACGACCTTATTGGCGCAGAGTATATCGGTATAGACGCAATGGGCGTGCTTTTTGGCTATGGTGACAAAGAGGAGCTGGAGCAATACAAAAGCGTGTATATAGCAGAGTCGGTGGAGGATATCGGCAAATTTTTTGAGTAGGAGATAGCTTGATGGAAAAAGCGGTTGTAAAACTTGTAGAACAAAATTCAATAGCGTCAGATTGCGGATTACAACCGGGCGATGCAGTGCTCAGCATAGATGGAAAACAAATTCGCGATATACTGGATTTTAAGTATCTTACATCAAATGACTACTATGTTGTTGAAATTGAAAAGCAGGACGGCAGCATTGAAGAGATAGAAATATACAACGACGATTACGAGCAGTTTGGCGTTGTGTTTGAAAATGAGCTTATCGATAAGCCTATGCTTTGCCGCAATAAGTGCATATTCTGCTTTATGGATCAGCTGCCCCCGAATGTGCGCTCAACTATGTATTTTAAGGATGACGACGTGCGCCTCAGCTTTTTGTCGGGTAATTATGTCACACTGACTAACCTTAATGACGATGACATAGAGCGGCTTTGCGCTCTCAGGGTAAGCCCCATAAATGTGAGCGTTCACGTTACCGACCCTCAAAAAAGATGTATGATGCTGAATAACCGCTTTGCGGGAAAAGTCCTTGATATAATGAAAAAGTTTGCCGACAGCGGCATACGTATGAATGCACAGATTGTGCTTTGCAAAGGCGTAAATGACGGCGAATATTTAGACAAAACAATTACAGATTTAAAGGCTCTGTACCCAGCGGTGCGCAGTGTTTCGGTTGTGCCTGTGGGCATATCAAAGCATCGAGAGGGCTTGTACCCTCTTGAGCCATTAGAAAAAGAGGACTGCATAAAGGTTATAAATCAGGTGGAGCGCCACAGGCAGCAGCTGTTGAGTGAATTCGGCACAGGGCTTGTGTACCTTTCGGATGAGTTTTATATAACCGCAGGGGTCGATTTGCCGCCTTATGAATATTATGAGGATTTCCCTCAGATAGAAAACGGCGTAGGCCTTATGGCAGTTTTGGAGCGCGAAATGGAGAAAGAGCTGGAATTTTGTGACGAATGGTCGGGCAAACAGCCTGCCCCAAAAACCATTGCCACATCATATATAGCATATGATTTTATATGCAGGTATGTGGATATGGTAAAAGCAAAAAATCCAAAGCTTGAATGTAATGTGTACAAAATCAAAAACAATTTTTTTGGCGAGCGCATAACCGTAACAGGTCTTATTTGCGGCTCGGACATAATAGAGCAGCTAAAGGGCAAACAGCTTGGTGAGTATCTTGTACTGTCGGGCAGTATGTTCCGCGACGACTGCGACATTTTTCTTGACGATGTAACCAAAGAGCAGGTAGAAGAGGCTCTGGGTGTCAAGGTTATAATAAGTGACAATTCGGGCGCAGATTTTGTGAATGCGCTGATGCAAGAAAGGGGATGACAAATATGAAAAAACCAACCTTTGCCATAGTGGGCAGACCTAACGTTGGCAAATCCACTCTTTTTAACAAAATAATCGGCGAACGTATATCCATAGTAGAGGATACTCCCGGTGTAACACGTGACCGCATATATGCTGAGGGCGAATGGCTGAACAAAAAATTCATACTCATTGACACAGGCGGTATTGAGCCGAAGCGGGATGATATAATATTGGAGCAAATGACACGTCAGGCACAAATTGCAATAGATATGGCTGATGTTATAATATTTATGGTAGATGTAAAGGCAGGGCTTACTTCAAGTGACAAGGATGTTGCCGCAATGCTCAAAAAAAGCGGCAAGCCCATTGTGCTTGTGTGCAACAAGGTAGACAACGTAGGCGATGTGCCAATGGCATTTTATGAGTTTTACAATCTTGGTATGGACGACCCTATGGCAATTTCGTCGGTTCATGGTCTTGGTACGGGCGATTTGCTCGACAAGCTTTTTGAGTATGTACCCGACTCTGATGAGGACGATGAGGATGACGATGCAATCAAGGTTGCGGTTATCGGCAAGCCGAATGTGGGCAAATCCTCTCTCATAAACAAAATTCTTGGCGAGGACAGAGTTATAGTAAGCAACATTGCAGGTACCACAAGAGATGCAATTGACACCCCCTATGAGCGCGAGGGACAAAAGTATATTTTCATTGACACCGCAGGTATGCGCAAAAAGGGCAAAATTGACGAAAATATTGAGCGTTACAGCGTTGTCCGCTCCCTTGCGGCAGTAGATAGATGCGATGTTGTACTTATTCTTATAGATGCAATGGAGGGTGTAACCGAGCAGGACACCAAAATTGCAGGCTATGCTCACGAGCAGGGCAAGGCAAGCATTATTGTTGTAAACAAATGGGATCTTGTAGAAAAAGACACAAACACAATGGCGCAGTTCCGCGCAGATGTGGAAAAAGGCCTTGCATATATGACATATGCGCCTGTAGCTTTTACATCGGCACTTACGGGCGCAAGGCTTTCAAAGCTTTTTGACCTTATAAAATACGTTAACAATCAGCACGCAATGCGTATTTCAACAGGTGTGCTCAATGATATATTGAATGAGGCAATATCCAAGGTTCAGCCGCCGTCCGACAAGGGCAGACGACTCAAAATTATGTATATTACTCAGGCAAGCACCAAGCCGCCTACGTTTGTACTTTTTGTAAACGACAAGGAGCTTGCACACTATTCGTATATCAGATATATCGAAAATCAGATTCGCTCTGCGTTTGGCTTAGAGGGTACACCTATAAGATTTATCATCAGAGAGCGCGGTGACGACAACGGAGTAAAGTGAGGTAAACATTTATGACTTGTTTAATACTTTTTTGTTCGGCAATAGCATATCTGCTTGGCAGTATAAACACATCAATCATTGTGTCAAAGCTTATGGGCAAGCAGGATATACGCAAATCGGGCAGCGGCAATGCAGGCGCAACAAATACACTCCGTGTGCTTGGCAAGGGTGCTGCGCTTGCCGTTGTGCTTGGCGATATGTTAAAGGGCGTAGCAGCAATACTTGTTGCAAGGTTTGCATACAGCTATTTTAACGTTTCGGGGGACGAAATGCTTGCACAATATTTTGCGGCGCTGTTTGTAATAGTAGGGCACATATATCCTTTGTATTTTGGCTTTAAGGGCGGCAAGGGCATTATGACAGGCGTAACAACAGTGTTTATGCTGGATTGGGAAATCGGTGTAATTGTGCTGCTTATATTTATTGCGGTGTTTGTAACATCAAGATATGTGTCACTTGGCTCATGCATTGCAAGTGCAATGTACCCTGTACTGGTATATATGTTCCACTCAGGTGATATATATTTTATAGGTCTTTCGGTAATTGTTGCGCTGCTTTCAATATATAAGCACAAAAGCAACATTCAAAGGCTTATCAGAGGCACCGAATCAAAAACATACTTTGGTAAGAGGTAAACGCTATGACAAAAAATATTGCAGTACTTGGCTCGGGCAGCTGGGGCACCGCCGCAGCGATTCTGCTTCGCCGCAACAATCACAATGTAACCCTGTGGTCACGCAATGAGCAAAAAAGCCAAAATCTTGCGGAGGCTCTTCAAAACAGTGAATACTTACCCGGAGTACCGCTTGATGCGGAAATTGCGTTTACAAGCGATATTTCGTGTGTAAAAAGCAAGGATGTTGTTGTAATTGCAACTCCGTCCTCATCAGTACGTCAAATTGCAAGGTCAATCAGCAAATATCTTGACGGCGGCAGTACAATTGTTATTTTGGCAAAGGGGCTTGAACAGGGCACACACCTTACTATGAGCGATGTTGTGCTTGAGGAGTGCCCGCACGCAAAAGTAGCGGTAATGTCGGGGCCATCCCACGCGGAGGAAGCCTCCCGCGGTATGCCCACACTCAATGTGGTTGCATCAGAAGATGCCCTGTGTGCGCAGCTTGTTCAGGATGTGTTTATGAGCGATGTGTTCCGCATATACACAAGCACAGACGTAAAAGGTGTTGAGTACGGCGGCGCACTCAAAAACGTAATTGCTCTTTGTGCCGGCGTAATAGACGGCATAGGCTTTGGTGACAACACAAAAGCGGCACTTATTACAAGGGGCATAAGCGAAATTGCAAGACTGGGCACCGCTCTAGGTGCAAATGCAGAAACCTTTTGGGGGCTTTCGGGCATAGGCGACCTTATTGTTACATGTACCAGTATGCATTCCCGAAACCGCAGGGCAGGTATACTTATAGGCAAGGGTATGAGCGCGGATGAGGCGCAGCAGGAGGTTCATATGGTTGTTGAGGGAATACTCACTGCAAAGGCAGCATACGAGCTCTCTCAAAAAACAGGCATCGAAATGCCTATTGTCAGCGCAGCGTACGATGTGCTATACAATGGCGCAAACCCCAAAACAGCTATTACAAATCTTATGCTCCGTGACAAAAAGGCAGAAAATTAACAATTTTAAAGAATTTACACAAAAAATTGCACTGATTTTTAAATTTGTGCAATTTTCTATTGAAAAAATGGAAATATAATGGTATAATGATTTTCGTACTTTATTAAATTATTAAATTATTGTAAAAGGTGTGACAACAATGATAAGTTTTGACTACTCAAAAGCAAAAAAATTTATTACCGATGAAGAAATCAACAATATGGAAGCACTGACCAACACTGCGGCAGATATTCTTGAAAGCAAAAGCGGTGCAGGGGCAGACTTTCTTGGTTGGGTAACTCTTCCGAATGATTACGATAAAGAGGAATTTGCGCGCATTAAAAAAGCCGCTGCAAAAATCAACAGCGATTCCGAGGTTCTTGTTGTAGTGGGTATAGGCGGGTCATATCTTGGCGCAAAAGCTGCAATCGATATGCTTACAAATACCTTTGATAATTACGACAACAAGGGCAAAACCAAAATTGTATATGCAGGTAATTCTATAAGCTCAACATATCTTGCTCAGCTTATAAACTACGTTAAGAATAAAGAATTTTCGGTAAATATTATTTCAAAATCAGGCACCACAACAGAGCCTGCTCTTGCATTCCGTATGCTGCGCAGCCTTCTTATTGAAAAGTATGGCGAAGCTGAGGCAAAGAAAAGAATTTATGCCACAACAGATAAAGAAAAAGGCGCACTCAAAAAATTTGCCGACAAAGAGGGCTACGAGACATTTGTTGTGCCCGATGATGTAGGCGGCAGATTTTCTGTACTTACAGCAGTAGGCCTTTTGCCGATTGCAGCTGCAGGTATAGATATTGACGCTATGATGAAGGGCGCACAGGACGCAGTGGTAGAATATAGCAAGCCATATGCCGACAACGATTGCTACAAATATGCCGCTGTACGAAACATCCTTATGCGCAAGGGCAAGGGTGTGGAATTTATGGTCAACTACGAGCCATGCCTTCAGTATTTTTCCGAATGGTGGAAGCAGCTTTTTGGCGAAAGCGAGGGCAAAGACAACAGAGGTATTCTTCCTTGCTCGGTTAACTTTTCTACCGATTTGCACTCAATGGGTCAGTACATTCAGGACGGCGCACGAATTATGTTTGAAACTGTGCTCAAGGTGGAAAATCCGACTATGGATTTGGAAATCCCCGTTGATGACGAAAATACCGACGGTCTTAACTTCCTTGCAGGCAAAACAGTTGATTTTGTAAACACAAAGGCGTTCCAGGGCACACTTTTGGCGCATACCGACGGCAATGTGCCAAATCTTATAGTAAACATTCCGCAAATAGATGCATACCACTTTGGTAATATGGTGTACTTTTTTGAAAAGGCTTGCGCGGTAAGCGGATATCTGTTGGGTGTAAACCCATTTAATCAGCCGGGTGTTGAATCGTACAAAAAGAATATGTTTGCACTTCTTGACAAGCCGGGCTATGAGGAAATGAAGAAGGAACTCGAAGCAAGATTATAAAAATTCTAAGCGACTGTAAAAAACTAGGTTTTTTGCAGTCGTTTTGCTATGGGAATAGGAAAAATAGTTTGTTCATAGCAAAAAGGCATAAAATCAGAAAAATCTCAAAATTGAGATTTTTCTACAATTAAATTGTGTTTTGTTTATACTTGTTGCAATATTTGTATTAAATTTTCTGCCTTTTTGCGGTCTGAGCTATTTTTACATTCCCTGTGTTCATTGTTTCGACATATTTTCCCATCTTTATATTACAATTATGTTAAAAGTGGTTCTCATAATATTAATTTGCTTGAAAATAATGGCTTTTTGTGTTACAATTGCTACATAAATATAAATTTTAAGGAAAGGAACGGGCTAATATGGATCAGTATAACGAAACTTTAAAAATCAGCAATGAAAAGGATAACTCTCAAAAAGTAAAGGAAATTATGGCAGTTGTATATGATGCGCTAAAGCAAAAGGGCTACAATCCTTTAAATCAGATAGTTGCTTATCTGATGAGTGGTGACCCAACTTACATAACAGGGTATAACAATGCCCGCATACTTATATCAAGACTCGAACGTGACGAAATTATGGAAGAGTTCACCAAAGAGTATCTTAAGACCTTATAATTACAAACAACATCGGCAAATCGCAGTAAATACGCGGTTTGTCGTTGTGTTGCTTTTACACAATTTTTTGTATCGGAAGGTTTAATATGAAGCTTAAAAAAAATACTGCGCTGACCGCAGGCTTTCTTGTAATAATGACGCTTGCCGCAAAGGTTTGTGGTATGCTGCGTGACATTGCCCTTGCGGGTATGTACGGCACCGCTACCAACGAGGCAATAGCATTTTCTACAGCAAGCAGGATACCCCTGTTGTTTTTTGATATAGCTCTGGGCTCGGCGGTTACCTCGGCGTTTATTCCAATTTTTAATGAATATTTAGAGCGCGACGGCAGAGAAAAGGCAATTGATTTTTCCAATCAGTTTATTACTCTTGTTTTTGCGGTAACAACTGCAATGTCCGCTCTTGGCATTTTGTTTTCGGATGTGTTTGTAAATCTCATTGCAGGCGGCTATGATGCCGACAAAATAGCACTGTCCTCGGAGCTTGTGCGAATTTTGTTCCCCACAATTGTGTTTACGGGGCTTGCATATTGCTTTGTGGGTATTTTGCAGTCCTTTGGCGAATTTTACATCCCTGCCATAATATCTCTTGTATCCAACGGATTGCTCATAATATATCTGTTTGTGTTTGGTGACACCTTTGGTATTTACGGTGTGGCAATTGCAATGCTTGTTGCATGGGCGATGCAATTTGTTGTGCAAATACCGTCACTTGTTAAGCTCAGGTACAAATACCGCCCCTGCCTTAATGTGCGGAGCGAGGGCATCAAAAAGGTGTGTGTGTTGGCACTGCCCATAATTATCAGCACGTGGGTTCAGCCAATCAACACAATGGTAAACATCCGCCTTGCCTCGGGTATGGAGGGGGGCAGCGCAGTTACGGCGCTGGACTATGCAAACAAGCTGTATATTATTCTTGTGGGCGTGTTTACCTTTGCAATTACAAATCTTATTTTTCCGTCACTTTCACGTGCGGTTGCAAAGGGAGATGACGGCGAGTTTTCGTCTATTGTTCAAAAAGCCATAAGATATGTTATATTTATAATTGCACCTGTAATGGCGGGCTTTTTGCTGCTATCGCAGCCTATTATACGTCTGTTTTACGAGAGAGGTGCGTTTGGTGCGCAGTCTACTGCTCTCACATCGGGAGCACTTTTTTGCTATTCCTTTGGTATGCTTGGCTACGGCATATCCGAAATATGCAACAAAGCGTTTTATGCTATGCACGACGGTAAAACACCAATGCGCGTTTCTATGGCGGGCATAGGTATCAATGTGCTGCTCAGCCTTGTGCTTGTATTGGGCTTTTCGTGCGGATACCGCGCCTTAGCGGTATCGGCATCCGTTGCGGCAAATCTTATAGGTGCCGCTCTTGTATTTATACTTAACCAAAAAAAACGCATAATAAACAAAGATACCTGTGTATATGCTTTAAAAATTGCCGCAAGCACTGCTTTGATGGCGGCTTGTGTAGTATTTGTTAAAGTATTGGTACCGACAAATGACAAAATTATATCGTTGTTTGTGCCTGTGTGCGCAGGGGCGGTTGTATATTTTGCCTGCTGCATAATTTTAAAGGTTAACGAAATAACAGATATTATACACCTTGTCACACACAAAGTGAAAGGAGAGTGAACCTCTTGACACAAAGTTTAATAGTAAGCCTGGTTGTTAAATTTGCAAAATGGCTTAAGGGTTGCTTTGACGCAAGCGTATTTTACAAGCTTCAGCAGCTTGTGAGCAAGCTATGGCTTAAGCTTACCGATAAGTCCTTTTTTGCAAATTATTTTAAAACATATCCCAATATGCTAAAGGGCAGTGCAATATTTAAAAATAAAATTGTATCTGCTTTGAGAGCCTTGTTTGCAAAGCTTTATGCAGGACTGTCGGAGTCACTGATTTTCGGCATTGTAAACGATTATTATAAAAACTTTTTTACGCGCTCTGTAAGAGCATACGGAATGTATATTTTAAGTACCGCTGCGGTATGCCTTGCATTTGGATTACGTGAGTATGCATCTGTTTTTGCGGTAGCTGCCGCAATCGGAATTTTTGCAATAATTGCAGACAAGTCAATAAGCGTATTGTTTGGAGGCAGTGTGGTTGTAAAATTTGTGTCAAAGCTTTTTGAGGCGCAAATTCCAAGCGAGCAGCCAAACAAAAGCAACTCCTTTGCATCCCTGTGCGCCCACACTTGCCTGGGGCTTGTTACCGGCGCAGTTGCAGTTGCAACAAATTCTCCTGCAGCTCCCATAATGGTAATCGGTCTTGTTGTTGCAGGCTTTGCAATATACGATTACAGAGTGGGCATTTTTGCAGCGCTAATCACAATGCCCTTTGCTCCCACAATGGGAGTTGTGGCAATGGTGCTTGTAAGCTTTTTCAGCTTTGTTATCAAAGTGCTCGGTGACCTGTCTTTTAAATTCAGACACACGCCTCTTGATGCGCCTGTTGCACTCTTTGCACTCGTTTTGTTTATATCATCGGTAACATCCTTTGCACCGATGAGCAGTATAAAAATATTTTTGGTATACTTTGCATTTGTGCTCGGATTTTACCTTACTGTAAATGCAGTACGCACCAAGGGTCAGCTTTATGCACTTATTACCGCAATGCTTTTTGCAGGTGCCGCTGTTGCAATATATGGCATATATCAGCATATGTTCGGCTTTGCGGAGGGAACAACCTGGACAGATACCGAAATGTTTGAGGATATCGAAACACGCGTTATTTCAACCTTTGGCAACCCAAATGTGCTTGGTGAATATCTGCTGCTGCTTATACCTGTTGCGGCAGGATACATTCTTTCACGCCCATCGGCATTTAACAAGGCAGTCAGTGTGGTTGTTACCGCCCTGCTTGCACTTTGTATGGTGTACACATATTCACGCGGCAACTGGATAGGCCTTATTGTTGCAATAATTTTGTTCTGTATGTTTTACGATGGCAGAATTGTATGGCTTGGAGTGATTTTTGCATTTTTTGTGCCAATGCTTTTGCCGCAAAATGTTATAGACAGGTTTTTGAGCATAGGTGACACAACCGACACCTCCACCTCGTACCGCGTGTATATATGGATGGGTACAATTGCAATGCTTAAGGATTATTGGATGTCGGGCATAGGCCTTGGCAGTGACGCTTTTAATATGATATATCCCTTTTATTCCTATTCGGGTATAGTGGCGCCTCACTCACACAATTTGTATCTTCATATACTTGTGGAAAACGGAATTTTGGGTATGCTTGTATTTTTGGTAATAGTGTTCACGTATTACCGAATGGCAATATCCACCATAATTGCCGAAAACAAAGACAAAATGCTGAGTGCAACCATAACAGGACTTTCGGCAGGAATGTTTGGCTACCTTGTACAGGGTATGTTTGATAATGTGTGGTACAACTACCGCATAGTATTTATGTTTTATATTATTATTGCGCTCACGTGTAGTGCTATACTTATACAGAGGGAGGCCCAAAAATGCTGAAGGTTGTAAATGTTATTTCCGACACAAATATCGGCGGCGCAGGCAAATGCGTGCTCACGTTTTTAAAATATTACGACAAGTCAAAAATTGATTTGACAGTTGTTGTACCCCGCGCCAGTCTGCTCATTCCCGAAATACAAAAGCTTGGCGGTAATTATGTAGAAACAGACGGCATATCCGACAAATCTCTCGGCAAAGAGGGCATAAGTAATTTAAAAAATATTTTTAAAGCTATTGCGCCCGATATTGTTCACTCACACGGATGTATGTCTGCGCGGATTGCAGCACGGCTGTGTGGCAATTGCAAGGTTGTATATACCCGCCACAGTGTGTTTGAGCCAAGCCCCAAAATCTCAAAGGGCATAGGCAAAATAATAAACGGTTTTATTAACAATGCAACGGCAGACAAAATAATTGCGGTTGCGGAGGCAGCAAAAGACAATCTTACACAAACAGGCATAAGCGAAAAAAAGATTGTTGTTATTCAAAACGGCGTGGAGCCCCTTAACCAGATATCCGATGACGAAAAGAAAAGACTTCGTGCAAATTACAATGTTTCGGATGATGAATTTTTGCTCGGTATTGTGGCACGTCTTAATGAGGTAAAGGGTCACGTTTATCTGCTTGAGGCACTCAAAATGCTTCGTGACGACGGCTTTAAGGTAAAGCTCCTTATTGCTGGCACAGGTGATTATGAGCAGCCAATCCGCGACAGGACGGCACAGCTTGGTATTGTGCATGATGTTATAATGGCAGGCTTTGTTACAGATGTAACCGGCATTATGAACATACTTGATGCAAATATGAATGCGTCCTTCGGCACAGAGGCAACAAGCCTCTCGCTCCTTGAGGGTATGAGTATAGGCTTGCCTGCAATTGTCAGCGACTTTGGCGGCAATCCGGGAGTTGTAACCCACGGCGAAAACGGACTTATTTTCCAAACCAAAAATGCCGATGATTTGTATCAAAAGGTAAAAATGTACTTGTCCGACGAGGCACTTCGCCAAAGTCTTAAGCTTAAGAGCAAAGCGGTATTTAACAAAAAGTTTACGGCAGAGCAAAATACTGCAAATATCCAAAGTGTGTATTATGCGGTAATGGAGGGTAAATAGATGAACAAAAAAATCAATATATTTGATATTCTGATAATTATTGCATTAATTGCAGCAGTATTTGTTGGTTACAAAATGCTTGCAAAAACAGGCGAAAATGCAGCAGTGGCAGTATCTGAGGTAACCTTTACGGTGGAAATTGCCAATTGTGAAATAGACCTGGCAAGCAAAATTCAACCGGGCGACGACATATACGACAGTGTAAAGGGCGGCTACTACGGCAAGGTGGAAAATGTGGAAACAAAGCAGGCAACCTCCGTTGTTTCAAACACTCAAAGCGGTAAATATGAGCTCGTTGAGTATCCAAACAGACAAAATGTGTACATTACAATCAAGGGTACTCCCACATCTATGACAGACGGCAACATTCAGTTTGCAAGCCAAAAGGTGAAGGTTGGCACAGTGGCATACCTTAAGTCAAAAAATTACGTTGGCTACGGCCATGTAATCGATATGGATATATCAGAGTAAGGAGGGCACGCATATGACAGATAACAAAGGTAAATTGTTTGGAAAAATAAATATAGTGGATTTGCTTGTAATTCTTATTATTGTTGTTGCCGTTGCGGTTACTTATTTTAAGTTTAACCTCAGTGCTCACTCCGATGTAACCACATCAAATGGTCAGGTGCAATACACACTTCTTACAAAGGCAGTACGTATGTACACAGTAGACCAGCTTGTAGAGGGCGACAAAATTTTTGACGAAGAAAGCGGCAAATGCGTTGGTGAAATAGTTAAGGTTGAATATGAACCGGCATATGATTATGTTATAAAAACCGACGGCACACCTGTTTACAGCCAAATGCCTGAAAGGTACGATGTAAAGGTTACAGTTTTGTCTGATGCCATTATAAACGACAGCGGCATAAGCGCAAACGGAGCAAAATTTATGTACTACAACCAAAAAGGTATTTATTACACAAAAAGAGTTCAGGTTGAATCACAGGTTGTACAGCTTGATGTGATTCAGTAAAAAACACTTGCATTAAATAGTTAAATATTGTATAATACCAGGAGGGAGAATTTTGCCTCCCTCTTAATATTTGCTGGTGTGGCGCAGTTGGTAGCGCAATTGATTCGTAATCAATAGGCCGTCGGTTCAAGTCCGATCACCAGCTCCAAACAAAAAACGGGCGTTTGCCCGTTTTTTGTTTGCGAAGTATGGTGAATTGGACTTGGACCGATAGGTGAGATCGCAAAGGCTCCAAGAGTGCAAGCGAAGAGAAGCACGATTGGTAAGCCGTGCTATGCAGGGCGCAAGGTGCCCTGTAGTCCGATCACCAGCTCCAGAAAAAAGCATCGACTAAAAGGTGTACTCTAAAGGACAGTAAAAGGTCGTAGCAAAATCGTTACGACCTTTTGTCATTGTAAAAACAGTCTAATTCCCATTTTAAAGGATTTGTGTCTATGTATTCCCATATTTTATGATAATCTTTTTCACCACGAATAATGTGGTCGTGATATGACCTTTGCCATATAGAGTAACCTATTTCTTTTGTTACCATTGTTTTAAATGAACGAATAATAGTTTCAATATTCTTTGTAGGGGACGATGCCTTCATCGTCCCGCGAAGAAATATAATCAAATGAATATGATTTGGCATTATCACATATTTATCAACTGTTACATTTTCGTATTTGTTATTTATGTTGTTAATGTATTTATTACACACCAATCCATATTGTGATAATTGGTTTTTCGGGCCGATGTGGGCATCGTCCCCTACGATTTTTGACAATAATTCTTTTCTATCTTTTGTGCATATCGTAATAAAATATGCTCCAGGTGTGCTATAATCATACCCTTTTAATCTTGTTGGTTTTCGTTTTGGTAAATCCATAATCTTATTTTATTTCCTGTTCTAAATCATCAAAATCTTTTGTTGAAAAGAATTCTCCTAATGTTATTTCTAATCCATCGCAAAATTTCTTGATTGTTCTTATGGAAATATCCCTGCGTGATTTATCCATCATACTATATGCGGTTGATGGTGTTACGCCTGATACATTTGCAAGTTCATTTATTCGCATATTTCTTTCAGCACATAGTTCATTAAATCTTTTTACTATTACATCTTTAACATCCATTTTAAAACACCTCGTGAAGATATTTTAAAATAATTTACATTTTTGCGTATACGCACTTGCGTAATTTATAAATATATGTTATACTCATTTTGTGAATGATATTCATAAAATAAAATTTGGAGGTAAAACAAAATGAAGAAAAGATTACAAGGATTGATTACAGGAGTGTTGATAGGAGCAACTGTAACAGGCGGTGTTGTATTTGGTGCAAACACAACTACACTATATAATGTAATTGCTAACGGAATTAAAATTGTTATCGATGGGCAAAAACTAAACCCCACTGATGTAAATGGCAACAAAGTTGAACCTATTATCTATAATGGCACAACATACTTACCGGTAAGAGCAGTTGCAAATGCTATAGGTAAACCTGTATATTGGGATGGACCTAATTTCACTGTTTATCTTGGTGATATGAACGGAAATTTGGAATATCCGACTGAAGAATTAAGTTGTGAAGGAAATATAGGAGATGATTGGGATGATACAAGCGATTTAAAGGATAATCTTGGAAATATATATTCAAGAGGAATAAATCCATATTATGGAGGTGATACTTTCGAGAAAATATTAAATATGAAATATTCAAGATTTAAAGGAACAATATATGTTACAGATGGTACAGACAGCGATCAAACAGTGCAGTTTGCCATAAAAACTGACGGAAAAACAGTTTATACATCACCAGAAATCACAAAAAAATCACAACCAATTGACTTTGATATCGATGTATCTGGCTGTTATGATTTACAAATAGTATTTACTAAAAATAGCAGTAGTTGGGATATGGTTACTTGGGCTAAAATTGGAAATGGTGGATTTTATCAATAAATTTGTCCGGTACTGTAACAAGCAGGGACGATGTGTAGCATCTACCAATGATTTAGGATAATCCTAAGACCTTATAAGCGGTGCATCGTAAACGCTGCACCCTACGATAAAAGGCTGAACGAAATCAATCGTTCAGCCTTTTAAAATTACTGTCCTTAAGAGTACACCTCATATGTTGGTGTTTTTTTAGTAGAAATACGCCTTTCGGCGTGTGATATATTGCTTCGCTGTGAAATATGCCTTGAGGCATATGAAAAGGCGTATTTTATTTTCCGTTTTTCTACAACAAAACATTTTGCTCACAGAATAAATTTTTTCTATAACTCGACTTTCTGTGAAATGGACTTTTTGCCCTAATCTCGCAGAGAAATTAAATTGTAGTTGTCTTTTTATATGCATAATTGGTGTTGTGGCAAAGTTCCGCACATTATAAATAATATTAGCGGTTTTATAAAACTGCCAAAAGTCTTATAAAAGCTCTTTTACTTTTTTATAAAAAGATGTTGAAATAATAAAAAAGATGTTGTATAATGTCTTTGTCGGAGAAATCTGACAGGCAGTTCGGGAATGAACATTCCGTGGACGGCTCGCCCCAAACCCCATTACATAATGGAAAGGGGGTGGTTGCTTTATGGGAAAAATGTTATTTAGAATGTTGATTTTTACAATAATCTTTTTGATTGTTTTCGATATAAAAGCAAATTAGTCGCCCACACGTCAAAATGTAGCGACTAATTTTTAGTTTCGTATTTGGCGAGTCGTTTAACGGACTGCCTTTTTCTATATTCATTATACTGAATAAAATTTATTTTGTCAACTATTTTGCAAAAACTTTATGCAAAAGTGTTGGGACACAATTAGAAAAATCCTTGATACAGTATTAAATCTGATTATTCAAAATAGTTGCCATTATCAAGATTATTATATATACCAAATACATATATTTTTTAGCAAGTTGTTTTTCAAGAATATAGACATAGTTTTTATCAAGAAAAAAATCTATTAAAACAAATATACAATATAGTGCAATGCCCACAAATAAAGGTATAGACAAAACATTATATTCAAATGCAGTTTTGAAATCAAGGTTTAAGATTGATATGAAACCTCTTGTCATACCACAACCAAAGCAAGAAATACCAAAAATATTTTTTATAGGGCATAATGACACAGAAAAAATCTTTGTTAAAAAGAACAATATAACAAAAAAGACAAACCCTACATCCAAAGAATGTAAGGTATGTCTTTTTCTGTTTGATAGTTGTTTATATTTAGACCAAAGGATACCCATAACTATCTCTAAAACCACCAGATAAGATAGAAATAAGGTCAATTATTGTTCCAATTGCACATAAACCATATGTAAAGAAATGTAAAACACCACTACCTACTTTTCCAACATACATTCTGTGAAGACCACCAAGACCAAAGAAACCTAAAATACATAAAATCAAAGCAACCATTTTACTCTTTCTCGGACCAACTCCAAAACCACCATTGAGATTAGCATTGGTGTTGGTGCTTTCATTTGAATTAGTAATATTAATAGTTGGTTGACCACCATTTGATTGTTTTGCCTCATCAAGAACATTGCCAAGGTCATCTTTACAATACATTCTTCCTTTTACTTCTACAAGACAATCTTTGCAGAATGGTTTGCCACAGTATGCACACATTCCTTGTGCATCGATTTCAGGGTGATTAGTACATTTCATTTTTTATCTTCTCCTTTTTTATCTTCTTCTGATAAATAATTTTTAACTTTGTAAAATATTGACCTGGCAACAAAAAGAACAGTTATTCCAACAACAACACAACTAATGAAACCACCTAATATTAAGACAGGTATCATATTAGAAAAATTAAGGTTTTCAAAATCAAACAATATTGTATTAGAAGAACCGACTAAAAGAGCAATGCCAACAGTCAACACTACACAAATTACAGACAAAATAACTAATAACATAATTTGTGAAAAAAATGACTTGTTTTTCAAGTTCATCGCCTCCTATTATGACATATTATAACAAAAAAATACATAACTGTCAATAGAAAATACAGATTTTAGTTAATGTTTTAAGATTTTATATTCTGTTAATGATAAGTGTATAGTGTTAGAATTAAAATAAAGGTAGGTGTTAATGTTTTGAACTATGAATTATTGGGAAAACATATAAGGAAACAAAGAAAAGATAAAAAATATACATTGGAGCAATTAGCAGAAAAACTTGATGTTTCAACTACCTTTATAGGACAGATAGAAAGAGCCAAAGGAATACCTTCACTTGAAACATTAGTAAAGATTGCAAATGTTCTTGAAATATCAATAGATAGTTTACTTTTTGGAGATTTAAACAACAAATCTGGAAATAATCATTTTGTGAAAAAAGTTGCAGAACTAACAGAAACCTTTTCATCTAAAGAAAAGGAACTATTATTAAAAAATATAGAAATAATTAATGAGTATAGAAACAATGCTGAATAAGGCATTGTTTTTTGCCTTTTAAAACATAGAAATCAAATTTTCTGCGAAATCTCAACAAAAAAATATTCCACAGAAAATAAAGTTATGGGAAATTTTCACCTCCTTGACTTTTAAATTTTTTGATGGTATTATAATTGTAATAAATTTTATCAGGAGGTAATTATTATGGAAATAAGATGCGCGGCTAATCCAAAGGATGTCAAGCATTATACAACAGACAGACTCAGAGAGGAATTTCACATAAGCAAGCTGTTTACACCCGACAATATAAAAATGGTGTACAGTCATATTGACAGAATTATCACCGCAGGCTTTATGCCGGTTGAAAAGGAATTGCAGCTTGTTGGCGGCAAGGAGCTTGCTTCGGACTATTTTTTGGAGCGAAGAGAAATGGGCTGTATCAATATAGGCGGCAAGGGTATAATCACAGTTGACGGCGTGGATTACGAAATGAACCCCCGCGACGGTATGTACATAGGTATGGGCAACAAAGAGGTTGTGTTTAAATGTACGGACAAGGCAAATCCGCCAAAATTCTATGTAAGCTCCTGCCCTGCTCACAAGAGCTATCCTATTGTAAAAATAGATATTACAAAAGCAAAAAAAGTTCCTTGCGGCAGTGTGGAGGATTGTAACAAGCGTGTTATCAATCAGTACATACACCCCGAGGTTATGAAGAGCTGTCAGCTCGCAATGGGTCTTACACAGCTTGACCCGGGCTCTAACTGGAACACAATGCCAAGCCACACTCACGACAGACGTATGGAAGTGTATATGTATCTCGATATGGGCGAAAATGATGCAGTATTCCATATGATGGGTGAGCCCAACGAAACACGCCACATAATTATGCACAACGAGGAAGCTGTTATCAGCCCAAGCTGGTCTATTCACTCAGGCGTAGGCACAAAGGCGTACTCATTTATATGGGCAATGTGCGGCGAAAATCAGGAATTTGATGATATGGACCACATTGCAACAAAGGATTTGAGATAATTAAATCAGCATTAAAACAATAATAATAAAAATCCTGTACCTTATTGGTACAGGATTTTTTGAAGCCGTAGGTTATTTACGCCAGGTGTATGGACTAAACAATATCAGCATAGGGAACACCTCAAGACGTCCTACAAGCATACAAAAGCTCATAACAAATTTTGAAAGATTGGAAAACTCCGAGAAGTTTCCTGTGGGTCCTACCATTTCAAGACCTGGACCGATATTGTTTATTGTTGCGGCAATAGCAGTAAAATTAGTTGTAAAGCTAAAGTTGTCAAGGCTTATTACAAGCAGCGATGCAATAAATATGCTTGCAAATGCAGCTACATACACATTTACACCTCTGATTGTTTCGTGCTCTACAAGTCTGCCGTTCATTTTGATTTTAAGCGTTGTCCTTGGGTGAGCACAGGTTCGTATTTCTTTTACAATTGTTTTAAGCAGTATTATAATACGCGATACCTTCATACCGCCACCAGTGCTTCCGGCGCAGGCGCCAACAAACATCAAAAATACAATAATTACCTTTGAAAACTGCGGCCACAGGTTAAAGTCGGTAGTTGAATACCCTGTAGTAGTTATAATAGCACCAACCGTAAATAAAATGTGCCTGAAAGCCTGTTCCGCAGTTGCAAACAAATGATGGCAGTTTATAAATATAAGTATTATTGCAACTGCAATTATTCCAAAGTAGCCTTTTAATTCATCTGATTTTAAGATTGACGCTTTTGCCTCTCTGAACAGCAGTATGTGATACAGGCCAAAGTCAACACCAAACAGTATCATAAATATACTTATTACATATTGCACATAAGGCGAATAGCTTGAAATGCCCGAATTGAGTATTGCAAATCCGCCCGTTCCTGCAGTACCAAACGAAAGGGTGAGTGCTTCAAACAAATTGAGCCCACCCAAAAGCAACAATACAATTTCCATAACGGTAAGGGATATATATATCCCATACAAAATCATTGCGGTTGATTTTACCTTGGGCACTAGCTTGTTAACAGCGGGGCCGGGGCTTTCGGCGCGGAGCAGATACAAATTGCTGCTGCCCGAAAGAGGCAATATTGCCATAAGGAATACAAGTACTCCCATGCCGCCAATCCAGTGGGTAAGGCTTCGCCACATAAGCATGGATTTTGGCAATATTTCAACATCTGTAAGTATTGATGCACCTGTTGTGGAAAATCCCGACACAGTTTCAAAAAATGCATTAAAAAAGTTTGGTATATAGCCCGATAGCATAAACGGAATTGCACCAAAAAGACTCATTACAATCCAAGAGAGCGCAACGGTAACAAATCCTTCTTTTGCATAAAATGCTTTTCGCCTGGGTTGACGCCGTGACAGCAAAAATCCTACTGCAAAGCAAAGCGCAATGCAAATTGCCCATACCTTTATTTCGCTCTCCTTGTAGCATATGGAGCATACAAAGGGTATTAACATGGCCACTGCTTCAATTTTGAGCACCCAGCCAAGAATGTTTATAATCATTTTATAGTTCATAACTCTTTTACATTAAGATATCGCGGATATCCTTAAAGCCTTTCTTAAGAGTTACAACAACCACGGTATCGCCCACCTCTATTGTATCCTGACCGCGTGGTATAATAACCTTGCCGCCGCGGGTTATGCAGGCAATGAGTATGTTTTCCTTGAGAGAGAGCTGCGCAAGGGTTTTACCAGTTACAGGCGAATTCTCTTTTATGCGGAATTCAAGAGCCTCCGCTTTTCCGTCAAGTATAATGTGCATTGTTTCGATGTTTGAGCCAATTGAATTCCTTTTGGCACGTACAAAGCGCACAATGTTTTCGGCAGTGATATTTTTGGGGTAAATTGTTGTGCCAAGCTGCAAATCGTCTATAACATTGCCGTATTCTATTCTGTTTATTTTGGTAACAACCTTGCCCTTGGTCTGTGTTTTTGCGTACAATGAGAGCAGCACATTTTCTTCATCGATATTTGTCATAGAAACAAAAGAGTCAAATGTGGCAAGTCCTTCCTCCATAAGCAGCTTGTTGTCGGTGCCGTCGCCGTTTACAATGGTGGCATTTGGCAGCAGCTGAAACAGCTCGTCGCATCGGCTCTGATTTTGCTCAATAATTTTTACCTGTATACCTGTTTTCATAAGATTGCGCGCAAGGTAGTACGATGTATCGCTTCCCCCTACAATAAGGGTATCCTTTACCTTGTTTGTGCGTATGCCTATTTTTTTAAAAAATGCCGAGGCTTCTTTAATAGATGCAACAATGCTTATCTGGTCGCCTGAGTGAAGCACAAAATTACCAGATGGTATAAATGCCTGCTCGCCGCGCTCAACTCCGCACACAAGCACGTAGCTGCCGAGCTTTGCTGCAATTTCAAGCACTTGCATATTGTCAAGGATGCAACCCTCGGGAATTTCAAACTTGAGTATTTCAACCCTGCCTTTTGCAAATGTATCAATTTTGATTGCCGACGGAAAACGCAAAATACGAGCAATTTCGTTGGCTGCCGACATTTCGGGGTTAACAACAAGTGCAAGCCCAAGCTCTTCCTTTATTATATTTATTGCTTTGTAATATTCGGGCTTGCGCACTCTGGCAATTGTGTTGCAGTCACCGAGCTTTTTTGCCATAAGGCACACCATAAGGTTGAGCTCATCGGAGCCTGTTACAGCAATAAGCACATCTGCATCCTCAACAGATGCTTCGTTTAAAATGTCAACGTCGGTGCCGCTGCCTACAACGCCCATAATGTCATAATTGTTTACAAGCTTTTGTACAATAGCCTGTCTTGAATCTATAACTGTAATATTGTGTTCTTTTTCGTGGGAAAGCTGGGAAACAAGCTTTCTTCCAACTTTACCACATCCTACTACTATAATGTTCATATATTATCCCTCTTTAAACTAAAAATGGAATGTATTGTGGAGCATATTATAGCAAAAAAAGCCTTTAAAGTCAAGTGTGCAAAAAGCTATAGCTGTTACCCGCCGCCCCCAACTGTTCAAAAAGCAGAAAACCAATGCCTGAAAATCTGTGAAATTATTTGTTTTTATTGGTTTTTCGTTTATTTTGTTTTGAATTTGTTGTAAAATTTGTTTTTTTGTATT